>NZ_JBWBQM010000001.1:3626367-4239551 GCF_056279005.1 Arthrobacter sp. TE26545
GGAGCGGCTCGTTGGCCTTCCAGCGGCGCAGGTTACGGGCGAACGAGTCCACAACACGTCCCCTCCAGCCGATCAAGTCACCGGATGCGTGGGGCGAGACCAGGATGTTGTTCCTGCTCCACAACGGGTTTTCCGCCGCCAACGGCTCGTGTTCAAAAACATCCAGGGCGGCGGCGCCTAGATGTCCTGCGTCGATGGAGTCGATGAGATCCCGCTCCACCACCACGGCGCCACGTCCGACGTTGACGAGCCGCGCGCCCGGCCGCATCTTGTCGATTCGGGATGAGTTGAACAGGCCGCGGGTCTCTTCCGTGAGTGGAAGCGTGAGCACCACGTCTTCTGCCTCACCGAGAAGACCGTCAAGCTCACCGAAGGACGCAATGGCGCCAAGCTGCGCATCCTCCCGGGCGGTCCTCCCGACGACGGTCACCTCCATACCCGCTGCGCGCAGAAGGAGGACCGTTTCGCGGCCAACCGGCCCGGGACCCACCACCAGAACCTTCCGTCCCAACAGCGGCTCTGTTTCACGGTGCTGCCATGTACGCGCCCGCTGCAGCTCAATTGTGCGGCGCAAATCCTTGGTGAACATCAGCAGCACTCCGAGAACCCATTCAGCGATGGGCCGCTCACACACGCCGCGCGAGTTGCTGACCACGATGTCGCTGTTAACGATTTCCTGGGTCAGCAGGGTGTCGACGCCGATGCTCGACGTGTGGATCCAGCGCAACTCCCCTGGGCCCACCTCCCGAAGAAGCTTGGTCCGGAAGTCGTTCAGGAACAAGATCTCGGCACCGGGTTGTGCAGCCCGGAATTCGTCGGCCGTCCGCACAACAACGACATCAGCTTCGGCTTCCAGCCGCTCAACCGGAGGAACCGGGCGGCCCTCCTGGACAATCACAATCACTTTTGGTCGTGACACATCTGTTCCTTCCGAGGCCGCCTTGGGGGACGGCCCCTCACATCTTGTGGTTTAGGGGGTTCTGCCGTTTACCAGCCGCCCTGCCAACCACTCATCAGGCCATAGGGCAGCCGCTGTGGTTCCTCATCCGGCAGGCCCTTGAGGAAATCAAAATCGCAGCCCTCATTGGCTTGGTTCACGTGGTCGATGAACAGGCGACCGTAGCCGCGCCGGTATTTCGGTTCGGGCAGCTTCAATTCCGCCAGCCGGCTCTCGATCTCCTCCGCCGGGATATCGAGGTCAAGGCGCTGGTTCTCGACGTCCAGCACGATCGGATCGCCGTCGCGCACGATCGCAAGCGGACCTCCC
Source organism: Arthrobacter sp. TE26545 (assembly GCF_056279005.1). The sequence goes on from NZ_JBWBQM010000001.1 coordinate 3,627,635, forward strand.
ACTGCGGCCTCGGGAGAAACGTGAAGAACCGTTGTACCGAACGCCGTACCGCTCATGCGTGCGTCCGAGATTCGTACGATGTCGCGGACCCCCTTGCGCAGGAGCTTCTCAGGGATCGGAAGCATCCCCCATTCCGGCATGCCAGGCGCCCCGACAGGACCGCTGTTCCTCAGCACCAACACCGAGTCCTCGGTAACATCCAGATCCGGGTCGTCGATCCTGCGGCCGAGGTCGTAGATGTCCTCGAACACGATCGCGGAACCCTTGTGCTGCAGCAGATCCTTGGAAGCGGCGCTGCGCTTGATCACGGCCCCGTTCGGCGCAAGCGAACCGCGAACGACGGCGATCCCGCCCGAGGCGTCAAACGGCTCTTCGACCGTACTCACGACGACGCCGTCGGGCTCGGGTGCTGAAATGAAGCCTTCTTCGAGGGATTTGCCAGTGACTGTGATCGCGTCTTTGTATAGCAGGGGCGCAAGTGCCTTCAGGACAGTGGGCACACCGCCGGCCTCGAACAGCTGCTTCACCAGGTATTCGCCGGACGGTCGGACGTTGACGATGCGCGGTGTCCGTTGTGAAATTTCGTGGAATCGGTCCAGTTGCAGTTCGTAGCCGACCCGCCGCGCGAGCGCCAGAAGGTGTACCACGGCGTTGGTTGAACCGCCGACGGCCATGAGCAGGGTGATCGCGTTGTCGAAGGCTTCCTTGGTCAGGACTTCGCTGGGCTTCGGCCCCTGGGTCAACGCCATTTCCACGGCGCGCCGGCCCGTCGCCTCCGCCGCGGCGCCGCGCCGGGCATCGACAGCCGGAATGGAGGCACTTCCGGGTAGGCACATGCCGAGGGCTTCAACAAGGGACGTCATGGTGGACGCCGTCCCCATTTCGCTGCAGTGCCCTGCGGAAGGCTTGGCAGCCGACTCCAACTCGTCAAAGTCCGCCTGGGTGATCTTTCCGGCCCGCAACTCATCGGCGAACTTCCAGGTATCGGTTCCTACGCCAAGTTGCTTGCCACGGAAGTGTGCCGGCTCCTGCGGTCCGCCGGTCAACATGATCGTGGGAATATCTGCGCTGGCAGCGCCCATGAGCTGGGCAGGAACCGTCTTGTCACAGCCACCGAGCAGCACAATCGCATCCAATGGGTAGGCCCGGATTGACTCCTCCACGTCCATGGCCATGAGGTTGCGGAACTGCATGGCCGAGGGCTTCATCAGGCTCTCGCCGAGTGAGATAGTGGGGAACTCGAGCGGCAGGCCGCCAGCCATCAAGACACCGCGCTTCACTGCATCTGCGAGGAGCTTGAAGTGGATGTTGCAGTTGACTAGTTCGGACCAGGAATTGGCAATGCCAATCACTGGCCTGTCCTTGATGGCAAAGCGCGAGAAGCCCTCGGCCTGGATGGCGGTGCGGTGCACGAATCCGGTCAGGTCGTGCGGGGCGAACCACCGTGCACTTCGGAGATCGTTGTAATTCGACTCTTGCATATTCTTCAAAGCTCCTTGGGCTTGTGTCTTGACAGGTATTTGGGCCGGCAATCAGGCGGCTGTTGTGCCGCCGTCGAACGCCATGCTGGTTCCGGTGGCAAAGGTGCCTTCGACGGCCAGGAAGTAGATGGCCGCAGCCACTTCGCAGGGATCGGCGAGCCTGTTCAGCGGCACCGTGCTCTCTTTGAGCCGCAACGCCTCATGCGGGTCTTCCTCGGCGGCCAAGCCTGCCCGAAGCATCGGGGTGTCGATCGGCCCCGGACAGACCACGTTGACGCGGACGTCAGGGGCCAACTCCAAGGCAAGAGCCCTGGTGAGTCCGACGACACCTGCTTTGGAAGCGCAGTAAGGCGCAAGTCCCGGGACTCCCATCGAGGCAAGATCGGAGGCCACATTGACGATCGCTCCTCCGCCGGACCTGCGCATATGCAGACCGGCTTCGCGGGAAACATAGAAGGTGCCGGAAAGGTTGGTGTCCAGCACTTCGCGCCAACGGTGCTCGTTGAGTTCCTCCAGTGCCGCAAATCCTGCGACGCCGGCCGCGTTCACCGCCACATCGATGCCGCCAAGCATGTGGATTGCCCCTCGGACACCGTTGACTGCGGATTCTGCATCAGCCACGTCGGCAACCACGGTGTGTGCGCCGCCGTCGATTTCCTCTGCCACGCGCCGCAGTTCCCCGGGGCGCCGTCCCAGCAGCGCCACTTTGGCACCCCTGCTCGCGAAAAGCTTCGCCGTGGCCTCTCCGACACCGGAGGTGGCACCCGTGACGAGCACCCGCAAAGATTCCGGACGAAGCAGTTGATTCCGGTCCATCATCATCGACGGAACTCCCTCTTAGTTGACGCGGCCAGCTGTTACGTCCCACTAAAACAGTGCCTCGGTACCGCCGTGTGTCTCAGATTGAGACACAGAGAGGCGCCCCCGGGTCCATACGCTGAGACGCAGATGCCGCCCCTGCGCGGCACCACTTCAGAGAAACCAATGGCTAGACGAAGGAGTCCTCGTGGGAGACCAAAACCGCATTGGCGTAGGCCTGATTTCGGTGGGATGGATGGGGCGGCTGCATTCACGCGCCTACCTCGCCACCAAGCAGTTCTTCCCGGAACTGCCGCGGCACCCCGAGCTTGTGATCGCCGCGGATCCTGACGACGCCGGCCGTCACCACGCAGAAGACGCGCTCGGCTACAAGGAAACCGCCACCGACTACCGCAAGGTCCTGGAGAACCCTGACGTCGACGTCGTTTCGATCTGCTCCCCCAACTTCCTCCATCACGAAATTGCGCTGGCCACCATCGAAGCCGGCAAGCACTTCTGGATCGAGAAGCCCATGGGGCGCAGCGCCCGGGAGTCCCGTGAAATCGCCCAGGGCGCCGAAGCCGCCGGACTCATTACGTCGGTGGGCTTCAACTACCGCCACGCTCCTGCCATCGCCGAGGCCCGCCGCCTCATCCGTTCCGGAGCACTTGGGCGCATCACGAACGTGCAGATCCGCCTGCTGACCAGCTACGCATCGGATCCGAACCAGGTCTTCACCTGGCGCTATGAGCAGGCCCGCGCAGGGTCCGGCGTCCTCGGCGATATCCTCAGCCACGGATTCGACCTGGCACAGTTCCTGGTGGGCCGCATCTCCTCGGTCAACGCCGTCACAGAAACGTTCATCAAGGACCGTCCCCTCCCCGCGGGAACCTCGTCCAACTCCTTCAACACGGGTGAGGCATCCGACGTGACCCGGGAAGTGGAAAACGAAGACTACACAGCCATGCTTGCCCGCTTCGAGGGCGGCGCGATCGGCATGTTCGAGACGACCCGCGTTGCCATCGGCCCGCACGCCGAATACATCGTGGAGGTCTACGGCAGCGAGGGATCCCTGCGCTGGAACTTCGAACGCATGAACCAACTCGAAGTCGCGACGGACCGCAGCGGCTACCGCACCATCATGACTCCCCCGTCGTTCGGGGAATTCGGACGCTTCCAGCCCGGGCCCGGTCCCGGCATCGGCTTCAACGACCTGAAGACGATCGAGGCAGCATTGTTCCTCCGCTCGGTTGCCGAAGGGAAGCAGATCGGGCCCTCGGCAGCGGACGGCTGGTCGGCTTCCGAATTGGTGGACGCCTCCCTGCGCAGCGCAGCGTCCGGCGCTTGGGTGGAGATCCCTGAGGTCTCCGGCCAGACGACCTACCAGGCGTAGTTGCGGCGGCGCCACCGTCAACACGTAAGAAGGAGGCCGGATCAATCTGATCCGGCCTCCTTCTTACTGAAGCGGCGCTAGTTCGCGAAGCGGAACAGCTTCTTGTTCGCGAACTCCAGCAGGCCAACCTTGCCCAGTTCACGTCCGTAACCCGACTTCTTGACGCCGCCGAACGGAACGTCGGCACCGCTGAGGTCGTAGGCGCCGATGAAGACCATGCCGACGTCGAGCTGGTTACCCACGCGCTCGGCGCGCTCGAGGTCGTCGCAGATCACCACGGAGCCAAGGCCGTAGGGCGAGGAGTTCGCGAGCTCGATCGCTTCCTCGTCGCTGCTTACCCTGTAGAGCTGCGCGACCGGGCCGAAAAGTTCCTGGCTGTAGACGTCCATGGACGGGGTGATGTTGGTGAGGACCGTCGGGGTGAAGACGTTGCCCTGGGGCTCGTTGTTGCCCACCAGGATCTCGGCGCCCTGATCGAGGGCCCCCTGCACCTGGGCCGCCAGGAACTTCGTCGCTGAGCCGGAGGAAAGCGGGCCAAAATCGCCGTTCTCGTAGGACTGGCCGGCAATCGCTTCTTTGAACTTCCCAGCAAATTCGTCGAAATACTTGTCCATCACGACAATCCTCTTGGAGCCGTTGCAGGACTGTCCGGTGTTGCCCATGCGGCCCATCACGGCCTTCTTGACCGCGAGGTCCACGTCGCCGGTGTCCAGTACCAGGAACACGTCAGCACCGCCGAGTTCGAGTACGCATTTCTTCAGCGCACGTCCGGCCTGCTCAGCCACAATGGCGCCCACCTGCTCCGAGCCGGTCAGCGATACACCCTGCACGCGGTCGTCCGCGATGATGTCCGCGATCTGCTGGTGGGTGGCGAAGAGGTTGACGTAGGCGCCCTCGGGGAAGCCTGCGTCGCGGAAGAGCTCCTCCAGCGCGAGCGCCGACTCCGGGCACTGGCTGGCGTGACGGACAATGACGGTGTTGCCCAGGATGATGTTCGGTATGGCGAACCGGGCCACCTGGTAATAGGGGTAGTTCCACGGCATGATCCCGAGGATGACACCCAGGCCCTGATACCGGAAGAAGCTCCTGAGGCCGTCAGCAACCTCGAGCTCCTCATCCGCGAGCCACTCCTCGGCGTTCTGCGCGAAGGCTGCCGCGATGGAACCGGAAAACTCGGCCTCCCCAACGCCTTGGTGGAGCGGCTTGCCCATTTCCCGGTTGATGATGGCTGCGAGCTTGTCCTTGCGTTCAACAAACAAGTCAGCCAGGCGTTGGGCCAACGCGGCCCGCTCAGCCACGGTGGTGGTGCGTGCCCATTCCTGATAGGCCGTCTGCGCTGCGCTAAGTCCTGCTTCGACCTCTGAATCGGTGGCTGCGGGGTACTCTGCGTGAATCGCGCCCGTGGCCGGGTCAATAACGGCGAATGCGCCCATTTGTCCGGTGCTCCTTTTCTCTTTGGTTTCGGTTGTCCTGGGGTCCGGTGACCTGATAGCAAGGCGGGCGGGACCGTCCTTCGACGACCCCGCCCTAGCTGCTCAACCTGCTTCGGGAACGGTAGTCGCTGCGTAGTAACGCTGGCGGGCACGGCCCGCAAGGTGCTTAGCGGTCCCTTCCTGGCTCCCGGGCCGCTGGGAGGTCATCGGAACCCCGACGTCCCAGAAGGAGCCGTTGCCGGAGAGGTAACGCCACGGCTCCACCCTCGCGACGATGACGGCCGGTCCTTCGACCTCGCGCGCCTCGGTGAGAGCGGCGGAGAACTCCTCGATCGTCGTCGTGGACCACGCAGCGCACCCCATGCTGGCCGCGTTGGCGGCAATATCGAATTCAAGAACCGCCCCGTCCAGTCGGCCGGACTCCTTGCCGCGTTCGCGGTACTGGGTGCCGAACTCACGTCCAGGACCACCCTTGGAAACCTGGAGGGGCCAGATGCACTGGTGTCCACGGTTGTCGATCACGACGGTGATGATCTTCTTACGTTCCTGCACCGCGGTGACGAGTTCGGTCGGCTGCATGAAGTACGTGCCATCGCCGATCAGTACGAATACATCGCCGGGGGCGTCAGGGCGAGCCAGCCGGTATCCCAGTCCAGCAGGAATCTCGTGGCCCATGCAGGAGTTGGCATACTCGAAATGGATCTCGGTACCGTTCGACGGATCCCAGGCCTTGTGAATGCCTTCCACCACGCCACCGGAACCCAGAATCAGCGCGTCTTCGCTGGTCGCCTGCTTGTTGAGCACCTCGATGACCTGCGCTTGGCTCATCTTTTCGCCAGGGAAAGCCTGGAGATCGTGCTTGCGAACTTCGCGAGTGGCCTTCTGCGCATCCGCAATGTCGCTGCGGAAGTCTTCGGAGGTAGCGTAGCCCGCTGCTGCGAGCCACTCCCGCAGCGCAGACAGGGACAACCTGGCATCGCCCACCACCGGGAACGAACCCATCTTGTGCGCATCGAACGAGCTCACGTTGAGGTGGACGAACTTCACGTCCGGGTTCTGGAACAGCGAGTGGGAAGCCGTGATGAAGTCCTGCAGGCGGGAACCGACGGTGATGACACAATCGGCTCCGTCGGCGATCTCGTTGGCACCAACCGTTCCGGTGACGCCCAGGCCGCCAACGTTGAGTTCGCTGATCGGGCCGCTCCCCTTGCCGGCGTAGGTCTCGGAGACAGGGATGCCGAATTCGGCGCTGAAGCGTGCCAGTTCCTCCTGCGCCTTCGAGTAGCGGACACCGCCGCCTGCGATCAGCAGAGGACGCCGTGCGTTGCGGATGATCTCGGCAGCATCGCGGATCTCATCCTCCACAGCCGGACGACGGCGGATGTGCCAGACCCGCGGCGTGAAGAAGGCCTCCGGGAAGTCGAATTCCGCCCCCTGGATGTCCTGCGGCAAGCAGACCACCACGGCGCCGGTTTCCACCGGATCGGTAAGGACGCGCATTGCCTCCGGGAGCGTGGACAGCAGCTGTGCCGGGTGGGTGATCCGGTCGAAGTAGCGGCTGACCGGGCGGAAGCAGTCGTTCGCGGAAACATCGCGCTCAACCGGGTGCTCGATCTGCTGCAGCACGGGATCGCCGAAGCGGTTGTTTATGATGTCTGCCGGGAACAGGAGCACCGGGAGACGGTTGGTGGTGGCAGTGGCGGCGCCGGAAACCATGTTCGTCGATCCGGGTCCTGCGGAGGCTGTGCAGGCGAGGGTCGCCGCGCGGTTGGAAGCCTTCGCGAACCCGATCGCGGCGTGAACCATCGACTGCTCGTTCTTGCCCTGATAGTGGGGGAAGTCCACACCGTACTCGTCAATTCCCTGCGCGAGGCCAACGGAGTTTCCGTGGCCGAAAATGCCGTACATGCCGGGAACGAGGCGCCTCCTTTCACCATCCAGTTCGCTGTACTGGACCTGAAGGTACTCAACGATCGCCTGCGCGACAGTGCGGCGGCGGACGTTCTTGATGCCGACGTCGGTGCCGATATCAGCAGCAGCTGTGCTAGTCATGCGTTCTCCTAAATTCGTAGATGCGTCGGCATTTGCAAACCGAATCGCCCGAACATCAGGTTTTCACCGTGGAGTAGCAAAGTTGTGTCCCAGTTTGGGACGCGGCCATTCCCGCATCCACAACAGGACAACAGCCGACGGCGGCACGTACGTACCGCCGCCGGCTGCTGCTAATGCGGCTGTCAGTCGAACCGGTAGGGCTCTTGCGGGCCGACAGAAGGAAGCGGCCGCGGCCGCTCACAGGTGCTTTCGATCTCGATGTGCCGGCCCTGCTCCGAAGACGCTTCGAACGCGAGCAGAACTTCCAGGACGTGATAGGCAAAGTCGCCGCCGGTACGGGGTTCAAGCCCATTGCGGATGGCATAGCCGAACTCGGCCAGGCCGATGCCACGGTAGGCGTCGTCCCGGTGCGTAATTGGCGTCTCCCGCCAGTCGCCCCCGCCGGGAGGAGTCATATCCAAAGCAAGGTCGCCGGCCTCCCCGCGGCGAAGCACCGGCGCACCGGAGAAGTGGTCCGGGTTGGGCGCGGCCAGGGAACCGCCTGTGCCGTAGATCTCCAGATGCGGCAGGTTGTGGTTCCAGATGTCCCAGCTGACAATCACCGTGGCGGCAGCGCCAGACTCGAAGTCGATGGTGCCCGTGACGTGCGTAGGGGTCTTGACCTGGATGACGTCGCCCTCTTTGCCCGGACGGGGACGGGTCTCCGATGAACGCGGTGCCGTTGCGGAAACACGCTTGACCGGGCCGAAGAAGTTCACGAGATTGGTGACGAGGTAGGGCCCGATGTCGAGCATCGGCCCGGCACCCGGGCTGTAGAAGGGGTCGACATTCGGGTGCCAGTGCTCGTAGCCGCGGCAGGCGAAAGAAGCGAATGCCGCCACGGGCTCGCCGATCCACCCGTCGTCGATGAGCTTGCGGCTGGTCTGCATGCCGGAGCCGAGGAAGGTTGTGGGAGCGGATCCCACCTTGACGCCTGCGTCGCGCGCGGCGTCCAGGATCTGCCGGGCTTCCTCAAGGGAGGTGGCAAAGGGCTTTTCCGAGAGGACGTGCTTGCCTGCGGCGATGGCCTGAAGTGTCACTGGCGCATGGAGCTTCGGCGGAGTGAGGTTGAGGACAAGCTCCACTTCGTCGTCGGCCAGCAGCTCTTCGGGCGAGAGTGCCTTGGGAACCGAATATTCTGCGGCCCGGGCTTTCACGGCGTCCGCGTTCACATCCGCGAGGGCCACGACTTTGACGTCAGGGTGGACGCCAATCTTGTCCAGGTATTGGTTGAGAACATTTCCGACGCCGATAATTCCGACTCGAATGGGTTCCATGTGAATCTCCGTCATTAGTTAGTGAAACCTTCCGGGGCGAGGAATATACCCCGCCCCGGAAGCGGTTGCCATGGCTGGTGCTGCTAGCTGGCCAATCGCTCTTGGCGGGTCTTGGCCGTGGCTTCTTCGTCCACCACGCCGTCAGTGATGACAACGCCGTAGTCCGCAGCCGCCGCTTCGAGGGACACCCGGGACTCCCGGTAGTCATCGAGTACGGCCAGCACCTCGCGTTCCAGCGGGTCACCGTATCCGCCACCGCCGGGGGTGATGGAAACTACCTTCTCGCCGGACTGCAGGTCGTAGCGGCCCACCACGGGAATGTCGCGGCGTTCTCCGGTCTTGAGGTCCTCCACCCAGGCCGACGGCACGGCACCGTCGTGTCCACCGCGGACCCCCTTCGGCGGGTTCAGCTTGCCCTCGATGCCGTACGTGATCGTCACGCTTTCCACCCGGGGTTCCATGGTGACCCGCGTTGCGAGCCCGCCACGCTGCCTGCCTGCGCCGCCGGAGTCGGCAACCAGCGTGCGTTCGTGGATCAGGATCGGGTAACGCTGCTCGTCCACCTCCACGCTGTCGTGGTAGAGGAGGGCGCCGCAGACGGGCCGCTGGTAGGTCGGCCACCCATCAACATAGGGGGTGGCCGGGCCACCGACTCCGCCCACCAGGATCTGGTTCACATAGGCGTTGCCGTTCCGTTCATCGGTTCCGGAAATGACCGATTTTGCAGGTGCCTGCCCGGCAGCCCCCTCAGCGGTACCGTAACCGTCGTCGATCTGCGAGAACGCAGCCTGGACAAGGTTCACGACGCGGTCAGCCAGGTTGGTGGTGCCCGACGAGCAGGAATAGGGGTGCTTCGGGACACCGACGGCGCAGCCGTCACGCAGCAGCACCTCCACCCTGCGGAAGGTCCCGGCGTTGCTCGGCAGGTTTTCCGGGATGCCGGAGAGGATTCCCGCCAGTGCTGCACCCGTGGCGGTTGCCCTGGTGAGGTTCAAGCCGTTGGGGAGGTTGTCCGGGTTGTCGCGCAGGTCGATGGTGATCTTTCCCTGCTTGGGCTTGACCTCGATGGTGGCCTGCAGCGGGACACCATCCGGGCCGGTGCCCGGAAACGGGTCGTGCGCGGTGGTTCCGTGCAGGACGTATTCCGGGAGGGTTTCGATGGCGCTCGCAGTGAGGCGCTCTGAGTAGTCGAACCATGCGTCGACGAAGTCCACGAGGTCATCGACGCCGAACTTTTCGGCGAGTTCGTGGATGCGGCGTTCGGCGATGCGGGAAGCGCCCACCGATGCGAGGTAGTCGCCGTACCACTGGTCCGGCACACGGATGCGGGAGCGGCACATGCGGATGATGTCGTCGATGTCCGTGTAGTCGCGCTGGATCCGCACGCACGGGAAGATCAGGGCACCTTCCTCGTACACGTCCCTGGCGGTGGCGAAGAACGTGGTGGGCAGCGAGTTGCCGCAGTCTGCCTGATGCGCCTTGGTGACTGCAGTGAAGAGGTGCCGTCCCTGGATGAAGATGGGCACCAGAATGACGTGGTCTGCAGCATGCGAGTTACCACGGTAGGGGTCGTTGTGCAGGAACGCATCGCCTTCGCGGATGTCGTCGTGCAGTTCCACCATGTCTTCGCCGAGGGGGCCGGCGCCGAAGACGTGCACGGGCACGCCTTCGGCCGCAGCGAGCAACTGGTTGTCTGCTGTCAGCACGGCGCAGGAGAAGTCGCGTGCGGTGTTGATGACGGACGAACGAGCCGAGCGCAGCAAGCCGTTGGTCATCTCTCGGACGATGCCGTCGAATGCGTTGGCAAGTACCGAGAGCTTTACAGGGTCGAATTCGCGTGCCACGGTTACGCCTCCTTACGGGTGAGGTAGATGTTGGATCGTTCGTCGAGGGTCGCGTTCCACTCCGGCGGCACGACGATGGTGGTGGGTTGGCTGGTCGATGACTGCAGGACCGACGATCTTGTCCCGAGGTGCAAGCGTTACGCCGCGGTACCGCTGGGTGCTGAAGCGTTCGCCGCCAAAGACAATGGAGTCGGTGCGGTGGACCTCGCCGGTTCGGCTGACTCCGGCGTTCTCCTTGGTGTGCTCCGGTCGGGGGATTTCCACCCGGACGCCCCACGTGATGATTTCGACGCGGCTGTCCGGATCGTGCGTGCCGTTGCGGCGGTCGTGCTCTTCGTGGAAGGCCCGCTCAATGATTGCTGCGGCGTCGACGGCGGTGTCCGGGGCTTCATCCAGGTAGACCCGCAGGTCCCACGCCTGGCCCGGGTAGCGGGCATCGACGAAGTAGGTGACGTTGGGCGCCTCGCCCACGCCGTTGAAACGCTCCACGAAGAAGTTCGCCTTCGACGTAAGGTCCCCCACCGCCCGGGTGGCGGAACCGGCATCGAAGCTGCGGGTGTCGTTGTGCAGCGGCGAGAGGAATTCCGTTGCGATCGGTGCACGGTGTGCGCCGTAGGCGGCCAAAACACCGGCAGTTGCCGGAATGAGCACGGTGTCGGCTTCAAGAAGGACACCGATTGCGGCGGCAACCATGGCACCGGCGCCACCGCCGGCGACAATCAAGGCGCCGCGGGGGTCCACGCCCTGCTCGAGTGCGGCCTGGCGGATGGCCGTGGCCATGTGGTTCGCAGAGACGTCCAGGATGGCTTGCGCAGCCTGCAAGGTGTCCATCTTGAGGGGTCCGGCGATTCGGGTGTCGATGGCCCGGACTGCGGCTTCGCGGTCGAGGGTGAACCCGCCCTCGAAGCCTTCGGTGTCGAGGTAGCCGAGCGCCACGCAGGCGTCAGTGACCGTAGGTTCTTCACCACCGCGACCGTAGGCAGCGGGACCGGGAGTACTGCGGGCGCTCTGTGGACCCACACGAAGCAAGCCACCGCCGTCGATCCATGCAATGCTGCCGCCACCGGCACCAATACTGGAGACGGCAACCGAGGACAGACCGGTCAGGTGGCCGACGAACGGCTCACCGAGCCAGGCTTCCCTGGTATGGCGGACAACGCCTTCCTCCACGAGAGAAACGTCGAACGTGGTGCCACCCATGTCGCACACCACTACGGTGTCGCGGTCCGGGGCGGCCGCCGCACCCACGAGCGGCGCCATGGAGGGGCCGGAGTTCAGCAGCAACACGGGACGGTCCAGGACGTCCGCGACATCGAGCACGGCGCCCTCGGACGTAACGACCAGCAGGTCGCCGGCGAAGCCGTACTCCTGGAGATCCGAGCGCAGCTTGCCCAGGTGGTCGGCCATCAACGGCTTCAAAGAGGCGTCAATCGAGGCGGCCGAGGAACGGCGGTACTCACGAATGGTGGGGTTGGCTTCATTCGAGAGCGTGTACGGGACACCGGGCAGGATTTCCTCGATGAGTTCCCCGACCCGCCGCTCGTGGACATCGTTGATGATCGACCACAGGAAGGACACGGCAACGGCTTCGATTCCCTGTTCCTTGAATGAGCCCAGAATTTCGCGGGCCTGTTCTTCATCAAGCGGGACAAGGACATCGCCCTCAGCCGAAACGCGTTCCCGGATCTCGAACGTCAGCTGGCGCGGAATGTAGGGCGGCGGGTAGGCAGCCTTGGAGTCGAACGCGTCGCGGCGTCCACCTTCGCGGAGCAGCAAGGTATCGGCAAAGCCGTCGGTGGTCAGCAGTGCGGTCTTGGCGACCTTGCCGGTGAGCACTGCGTTGGTGGCGTGGGTGGTTCCGTACACGATCACGTCTGCGTTGCGCAGGACGTCGTCGCCGCTCCATCCAACGGACTCGGCAGCCCGGCGTACTGAAGCTTCAAAACCGGTAAAGACCCGGTCATAGGTGGTCAGTGCCTTGCCGACTGCCATGTCACCCGTGGTCGAGTCGAGCACCACGTCCGTGAACGTGCCGCCCGTGTCGACGGCGATGCGGTACCGCGCCTCGCTTGGTTTTGTTTGAACTTCACTCATGGTTCTTTGCTACTTTCGTAGGGCTTGCAGGAGGAACGCTTCCGCGATGCGGAGGCTGGGTTAGAGCTGGGGCTTGCCGACGCGGTTGCGAAGCAGCCCGACCTTTTCGATGTCGATTTCCACCGTGTCGCCTGGCTCGAGCCAGATTGGCGGGTTCCGCTTCGCACCGATGCCTTGGGGCGTACCGGTCGCGATGACGTCACCCGGTTCAAGCGTGAGGAAGCTCGACAGGTAGGAGACGATGCGCGCGATGGAAAAGATCTGGTACCGCGTATTGGAGCGTTGCACTTCAACGCCGTTCACCCGCGTGGCCAACTCAAGTGTTTGCGGGTCTCCGACTTCGTCCAGCGTTACCAGGGCCGGCCCCCAGGGCGTTGAGCCATCAACCGCCTTACCGGCCAGCCACTGGGTTCCGCGGTACTGAAGATCGCGTGCCGTGACGTCGTTCAGCGCGGCAAGGCCAGCGACATACTGGAGTGCTTCGGCCTCTGAAACCTCGCTCGCGCGGTGGCCGATGACTACTGCGACCTCACCTTCGAAGTCGAGGTTTCCGCTGACCCGCGCACCGCCGATCTCGTCCTCGGGACCGATCATGGTGGAGGCGAACTTGGCAAAGACATCCGGGTACTCGGGTAAGGCCCGTCCGGTTTCAGCCACGTGGTCCTTGTAGTTGAGCCCGATGCAGAGCACCTTCGAAGGGTCCGTGACCGGCGTCGTCAGGCGAACCTCAGACCGTGCGCCGACGCGGGCCACCGGGTCTTGCGCAGCGAGGGCTGTTACCTCAGCAGAGACCGCCGCAATCCGTTCACCATAGAGTTCAAGGAACTCACGAACGGAGGCCGTTGCTCCGTGGACCGCCTCGTTCGAGCCCTGCAGAAGAAGCTCGAGGTCGTAGACCGAGTCTTCAACCAGGACGCCGCCCCGAATGCCGGATTCGTGTTCGTAAGAGATGAGCTTCACAGTTTCTGGCTCCCGTCTTTTGCTTCGGCGCATCCCGCCACCCCGAGCACGGCATCGGCGAGGCGCTCGGCGATATCCGCCGCGACGTTTTCGTCCATGGGTGTGGAGAGGGAGAGCAAATTGGCGGGCGAACCGAGCAAGCCACGCTCATAGCTTGCCCACCACAGGCGATGCTGGATCTCCTCGCTGACCTTTTCCGCGCCCGCGGGAACTGCCCGGAGCAAGGAACCACGGCCACGGATCTCCCAGCCCGCTTCGGCGATTTTGGACTTCACAGCTTCACGGGTGGTGTCCCCGAGTCGGTTCAGGCGCAGCACTTCCTCGTGCGGGTACAAGCGCAGCGCAGCTGCGCCGGCGGCCATGCTGACGGGGTTTCCTGAGAACGTGCCACCGTGGGGAAGGCTGCCTGGGCGGGTCGGGTCCACCTCGGCCATGAGCTCCGCCTTGCCGACCACCGCCCCGACGGCGAATCCGCCGCCAATGAGCTTGCCGGTGGTAAGCAGATCAGGGGAGACTCCATAGTCTCCGCTAAGGCCGTTGTAGCCGAGTCGCAAGCTGATGACCTCGTCGATGATCAGGACAATCCCAAAGCGCGTCGCGAGTTCCCGGGCCTCTCGCACGAAATCCTCGGAGATGCTCAGCAAGCCGGCCCGGTTGGGCAAGAGGTCGAGAATGATGGCCGCGTAAGCGTCCGGAGCGGCTTCAACCGCCTGGCGCAGGAAGTGGATGTCATTGAGCGGCACTGCAGTGACGTCGTCGATCACGCCCTGGGTTACACCCCGCGTGTAGCTCGGGCCGCCTGGCACCAGCGCGACTTCGGATGTGCCGTGGTAGCCGCCCTTGGTGACAACGACCCGCTCACGCCCGGTGCTGGCCCGCGCGATCCGGATCGCCGACATCACGGCCTCAGTGCCGGAGTTCGTAAAGCGCACTTGGTCGAGGTCCGGCAGGCGCGAGAGCAGCAGATCGGCTAGTTCCCATTCGTAGAGGTTGGGGATGCCCCAACTGGCTCCACTCGCCAGGGCTTTCGTGGCTGCTTCAGTGATCTCGGGATGGGCGTTGCCGTGGATCAGCGAGGTGAAGTTGTTGTTTGCATCGATCAGTTCGCGGCCGCGGTCATCCCAGACCCGGTAGCCTTCGCCCCGGATCGCATAGGGACTCGGTGCGCCGGTGTAGTAGGTCGACCGCCCGTAGCCACCCGGCAACAACGGGAAACCCCGTGGACCCCTGCGCAGGTGTGGATCCTCCGCGATTCCGCGCTGTGCAGCTGGCTCTAGGTGAGTGTTCGTTCCCAATTCGTCCTTCTTTCAGTTCACAAGATCGATCAGCGGCTGCCCGGTGAGTGCGAGCCGCACCCGCTCCACCGCGCCGTCCTGCAGGGCGCCCGTCGAGCGATTCGAACGCCAGGCGATGTGGGGCGTGAGGATGGTGTTGGGAGCTGAGCGAAGCGGGTGTTCGGGGCCGAGCGGTTCCTGGGCGAATGTATCGATCCCCGCACCCGCAATGTGCCCCGAGGCCAACGCGGCCGCGAGGGCCGCTTCATCGATGAGGCCTCCGCGCGACACGTTGACGACGACGGCGCCTTTGCGCATCTTCGCCAGGACGTCTCCGGAGACAAGGTTTGCGGTGTCGTCGCTCAGGGGCAGATGCAGGGAGACGACGTCGGAGTTCTCCAGGACGTCGGCGAGGCCGGTCATCTCCACGAAGCTGTCCGTGACAAAGGGGTCATAGGCCCGTACTCGTGCTCCGACGGCCTGGTACATCCGCGCCACGTGCTGGCCGATGCGTCCCATTCCGAGCACGCCGACCTCAAGTTCGGAGAGCACCGGGGTGTCATAGCTGATGGTTCCGGCCCAGCCGTGGTCGCGGATCGAGGCGTCACCGGCCGGCAAACGCCGGGCCAGCGCCAGCCCCATGGCGAACGCGTGCGAGGCGACCTCTTCCGATGCAGTGCCCGGGACGATGGATACGGGAATGCCGGCTTCCGTGGCCGCGGCAACGTCGATGTTGTCGTAGCCGATGCCGTACCGGATGACAGCCCGGCATTTGCGCATTACCGGGAAGTCCGCGGCCGTCAGCCGTGCGTAGGGGGTAATCATCACAATGTCAGCTTCGGGAAGCCCTGCGCGGAAGCCGTCGGCGTCAGCCGCGGGGTTGAGTTTGTAGCCGAACTCTTCCGCAAGCGCGTGCTCGCGGTCCAGGTTCGGGAAATGGTGAGGGGCCACAAGAATGGTTCCCTGGGCATCGCGGGTCATAGTTTCTCGTCCTGTTCGTGTCGTACCCTCGTTCGCTGCCTAGCACCTTTTCGGGAGGTGCCGGTTTCGGGTGATTTCAAGTACAACGCGATATCAAGAGACCCATCCGTGCCAGATCGAGACACACGATGGGACACCTGGGCCTGCATGACGCGGACTCCCCGGGCAGCCCAAGGTGCCGGTCATCCGGGATGACCGGCACCTTCTTGTGCCGACGTTTGGACTAGAGGTCGAATCCCCGGCTGCGGAAATAATCCATCCGGCGGTAGAGCGTCGAACGGCCAATCTGGAGCGTTTCCGCCGCCAGGCTGCGGTTGCCGTTCGCTTCGGTAAGGGCGGTACGGAGTTCGCTGAGTTCAGCATCCTCAAGCCTCGAGAGGCGTCCCTTGGTCAGAACGCGGTGGAATCCCTGCGGAAGGTCATCGACCGTGACCTCTGCACCTTCCGCACGCTCAACCGCGTTGGACACCACTGCCCGCAGCTGGTCAATGTTCCGCGGCCAGTCGGCGTGTGTCAGTGTCGTAATGAGCCTCCGGGACAACCTTCGTTCCCCCAGTTCCTCCGCAATGGCATTCGCGAGTTGTGGGATATCTTCCCGCCTGTTCCGCAACGGGGCGACAGAGATCTCAAGGACATCGAAGGACTCGGAGAGCAACAACGTGGCATCCGTAGGCCTGGCGATGGTGAAGATCAGCTTGGTGGCCGAGTTGCCCCGCAAACTCTGCGCAATCTCGCTGGCTTCGTTCTGCGAGAGTTCGTCCGCGTGTTCAACGATTAGGGTCGATGGCAATTCCGTGGCCACACGGTGAAGCACGTCCCTGAGCTGCGGGTTCCTCAGCGCGCCGCTCCGCGCATCGACTACCATTTGGCTGCCACGCAGCGAAGCGATGGCGCTGGCCAGTCGGCGTTTTCCGCTGCCCAACTCACCTATCATCACAACGGACCGAACCTGGTCAACAGCCTTCCGAGCGAGATTCAGGGTGCGCTTGAATTCGGTACTGGTCCCGTCGAGCTGGGACAACAAGCGGTCGGCGGCCCCCTGGATGGAACCTTCCAGCTCCTGCGGGGGGCTCTTCGTTTCGACTGAGCGTTCTTTGGATGGCGAGTGCGGCCGGACCACAACAATGGCCCCGATATTCGCGGCTGAGAGGGTCACAGGGGAGACTTCCAGGGTGGCCAGACCGGGCCCTTGCAGCATTACCTCACAATTCATGTCCCGGCCGGAGGACATCACGGCTTTGGCATAGCCCGAGATAATCGAAAAGTCGCGGTCCTCCAACGAGGCAGTCGCCGAAGCGTTCAGGAGGGAGTTCTTACCGTCCAGGGCGATGACGGCGCGGTTGCCCCTTCGCCGGGAAATCCTCAGGTATTCGCTGAGCAGCGCGCGCTCCCTGGAAGAAGTCCGCACCTCGATGTCACGCTCGATTCGCGAGGCTACGCCCTCCAGCATCAGCAGCGTTGAAGACGGTTCAAGGGTGGACACCCGGTTGGCGGGAAGCGTCAGCCCAATCACAGCCCGCACTCGGTTGTGGAACGGGTCGCGTACCAGAGACGCAAAGCACCAGTTGCCGCGCATGTCCTCACGGAAGTGCTCCTCCGGGGCCAGCCAGACCCCTCGCCCCTCTTCCAGCGCGAGCCCCTCACCGTTGCTCCCGCAGCTCTCCTCCAACAGCGAGTATCCGGCGGGAAAGCCGTCATCGCGCAGGAAGTCTGCCTTCACAAGCACTCCGTTGGGTGCCGTCAGGCTTACGTATCCACCCAGGTCCGCCGCAACTTCATCCAGCTTCTGCAAGTGCGGACCGGCGGCATGGATCGTGTGTTCATCTACCCGGCCCTCGTCGAAGAATCCCCGATCGGCCACTGCATCAACTCCAGCGGCCCGGCTTCGGTACCAGGAGCGAGCCACGATCGGCCTGATTCCCGTCAGATCAGCATGCGGCTGCATCAGGAACAGTTCGCGAACACGGTTCGTTTCGCGCAAGGACTCATACGGCCAAGGGGACAGGACTTCAGCCGAGGCCATTTTGGTCGCCTTCTTCGTTCCTGCGAGCGCGGAATACGAGGGGCCTCCTGGCATGGGCTGGCTTGCGGCGGGACCGGAACGCGGATTCGGCGCTCCAATTTTCGTCCGAGGCCGCATTATCCTCGCGCGCCCGGGCGCGAATATAAGCAGCCACCATGCCTGAAAGGCCGCTACCAAAGACGACGTCGCTCCGACTGGTCCCCACACCCGGATATTCGGTGACCATTTTCTGCTCTTCCCGTTCAGACCGCTCATAGGGCTCCAGGGAGGTACCCCTTGCTGCCAAATCCAGCTTAGCTAACTAATGGTCGTTAGGGAAGAGGCGATGTGGGAAATTTGGCACATTCGAGCGCCGTCCCCGAGCCGTCCTTCCAGACCGCAACGGCGACCAAGCCGCCGGCTGTTACGATGACGGAATTATGAGCGCTACGTCATACGAGGCCGCCCTTGACGCCTTTGTCCATCGCCTTGAGGAGTGGAACTGGGCGGGGCAGAAAGCCGCTCGTCAGCACATCCTCGAAGCATTCCTCGAGTTGGCGATAGCCAACGGCTTCAACTCCGTGTCGATGCGAACCATTGCGAATGCAGTCAACATCAAGCCGCCCAGCCTCTACTCGCACTTTCCGGCAGGGCGGGATGAGATCGTGGCCGAGTCGCTGCGCTGGCACTTCCATCGTTTCGGCGTCGCCTTGATCGATGCAGTGAGCCAGGCCGCTTCGGCCGATGAATTCTGGGACTCCATGGTCCGGCTTCATTTCACCCGCCAGGTGCGGCTTCCCGAAAGCAATCTCTGGGACCTGTTGGTAGCGACGGACAGAATGGCCGGCATCCTCCCCCGTGACTTGCGCACCCAGGTTGACGACTGGGTCGATCTCCACGAAAACATGTACGTGGCAGCAGCGCGCGACATGGGCTATCCGAAAGCCCGGGAGCACGTCAAAGTTGTCATGACACTGCTGGAGGGAGCAACGCGGTGGGCATCGACAGAATCCGACGACGCCGAGCTTAAGGAACTGGCGGACCGGGCGGTCCTACTCTCACGAACCGTCCTCAGCGTTGAGTTCTGAGTCCTCTCCTGCGTCTGATACCAATCCGGAAGCAGCCAGCACCGGCGACGCCGATCAACCGATTTTCTGACGGCCCAGCCGGGCGTAGATTTCGGGGCGCTTGGAGCGGAGGAAGAATGCGTACGCAATGCCACCAAAGAACAGCGCGAAGGTGAAGGTCATGAAGATGACCGTCATCACGGCCGAGCCTCCGATCAGCTCCGGGTAGTTAGTGATCGCCAGGTAGGTGATAGCGCCAAGGAAGAGCACGCTGATGATCGGCGCGACGATGGTCTTCCAGACCGACTCCGGTGCGGAACGGCGGCGGCGGAGGAAGTAAACGAGGACCGCAAAGCTGGTGATGAACATCAGGAGCAGCACGGCGAAAGTGCCGCTGCCGGAAGCGATGGGATACAGGGCGTCGGGGGCAACACCTATGGCTGTGAAGATCACCGTCGCCACAGCCCAGACGAGGCCCACTGCCAGGGCAGATACGTACGGAGACTTGTGGCGGGGATGGACCCGTCCGAGGACTGGAGGCAGTGCGTGGTCGGCGGCAAGCGAGAAGCTGTACCGTGCGGCGATGTTCTGGATGGACAGCATGCACGCCAGGACGGACGTAATAAGCAGGATCATGGCAACATCCGCGAAGATCTTGCCCGCCAACGCGGCTACGGCGTCGTTGAACAGATTGACAGTGTTGCTTTCCGCCGCGGCCTGCACGTTGTCCGGCCCCAGGAACGCGATGAATGCCCAGGCAGCAACCGCGTAGAAGAGGCCAATGCCGATGACTGCCAGGAACGTCGCCCGCGAGATCGTCTTGTCGGGGTTCTTGACCTCGTCCCGGTAGATCACTGTTGCTTCGAAGCCAAAAAAGTTCCCGACGGCGAACAACAAGGCGAGGCCGATGCTCGCATCGGTGAGGGAGGGAAGGGCGAATCCCACCCCGTGCACAGCATCAAGTCCGTTTACGGAGAATGACGCGAAGTCGAAGACGACGATGACAGCCACCTCAAGAAGCATTACAGCCGTGAGCAACTTCGCGGAGAGGTCGATGCGGTTGTACGCAAGGACGGTGGTGACGGCGATGATGCCGAGCGCGTACCAATACCAAGGAACATCCGGGCCGTTGAGGGTGTTGACGACGAATCCCTGGAGGGCCACGCCGAAAAACGAAGGGGCGAAGAATCCAATGAGGATGTAGCCGAAAAGGGCCAAAAAGGCGCCGCCGAGGCCTGCAGGTTTGCCCAAGCCGGCAGTGACAAAGGAGTAGAAACCTCCCCCGCCCCGGACGCTGCGGCTCATCTTGACGAAGCCGACGGAGAAAATCAGCAACATCAACGTGACCAGAACGTAAATGGCCGGAGCCGTCTGGCCGCTGAACATCAGCAGTACGGGCAGCGTGCCCGCAACCGTGGCCAGCGGCGACGAGAACGCGAGCACGTTCATCACGAGCTCCCCGACTCCCATGTTGCCGCTGAGCCGATTCTCCTGGGAGGGACGCGCCACTTTCGGCGCGTCAATTGTGGTGTTGTTCATGTAGTCCTCGTCACTAAATCCTGAGTGCTGAATCACAGTAGCGAGTGGACACCATGCTGACGCTGTGCCAGTTTGAGACACCTTTGCCCGGGCGGCGCCCCGACGCGAAGAGTGACTCGGACATTGGCGAGGTCAAGGAAGCGAAGGACGTGGCGGGCAAGCGGGTGATCGTGGGCTCGGGCACCAACCAGGAGGCGATCCTGTATTACGACGACGACTCCGCCTCCTCGCTGGCCATCCAGTCCGGCCGTGGGGACCTGACTTTCGGTCCGAACGCGGGGGCGGCGTACAAGGCCGCGAAGGACGGCAAGACCAAGCAGGTGGGCACCGTCAACGGCGGCTGGCCGCTGAAGGCCGACATCGCCTTCACCACCAAGAAGGGCAACGGGCTCGCGGTTGCTGCGCAGGCCGCGCTGAACGTGCTTATCAAGAACGGGACGTACGGGAAGATCCTGGACCGCTGGGGGCTTTCTTCGGAGGCGATTACGAAGTCGGAACTGAACCCGCCTGGGTTGCCGAAGAAGTAGGTCCCTTTTCGATTGCTCCGTAACTGACGCTGGCGCCTGAACGACAGTTACGGAGCAGTCGACGTCTAGAGACTCGAAGGATCCGTGTTCGCTCCGCAGAGCACAACGGCCACAGTCTCGCCGTCGGCGGGCCGATATGCCCCGGACAACAGGGCAGCGTATGCGGCTGCCGCTCCGTGTTCGACGACGATCCGGCGGTTCTCCCACAAGCGCCGCCGGGCGGCAATGATGTCGTCGTCGCTGACCAGGACGCTCTGCACCCCGGTACGCCGTGCGACGTCGAAACCGATTTCGCCGATGCGGCGCGCCCCAAGTGAATCCGCAGCGACTCCGGACACGGAAACGTCCACGGGGCGGCCGGCCGCGAGGGCCTCGTGCAGGGTCGGCACCGTCTCGGGCTCGACTCCCACCACCCTGGCTTTACCCTCGACGGCGGCGGCGATGCCGCCCATCAGCCCGCCGCCGCCAACAGCTACCAGGAGGGTGTCGACGTCGGGCAGCTCGGCCAGCACCTCAAGCCCGACCCCTCCGGCGCCGGCCACGATCCCGGGCTGGTCGTAGGCATGGCAGAGGACTGCCCCGTTGAAAGCCGCGAATTCGGCGGCAGCGGTGAACGCCTCTGCGTACTCCGATCCGTGCTGCACCACTGTGGCGCCC
Organism: Arthrobacter sp. TE26545; assembly: GCF_056279005.1. The sequence goes on from NZ_JBWBQM010000001.1 coordinate 3,649,053, forward strand.
GCAGCGTGGAGCTTCGCGACTTTGTTTGCTGGCGCCGTCTCGGGGACAAAGACCGTGGCTGGCACGCCCAGGCGGGCCGCCGCGAAGGCATTGGCCAGGCCGGCGTTTCCGCCGGATGCAACCACGATTCCTGCGGTTTCGGAGAGCTCGCCGTCCTCTCGGGCAGTGAGCTGCCGGTTGAAGGCCCCACGTGCCTTGAAGGAGCCGGTGTGCTGCATGAATTCGCATTTGAACCAGAGGGTGAACGGCAAATCTTCCCCGGACGAAACCATCGGTGTATGCCGGACCAGGCCGGCGGTCTTTGCGTAGGCCGCCTCTACGTCTGCACGGGTAATCATCTTCCTGCCTTTCCTCGCCGCCCATCCTACGGTGGGGTCCAGCGGCCAGCCCTCGAGCGGTTCGAATACCGGTAAGAAGGCAGCTTGGCGGCGCAATCGCGCTAGGCCGTCGCCAGAGGCTCGGGACTAGACTGCCGATCATGCTGTTGGAAACCGGAAAGACGCGGCTCGTCGATGAGTCCCTGTCGTCCGTGCTGCGGTTCGGCGAGGAAGCGAAACCGAAGGGTCAGTGGGCGGGGCGGCGTCTGATGTGGGAAGGTCCGGACCCTGCGTTTGAGCTCTCTTTCTGGTGTGGAACGTGCCCGCTCCTGTTCAAGCGCCTGGAAGGCGCAACGGAGACGTTGTCTATTCCTGAAATGCAGCAGACCCTGAACTCAGGCCTCGAGAACATCGACGCCGGTGTCCTCGAGGCGTTCTCGGCAATGCTGCCCGGCGGGTCTTACGTCCCTATGCTTCTCAGATTGCAGCCCCACCTCGTGTATCCAGGCGGAGCTGGCGACTACTTCAGCGAGGAACAGGTCGCCACATGGGGCGTGTCAGGATTCTGGGGGCTGCCCGAATATCCACAAACGCCGTATTACCGGACGTGGCGGGCTCCGGTCGATACGTCTGCGCACGCGTACGAGTTCGTAGTCCCTATGGTGCCGCCGGCCTGGAACGAACCCGATCGCGTCAAAAAGTACGTCCGGAAACTTTCAAACTCTTCGAGGCCAACGGCCGTAGCTGTATCGATCCTCGACATTTGCCAGCCCGCAATGAACCACGGAACCGATTACTACGCTCACTGGGGTCTCACCCATTTCCTGCTCGATGGCCACCACAAAATGCAGGCTGCCGCAGAATCACAACGTCCGCTGCAATTGCTGTCCCTGCTTTCAATTGAAGGCAGCCTCGCCAAAGGACCAGACATAGAAAGGATCATCGAACTCCGTGCCCGGCCTCAGGCGCATAGGCATCCCGCAGCGCCTTGAACCCGTGGCTGTTGCCGCATCACCAAGCATCACCGACTTCTCTGGGCTTCTACGCCAAGAGCGACTCCCCCATCACCGAGAACAACAAGAAGAACGGCCTGAAGCCGGTTGAGTTCCAGTATTACGACGACGACTCCGCCTCGTCGCTCGCGATCCAGTCCGGCCGTGCGGACCTGACTTTCGGTCCGAACGCGGGGGCGGCGTACAAGGCCGCGAAGGACGGCAAGACCAAGCAGGTGGGCACCGTCAACGGCGGCTGGCCGCTGAAGGCCGACATCGCCTTCACCACCAAGAAGGGCAACGGGCTCGCGGTTGCTGCGCAGGCCGCGCTGAACGTGCTTATCAAGAACGGGACGTACGGGAAGATCCTGGACCGCTGGGGGCTTTCTTCGGAGGCGATTACGAAGTCGGAACTGAACCCGCCTGGGTTGCCGAAGAAGTAGGTCCCTTGGTGGTGCGAAGGCTGCCCCGGCAACGCGGGATCTTTCCGGTGTTGCCGGGGCCGGACCGGCTTTGGGGCGGACCTTGCACGAGCGTGTGAGGCCTCTCGATTCGTCTTCAGTGGACCGGGGTATGCGATGGCCAGCAGCCCGCGCATGGCCCACCGGTGGAAGAACGAGCTTTGCGCCGCTAGGCGCGATCGAGCCTTGAACCCTCCGAGCGGAGGGATCTACGATGAACGGCCAGGAAAGCAAACAGAACCACAAGGGGCGTGCCACGATGTGCCTGGGGAGGGATCGCTGTGGGTGAGGTTGCTTACGGGTCATTGGCGTCGGTGTATGAGTGGCTGGTACCGGATGCTAAGGCGTCCCCGGCGGGGAATGCGCAGGCGTTCGAGATGGTGACGGCGGGGCTCGACCCGGGGGGACAGATCTTGGACTGCGCCTGCGGGATTGGGTTGCTGGCGGTGGGGCTGGCTGAGGCCGGGTTCCGAGTCACCGCGTGCGATGCCAGCCCGGCGATGGTCGAGCGGACCCAGGCGCTGGCTCGCGCTCACGGAGTCGAGGTATCGACGCGGGTTTGCCGCTGGGACCAGCTACCCAATCAAGGCTGGCCCGACCGGTTCGACGCTGTGTTGTGCGTCGGGAACTCGCTCGCGCACGCGGTCGGACGCAGTGGCCGGCGCGCCGCACTCGACGGCATGGCATTCGTGTTGGCGACGGGTGGGGTGCTGGCGCTGACCTCCCGCAACTGGGAGCAGATCCGCTCAGCCGGCAGCAGGCTGGACGTCTGGGACCGGCTCGTGGAACGCGCCGGCCGCAAGGCAGTGGTGGTGTACTCCTGGCGGGTGCCGCCTTCATGGGACGCCGAACACCACCTGCAGATCGCCGTGGCAGCACTCCAGGACGGTGACCAGTTGAAGGTGACGACCGAACTGCTGCCGATTTGGCCCTTCCACCACGAGGAACTCCTAGCCGATCTCGCGGCCGCAGGTCTAAGCCTCGCAGGGTCCACGTACGACGCGACCCAACCGAATTATCTCGTCACCGCTCAGCGACGCGCAGGGTTACCGACCTGACCCACATTCTCCTCATCTCGACGTCGCATGATCACCCCGTCCGCGTAAGACCGGACGGCCATGTAGCGTCCCGCTCAGGCACCGGCTTACGGGCAGTCAGACGCCCTCGCCGAAGACCGCTTGAAGCAGACAAAGCAGTTCGGTGAGCATCAACACCACGACGACGACTATGGCGGCTACGCCTATCGCGGCTGGGAAACGACCACCTGGGACGACACTCTGCCACCCCCGACCCCTAGGCTTGGATCATGTTGGACCAAGATAATCCGGAGATGCTCGACGACGCGATCTACCGGAAGTTCAAGCGCGCAGTGAGCGAAGCAGTACGGGAAGCTGCTTAAGGCGTGTTTGGTAAGTGGTCGGACTGTGGCCGTTCGTCGGCGTGGCGGTGATCGTAAGCATGCATCGCGGGAAAGTTCGGTGCATCAATGAACTGCCAGCTCCTAGGATGAGTGGGTGGACCTTTCGCATCTCGGCGCGCCGATCGGGCCGATGATTCGCGTCCACGGTGGGTTCGCCAACCGGATGTACCGACTCGACACCGACCAGGGGTCGTTCGCGGTGAAGGAGTTAAACCTCGTCGACCGCCGCTGGACCTATCGCGTTGAGGACGTGTTCAGGTTTGAGCGGGCGGCCTTCGCTGCCGGCATTCCGATGCCAGAGCCGATCTCGGCCAGCCACCATACGCTGGTTCACCGATGGGTCGAAGGCGAGAAGGTGCCCGAAGCGCCGGTGTCGGCGGCGTACGCGTTTGAGATCGGTGAGATCCTCGCGCGCCCTAGTGGTGAACGCGCGTTCCACGAAGTGACCGCGATACGGCTTGTGCGATCAGCCGATAGCAGCCGCGTATGCCATGCACTCTGCTCCCGCCCGCGTTCAGCGGCCGGGCCCCTGCTAGACCGATCAATTGTCCAGAACACTTAGGGGCACGAAGGCCGTGGTCCTGAGCGATCATGAGCCTCCACTGTTGTGCCCTTACAGGTTGGCACCCAACCCCGCACCATCGTGACTATCGTGGTCACCAAGGACGAACCCTCCCCCAAAGGAGCACCATGCGCCAGCGCCTCGCCATCCTCGATGACTACCAGGGTGTCGCCTACGACTATGCCCCCTGGGACCAGCTCACCACCGACGGCATCGACGTCGCCGTCTTCAGCGACCCCTTCGAGGACGAAGAAGACCTGGTCCAGGCGCTGCGCGAGTTCAGCATCGTGGTGGCCATGCGCGAACGCACCGCCTTCACCGCCGCCCGGCTCCACCAGTTGCCCAAGCTGAAGCTGCTGGTCACCACCGGCATGGCCAACTCGTCCATCGACATCGACGCCGCACGGAACCTCGGCGTCACGGTTTGCGGCACCGGCGGGTCCGCAGCAGCCGCACCGGAAATGACGTGGGCCCTGCTGTTGGCTGCCGCACGGAACCTGCAGTTCGAAGGCAACGCCATGCGGGCGGGCCGGCTGCAGAGCACCGTCGGTTTCGAGCTCGCCGGCAAGACTCTCGGCGTGCTGGGCCTGGGCAAGATCGGCACGAAAGTGGCAGGGTACGCGAAGGCGTTCGGCATGGACGTCATCGCCTGGAGCCCCAACCTCCACGAGGAAACCGCGGCTGCCGCCGGCGTCCGCAAGGTGAGCAAGGAGGCACTGTTCCGGGAGGCCGACGTCGTAAGTGTCCACGTGCGGCTCTCCGACCGCTCCCGCGGGGTGGTCGGCGAGGAGGAACTGCGGCTGCTCGGACCGGACGGGATCCTGGTCAACACCGCGCGCGGTCCCCTGGTGGACGGGGACGCTCTGCTGCGCGGGCTGAACGAAGGCTGGCTGGGAGGCGCCGCCCTGGACGTGTACGACGTCGAACCCCTCCCCGCGGACCATCCGCTCCTGGACGCGCCGCGCACCGTCCTGACCCCGCACCTCGGGTACGTCACCGCCGAAAGCTACACCCGCTACTACGGCGAGGCCTTCGAGGACGTCCGCGCATGGGCGCAGGGCAAGCCGGTGCGGGTGCTCTAGAAGCCGAGAAGCCGGTCGGGCGCCACGCCGCGCTAATAGACCGAACCCTGCAGCACTTCCGAGAGCCGGCCTGCCGCCCTGCGAAGCTCCGGAACTCCGGCCTTCATCCCGTCTTCCGTTGCGGTCTCCACCACGCTGGTGAAGGCGATCGACTCGCTGGGCCGCTCACGCCGGTTCGGCACAGCCACGGCCACCGAGAGCACGCCGGTGGCGCGCTCGTCCGCGGAATAGCTGTAGTCGACGCCGGGACCGGGCAGCCGCCCGCGCAGCTCCTCAACGCTGAAGCCGGCCTTCTCATGGCCGGCGGCGACGGCGGCACCCACCACTTCCTCCAGCTCACCGTCCGTGGCCGAAGCAATCAGGATCTTGCCGGCCGCGCCGACGGTGAGCGGCAGCCTCTTGCCCAGGGGAAGGTCGTAGCGGAGCGGGGACTCGCCGTCCACGCGCGCGATCAGGATCCGCTCGAAGCCAAGCCGTGAGTAGAGCGAAACGGTCATGCCTGTCTGGGCGGCAGCCTGCTGGAGGATCGGGCGGGCCGCCACCACCAGTGGATCGTTCTCCAGGAAGCTGCGCGCCGCGGGCAGGACCGCGGGGCCGATCCGGTATGACTTGTCGGTCTGGCTGACCATGCCGAAATCCTGCAGCACCCGCAGGATACGCAGGGTGGTGGGCGGGCTCATGCCGCACGCCCTGGCCAGGTCGCTCAGGCGCTGCGGCCTTTCAGCGCGCTGGAGTTCGGCGAACACTTCCATCGCCCGGGACAGCGAGCGCATGTTCGCGGCCTTCTGGCCATCGTCGGCAGCAGAGGCGGCGGAGTGAGTCGAGGCGACCGTCATTGTTTCATTCTATGTAATTTCCTTGCGCTTGACAGACCATGTGGCGGCTGTCACTATTTCTACAGACGCAATGGTCTTTCATTCTATGAAATGATCTTTCCCCCAGTGTTAGAAGGAATCGATGACAACGGAGTCACTAACCGCCAAGCCGAAGCAGGCAACCCATGTTGCACCCACGGTGCTCGCGGGCATCGCTGCCTTTGCCGCCGTCGGCGTGTACGTCCTGGTGAGTTCAATCGGGCTCGGCCTCTGGACATCCCTGGGTCCGGGCGCCGGACTTTTCCCCTTCGCCATGGGCGGGGTGCTGGTGGCGATGTCGGCCATCTGGCTGGTCCAGGAGCTTAGGCAGCCCAGCGAGACGGCCGAAGGCGTCGACCGCAGCCTGGTGCTCGCCGTCGTCGTGAGCCTCGTGGTCCTGGCCGCCGTGCTGGACCTGGTCGGCTTCCAGCTGAGCATGTTCCTCTTCCTGCTGTACCACCTGAAGATCCGCGGCCGCAGGAACTGGCTGGTCTCCCTGATCATCGCGTTTGCCGGAAGCGTTGGGGCGTTCTACGCCTTCAACTACGGGCTGAACGTCACCCTGCCCACTGCGGGAATCTCCCTGTTGAACTCGATCGGACTCTAGACGTGGACACCCTTAACGAACTGATCGGCGGCTTCGCTGCTGCCATGACATGGCAGAACCTGGTCTTCGCTTTCCTGGGCTGCCTGCTGGGCACCATCATCGGCGTACTCCCGGGCATCGGCCCGGTTGCCGGCGTCGCGCTGCTCATCCCGCTCACCATGAACCTGGACGCCACGGGCGCCATCATCATGCTCTGTGCCATCTTCTACGGCACGGCCTACGGCGGAACGATCACCAGTGTCCTGCTGAACACCCCGGGTGAGGCGGCCTCGGCGATCACCACGATCGACGGCTACGCCATGACCAAGATCGGCAAGGCCGGAGCCGCCCTCACGATTGCCGCCGTGGGATCCTTCGTGGGCGGAACCATTGCCACGCTGGGTCTGGTGGCCGCGGCCAAGCCCCTGGGCGAGATGGGCCTGCTGGTCGGCCCGCCGGAGTTCTTTGCCCTGATGGTTGTCGGCATCTCCTTGCTGGTCGCCCTCGCGGGCAAATCCATGGTCAAGGCGGTTATGTCAGGGGCACTCGGCCTGCTGATTTCCATGGTGGGCATCGACCCCGTGGCGGGCGCACCCCGCTTCACCTTCGGGTCCGACAACCTGCTGGACGGCGTCAGTTTCGTGGCCGTGATCGTGGGCGTCTTCGGACTCTCGGAGATCCTTTCGTACCGCAAGGACTCGGCTGCCTCCGTTGTCCACGCCCCAGGTCTGCGGTCCCTGCTCCCGAACCGCAGCGAATGGCGCCGCAGCGCCCCCTCGATGGCCCGCGGCACCGGCATCGGCTTCGGCCTCGGCCTCATCCCGGGCATGACCGGTTCGGTGTCCTCGCTGCTGGCCTATGTTGCCGAGAAGAAGTTCTCGAAGCACCGCAACGAGCTGGGCCACGGAGCCATTGAAGGCGTGGCGGGCCCGGAAACGGCCAACAATGCCCACGCCAACGCCGCGCTGATCCCGCTGTTCACCCTTGGCATCCCGGCATCTCCGACCATCGCCGTCCTCATGGGCGCATTCCTCCAGCAGGGCCTGGTTCCCGGACCGACCCTGTTCACGGAACACTCTGAAGTGGCCTGGGCCATCATCGCCAGCCTCTTCATCGGCAACCTGCTCCTGCTGCTGCTGAACGTTCCCCTGGTGGGCCTGTGGACCTCGATCCTCCGGGTGCCCGCCCCCATCCTCACCGCCCTGATCCTGCTCTTCATGGTCATCGGCGCCTACACCATCAACTTCAACGTCTTCGATGTCTTCGTCATGATCGGCTTCGGCCTCCTGGGCCTCGCGCTGCGGCACCTGGACATTCCGCTGGCCCCGATGGTCCTGACCCTCGTGCTCGGTCCGCTGATGGAACGCTCGCTGCGCGAATCACTCGAAATCTCACAGGGCGACTTCGGCGTCTTCCTCAACCGCCCCATCGCGGCGGTGCTGATCGGCGTCGGTGTCCTCATCGTGCTCAGCCCGCTCCTGAAGCTGCGCAAGCCCAAGGCCCTCATCGAAGACCCCGAAACCTAAGCCATCCCCTGCACAACCCCCAGCACAACCCCTTCAAAGGAGAAGAACCATGCCCCGTACACGCATCGCCGCAACCGCCTTTGCGGCTGCAGCACTCATCGCCCTCACCGCCTGCGGCAGTAACGCCGGCGCCTCCGGCTCGGCCACCGGCAGTGATTTCCCGAAAAAGGGAAAGTCGATTGAACTGATCGTCTCCTTCTCTTCGGGAGGCGCGGTGGATACCGCCGCCCGGCTCGTGCAGCCGATCCTGGAGAAGGAACTCGGAACCAACGTCGAGGTGGTCAACAAGCCCGGCGCAGGCGGGCAGATCGGCTACACCCAGCTGACCAGTTCCAAGCCGGACGGCTACACCATCGGCGCCACGGGCTCCCCGTCCGTGGTCGTCTCTCCGCTGGACCCGGCCCGTGGGGCCAAGTACAACCGCAGCAGCTTCCAGCCGCTCGGCCGCCAGGTCATCGACCCCACCGTGATCGCGGTCCAGCCGGACAGCCCCTACAGGACGCTCAAGGAACTCCTTGACGCTGCCAAGGCCAGGCCGAAGTCGATGACCGCCAGCACCACCGGGCTGCAGACCGGCGAACACTTCGCCCTGGCACAGATCCAGGAAGACACCAGCGCCGAATTCGCCCCCGTGCACTTCTCCGAAGGCGCGTCCCAGGCCACCACTGCCTTCCTCGGAAGGCACGTGGACATCCTGGTGGCCAACGTCAGCGACGTGACCGACCTGTCCAAGCAGGGCAAGGCCCGCGTCCTGGGCGTGATGTCCGCCGAGCGTGCGCCGTCGCTGCCGGACGTCCCCACCTTCAAGGAATCCGGCTACGACCTCGAAGCCGGGACCGTGCGCGGCTACTCCGCCCCGGCGGGGCTGCCCGACGCTGTGGCCAAGAAGCTCGAAGCCGCCCTGCAGAAGGCCATCGAAGACCCCGCCGTGGTCCAGAAGATGAAGGACCTCGGCCTGCAGACCAGCTACATGTCCGCCGCCGACTACGCACAGTTCTGGGCAGGACAGGAGGAGGACTTCAAGAAGGTCCTCCCCATGGTCCAGAAGAAGGACTAGCTCCAGAAGAAGGACTAGCGCCCACCCGCCCGCCAAGCCGACAAGAAAGAGGCCCATCATGACCACTCCCGTCCTCGAGGACATCGACGCAGACTTTCCCCGCCCCGACCGGGAACTGATTGAGCGCCTCGCCAAGCTGCCGGCTGCCAATATCGGCGACGCCATGGACCGCCTCGGTGTCGCGGATTCCGCCATCCAGGCCATCTGGCCCGGCGCCCGCCTCGCCGGGCCGGCCTTCACAGTGTGGGTCCGCCCCGGGGACAACCAGGGCATCCACCGCGCGCTGCAGCTCGCCCGCCCCGGCGACATCGTCGTCGTCGCCGGGGGCGGTGACGAGTCCCGTGCATTGCTGGGTGAGCTCATCGGCGAACGTGCCATCAACCAAGGAATTGCCGGGTTCGCGCTGGACGGCGCGGCCCGCGACGCCGAAACGCTGGGTGAGATCGGCATGCCGGTCTTCGCCCGGGCCACCACCCCGGCGGGCCCCTACAAGAACGGTCCCTCCCGCCTGGGAACCGCGATCTCCTTCGGCGGCGTCCCGGTCCTGCCCGGCGACATCATCATCGGCGACTCCGATGGCATCGTCATCATCCCCCAGGCCCAGGCAGGCGTCGTCGCGGAAGCGGCGGAAGCCGTGTTCGCCGACGAAAGCAACCGCCGCGGGGCCATCATCGCCGAGCGGCGTCCAGGGAACTAACCCGCCATTCACGCAGGCCGGCACCGACCAGCCGGCACCGCAGAACAAAGAAAGACTGAAGATTCATGACAGCGTGCACCGTCATCGGCCTCGGTGAGGCCGGAGCCACCTACGCGGCAGCCCTCGTCGCGGCCGGCCACACCGTGACGGGTTTCGACCCCGTCGCACCCGCCACACCCGCTGGCGTCATCAGGGCGAACACCGCCGCCGAAGCCTGCGTCGGTGCCGACATCGTCCTCGTCCTGACCGGCGCCGCGGCAGCCCGGAGCGTGGCCGCTGAATGCCTGCCCGTCCTGCCGTCGGGCAGCACCTACGCAGACTTCACCTCGTCCTCCCCCAGCGTCATGAGCGAGCTGGGGGCGTCGGCCGGACACGCACTTTTCGCCGACGTCGCCATCCTCGGTCCCATTCCCACCCAAGGCGCCAAGACCCCGCTCATGGTGAGCGGACCCGGGTCCCAAGCGGTCGCCGGACTGCTCGCCCCGCTCGGCGCCGACGTCGAAATCGCCGACGGCGAGCCGGGGGCAGCCATGGCCCACAAGCTGCTGCGCAGCGTCTTCATGAAGGGCCTGGCCTCAGTGGTGGTCGAAGCCGTAACCGCCGGACAGGCAGCGGGCCTGGAGGACTGGATCCGCGGCCAGATCGCCCGCCAGCTGGCCGGCGACGGGCAGGCCGTCATCGACAGGCTGCTGACCGGCACCGCCAAGCACGCCTCGCGCCGGTCCAAGGAAATGCAGGACACCGCGGCCTACCTGACCGCAGACCTCAAAGTCCCCGCGGAGATGACCACGGCCTCCGCCAGCGCGCTCGTACGCATGGCAGGACACCCCGTGGAAGCCGCTGCGGCCTTGCGCTGACCTTGGCGTCAGGCTGACCTTGGTATCAGGAAGAATTCAGGACAGGAACCACCCGGTGTATCCCTCAAAAGCAACAAGCCACCCCTCAGGAAGCACAGCATGATCGGCATCTGGGCACTAGGCGCCTATCTGGCAGTCATCTTGCTTTGGACGACGCTGTTCAAGCGAAGCGTCGGGGAAGCCATGATCCTTGGCTTCGTGGCGGTGCTCCCTTTCACCGGAAGCGCCGCGCTGCAGGTTGGCTGGTCCGCGTTCTATTCGGCTATGACCGATGAAATCGTCTACGCGACCATGGCGTTTGTCTTCATGGGCTACCTGCTGGACAAGGCCGGGGTGCTGGATCGCCTCATCGACCTCCTCAATTCCCTGATCGGCGGAGTCAAGGGCGGGCCGGCGTGGGTGTCCACCGTTGCCTCCGCCAGCCTGGGCGGGGTGGTCCACAACCAGGCGGCCATCGCGGCCACGGTCGGTTCCGTCACCATCCCCTGGATGGAAAAGTCGCGGCTGGACAAGGCCTCGGCCGCCACGCTCGTGGCGGGCAACGCGGGCATGGGCATCACGTTCCCCTTCAGCGCATCCATGTTCGTCCTGGTGGGCTCCGCCACGGTAGGGCCGATGCTGGACGTCAACAGCCTCTTCCTGCCCCTGCTCATCGGCGGCCTATGGTGCTTCCTGCACAGGCTCATCGTCACCTGGCTGGCCATCCGCCGGAGCGGCATGGAGCCCCTGGACGCCGCACACCGCCTGCCCTTCCGGACTGCCGTGCGGCAGGGCTGGGCGACGCTGCTGTTGTTCGCCGTCGTCGCCGCTCCGCTCATCATCACCTCGGGTTCCATCGCCACAGCCCTGTCCGACTGGACCGGCAGCGACGTCACCAAGGCCCTCAGCGTCATCGTGTGGATCCCCGTGGTCCTCATCCTCACCGGCGCCCTGCTGGGCTGGAACCGCCTGCCGCGCAGCGGAAACGACTGGTGGACCCTGCTGCGGGATTCCGCTCCGCGGTTCGGCGTGGTCGGCGTGACGGTGCTCTTTGCGTTCGCCGGGGCGAACGCCCTCGCGGCCACCGGGCTTCCCAAGCAGATGACGGCGCTGCTTACGCAGCTGAACCTGCCTGTCTGGCTGCTGGCCATCCTCATCGGCATGATCGTCATCGCGGTGGCGGCACCGCTGTCCGCGACGGCGACCATGGCCGCCGTCGGGACGGTCGGGGTGGCTACGCTCGTGGCGGCGGGTGTTCCGGCGACGACGGCCGCCGTCGCCGTCCTGATCTTTTCGTCCTGCGAAGCGGCAGTTCCGCCGGGCGGCGCGCCCCTGTACGTGGCCTGCGGCATCGCCGACGTGAACCCCCTCAAGACCTTTGTCCGCCTGTTCACCCACTACGCCCTGCCGCTGCTGGGCATCGGGGTACTGGTCGCCATCGGCGTCCTGCCAATCTAAGGAGCCAAAACCATGCAGCAGGCCAGACGAGCCATCCAAGCAATCTTTGTCATCACCCTCGCGGTGGCGCTCCTCGGCGGCGCGCTCTTCGTGGCGGGGCAGGCCCTGGCACTGGTCCTCGGGCAAGGGCCCTGGCTGGAATTCCTCAACGAATCCCTCAAGGCGCCGATCTGCATCGCCGCCTCGATCTGCGCCGTCGCCGGGTTCCTCCTCAGTTACGGGGCACGCCGGAAGCAGCCGCAGGAGGCGCACTCACGATGAGCACCGCCCTCGGCTACCCCAGCTTCGCCGAACTGCTCGACCGGGACGGCATGCTCGCCGGAACCTCGTGGGGACTGTTTCCGGACCCCGGGCGCGGGACTCCTTCCTTCATCAGCGCCGAGGACGTCCTGCAGGCCCGGAACTGCATCAGGACCGGTGCGGTATTCGGCCTGGACTACGCCGCCGATGCGTTCGATCCGGGCATGTCGCTCAAGCGCGGCGCACCCACGCACACCATCTACTCCTCCCATCCGGCCCACCGCGACGACTTCCTGGACGGGTACTACCTGCAGGGCTCCAGCCAGATCGACGGCCTGCGGCACCGCAGGGCGGACGACGTCGGCTTCTACAACGGCACCCCGGACGACAGGATCCGTGAAGGCACCCCGGACCTCGGCATCCAGGTGTGGGCCGAGGAACCAATCGTCGGCCGCGGCATCCTGGTGGACCTCGACGGGTACCGCAAGGCCCAGGGTGCTCCCATCGACCACGTGAAGGGTGAGGCTCTCGGACTCGACCAGATCCAGGCCGCCCTCGAAACTCAGTCGCTGCAGTTGCGCCCGGGCGACATCTTCATGCTCCACACCGGCTGGTGCGAGTGGTTCCTGGAACTACCGGCCGAGGAGAAGCAGCGCCAGCGGGCCAGCCGCCGCGCCACGGGTGTGGCACAGTCACGGGACTTCGTCGCCTGGGCTTGGGACAACCGGCTGGCACTGCTCGCCGCGGACAACTTTGCCTTCGAATGCCTGCCCGCGGTTCCCGGCAGCCCGTACTCTTCCTCGGCCTTCAACGATCACGGCATGATGCACCAGCAGTTCCTGGCGAAGCTCGGGATGCCGCTGGGCGAACTGTGGAGGCTGGGACCGCTCAGCCGCCACATGGGCAGCACCGGCAGCTGGGACGCCCTCCTCAGCATCAAGCCGCTGAACATCACCGGCGCCACGGGCTCACCGGCCAACGTCACGGCATTGACGTAGCCGGGTGGCGACGGCGTCCCACTGGTTTTGTGTGTCAGTTGCCCTACTGTCCCGGGGCCCGGTAGGACGGCGTCTTCTTAGCGGCTTCGTCGATGTCTTGCCCGGGCCCGGCGCCTCATCCAGTGAAACGGGGCGACTCGCCCCGTTAGCGCAGAAGCTATTCCTCCGGCCAAGGGCAGTCAATATGCCTCCGTCGCCTCGCAGGCGGGGCTGTCCGTAAACGAAAAGGGCGTCCAGCACTGATGTGCTGGACGCCCTGTCTCGTGAGATGAATCGAAGCCGAAAGTTACAGCCACTGCTCCCACACAGTCAGCTGCAGCCTCACCGCCTCCTCGCTCCAAAGCGAGTCGCCGACGTCGGCCACCTCCTCGCCCGCCCGGCTCACCTGGCGCTCCCGGCAGTTGCCGGGACCAGCTCCGGTGACCGCTCCGGCGTCGCGAGCCCAAGGTTTTCGCGGAGGGTGCTGCCCTCATATTCCGTGGGGTAGACGCCGCGTTCCTGTAGTTCAGGGACGAGGTGGTTCACGATGTCGTCCAGGCCGCTCGGGATGATCCAGGGCGAGATGTTGAAGCCGTCCACGGCGCCCACGCGGGCGTACTCGGCCAGGGTGTCCGCCACGGAGCTGTAGGAGCCGGTGAAGGTCGAATCGATGCGGGCGGTCCTGGAGCTCACGAACTGCCGGATGGACCAGCCGTTTTCCTTGGCCTCGGCACGCCACTGCGCCGCGAGGTCTCGGGCCTTGGCACCGTGGAAGCCGCTACCGCGGGTCTCGGAGGTCGTTTCCACCACGGGGTCGATGTCCGGCAGCGGACCGTCCGGGTCGAAGGAGGACAGCTCGCGGCCCCAGAACTGCTCCAGGTACGCGATGGCCTGCTGCGGGCCGATCTGCAGGCTCCGCACCCATTCCTTTTTCTCCCGGGCTTCCTCATCGGTGGCACCCAGGATGAACTCGCTGGCGGGCATGATCTGCACCTCGTTGGCGCCGCGGCCGGCCGCAACAGTCCGGGCCACGATGTCCTCGCGGAACTTCACCGCAGCCTCGAACTTCGGGTGGGCGGAGAAGATGACGTCCGCCTGGCGGGCCGCGAAGTCGCGGCCTTCCGGGGAGTCGCCGGCCTGGAACAGCACCGGCCGGTACTGTGCACTGCGCGGCAGTCGCGGGGTCACGTCCACCGTGTAGTGCTGCCCCTCGTGGAGCACCCGCCGGGCGTGTCCGGGCACGGCCCAGGAATCCGCCGAGGCCGACGCCGCAACAGCGTCATCTTCCCACGAGTCCCAGATCCGCTTGGCCGTCTGCACGAAGGCCTCGGCGTGCAAGTAGCGGTCCGCGTGGTCCAGGTAGCCGCCGCGGCGGAAGTTGGCGCCGGTCCAGGCGTTGTCCGTGGTGACCACGTTCCAGGCCGCGCGCCCGCCGGAGAGCAGATCCAGGGAGGCCAGGCGATGGGCCAGGTCCGCGGGATCGTTGTAGGTGGTGTTCTGGGTGGCCACCAGGCCGATGTTCCGCGTTACCGAAGCAAGCGCGGCAAGCATGGTCTGGGCGTCCGGCCGGCCGGCCACGTCAAGGGCGTGCGGCCGGCCCAGATGCTCGCGCAGGCGCAGGCCCTCACCCAGGAAGAAGGCGGCGAACAGACCACGTTCGGCGGTCTGGGCGATCCTGCGGAAGGACTCGAAGTCGGTCTGCGAGCCGGCCTCCGGGGTCTTCCAGATGGTGCCGGAGTTAACCCCTTGGAAGAACACGCCGAACTGGATCTTGCCGGAAGGCTGGAATTTAGCACGGCCGTGCTGCTTCGAATTTTCCTGGCTCATGCGATTTCCTCAGTCTTGGTGTTGTAGCGGTTTTCCGGCCGTTCCAGGCCGAGCAGCTCGCGGAAAGTGCCGCCGGAGAGGGCAGGCCGCAGCACGCCGCGGCGGCGCAGTTCCGGCAGCACCAGCTGCGCCAGTTCCTCCAGCTCCACGTCCAGTACGGCGGGGTGGATGCGGACACCGTCGGCGGACGCGAGCAGCTCCGCGAGGAACTCCGCGAGCCCCGCGGCGGTTCCCACGAAACGCGCCCGCGGGCTCTCCCACGCCGTGAAGGCATCCAGCTCGGCGAGCCGCGCGGCGGCGGACTGGCCCCGGGAGTCCAGTACGACGTCGAGCTCGGCGATGACCGCCGGGCCACCCTCAACAGGGCCGCCAGCCAGGCCGCCCCCAACAGCGGCCAGGTTGGCGCGCACCTCGGCGGCTTCGGCCGCGAGGAGTTCAGGCGTCGGGGCCGAGACCAGCACGGCATCCACCCCGGACGGCAGCAGCGGACCGTCCACGGACACCAGCGACGCCGGCGCCAGCACGGGCAGCTGCCCCTGCAGCGGGCGCGGAATGATGGACGGTCCCTTCACGGAGTAGGCCTCCCCGGGGAACCCGGCCGGCGTCTCGAAGTCGGCGTAGTGCAGCTTGTCGACGTCCAGGTAGCGGCCGCTGGGGACGTCGCGGATCACGGCGTCGTCCTCCCAGGAATCCCAGAGCCTGCGGCCCACCTCCACGGACGCGGCCGCCTCATGCGCCAGGGCGCCTTCCGAAGCAGCAGTGCGCCCGACGGCGGCACCCTCCCGGGCGTCTTCGCTCGCCTTGACGAGCCAGCCGCCGCGGCCCCCGGACACGTAGTCCAGGCTGGCCAACTGGGTGGCGACGTGGAAGGGCTCGGTGTAAACGGTGTCCACCTGCGGGACCAGGGCAATGGAGCCGGTGACGGGTCCGGCGAAGGCCGCGCGCTGCAGGGCGTTCAGGCGGCCCGCAACATCGCTGCCATCCGGCAGCGGTCCGTCCGCGAAGGTCGCAACGTGGAAACCGGCGGACTC
This sequence comes from Arthrobacter sp. TE26545, assembly GCF_056279005.1. The sequence goes on from NZ_JBWBQM010000001.1 coordinate 3,664,976, forward strand.
GGCCGCGAGGACGGTGTCCTTGATTCGCTCACCGTTCAGCAGTTCGTCCGGGGTGTGGCGGGCCTTGCGCCAGGCGGCGGGGTGGGCTCCATCGCCGTCCAGCTCCAGCGCGAGGAAACCGGCGTTGGAAGAGAGAGTCACGGGGTCTGCCTTTCGTAAGGGATCTTTTCGCCGGCTTCGATGGCCACGGGCAGCCGGTTTTCGGCCGGCGGCAGGGGGCAGGTGGCCAGGTCGGTGTAGGCGCAGGGCAGGTTGACCGCCCGGTTGAAGTCGAGCAGCACGGAGCCGTCCCCCGCGGGGATAACCGTGAGCGAACGGTTGGCCGCGTAGGTGGTCTTGCCCGAGGTGGCATCGGTGAACAGCACCGAGAGCGTGCCCGGCGCGTGGCCGTTGAAGGCGGTCAGCGACAGCTCCCGGCCGTCCAGGCTGAAGCGGATCTCGCCCGGCGCCTCGTAAACGTGCTGGATGCCCTCGACGGCGGCACCCACCGTGGTGGTGCGCGGCTCGGCGAACGGCACGTACGTTCCGGCGACGGCGAAGGCTGGGTCCGGTTCGTAGGCCGGGGTGCCGCGGTATTCGTTGAGCAGCGGGTTGCGCGGGTCCCGCGGGCGGACGATGTACTCGCCGCCGCGCTTGGCGAGCTCGATGACCGTGTCCCCCGCCCGCAGGTTGATGCCGGCGCGTTCGGCGATGGGGCCGAAGCTGAGGCGGCTTCCGCCGTCGGCATCCGAGCCGGCACCGTTCAGTTCCCGGCCGTCCCGCCGGAGGCTTTCGCCTTCCTCCAGGATCACGGTGACGACGTCGTTGACCACGCTCCAGGTTCCCGGAACCCCGGCGAGGCGCTGCGGCGTGCCGTCCAGCCAGTGCAGGTGGGAGACGGCGAGGAAGCCGTGTGGATCGGCGAGGTGGCGTTCGTGGGCGGCGTGCCAGTCAGCCCATTCGGCGGCGAAGGCCGGGCTGGTTTTCGGGGTGGAAAGAATGTCAGTGGGTGAAGGCATTGTTGCTCCTATGGATGGCATGGTCTCGTTCGACGGCGGCCGCAGCATCGGGCTCGGTGGCGCCGACAGACTCAGGGCGCCGCCCGTACGGATCCGCGGATTCCCACAGGGTGGTGGGAGCCGCGGAGCGGACCGCCGGGATGACGTCGAGGGCGAAGCGTTCAAGGATCTCCAGCTGCTGCGCGAACGGCAGCGTGGTGGGCAGCGAAATGGACTGCAGATCGTGGCCGTAAAGCTCGTGGTAGCTGAGGATCTTGTCGACCACCTGTTCCGGGCTGCCCACGAGGGCCGGCCCTTCGGCCACGGCGTGGTCGATGTCCCGGAACGGCGAATTGTTGCCCGGGACGTTCCGCCCGGCAGTCAGGGCCTCGTACACCGGGCCGAACTGCCGTTTGGCTTCCTGGGTGGTGTCCGCGATGAACACCCCGCCCGCACCGCTGCCGGAGCCAACGTACTGGTGCCGCGGATCGTGGCCGTGGCGTTCGTATTCCGCGCGATAGTGGTCGAGCAGGACCTTGTAGTTCTCCCGCGGCTGGATGGCGTTCGCGGTGAACAGGGGATCGCCCCATTGGGCCGCCAAGGCTGCGGAGGTCAACGTTGTGGCAGAGCCGTGCCAAATCCGGGGCGAACCCGCGAAGGGGCGCGGCGTCGTGGTGGTTTCCTCCGTCAAGGCGGACCGGAAGCGCCCGGACCATATGACGTTTTCCTCGCGCCACAGCCGCCGCAGCAGCCCGTACTTCTCGGCCAGGAGGTCCCATTGGTCATCCAGCGACAGCCCGAAGAGCGGGTACTGCAGCACCTCGTTGCCCTTGCCGATCACCAGTTCCAGCCGGCCCCGGCTGAGCTGGTCGATCGTGGCATAGTCCTCGGCCACCCGCACCGGATCCAGCACGGAGAGCACGGTGACGCCACTCTGCAGCCGGATGCGGCTGGTGACGGCCGCGATCGCGGCGAGGACCGTCGTCGGGGATGAAGAGATGAACTCCCCGGCGTGCCGCTCCCCCACCGAGAAGCTGTCATAGCCCAGTTCCTCGGCCTTGCGGGCGGTTTCCACCACCTGGTTGAGCCGTTCCGCAGTCGAGACGATCTGCCCGGTGACGGGGTTCTTCAGGTGCGGGATGATGTCCAGGATCTGGAACTTCATGACTTCGTCCCGGCCTGCGCCGAAGCCTTTGTGGCAGCCTTTGTCGCAGCGAAGTTCGCCTCGGTGATGGTCTTCGACTCCGGAACGGCTTCCTCGGACAGGCCCCAGCGGTTCAGGACCTCGGCGTAGGAACCGTCTTTGATGGCCGAGTTCAGGGCGTCGGTGATGGCGGGCGCCAGGCCGTTGCCCTTCAGGGTGGTGGCCGCCACGAGGGTTTCCGACGGCCAGCCGGCGTTGACCTTGCCCACCACTTTGAGGTCGTCGCGGGTGTTTTCCCGGTACGTCGTTGAGGGATAGGGGCCGATGTTCAGGTCCGTGCGTCCGGAGGACAGGGCCAGGATGGTGTCGGCCTCGGAGGAGTAATACTGCAGGGTTGCGGGCGCTTTTCCGCGCGCCTCGAGCTCCTTGTTCCAGGCCAGGAGGATCTTCTCCTGGTTGGTGCCCGAGCCCACGGAGACCTTCAGGCCTGAGATGTCGTCCGCGCCCTTGATGTTGTAGTTCGAGGACTTCTTGGCCTCGAAGCCCATGAAGGCCGCCCGGTAGCTGGAGAAGTCGAAGAGCTTCACGCGGTCCTTGTTGATGCCCACGTTGGAGAACACGGCCTCGACGTCGCCGGACTGGGTCTTCAGCGGCCAGTTCTCCCAGGAGGTGACCTGCAGGTCCAGCTCGAGTCCCAGTTTGTCGGCCACGAGCTGGGCGATGTCCGTTTCGACGCCGATGGGGGTCTTGTCATCCGTGGCGTGGAAGGACAGCGGGATGGCACCCGCCGTAGTGGCGACGGTGAGCTTGCCGTCCTTGCCGATCAGCTGCGGCACCTTGGCCGCCGCGGCGGCGTCCTTCTCGGCACGGATCCGGTTCTGCTCCGGCGAGGTGTTGTAGACGACGCCGTTGCGGGCCGCCGTCGTCTGTGCGCCGGAGCCGTTGCTGGCGGACGCCCCCGGATCGGAGCAGCCGGCCAGGACCGGAACGACGACGGCGGGCAGCACAGCGAGCGCCAGGAGCTTGGTTTTGCTGCGTGTACGGGAGGTGGTGCGAAGCATTGTGGCGGGTCCTCAGATGTTGAAAGCCGGTTCGATGACTTTGGAGAAGAAGCTGCGGGTGCGGGGTTCGCGCGGATTGGTGAAGATGTCCTGGGGGCTGCCCTGTTCCACGATCTGGCCCTCGTCCATGAACACCACGGTGTCCGCGACGTCCCGGGCGAAGCCCATCTCGTGGGTGACGATGATCAGGGTGGTGCCGGAGGTGGCGAGCTCGCGGATCACATCCAGGACCTCGTTGACCAACTCCGGGTCCAGGGCCGAGGTGGGCTCGTCGAACAGCAGGATCTTCGGGTTCAGGGCGAGCGCCCGGGCGATGGCCACGCGCTGCTGCTGGCCACCGGAGAGCTGGCGCGGGTAGGCGCCAGCGCGGTCCTTCAGTCCCACGCGGTCCAGGAGTTCCAGCGCCCGTTTCCGGGCTTCCTCCTTGGACTTGCGCAGTGCCTTTTCCGGACGCAGGGCGACGACGGGTGCTTCCGCCACGTTTTCCAGTGCGGTGAGGTGCGGGAACAGGTTGAAGTTCTGGAACACCATGCCGATGTCCGTGCGCTGCTTGAGGATGTCCTTCTCGCGCAGTTCGTGCAGCTTGTTGCCACGGAGCTGGTAGCCCACCAACTGGCCGTCGATGGTGATGTAGCCGCCGTCCACCTTCTCCAAGTGGTTGATAGTGCGCAGCAGGGTGGACTTTCCGGAGCCGGACGGGCCCAGGATCACGGCCACGCCGCCGGGCGGCACCGTCAGGGACACGCCTTTGAGGACTTCGGTGGCACCGAAGCTCTTGCGCACATTGGTGATTTCCACGTGGCCCCGGCTCGCGGAGGGCGAGCCGGCAGCGGGAGCCGCGGGCGCCGTCGTCGGGGTTTCTGCGGTTGAAGTTGCGGCGACAGCGGTGCTCATCGGATGTTCTTCCTGTCAACAGTTGCGTGCGTGGCGAAGAAGCGGCGGACCTTCTGCAGCGGAGTCAGCGGCAGGTTCCGGACGGCGCCCTTCGAGTAGTGGCGCTCGATGTAGTACTGGAAGACGCTCAGCACCGAGGTGATCACCACGTACCAGAGCGTGGCCACGAGCAGCAGCGGGAGAACCTGCTGGGTGCGGTTGTAGATGACCTGCACCGTGTAGAACAACTCCGAGTAGGCCAGCACGTAGACGATCGAAGTGCCCTTGACCAGACCGATGATCTCGTTGAAGGCCGTGGGCAGGATGGCGCGCATGGCCTGCGGCAGCACGATCCGGGTGGAGCGCCGCCAGGCCGGAATGCCCAGCGCGGCTGCGGCTTCCAGCTGGCCCTGGTCCACGGAGAGGATGCCGCCGCGGATGATCTCGGCCGAGTAAGCGGCCTGGTTGAGCGTCAGGCCCAGCACGGCGGCGGCGAACTGGCTGATGAGCGTGGTGGTCTGGACTTCGAAGAAGCGGACGTCCGTGAACGGGATGCCGAGGCTGATCTTCTCGTACAGGTAGCCGAGGTTGTACCAAAGCAGCAGCTGCACCAGCAGCGGGGTGGAGCGGAAGATCCAGGAGAACGTCCAGGACACCCCCACCAGCAGCGGCGAGGCCGAGAGCCGCATGAGCGCCAGCCCGAAGCCGAGCACGAAACCGAGCGCCCCGGAGATGGCCGTGAGCTTGAGGGTCTCGACGAGCCCGTTCACCACGGACTGCGCGGTGAACCATTGCGCCACCACACCCCACTCCCAGCGCGGGTTCGTCGCCAGGGACCACAGCACCGCGGCGAGGCCCAGGGCCACGAGCACGGTGCCCACCCAGCGGCCGGGGTGCTTGGCCGGGACGAGCTTGTAGTTGGAGTAGTCGACGGCGGCCGGCTGCGGTTGCCCGCCGTCTGCGCTTGATGCCGGGGTGAATTCCGCGGCGACGGCGGACGCCGGCCTGCCTGCGGTTGACGGTGCGGACTGCGCCACCGTGGTTGCTGTAGAACTCATGCGCCACCTCGCTTCGGATCGATTGTTGGCTATCGGATGGCTGCCAATCTAGGGGCGCTGCGGAAACGGCTGCAAGGCGGTCATTTGCACTTCTTCACGGTGCTTCTTGGCGCTTCACGGCCTGTCACAGAGCGCCATATGAATGCCGTTCATTGCGTCTTTTGACGCCCCTTTGACGCCCCTTTGACGCGCTGTGACGCGGGGTGACCGGCCGTGACCAGCTCCTCGACCGGGGCCGTGGATGGTCCCTAGGCTCAGGTTCTAACCGGCCCGTTCCGCCGGCCTTCCACCGTTTTCCGACAGGAGTGTGCACATGCCCGCAGACATCCCCGCGATCGTCTTCATCGGCGGCGGACCGCGCACCGCGGGCGTGCTGGAAAGGCTGGCCGCCAACCGGCCGGAGCTCTTCGCGGGCCCCGTGGACATCCACGTGGTGGAGCCGCACGAGCCGGGCTCCGGGAGGATCTGGCGCTATGACCAGACCCCAGGGCTGCTGCTCAACTCCATGGCCGCGGATATCACCATGTTCACGGACGGCTCCGTGCTGTGCGAGGGCCCGGCCGCCGACGGGCCTGGCCTGATTGGCTGGGGCGCCGGGGTCGTGGACGGTTCCATCCGCGACGTGCCGCCGCTCGAGCCGCACATCCTGGAGCAGCTGCGCGCGCTGACGCCGGCCACCTTCCCCACCCGGCAACTGCAGAGCAAATACCTGGAGTGGTTCTTCCGCCGGGCCGCCGCAGCCCTCCGTTCCTCGGACAACGGACCCGGCGCCACGGTGACCGTGCACCGGGACACCGCCACCGGCGTCGAGCCTGTTCCTGACGGCGGCGCGTCCGACGGCGGCGTGCGGCACCGGGTGAATCTCGCCTCCGGGGCGGTATTGGAGGCGGATTTGGTGGTCTATTCGCTGGGCCACACCGATTCGCTGCCGGACGCCGAGACGGCCCGCCTCTCGGACTTCGCCGGCCGGCACGGCGGCTTCCACGCGGCGCCGTCCTACACCACCGACGTCGACTACTCGGCGATCGGTCCCGGCCAGGACGTGATCGTGGCGGGGATGGGCCTGGCTTTCGTGGACCTGCTGGTGCTGCTGTTCGAGGGCCGCGGCGGCCGCTTCGAGGACCAGCCCGACGGCAGACTGCGCTATGTGCCCTCGGGTGCCGAGCCGCGGGTCTGGGCCGGTTCGCGGCGCGGGGTGCCGTACCACTCCAAGATCTCCTCGACCTTCCGCGGCGAAGCCACCGGTGCGCCGCGCTACTTCACGGCCCACGCCGTCGGCGCCCTGCTGGCCGACCACGCCGAACTGGATTTCCGCACCCAGCTCTGGCCGCTGATCGCCAAGGACGCCGGACACGCCTACTACCGGGAGCTCTTCGCATATCCGGAACGCGTGAACGGCAGCTGGGCGGAATTCGAGGCCAGCTTCGACGCCCTCGACTGGTACAGTCACGGCCGCGAGGAGCTGGTGGCCCGGGCCGTTCCGGATCCGGCGCTGCGCCTGGACCTTGAGGCACTGGACCAGCCCTTCAGCGGCTGCGCCTTCGCGGACCACGCCGCCGTGCAGTCGGCCGTGGCGAACTACATCCGGCGGGACCTTGAACTGCGGGACGGCCCGGACCATTCGGAGACGCTCGCCCTGTTCATGGCGCTGCTCAAGGTGTACATGGACCTGGGACGGCTCATCCCGCAGGAACGGCTGAACTCCCGCTCGCAGCAGGCAGTGCACGGCTGGTGGCACGGATTCTTCAGCTACGTGGATTCCGGGCCGCCGCCGCACCGGTTGCGGGAGATGCTCGCCCTGCACGACGCCGGGCTGCTGCATTTCCTGGGCCCCGGGACGTGGGTGCGCCCGGATGAGTCCTCGGGCCGTTTCGTGGCCGGCTCTTTCCAGTCGCCCGTGCTGGTGGACGCCGCGGCGTACATCGAGGCGCGGCTGCCGTCGCCGTCGGTGGAGCGTTCGGCGAACCCGGCCCTTGCGGATCTGCACGACGCCGGCCGCGGCACCGAGCAGCGGCTGCTCACCGCGGATGGGCCGCACTCCACGGGCAAGCTGCTGGTGTCCGGCGCTCACGAGGTGCTGGCGCCCGACGGCGGTCCGCAGCCAGGGCTGTTCGCGATCGGCCCGTGGACGTCCGGGTGGGGTGCCGGTGCGTTCGCCCGGCCCAACACCAACGCCGCGCCGTTCCGGGAGAATGATGCCTTGGCGCGAACGATCCTCGGAAGCCTCGCGTCCCGTCCCCTGTCCCCCGCCCATCCTTTGTCCCCCGCCCAACTAGCTCGCAGTTAATGTCGTTTTGGGGGCTCAAAACGACAACTACTGCCAGTCAGTTGGGCTGGCCCCGCACGAAAGGAATGCCATGACCACAACGCCCACCCGGCCGACGTCGGGCGTGAAAGTCCTCAGCCTGCCCATGCACGATCCGCGGGTCAAGCCGCTCCTGGAGGAGCTCGCCGTCGAGTACTCCACCCGTTACGGGAACCTGTTCGGCAACGTCGAGGACGAGCTCAAGCGCTACCCCGCCGAAGAGTTCGCCGCACCGCACGGCGCGTTGCTCATCCTGCAGCAGGATGGCGAATCGGTGGCGGGCGGGGCCTTCCGCCGCTACGACTCGCACACCGCCGAACTCAAGCGGATCTGGACGCATTCGGCGCACCGCCGTCGCGGCCTGGCCCGCCTGGTCCTCGCGGAACTGGAGGCCGAGGCCTCCCGCCGCGGCTACCGCCGGATCTACCTGACCACGGGCCCGCGGCAACCCGAGGCCAAGAACCTCTACCTCGCCACGGGTTACGCCCCGCAGTTCGACCTCGACGCCGACCCCGAGGAGATCAAGCACCTCGCCTTCGTGAAGAAGCTGGGTTAGTGAAGAAGCTGGGTTAGCCGAACCAGCCGGAGGCCGTGGCAACAAGAAAGAAAATTCCGATGACCATGTACATGAATCCCACGAACTTGAGCGTCGGAACATCGGCCACAGTGAATGAGAATCCGGCGGCCACGAGAATCAGGAGCTGCAACCATTCCGGTGCCCTGAGCGCGGCGATCGCGGCAGAAAGGAATATGAACACAAGGAAGCCCCGGTGGAGAGCCCTGGCGGGCTGGGGTATTTCGATGAAAAGGCGCTTGATGAGACGAAGGGTTCTCATTGCCCCTCCTGTCTATTGGCAAGGGCTCCAGCAACACGAGCCTCACTGGACCAGCACGCTGCCGTGAGGCCCTCCGGGCACAGGCCTTGGATATTGGGGTGGGCTGTTGTCTCGGCGCTACTTGTGTGCCAGCCTCGGAATGATCCCGCCGGGTCGACGACGGGCAACTGCGAAGGAGCACGGCATGGGACTGATCCATATCGATTTGTTCACGACGCTCGACGGCGTGGCACAGGCGCCCGGCGGGCCGGAAGAGGACACGGACAACAGCTTCGCGTTCGGCGGCTGGCAGGCGCCGCTCATTGACGACGTCGTTGGCGCGCAGATCGCCGAGGGCATGGAGGGTATGGACGCCCTGCTGCTGGGGCGCCGGACCTACGACATCTTCGCCTCGTACTGGCCGCATCAGAGCGGCTTCATCGCGGAGCTGTTCAACCGCATCCCGAAGTACGTGGCCTCGCGTCTGGACCCGGACCTCGAATGGGCCGGCTCCACGCTGCTCGGTCCCGATATCGCCGCCGCCGTCGAGGAACTACGCGGCCGGCATGTGAACGTCCACGTGATCGGCAGCCTGGACTTCGTGCAGACCCTGTTCTCGGAGAAGCTCTTCGACCGGCTGAATCTCTGGGTGTACCCGATCCTGCTCGGCCGTGGGAAGAAGGTCTTCGCCGATGGCGTGGTTCCGAGCAACCTCAAGCTCATAGAGCCGGTGGTCGCCTCGCCGAAGGGAGCGGTGATGCAGCGCTACGAGCTGCTCGAGGGGACGCCGGGAACGGGAGATATGTCCGAGGTGGTCGGAGAGGGCTAGGCGTATCGTCGCCCCTGCTCACTTCCCCGCATCCCGCGCCGCGGCCTCGATCCGGGCACGGTGCAGCGCCCATTCCTCGGCGCTGCGCCCGGTCAGGTTGGGGTCCTCCGACCCGTTGCCCGCCGTGCCGTCGATCAGTTCGCGCAGGATGTCCGCATGGCCCAGGTGCTGCGCCGTTTCCGAAATCATGTGGATCAGGATCCTGTGCAGCGTCACGTTCCGCTTCTCTTCCGACCACCACGGCACGACGCCGGGCGCGTCCAGGGGGAGCTCGTCGATGGTGGCGTCGCTGTGGGCGGCGGAGAAGTGGTGCAGCTCGATTACGCTTTCCAGGCTCTCCTCCGCCGGAACCCACAGGTCGGCGTCGGGTTCGGCACCATCTGCCAACCAGGGAAGTTCACGGCCGCTGGGCCGGCCGAACACCCCACTGAAGTAGTCCAACTGCACGCTGGCCACATGCTTCACGAGGCCCAAGAGATTGGTGCCGGTGGGCGTCATCGGCCGGCGGACGTCGTACCCGTTCAGCCCGTCCAGCTTGGCCAGCAGTTCCTTCCGCCCGGCGCTCAGGTAGTGGTGCAGGGTTGCTTTCTCGTCCATGGGCGCACCCTACCGCAGCCGGGGCTCAGGCGGCCACGGCCGCCCCCCGCGACCGTCCCCACCACGGCCGCTGGCGCGCGCATCCGCGAGCTGGAGGTTCGGCTCGGATTCACCTTCGACAGTACCGAGTCCCGGACGTCCCTGTCCGGTCGCGCTCCTCTGGTACAGCCTGCACCGCGCCCAGGGCTGATGCAGGACGGCATGCCACGGCGTACCCTCGGGTCATGGCCAAGCTGATCTACACCGCGATCATGTCCCTGGACGGATACACTGCCGACGCCGAAGGCAACTTCGACTGGAGCGCGCCGGACGAGGAAGTCCATGCCTTCGTCAACGAACTTGAGAAGCAGGCCGGCACCTATCTTCTGGGGCGCCGGATGTACGAGGTCATGGCCTGGTGGGAGGATCTGGACACTGCCGGCGAACCCCAAGCCATCAAGGACTACGCCGACATCTGGCACGCGGCGGACAAGATCGTGTACTCCACGTCCCTGGACCAGCCCACCACCGCGAAGACGCGGATTGAAAGAACGTTCGACGCTGGTGCCGTCCGGGCACTGAAAGCCTCGGCCGAGCGGGAGCTCTCCATCGGCGGCGCCGCTTTGGCGGCCGAGGCCGTCAAGGCGGGCCTCGTGGACGAGTTCCGCTTCTTCCTCAACCCGGTCACGGTGGGCGGCGGCAAGCGGTTCCTACCGGACGGCGTCGGGCTCAAGCTCGAACTGCTGGAGGAGCGCCGCTTCGGCAACGGTGTGGTCTACCTCCGGTACCGGAACGGCTCCGCGTCCATTCATGAGGGAGCACAATGAAACGCCTTAAGTTGTGGCGATGCCTGATTCCATCCCTGCTTCTCACCATGCTGCTGACATCGTGTGGCGGCAAGGTGACGGGCGGACCGGAAACTGCGGAACCCACGGCGAACGCTACCGGCACAATCCCTGGTTCTAACAACAGCCCCGCTTCAGGCGGTGGCGCGGTAGCGTGTATTGACTGGGTCCGGTTCGAAACCCCTCAGGACCAATATGGTGCGGCCACCATGGTGCTCATCGGCAAGTCTGTAAGCCGGGTCGGCGAGGCCACAATTTACGGTTCCAAGGCCACGACCCACCTTGTCGAAGTCGAGCGGGTTCTCAAAGGGAGTCCCGGAGATGGGAACCTGCGCATCTCATCCATGCCGCAGACCTGTTCTGCCGAGTCCTACCTCGATGGCGATCCACTCGATACCAATCAGAGAGTAATCATTTTTGCGATCAAGCAGGGCGGCCAGTGGTTCACCATGACCCCCGCACAAGGAGTATTGCCTCTCCCCCAAGACTCAGAGCCTCCCTTTCACCAGTGAGCCCGGCCCAGCGGCCACGGTCTGGGGATGTTCAATGAGTATTCGCAGGGCTATTCTCGGCAGATGAACCAACATGCGGTTTCTACCGACCCCGGCGGATACATGCTCATGTTCAGTATCAGCCGGAAATGGCTCCGGTTAGCGGGGTCGTGTGCAGTTGTAGCTGGGGTGGCTATTGCAATCGTGGCAAGTGCAGCGGATCGGTTCCGGATCCCGTTGGGAATCGCGTTAGGCGTCATCGTGATTACCCTCGTCATCGCATTTGCCGGCAAGCGCTCATCGCGACGGCGGACGCGGGAAATGTCGTCCACCGATACCCACGGGGACGTGCCGCGGATATTCCTTGGCAAGTTGCGGGGCAGAAGGTCGGTGGCGGCAGAACTGGCTCTTCTTGCAGAGCTCCATGCCAGGGGCGCACTCTCTGACGAGGAATTCAGCGCCGCGAAGCTTCGCACTCTTGGAGACTGATCCAGCAGCTTCCGCCGTATGACCCAAGAGCTCTTTCGCACCATTCAGCAATTGCGCGGTTAAGCCGGACCGACTGGGGACGGACTCAGGCCTCGGCGGCCAGCGGAACCAGGGGCATCGAGGCAGTCACCACCGGCACCGGATGCGCCGGCGCGGCAACCGGATGCGCCGGCACCGGATGCGCCGGCGCGGGCGCCGCCGTGGCGGCCGGCGCAGGGGCGGGAGCCTGAGCGGACGCGGACCGCGAAGCGGCGCGCTGCATCCGGATGAGGGCCACCGCGGAGATCACGAACCAGGCAACGTTGGTCACCACCGAGGGCCATGCGCCGTAGTAGGAACCGTTGATGATGAAGGCGACGGAGCCCACGAGGTTCGCCGCCTGGAAGCGCCGGCCGGCCCGCAGCCAGCCCATGGAAACGGAGAGGTACGAAGCCAGGATCGCAACGGCGCCGCCCCAACCTGCGATGTCCAACCACAGTCCCACAATGTTGTCCATTCCCGGCCCGGGATCAGCTCCCTTGCCCGACACCACGTCCCCGCAATGGACGTGCGACACCGATAAGAAACGTTCGAAAAATGAACGCTACGATCAATGCTGAAGGCTCGCCCTGCCCGCCGTCAAGTGCGTGCGGAGAGGCATTCATCACAGGGTGCCGCACCCCCTTCGCGGGTGGATCCGGCAGGGCTCAGGCGTGCGGCAGGACCAGCTCCGCGTAGCGTTCTTTCATGGTGGCCAGCACGGCGTCGCCGTCGGCGTCCCAGATGTCCTGGTTGAAGATTTCCACCTCGATGTCGCCCGCGTATCCGGCGTCCCGCACCCAGGTGCCGATCGTCGCAAAGTCGATGACGCCGTCGCCCATCATGCCGCGCGACAGCAGCGCGTCCGCGGCGATCGGGAGGTTGAAATCGCAGACCTGGTACGAGGCGATCCGCTGCTCCCGCCCGGCCCGTCCGATCTGCCCCCTCAGCTCCGGGTCCCACCACACATGGAAGGTGTCCACAGCCACGCCGACGGCGGCCGGGGAGTACGGTGCCGCGAGGTCCAGGGCCTGCCCGAGCGTGGAGATCAGCGCCCGGTCCGCGGCGTACATCGGGTGCAGCGGTTCAAGGACCAGCCGCACGCCGTGCTCGACGGCGAACGGCACCAGGTCCTCCAGCCGGTCCGCCACCCGCTGCCGGGCGGCGACGACGTCCTTCTCGCCGGGGGCCAGGCCGCCGACGACGAGGAACAGTTCGCGCGTGTCCAGCGCCACCGCTTCGAGGACGGCTTCCCTGTTGTCGGCGAGCGCGGCCGCCTGCCCTTCGGCGTCGGCCGCGGTGAGGAAGCCGCCCCGGCACAGCGAGGAGACCCGCAGTCCGGCGTCCTTGATGAGCCGGGCCGCCTTGTCCAGGCCGGCCTCGTGCACGCGGTCCCGCCACGGCCCGATCGCCGGAATGCCCGCCCGGACACAGCCGTCAACGGCCTCCGCGAGCGTCCACTTCTTGGTGGTGGCGCTGTTCAGCGACAGTCGCGAGAAATCGGGGGAACTCATGCGCCCACCCCGTTGATCCGCAGGAAATCGGACATCCGGAACGCCGCAAGCGAGGGGTCGCGGAGCAGCCCGGCTTGGTCGGCCAGCTCGAAGGTGCGGGCCAGGTGGACCACGGAACGGCCGGCGTGCAGGCCGCCCACCATCTGGAAGCCGGGCTGCTTGCCGTTGAGCCAGGACATGAAGGCGATGCCGGTCTTGTAGTAGAACGTCGGCGCGCTGAAGATGTGCTTTCCGAGCTCGCGGGTGGAATCCAGGATGGCGCGCGCTTCCACGGCTTTGCCGGCATCGTACTTCTGCATGGCCGCCGAGGCGGCCGGGTAGATGGCCGCGAAGATGCCCAGCAACGCGTCCGAGTGGTGCGTGCCGTCGCCGTCGATCAGTTCCGGGTAGTTGAAGTCGTCACCGGTGTAGAGCCTGACGCCTGCCGGTAGCTGGGCGCGCAGGGCGACCTCGTGGGCGGCGTCCAGGAGCGAGACCTTCACGCCGTCCACCTTGTCCGCATGCTCCAGGATCAGGGCGAGGAAGGTTTCGGTGGCCTGGGCGACGTCGTCCGAACCCCAGTACCCGGCCAGCGCGGGGTCGAACATGGTGCCCAGCCAGTGCAGGATCACGGGTTCGGAAGCTTCCCGCAGCAGGGTGGAGTAGACGTGCAGGTAATCGTCCGGACCGGCGGCCACCTTGGCGAGGGCACGCGAGGCCATGAGGATCACTTTGGGTCCGGCTTCGCTGACGACGGCGATCTGCTCGCGGTACGCCTCGAGCACGGTCTGGATTCCGGCGGGGCCGGCTTCCAGCGAATCCAGTTCCAGCTGGTCGGTCCCGGCACCGCAGGCGACCAGGTCCCGGACGGACTTGCCCGCCGTCGCGGCGTTGCCGGCGGCCACTACCGACGCCGCCTCGGCTCCGCTGCGCTTGATCAGCTGCTGGGTCGCCGCCCAGTCCAGCCCCATGCCGCGCTGGGCGGTGTCCATGGCATCGGCCACGCCCAGCCCGTAGGACCAGAGCTCGTGGCGGTAGGCCAGGGTGGCATCCCAGTCGAGCCGCGCCGGGGCACCCGGGGTGTTGTCCGCGGTGGCTTCGGGGATCACGTGCGCCGCGGCATAGGCGTGCCGGGACGCCAGGGGCGCGGACGGCCTGGCCCAGGAAGTCGCGGGGCGGAGCGTGTAGCGGCGGGTGCCGCCGTCGGCGTCGGGAAGAATCAGGGCCGTCATCAGAGCACGATCTCCGGGATGTCGACGGTGCGGCGCTCGTCGTTGGACTGGAGGCCGAGTTCGGCCAGCTGCACGCCGCGGGCGGCGGAGAGCAGGCCGAAGCGGTGTCCGCGGCCGGCGACGACGTCGCGGAGGAATTCCTCCCACTGCAGCTTAAAGCCATTGTCCAGTTCAGCGTTGGCCGGGACGTCCTGCCACTGGCTGCGGAAGGATTCGGTGACGGGCAGGTCCGGGTTCCAGACGGGCTTGGGGGTGTGGGCGCGCTGCTGCGCGACGCACTTGTTCAAGCCGGCGACGGCGGAACCGTGCGTGCCGTCCACTTGGAACTCCACCAGTTCGTCACGGTAGACGCGCACGGCCCAGGAGGAGTTGATCTGGCCGACGACGGCGTCGCCGCCCGGGGTCTCAAGTTCGAAGATGCCGTAGGAGGCGTCGTCAGCGGTGGCCTTGTATTCCTTGCCGGCTTCGTCCCAGCGGACCGGGATGTGGGTGGAAGTCTTGGCGTTGACGCTCCTAACCTTGCCGATGATCCCTTCCAGGACGTAGTTCCAGTGGCAGAACATGTCCGTGGTCATGCCGCCGCCGTCCTCCTTGCGGTAGTTCCAGGACGGGCGCTGTGCCGCCTGGACGTCGCCTTCGAAGACCCAGTAGCCGAATTCGCCGCGGATGGAGAGGATGCGGCCGAAGAAGCCTTCGTCCACCAGGCGGCGCAGCTTGACCAGGCCGGGCAGGTAGAGCTTGTCATGCACGACGCCGGCGGTGACCCCGGCCTGCTTGCCGATCCGCGCCAGTTCCACGGCTTCTTCGAGGGTTTCCGCGGTGGGCTTCTCGGTGAAGATGTGCTTGCCGGCCTGCATGGCCTTCTTCAGGGTGGCGGCGCGCAGGCTGGTCATGGAGGCGTCGAAGATGATGTCGACGCTGGGGTCGTTGATGACGGCGTCCAGGTCCGTGGTCCATTCGGCAATCTTGTGCTTCTCGGCCAGTTCGCGGATCTTTGCCTCGCTGCGGCCCACCAGGATCGGCTCCACCTGGATGCGCGTTCCGTCTTCCAGGGTGAAGCCGCCGGCGTCGCGGATCGGCAGGATCGAACGCAACAGATGCTGGCGGTAGCCCATGCGGCCGGTGATGCCGTTCATGGCGATCCGGATCGTCCTTGTTTCGAAACCCATGTGTCCTCCAAAGTTTTCGGTGCTTTCCGCGGATTGGAAAGCGCATTCCCACTCGCTCAAGTGTGCACGGGGGTGGCCACGTTGGCAAGCGCTTTCCCGAGTGGGCCTCGAAACTGCCATAATGGGCGGAGATCCCAGAGGAAAGGAACCCCGTGGCTGCAAGCACCCTGGCCGAAGTGGCAAAGCTCGCGGGTGTCTCCCCCGCCACAGCCTCGCGGGTGCTCAACGGCTCGGCCCGTACACCCGGCGCGGGCATTGCCGAACGGGTGCGCCAGGCCGCAGAATCCCTCGGCTACGTGGCCAATGCCCAGGCCCAGGCCCTGGCGAAGTCCAGCACCGGGCTCATCGGCCTGATCGTCCACGACATCGCCGATCCCTACTTCTCCGCCATCGCCCAAGGCGTCCAGACCGCGGCGCGCCAGGAGCGCCGCATGGTCCTGCTGGCCACCACGGACGGCACCCCCGCGGGGGAAAAGGAAGCCGCCGCCGCTTTCGCGGCCCGGCGGGCGGATGCGATCGTGATCGCCGGTTCCCGCTCACACCGCGCGGAAGACTCCGCCGCCAACGGCGAACTCGCGGCTGAGCTCGACCGCTACTGCCGCAACGGCGGCCGGCTCGGCGTCGTCGGGCAGGGAATCATCGGCCTGCCGGAAACGGCCGGCTACTGCACGCTCCCAGTGCCGAACGAGGAACTTGCCCGCGAACTTGCGGCGGAACTTGCCGCCACACACGCGGGAACGTTTGTAATCGTGGCGGGTCCGGACGGCCTGGCCACCTCCGACGAGCGCATCCGAGGCTTCCAGCGCGGCCTGGCGGAGGCCGGGCGCCCCGCGGCGGAGGTGCTGCACACGGCCTTCAGCCGCAACGGAGGCTTCGACGCCGGAACGCAGCTCGCCGGGCGGCTCGCGGACCTGGGCACCCGACCGTGCATCTTCGCCGGCAACGACGTCATGGCGATCGGGATCGTGGCGGCGTTGCGGGAGCATGGCCTGTCGGTCCCCGAGGATGCCACCGTGGCCGGCTTCGACGACATCGAATGGCTCCGGGACTTCCGCCCCGAGCTGTCCACGGTGGGACTGCCCCTGGAGGAAATCGGCCGACAGGTGACGCTCGGCGCCCTGGCCGAGCCCGACGGCGGCGCGAACCCGGCCGACCCGGGCGCGGCGATCACAGGCACCGTGCGCCTGCGCCGGAGTACTGAAAGCGCCTAACGGGGCCACGCCCCTGCGTTGCGAGGCCCGCTCTACGTCCTTTGAGGCGCCCAAAGCACGTAGACCGGGCCTCACAAAGTGAGCCAGCGGCGCAGCGTCGCGGCGTCGCCGAGCAGGTTCTCCGGGCGGTCGTCGGCGACGAACTCGAGCATCACGTCAAGGTCCCGGCCTCTGCCCTTGGCTGAGTCCAGCGCGACTCCGAGCGCCTCGCGCCACAGCCCCTCGCGGGCGTCGAGCGGGAGCCGCTCGGCCTGCGGCCACCAGGAGAAGCAGTGGATGCCCGTCAGGTGATCGAGCAGGCTCCGCAGTGCGTCCAGCGCCTCGCCATCGGAAATGCCGACGGCGGGCTGCCAGTACGTGCCGACGTTCGGCCGGGCCACGCGCTCGAGCAGTTCCAAGGTTCCGTCGACCGTGCTGGTCAGCGAACGGTTGTGGAACTCGAAGGCGAGATCGACGCCGCGGCCGGCCGCGAGCGCGGCGATCCGCCGGGTGTCCTCCACCACCGCATCCCAGGTGCCGGCGTCGGCCTCATTGGGCTCCAGGCTTCCCGCCCAGATCCGCACGCGCGGGGCTCCGACGCCGGCGGCGAGCGCCAGGGTGGTTTCGAAATCGCCGAAGGTGCCGGCTCGGTAGTAGGAACCCAGGGAGAGGACCCGCAGCCCCGCGTCGGCACAGGCCTCCTTAGCCCGGGCGGCCGCCGCGGCATCGGAGACGTGCACGTCGCAGCCCCATTCGATGCCGCTCAGTCCGGCCTTGGCCGCGAGGGCCACCACTTCCTCCACACTGTGCGAACGAAGGGTCACCGAGCACAGGCCCGGGCTCAGGGTGCCGATTGGGGCGTCGGGGGCCATGGCTTGTCTCGCAGTCAGTCGGGCGTCGTCGGGACTCTGTTCCCACGTTAGTGGGAATGCGCTTTCCAAGCAATCCCGAGACTAAGCTGTGCGCATGGCCAACAAAACCACAGCCGAGAAACTCGCCACGATCCAGCAGGGCTACACCCTTGACGGCGCCACCATCGATCTCGGGGCAGCCATTGTGGACGGCGAAGTCCACAAAGAAGCGCAGGTCCGCCTTCCGCTGTCCATGATGAACCGGCACGGGCTTGTGGCCGGCGCGACGGGCACCGGCAAGACGGTGACGCTGCACATGATGGCGGAGCAACTCTCCACCGCCGGAGTGCCTGTGTTCCTCGCAGACATCAAGGGCGACCTCTCCGGGCTGGCCACCGCGGCAACCGCCAGCGAGAAACTCACCGCCCGCACGGCGGGCCTGGGCCAAGAGTGGTCGGGCAAGAACTTCCCGGTGGAGTTCCTGGCCCTCGGCGGGGACGGCAACGGCATACCGGTCCGGGCAACGGTCACGTCCTTCGGCCCCATCCTGCTGTCCCGGATCATGGAACTCAACGACACCCAGGAATCGAGCCTGCAGCTCATCTTCCACTTCGCGGACCAGAAAAACCTGGAACTGCTCGACCTCAAGGACCTGCGCTCCGTCATCCAGTTCCTCACCTCGGACGAGGGCAAGGCCGAGCTGGAGAACCTGGGCGGCCTGTCCAAGGCCACGGCCGGCGTCATCCTGCGCGAACTGGTGGGCCTAGAGGCACAGGGCCTGGAGAAGTTCTTCGGCGAACCGGAGTTCGATACCGCCGAGCTCCTGCGCACGGCCCCGGACGGCCGCGGCGTCGTCAGCTGCCTCGAACTCCCCTCCCTGCAAACCAAGCCCATGCTGTTCTCCACCTTCCTGATGTGGCTGTTGGCTGACCTGTTCGAGGACCTTCCCGAGGCCGGGGACCTAGACAAACCCAAGCTCGTGTTCTTCCTGGACGAGGCCCACCTGCTTTTCAACGGCGCGTCCAAGGCCTTCCTCGACGCCATCACCACCACGGTCCGGCTCATCCGCTCCAAGGGTGTGGGCATCTTCTTCGTCACCCAGACCCCGAAGGACGTTCCGGCCGACGTCCTGGGCCAGCTGGCCAACCGCATCCAGCACGCCCTGCGCGCCTTCACCCCGGAGGACGCCAAGGCGCTGAAAGCCACGGTCTCCACCTTCCCGGTGAGCGACTACGACCTCGAGGAAACCCTCACCTCGGCCGGCATCGGCGAGGCCGTCATCACCGTGATGAACGAACGGGGCGCGCCCACGCCGGTCGCCCTGACCCGGCTGCGTGCCCCGGAATCGGTCATGGGCCCCAGTGCCGAAGACCTCGTCCGGAGCACAGTGGCGTCCTCCGCCCTGCTGGTGAAATACGGCACCGCCGTGGACAACGTCTCGGCCTACGAGAAGCTGAGCGGCCATGCAGCGTCGTCCACCGGCGCCGCCGCACCCGGGCTGCCTCCCGTGCCCGCAAGCACCTCCGCCTACGATGTGGACGCCGAGGCCCGCCGCATCGAGGAGGAAATCCTGGGCCGGCCCAGCAGCCGACCCGGCCCGCAGCTTCCCCCGGTGGATATTCCGCCGGCCCCTGCGCCTGTCCCGGAAGCACGGCGTTCCGGAACACAGGACGACGGCGGCGGCCTGGGCGATCTGGCCGGCACCCTCGGTGGCGCGCTTGGCGGCGGCCTGAAGAGCATGGCGCGATCCCTCGGCACGCAACTGGGCCGTGAACTCATGCGCGGCATCTTCGGGACCTCCTCCCGCCGGCGGCGCTGAGGAGCAAGCGACGGCTTCATATTAAGCAGCGGATTTTCCGTTCCGGACGGCCACCGGTTCCCGC
Organism: Arthrobacter sp. TE26545; assembly: GCF_056279005.1. Next base: position 3,684,275 of record NZ_JBWBQM010000001.1, read on the forward strand.
CCCGGCGACTGCCGCGTTCCTCCTGTACCGGCGCACGACGGCGGCGGACAGCGCTAGGTGCCAGCCGGCGTCGGGGGCCTGCAATTCCGGCTTTTCCGGGCGGCGGAACCGCCGCGATTCCCAGGTATGGGTGCCGCGGCAGGTAACGTAAGGGACGTGCAGCTCAGTCAAGCCTTCGTAAAGACCGCAGCCGGATGGCTGCTCGGTCTGATGCTTGCTGTCGCCGCATGCATCGTTGCAATCAACTTGGTGAGCAATTCCGTGGCCAGCCCGCAGCAGCCTGTGCGTGAGTATTTGTCGGCCTTGAAACGGGGCGACGGCGGCGCGGCGCTGGGCCTGTTGAAGGCCTCCGTCCCGGGCGGAAACGCGGCCATGCTGGACGGCACCGCCTTGCAGACTGCGGCCTCGAAGGTTTCCGATGTCCGGATTGGCCAGCCCCAGTCCCGCGGCGCGAAACGGGTCATGGTGCCGCTCGACTACACGATCGACGGCAACCAGCTGCACAGCGAGTTCCTGCTGGAGCGCACGGGCACGGAATGGCTGTTCTTCGGCCACTGGGAGTTTGTGCCTTCGTCCCTGCCCACCCTCGACGTCACCGTGGTGAACGCCAGCGAGGCCAACCTCAACGGCGTCCCGGTGAACCTGCCCGACGGCCGAGGCAGCTTCGCCGTGCTCTACCCGGGCGAGTACGAGGCCAGCCTCAGCGAAGAATTCTTCACCGCGATCCCGGTCCGCACCTCGGTGACCAGCAACGATTCCAGCCAGACTCCCCTGAACCTGCTGACCCGGACCACTGACAGCATGAACCAGGCCGTGGCATCGAAGATCAAGCAGTACCTGGACAACTGCGCCGAGGAAGCCACGAAGCAGCAGCGCCTGCAGCCGGACTGCCCGTTCTACCACGTGACCAACAGCCCCATCGAGCCGGGCACCATCAAGTGGAAGATCACCGAGTACCCCAAGGTCAGCATCGAACCGTTCGACGGCGGCTGGGCGGTAGCGCCGCTCAACGGCAAGGCCCGGGTGACCGCGAAGCAGATCGACCTGTTCACGGGCCGCGTCAGCACGCTCAACGAGGTGCAGGATTTCAGCTTCACCACCCGCCTGGACATCGGCGAGAACAGCATCGCGGTGGTCCCGCAGGTGAGCTACTAGGCCTGTTGGCTGAAGTGGCCCCGGGGAGAGACCTCGATGTCACCCCGCGCAGGTTTTCAAACCACCGCCGTCCCGGAACCCCTCTGTATGCGGGTACCGTCCGCATTGCCTTGATCCGAAACCTGCACGGTGTGACGTCCCCGACGCTGAAAAACCTCCAACAACAGGTTGCACCCGTGAAATCGAGCTGGAAAACCTGTCTGGCCTCGGGCCGCTTCAAGCGGAGCCGCTCAGTCCATTCCGCGCAGGTCCAGCACCAGTTCGGTGTCGCCGTCGGCCTGCAGGACCACCGGGATGCCCCAGTCCTGCTGGTACAGGTGGCAGGCGGCGTGGTCCGGGATTTCGCCGTCCTCGGTCTCGGGGCCGTCACACGCAGCCGCACGGGCCGCGATGTGCAGGATGCCCTCGGCAACCTCGGAGGAGAGCTCCAGCGTGCGCTGCAGGCCCACGGAGGTGCCGCCACCGGAGACTAGCAGCTCGGGCGGGGTGGAGGAGATCTTCAGCTGCGTGGGATCGCCCCAACGGTCGTCCAGCTTCTGGCCGGTGGGCGCAGTGAAGCGCACCGTGAGTTCCAGGTTTCCAGGTGCCACCGGGCTCTTGGGCCGCTGGGTCTGCGAGGCGCCCTCGTCCACCTGCTGGGCTTCCTTGGGGATCGGGACCAGGACGAGCTGGTGCTTGTTGGACTCCACCACCACCAGGAGCGGCTCGCCGCCGTCGGGATGGACCACGACGACGTCGCTCGGCTCGGCAAGGCCGCGCGCCAGGGTGGACACCGACTTCGCCGCGGGGTCGTAGCGGCGCACGGCACCGTTGTAGGTGTCGGCGATGGCCACGGAGCCGTCGGGCAGGACGGTGACGCCCAGCGGGTGCTGCAGGCGGGCTTCGGATGCGGAACCGTCACGGAAGCCGAAGTCGAACAGGCCCTTGCCGATGGCGGATTCCACGGTCACGCCGGTTTCTCCCAGCACCAGCCGGCGCAGGGCGGAGGTTTCGGAGTCGGCCACCCAGATGTCGCCGGCGGCGTCAATGGACAGGCCGGACGGCTGGGCGAACCAGGCTTCCTCGGCGGGACCGTCCAGGAGCCCTTCGAGGCCCGAGCCGGCCAAGATGGAGACTTCCCCCGAGACCGGCTCGAAGGCGAAGATCTGGTGCGTGCCGGCCATGGCGATGACCACGCGCTGCAGCTTGTCGCTCCACACCACGTCCCACGGCGAGGACAGCGAAACGCCGGCGCCGAGGCCGAGCACGCCCACGTCCACGGCGTCGCCGGCGAAATCGGCAGGACCCTCGTGGTGCGCGGAGGAAGCCCATTCGGCGGCACCGGTGGCCGTCACCCGGGCGGGACCGGCGTCGAGCAGTCGCTGGATGCCGTTGCCGGCCACGGTCTGCACGTAACCGGAACTCAGGGTCACGCCGCGCAGGCGGTGGTTCACGGTGTCGGCCACGACGGCGTCGTAGCCGAGCTTCCAGGCGAGTTCGGCAGGCAGCACGGCCACGCCCTGCGGCTCGTTGAACTGGGCGAGCTCGGCCTGGCCGTCCAGGTACCCCTTGGTGCCGGAGCCGATCACACGCTCCACGGTTTCAAGGTCGGGGCGCAGTTCCACCAGGCGGTGGTGGCCGGAGTCGACCACCAGATAGTTGCCGTTCTCCAGCGCCGTGGCCTTGCCCGGGAAGCGCAGGGTGCCCGACGTCGGAACAGGCGCCACGTAGGGGCCGTCGCCGCGGTGCAGGGTGCCCTTGGCCTCGTGCTCGGCAACGAGTTCCTCAAGGAGGACGGCGAGGCCGCCGGAGTGCCCTTCGCCGGACAGGTGCGCCACGATGTAGCCCTCGGGGTCCAGGACCACCAGGGTCGGCCAAGCACGGGCCGTGTAGGCCTTCCACGTGGCAAGCTCCGGGTCGTCCAGCACGGGGTGGTGGATTTCGTAGCGTTCCACGGCAGCGGCGAGGGCCACGGGGTCGGCTTCGTGCTCGAACTTGGGCGAGTGCACGCCCACAGTCACCAGCACGTCCGAGTACTTCTCTTCGAGCGGGCGCAGCTCGTCCAACACGTGGAGGCAGTTGATGCAGCAGAACGTCCAGAAGTCCAGGAGCACGATCTTGCCGCGCAGGGCCTCCAGGTCCAGGTTCTTGCCGCCGGTGTTGAGCCAGCCGCGGCCCACCAGTTCGGAGGCCCGGACCCGCAATTGGGTGCGTACGGTTTCGCTCATCAGCGTCCTTCCAGCTTCGTGTCGGGTTCGACCTGTTTCGCAGGCCGGTGTCCAGGATCGTTTTGTGCAAGTTTGGCATCGCGGTCGGCGAGCCTGGCAAACATGTCGTTGTAAGCGTTCAGCTCGGCGTCGTTATTCCGCTCGGCCGCGCGGTCGGTGCGCCGGGTCTCGCGCTCGTCCGAGCGCGACCACATGACCGCGACGCCGATCGCCACCAGGAGCGTGGGCACTTCGCCGATCCCCCAGGCTACTGCGCCGCCCACCTGCTGGTCCGCGATCGCCGAGCCGCCCCAGGTGCGGCCGAGGTTGCCGAAGTAGTCCGCGGCGAGCAGGCCGGTACCGCCCATGATGGAAACGCCGAAGAAGGCATGGAAGCCCATCGTGGCCAGGAGCAGCAGCAGCCGCATCGGATACGGCGCGCGGCGCGGCAACGGATCGGTGCCGATCATGGTCAGCACGAAGATGTACCCGGTGAGCAGGAAGTGCAGGTTCATCAGTTCGTGGCCGACGTGTTCGCGCATGGCCCAACCGAAGGCGTCCGAATAGTAGAACAGCACGATCGATCCGGCGAAGTTCGCGGCGGCGAACAGCGGGTGCGTCACCAGCTGGGAGAACTTCGAGTGCACGAACACCAGCAGCCACTCACGCAGGCCGCGGGAGCCGTCGCCCCGGCTGCCTTCGCCGCGGGCGGGCAGCGCACGCAGCGCCAGCGTCACCGGCGAACCCAGCACCAGGAACAGCGGCGCCACCATCGTCAGGGCCATGTGGTCCACCATGTGTATCGAGAAGAGCACCATGCCGTACACGGCCAGCGGCCCGGAGGTGATGTAGGTCAGTGCTGCCAGGCCCAGGAGCCACACCACGGTTCGCAGCCAGGGCCAGGAGTCGCCGCGGCGGCGCAGCTTGGCCACGCCCAGGAGGTAGGCCACGGCGCCGAAGACCGCCACGGTCACCCAGATCCAGTCGAAACGCCATTCGCTGAACATGCGTTCGGGCGTCAGTTCCGGCGGCAGTTCATAGCCGGAGAGGATGAACGACGGCGACGCGTCCGGCGCGTAGGTGGTCGGTTCCGGCGGTGCCGAGCGGCCCAGCGCGACGGCGAGTCCCGACGTCGCGCCCATCACGAGCAGTTCGACGAGGACGAGTTGCCAGAGCACCCGCCTGACGGACATCCCGCCCCGGCCAAGCTGCGGAATGACCCAGCGGCGGTGCATGAGGCCGATGCCACCCAGGAGCAGTGTGGCGAAGGCCTTGGCCAGGATCAGCTGCCCGTAGGCCGAGCCGACGAGCTCCTCGAAGGTGGTGACCCGGATGCTCGCGTTGACGACGCCGGAGGCGAAAACCAGGAAGAAGGCGAAGCCTGCCAGGCTGGAGAAGCGGCGGAGCGTCTGTTCGGTGGCGTCCTTGCCGCCGGAGGCCTTGCTGCCCAGGATGCCCGAAAGCACCGCGAGCATGATGATGCCGCCCACCCAGCTGGAGACGCCCACCAGGTGCAGGCCGAGCGAGTTGATGGCGCCACCGTGGTCGCTGGAGCTTGAGGAGTGCCCGATCAGTGCGGTGGGCACCAGGCCGCCCAGCGCCAAGACGAGCGTGCAGGCAAGCCCCGCCAGGGAGCGGACGCCGAAGAGGATGGTCGTGACCACCGCGGCGATGATGGTGACCGCGAGCCAGGCCTTGCCGGTCTCGATGTCGGTCATGAAGTAGACGAGGGAACGGGTGAATTCGGCGTCGCCCGAGATGCCTTGGCCTGCGATGTCCGCATAGCTGAACACCAGCACGGCGACGGCGGAGAGGGTCCAGACGGCGCCCGCGGCCGCCGCGACGGCCAGTGCCCGGGTGAAGGCCGGGTGTTCGGGAGCCTCGGCGTCCTTGGCCCGGTGTCCGGGAAGGTGGCGCGGAAGGATTCCGACGGCGAAGATCAGGCCGCCCACTACGGTCGCGAGGGCGACGTTGTGGATCGCTTTGCTGATCGGAAGTCCCCAGCGGACCAGGGCCCCGGGATCGGAGACCTGGCGGGCCCCCGCGGCCCCCGAGAAGAGCAATGCCCCGGCCAGGGCAAGCAGGAGCACCGCAATGCCGGCCAGCTGCCACGGAAGGCCGATGCCTTGTGCCGTCCCCGTACCTGCCGCTGCATTGGGAGCGGGCCGGGGGGCTGTGGGGGAGGTTCTTGCTTGTGGCACCTATCCATTGTCCGCCAAGGCTGCCGAGGCCGCGAATCGGCCCTGGCAGCCGCGGCACGGGGATCTCATTAAATGCGGAAGGCGGCAGGCCGTTAGCCTGCCGCCTTCCGAGGCGTTCGCCGAAGTGTCTTACTTCTTGGCGACAGCTGCCTTCAGCTTGGAGCCGGCGGTCAGCTTGACGCTGTGGCCTGCTGCAATCTGGATGGTCTCGCCGGTCTGCGGGTTGCGGCCGGTGCGTGCGGCGCGGTCGGTGCGCTCGATGGCGAGCCAGCCCGGGATGGTGATCTTTTCGCCGGCGGCGACAGAAGCCTCGAAGACCTCGAAGAGGGCGTCGAGCACGCCGTTCACGGCAGCCTGGCTGGTGCCAGCCTTGCCAGCAACCTCTGCAACCAGTTCGCTACGGTTCTTAGCCATTGTTGTCCTCCTGGACTGTACGAGTCTGGAGCTCACGCGCGGTCTGCGCACGAGCCACTGTTCGAAAACTTACCAGCTTGGGCGGACACGGCCAGCAAATTCCGCGTGTTTCCGCGCCTTTTTGACCAAATTCACGGGATTTCCGGGGTTTTTCAGGGGTTCGGGGAGCCTGAACAGGCCGCCGGACCGGCCCGGCGGCGGCTTACGGGGCCGTCCGACGGCGCGGCGGGCGGGGAATGCCCGACGGCGGCGGCGTGCCTGTGTGCGGCAGTCACCCGTGCGCCTGTTTGTGGGTTAAATGCGGGAGGCCCCCGAAGGTGTTCTTCGGGGGCCTCGACCTGTAATGGTTGTCCGGCGGTGTCCTACTCTCCCACACCCTCCCGGGTGCAGTACCATCGGCGCTGTGGGTCTTAGCTTCCGGGTTCGGAATGGGACCGGGCGTTTCCCCCACGCTATGACCGCCGTAACCTTGTTACCCGTCCCCGCCCCGTGCGGGGCGGGTGGGAAGACTGTTGGTTACCAGGTGTTGCTGGTTGTATTCGGTTGTCCGGTGGTGTGCCGGTTTGGTTCCTGGGTTGTTGTCCGGGAACCACATAGTGGACGCGTAGCTTTTGATGTTTTTGTGTGGTGTAAGTTGTCGGCCTATTAGTACCGGTCGGCTTCGACAGTCGTTGGTCCTGTCTTCCACGTCCGGCCTATCAACCCAGTGGTCTGGCTGGGGGCCTCTCACACACGAGGTGCATGGAAATCTCATCTTGAAGCGAGCTTCCCGCTTAGATGCTTTCAGCGGTTATCCCATCCGAACGTAGCTAATCAGCGGTGCACTTGGCAGTACAACTGACACACCAGAGGTTCGTCCGTCCCGGTCCTCTCGTACTAAGGACAGCCCTTCTCAAATTTCCTGCGCGCGCAGCGGATAGGGACCGAACTGTCTCACGACGTTCTAAACCCAGCTCGCGTACCGCTTTAATGGGCGAACAGCCCAACCCTTGGGACCTACTCCAGCCCCAGGATGCGACGAGCCGACATCGAGGTGCCAAACCATGCCGTCGATATGGACTCTTGGGCAAGATCAGCCTGTTATCCCCGAGGTACCTTTTATCCGTTGAGCGACGGCCATTCCACAATGTACCGCCGGATCACTAGTCCCGACTTTCGTCCCTGCTTGAGATGTCTCTCTCACAGTCAAGCTCCCTTGTGCACTTACACTCGACACCTGATTGCCAACCAGGCTGAGGGAACCTTTGGGCGCCTCCGTTACTTTTTAGGAGGCAACCGCCCCAGTTAAACTACCCATCAGGCACTGTCCCTGACCCGGATCACGGGCCGAAGTTAGATGTCCAAAGTGACCAGAGTGGTATTTCAACGATGACTCCACCCGAACTGGCGTCCGGGCTTCACAGTCTCCCACCTATCCTACACAAGCCACTCCGAACACCAATACCAAACTATAGTAAAGGTCTCGGGGTCTTTCCGTCCTGCTGCGCGTAACGAGCATCTTTACTCGTACTGCAATTTCGCCGAGTTTATGGTTGAGACAGCGGGGAAGTCGTTACTCCATTCGTGCAGGTCGGAACTTACCCGACAAGGAATTTCGCTACCTTAGGATGGTTATAGTTACCACCGCCGTTTACTGGGGCTTGAATTCTCAGCTTCGCTCCGAAGAGCTAACCGGTCCTCTTAACCTTCCAGCACCGGGCAGGAGTCAGTCCGTATACATCGTCTTGCGACTTCGCACGGACCTGTGTTTTTAGTAAACAGTCGCTTCCCCCTGGTCTCTGCGGCCCTTGCCCGCTCCACCCAGCAAGTGGGTCTCACGGTCCGGGCCCCCCTTCTCCCGAAGTTACGGGGGCATTTTGCCGAGTTCCTTAACCATAATTCTCTCGATCGCCTTGGTATTCTCTACCTGATCACCTGTGTCGGTTTGGGGTACGGGCAGCTGGAACCTCGCGCCGATGCTTTTCTAGGCAGCATAGGATCACCGGATCCCCCCATGCGGGGGTCCCATCAGATCTCAGCCTGCATGTTCCACGGATTTGCCTATGGAACGGCCTACGTCCTTAGACCGGGGCAACCATCGCCCGGCCCGGCTACCTTCCTGCGTCACACCTGTTAATACGCTTACCTCCCGGGATCAGGTCCCGCGCTCCACCAAAACCCACACACCCAAAGGGTGATAGGGCAGGTTTCGGGCGGTTAGTATCCCCCGCTTGGTATGGGCGGTTCTTCGCCGGTACGGGAATATCAACCCGTTGTCCATCGACTACGCCTGTCGGCCTCGCCTTAGGTCCCGACTTACCCAGGGCAGATTAGCTTGACCCTGGAACCCTTGATCATTCGGCGGACGGGTTTCTCACCCGTCTTTCGCTACTCATGCCTGCATTCTCACTCGTGTAGGCTCCACCACTGGTTCACACCGCAGCTTCACCGCCCACACGACGCTCCCCTACCCATCCACACCCCTGAACCACGAAGGCTAGGAACATGTGTGAATGCCACAACTTCGGCGGTGTACTTGAGCCCCGCTACATTGTCGGCGCGGAATCACTTGACCAGTGAGCTATTACGCACTCTTTCAAGGGTGGCTGCTTCTAAGCCAACCTCCTGGTTGTCTAAGCAACTCCACATCCTTTCCCACTTAGCACACGCTTAGGGGCCTTAGTTGGTGGTCTGGGCTGTTTCCCTCTCGACTATGAAGCTTATCCCCCACAGTCTCACTGCTGCGCTCTCACTTACCGGCATTCGGAGTTTGGCTGACGTCAGTAACCTTGTAGGGCCCATCGGCCATCCAGTAGCTCTACCTCCGGCAAGAAACACGCAACGCTGCACCTAAATGCATTTCGGGGAGAACCAGCTATCACGGAGTTTGATTGGCCTTTCACCCCTACCCACAGCTCATCCCCTCCATTTTCAACTGAAGTGGGTTCGGTCCTCCACGACGTCTTACCGTCGCTTCAACCTGGCCATGGGTAGATCACTCCGCTTCGGGTCTAGATCACGCCACTACACTCGCCCTGTTCAGACTCGCTTTCGCTACGGCTACCCCACACGGGTTAACCTCGCGACGTAACACTAACTCGCAGGCTCATTCTTCAAAAGGCACGCCATCACAACAACAAGGCTGCTCTGACGGATTGTAAGCACACGGTTTCAGGTACTGTTTCACTCCCCTCCCGGGGTACTTTTCACCTTTCCCTCACGGTACTGGTCCGCTATCGGTCATCAGGAAGTATTTAGGCTTATCAGGTGGTCCTGACAGATTCACACGGGATTTCTCGGGCCCCGTGCTACTTGGGAACACTCACCAGGGCGGCACAACACATTACGGCTACGGGACTCACACCCTCTCCGGCCGGCCTTTCAAAACCGTTCGCCTATGCACGCACACACACCCCGCCGGTCCGGCAGAACCAGCACGCAACTGCCCCACAACCCCGCCCACGCAACGCCCGCCGGCTATCACACATGGGTCGGTTTAGCCTGATCCGCGTTCGCTCGCCACTACTAACGGAATCACTGTTGTTTTCTCTTCCTGCGGGTACTGAGATGTTTCACTTCCCCGCGTTCCCCCCACGCACCCTATATATTCAGGTACGGGTCACACAATCACCGAAAACGGCGTTGTGCGGGGTTTCCCCATTCGGACATCCTGGGATCACCGCTCGGTTATCAACTCCCCCAGGCTTATCGCAGATTCCTACGTCCTTCATCGGCTCCTGATGCCAAGGCATCCACCGTGTGCCCTTAAAAACTTGACCACACAGATCAAAAAACTTCTAAACAAAATTGCTTACAAGATGCTCGCGTCCACTATGTAGTTCTCAAACAACAACCCCAACCCCCACACCCCACACACACAAACCATGCGCATGATCGGCAAGGACAGGAAAACCAGAAACCCCAGAACACCCCACAAAAGGGGCGCCCCTGACGGGCCCGGCAACTCATCGTTGCAGGTCCTGTTGCCTCAGGACCCAACAGTGCACCAAACACAACCCACGACAGTCCGCACCCCGCAGCGTTCCCAACACCCACACCCCAAAAGGGCACAGACACCGTACTAACCACAGGACACAACCACCAAGGCCATGCCAAAACCAGTTTGATTCGTTGATATTCCACCCATGAGCACCCACCGCAGAACAGACGCCTGCGCAATGGGCTGTACTCCTGACCCCCGGACGGCGACCATGCAGCCACCACCACAAAAGGGCAGTTGCTCCTTAGAAAGGAGGTGATCCAGCCGCACCTTCCGGTACGGCTACCTTGTTACGACTTAGTCCCAATCGCCGGTCCCACCTTCGACGGCTCCCTCCCACAAGGGGTTAGGCCACCGGCTTCGGGTGTTACCAACTTTCGTGACTTGACGGGCGGTGTGTACAAGGCCCGGGAACGTATTCACCGCAGCGTTGCTGATCTGCGATTACTAGCGACTCCGACTTCATGGGGTCGAGTTGCAGACCCCAATCCGAACTGAGACCGGCTTTTTGGGATTAGCTCCACCTCACAGTATCGCAACCCATTGTACCGGCCATTGTAGCATGCGTGAAGCCCAAGACATAAGGGGCATGATGATTTGACGTCGTCCCCACCTTCCTCCGAGTTGACCCCGGCAGTCTCCCATGAGTCCCCGGCATAACCCGCTGGCAACATGGAACGAGGGTTGCGCTCGTTGCGGGACTTAACCCAACATCTCACGACACGAGCTGACGACAACCATGCACCACCTGTGAACCAGCCCCGAAGGGAAGCCCTGTTTCCAGGGCGGTCCGGTCCATGTCAAGCCTTGGTAAGGTTCTTCGCGTTGCATCGAATTAATCCGCATGCTCCGCCGCTTGTGCGGGCCCCCGTCAATTCCTTTGAGTTTTAGCCTTGCGGCCGTACTCCCCAGGCGGGGCACTTAATGCGTTAGCTACGGCGCGGAAAACGTGGAATGTCCCCCACACCTAGTGCCCAACGTTTACGGCATGGACTACCAGGGTATCTAATCCTGTTCGCTCCCCATGCTTTCGCTCCTCAGCGTCAGTTAATGCCCAGAGACCTGCCTTCGCCATCGGTGTTCCTCCTGATATCTGCGCATTTCACCGCTACACCAGGAATTCCAGTCTCCCCTACATCACTCTAGTCTGCCCGTACCCACTGCAGAACCGGAGTTGAGCCCCGGTCTTTCACAGCAGACGCGACAAACCGCCTACGAGCTCTTTACGCCCAATAATTCCGGATAACGCTTGCGCCCTACGTATTACCGCGGCTGCTGGCACGTAGTTAGCCGGCGCTTCTTCTGCAGGTACCGTCACTTTCGCTTCTTCCCTACTGAAAGAGGTTTACAACCCGAAGGCCGTCATCCCTCACGCGGCGTCGCTGCATCAGGCTTGCGCCCATTGTGCAATATTCCCCACTGCTGCCTCCCGTAGGAGTCTGGGCCGTGTCTCAGTCCCAGTGTGGCCGGTCACCCTCTCAGGCCGGCTACCCGTCATCGCCTTGGTAGGCCATTACCCCACCAACAAGCTGATAGGCCGCGAGTCCATCCAAAACCACAAAAAGCTTTCCACCCCCCACCATGCGGTGAAAGGTCATATCCGGTATTAGACCCAGTTTCCCAGGCTTATCCCAGAGTCAAGGGCAGGTTACTCACGTGTTACTCACCCGTTCGCCACTAATCCCCGGTGCAAGCACCGGATCATCGTTCGACTTGCATGTGTTAAGCACGCCGCCAGCGTTCATCCTGAGCCAGGATCAAACTCTCCGTTGAAGTAAAACAAAAACAGACACAACACACCCAGGCCGGAAAAAGACCCGGACACGCTGCACAAAATTTGAAACCAGCTAAAAACCAGACCATCCACAGGGGCGGACAGCCCGGCAAATAACCAATTCATAAAAAATCGGTATCAACAAACTTGGCACACTATTGAGTTCTCAAACAACAGACACACCCGGCACCACCCAAACCAAACATTCAGGATCGCTCCGGAGCAACTTTTCAAACTTACCAGACCGGCACTCCCGCCGCAACTTCCGGATTCGGAAACCATACGGGACAAACCAGTCAGGAACTCCCGGAGCCGCACCCGGACGCGGTAAAGCGAACCAGTAATTGGCTTCCGTTTGAAAGGGAGTCTGTCGCAATTTTTCCGCTTCAGCGGCGGCGACTCAGAAAACATTACACGCCCCGACGGCACCCGCGCAAATCAGCACGGCGCGGGTCCCGTAGCCGCAGAATCCCGTGGAAATCGAGGTCCGGGCTTCCGCCGAACCGGCAACGGGCGCCGGAATCAGCACCGTGAAGCCGCTCACATCCCCGGCAGAAGGCGCCCTGGAACGCAGAAGGGCCGGCAACCAAACGGTTGCCGGCCCTTCTCAAGGTGCTGAAATCAGCGATCCTGGATTACCAGGAAGACTTGGTGATGCCCGGGAGTTCGCCCTTGTGTGCCATGTCGCGGAAGCGGACACGGGAGATGCCGAACTTCTGGAAGGTACCGCGCGGGCGGCCGTCGATCACGTCGCGGTTGCGGACGCGGATCGGGGAGGCGTTGCGGGGCAGCTTCTGCAGGCCGAGGCGTGCCTCTTCGCGTGCTTCGTCAGTCGCGTTGGGGTCAACCAGGGTCTTCTTGAGTTCGAGACGCTTGGCGGCGTAGCGCTCAACGATGACCTTGCGCTGCTCGTTGCGAGCAATCTTGGACTTCTTAGCCATGTTTAGCGCTCCTCTCGGAATTCGACGTGCTGGCGGATCTTCGGGTCGTACTTCTTCAGGACCAGGCGGTCCGGGTCGTTACGACGGTTCTTCCGAGTCACGTAGGTGTAGCCGGTGCCCGCAGTGGACTTCAGCTTGATGATCGGACGTACGTCCTTGTCCTTCTTTGCCATTAGAGCTTCACCCCACGAGCAAGGATTTCGGCGACGACTGCGTCGATGCCGCGAACGTCGATGGTCTTAATGCCCTTGGCCGACACAGTCAGCGTGACATTGCGGCGCAGGGACGGAACCCAGTAGCGCTTCTTCTGGATGTTCGGGTCGAACCGGCGCTTGTTGCGGCGGTGCGAGTGCGAAATGCTGTGTCCAAAGCCCGGCTCGGCTCCGGTCACCTGGCAGTGTGCTGCCATGTCGACTCTCCTCAAAGTTTGGAAATAACGGCCTGCAGAATTTCCTGCCTGCCGTGCGGTCAGTGACGTCCGACGCCGGTCCACTATGTTTTCGGTAGTTCCCGCAGCACCAAGGACCGGTTGAAAACCAGTGCTGGATTGCCGCTGCGGCGAAGGAGTGGGCCCGGAAACTGGTTCCGGGATACCGGGCGGATGGAGGAACGAAGCAACTTGAGCCCCTAACTACCGGCCACCGGATCTCCCGCCGTTCCCGACAGTCACCGCCAACCGGAGCAATTGCACACGCTCCGCGCCACCTAGCGCCTAATAAGTCTAGGTGCTACGTGAAATTAAGACCAATCCGGTGTATACGGGCCTGCCGCGGCAAGGCTATTCACGGGCCTCCGGACCCGCCCCGCAAAGGCCATAAGTGACATCAAGCCCCTACACAGCAAAACGAAAGGCTCCGGCCGGCTCGATGCCGAAGGCACCTTCCCGCCCGAGCGCCCGGATAGTCCTTGACCTGTCGGGCATCGTCAGGGCCCAAGCAATCATGAAGGCCGGAACCGTGCTGCTGGCGCCCGGCCTGCAGGATTGGTGCCTCAACGCCGGCGACATCCTGGTCAACAGTTCCCCGCAGCCGGGCACGCGGAACGCGGCCCGCACATCTGGGCTGCCGGGCTGGATGCCCGGGCTTCCGCTGGGTTCCGGCAAGTATCCATGGCGACGGCGGACTGCTCGCCACTCCGGGTTTCCGCACGGCCCGCTGGGCTCCGCCGCTAAAGATCGTCCCGCTAGAGCCGGGTGAGTTCCGGGTACCTCGGGCTCAGCCCGTCACCGGACGAGGTGCCTTTGACCCGGCGGACCACCCACGGGACGGCATGCTCCCGCACCCACTGGGCATTGTCCCGGAGGGCAGCGACTCGGCCGCCGCGCACCGCCGTGGCCCTCCCGTCCTGTGCGATGCCGTGCTCGGCGGGTGCCAGGCGCTCGTGCTCCAGGACATCCAGCACCCGGTTCGCCATGTTGATGTGGCCGGCGGTGGACATGTGCATCCGGTCGCGGTCCCACATGCGCCAGTCGTGGTACTCGCCGAAGCGCCAGTAATCCACCAGGCTGGCCCCGTGCTTGTCCGCGAGTTCCCGGAGCAGTTCGTTGTAGATGGCGGTGCGGCCGCGCATGGTGCCGAAGACCTTCGAGCTGCGGGCGTCGAACCCGGTGAACAGCAGCACGGCGGCGCCGGTGGCGCGCAAGGCGGCCAGGCCGGCGTCGTAATCCTCCATCAGGGAATCGATGTCCACCTTGGGGCGGAAGATGTCGTTCGCCCCGGCATAGAGGGTCACCAGTGTCGGTTGGAGCGCGACGGCGGCCTCCACCTGTTCTGCCATGATCTGCCGGAGTTTCCTGCCGCGGATGGCGAGGTTCGCGTAGCCGAAGGCCTCGTTGTTGCGGCCGAGCTGTTCCGCCACGCGGTCGGCCCAGCCGCGGACGCCGTTGGGCCGGGTGGGGTCGGGGTCGCCGACGCCTTCCGTGAAGGAATCCCCCAGGGCGACATAACGGGCCGAAAAATCCATGCCGACAGTCTAGTCACTGGGTGCTGGCGGCTCGGGGCCTGGGCCCAGGGTTCGCAGCTCAGCGTTCGCGGCTCAGTGCTCGCGCAGGATCCAGTGGTCCGGCTTGAGGCGGGCGACGATCTTCTCGCCGATGCGCGCGAGGTCGGCGACGTCGTCATCGGTCATCGCGTCCATCATCAGCTCGCGGACGGATTCCACATGGCCCGGCGCGAGGCCGACGATGGTGTCCATGCCGGCGTCGGTCAGGTGCGCGACAGTGACGCGGGCGTCGCCGGGGTGCCCCGCGCGTTCCACCCAGCCGCGCTTCTGCAGCTTGGTGACCACGTGCGAAAGCCGCGACAGGGACGCGCTGGTGCGGGCGGCGAGTTCGCTCATCGGCAGGAATCGGCCCTCGGATTCGGAGAGCATTGCGAGCACGTTGTAATCGAAGAGGGATAACTTCCCGGCCGCCTGGAGCTTGGTGTCCAACGCCGCCGGCAGGAGGGTGTTGATGCTCAGGAGGGCCAGCCAGGCGCGGCGTTCCTCGGCATTCAGCCAGCGGGGTTCGGTCATGGAACCATCCTAGGGGCGGTCCCGCTGGGTAATCTGGTGGCATGTTCATTGTGTCGCTGACCTACAAGGTCCCGGACGAGATCGTCGACTTCCACCGCCCCGCCCACATGGCCTGGGTGAAGGAGACGTTCGACGCCGGGATCTTCCTTGCGTCCGGCCGCCGCGTTCCGGCGATCGGCGGTGTGCTGCTGTCCCGGAGCGACCGCGCCACCCTGGACGAAGCCCTGGCCCGGGACCCCTTCTATTCGAACGGCGTCGCGGACTTCGAGGTCATCGAATTCTCCGTGACCTCGGCTGCGGAGGGATACGAGAACCTGTTGGATTAGCCGCTCGACGAGCCGCTTTGACTAGCCGCGGGATGCGACGTGCGACCGCCTCTAGTTTTCAATCCGAACCGGGTAGCCGAGCTCTGCGGCGGCATCAAATACAGCCTGTGGTGTTCGCGCAAGAAACGACCAGGGCATGTTCTCTGCGGCGAGAAAGTTCACTTCCACCCAAGGCGCCAAGACGTTCAATCGGCCGAAGTAAACCTCACGGATGTCGGACCGCTCGATCCTCCACGGGCCAATAAGGCGCGCGAGCCAACGGAATCTCATCCGGAATTCAATATGTGAATCATCCAGGATCAGAAGTACCCAGGGACCAAGGATTCTTGTAAGTTTCCCTGGCCTTTCCAGACCGCCTTTGAATACATAAGTCATCCGAATGCCTAAATGGATTGAAGTTTAGCCCTGTCTGTGTCCAAGTATTGCTCGCGCCGCGTGAACTTCGCATAAGGGACCTCGGCTGCCGAAGGCTACGAGAACCTGTTGGACTAGCCACTCGACGAGCCGCCGGGCGGAACCGGCGCCTTCGAGGTGCCCAAGCGTTCCGGGAGGACTGCGGGCATCAGGGCGGGCCAGCGAGCGCCGAGGTGGTCGCCGCTGGAGACACCGCGCAGCCGCCTCGAGAACCAGGGGGCGACGTCGCGCCTCAGCCAGGCGGCGTCGTCGGCTATTATTTCGGCGCGACTGCGCTGCTGTGGCGGGCCGAGCACGGGCGTCCGCAGGGAGTGCGCGGCGCCGAGCACCTCAAGGACCTTCACCGCCATGTATTCGTGGCCCGGGGTGGACATGTGCAAACGGTCCGGCGCCCACATCCGGCGGTCCTGGAAGTGTTCGAAACACCAGTGGTCCACCAGGAGCGTGCCGTAATCGGCTGCGATGCGCCGGATGTGTTTGTTGAAGACGGCGGTGCGCAGCTTGAGGGGTTCGAGGACCGGGGACAACGGAACGTTGTATTCGGTGAACAGCAGGACCCGCGTTCCGGTTCCGGCAATCCTGGCGACGGAGGCCTCGAAGCGGCGGATGAGCGCCCCGAGGTCCAGCCGCGCGGCAAGGAGGTCGTTGCCGCCGGCGTGGAAACTGATGAGGTTCGGTTCCATGGCGAGCGCGGTGTCCAACTGTTCGTCCAGGATGCGGTGGAGCCGGCGGCCGCGGACGGCGAGGTTGGCGTAGCGTGTGCGCGGATCGTTCCGGAAGAGTTCCTCGGCGACGCGGTCCGCCCAGCCGCGGCAGTCGTTGGGCAGGCGGAGGTCGCGGTCGCCCACGCCTTCGGTGAAGGAATCCCCGACGGCGACGAAACGCAACGGTTCTGTGTTCACGTTCAGGCTCATGCCGTTTCCTGTCCCTTTGCTTCTGTGTTCTCGAGCAGTTTGTTCTCCTGCAGTTTGCGGAGCCCGCCCTTGCTGGGGACCTTCACGGGGACGGGCCAGCGGGGGCTGAGGGAGTCGCCCAGGGTGACGCCGCGCAGCTTGCGCCCGAACAGGGGGACCACCCAGTCGTTGATCCAGCGGCGCTGCTGGCGTTCCCATTCGCGCAGTTTCAGGCGCCGGGGAGGGTCCCAGTCCTTCGGGGAGATCTTGTGCGGCACGCCCAGCTGGTCCAGGACCCGGGCGGCCAGGTACTTGTGGCCTGCCTTGGACATGTGCAGCCGGTCCGCTGCCCACATCCGGCGGTCGTGGTAGGCGTCCATGCACCAGTAGTCCACCAGCACGGCACCGTAGTCGGCGGCCAGTTCGCGGACCCGCTGGTTATAGAGGGCATTGCGCCTCTTGAAGGGTTCCAACACGGCCGAGACCTTGACGTCGTAGCCGGTGAAGAGGACCAGGGTGGCGCCGGTTCCGGCGAGCCGGGCCACGAGGTGTTCGTAGTCGGCCATGAGTTGCTCCATGTCCGTGCCGAAGTCGAGGATGTCGTTCCCGCCGGCGTAGAGGGTGATGAGGCTCGGTTTCAGGGCGAGGGCGTGCTCGAGCTGTTCGTCGACGACGTGCCGGAGCCGTTTGCTGCGTACGGCCAGGTTCGCGTACTCCCAGCCCGGTTCTGCCTTGGCCAGCTTCTCGGCCACCCGGTCAGCCCACCCCCGCACCCCATTGGGAAGGTGCTTGTTCTTATCCCCCACCCCCTCGGTGAAGGAATCCCCGAGAGCAACAAACAGTCGCCGCCCATCAGAAGAAACAAAACCACCCACGCCCCGACCCTACCCACCCCAATCAACCGCAAGGGAACAGCGAGCTTAACGGACGGAGACGGGCATGACAGGAAAGGCGAGCGGGCCGAAAAGGCGGCAAGACAATAAGGGCGGAAAGGTGACAAGACGACAAGCCGTGACCGGTGCTTTGCAGGGAGCGCATCGCCGACCAGAGTCGAAGAAGGCCGCCCGCGGCCGAATGAGACGCCGGGAGGTGTCTAAGCGACTGCAAAGTAGCGGTCGCGGCCAAAGCCGCCGCGGCGAAAGGCAGCCGACCGCCGTCGGGCGCGGCCAAAGCCGCAACGGGGCGCGCAAGCGCAGGGAACGGACTAAAGCTCCGCTTTCCCCTTGCGCCAGTACCCCATAAAAGCCACCTGCTTCCTATCTATCCCGACATCCCGCACCAGGTACCGGCGCATTTCCTTGATGACGCCGGCTTCACCCGCGATCCAGGCGTAGAAGGGCAGGGCGCCGGCGGGCAGGCCAGGGTTGCGGGTGGCCTTGATGGAGGCGGTGTCCATGCGCTGCGGGGTTTCCCAGAGGATGTCCTGGTCCACGTTGACGTCTTCCGGTTCCGGGCCGGCGGCCGCTTCGGAGGCGATGCCCACCCAGCCGGGCACGGGGACGGCTTTCCGGACGGCGTCCTGCAGGAGCTCGCCGTGCGGACGGGAGCGGCCGATCGGGGCGCCGCGCGCCAGCCAGGTGATTTCGACGTCGGCCGCTGTCTGGAGGTCCTGGAAGTCGCCGGCTTCGGGGACCTCGAGGAAGGCGTGGCCGCTGACCCCGGCAGGCAGGCTCTCGAGGATGGCGCTGATTGCGGGGACGGATGTTTCGTCTCCGGCGAGGAGGACGCGTTGGGCGAGGCCGGGCCGCCATTCGATGCCCGAGTAGATTTCGGCGGTGACGCAGTGGGCGGCGCGGTTGTTGGGGCCGATGATGGTCAGCGAGTCACCGGGCTTGGCGTTGAGGGCCCAGTTGGCTGCGGGGCCGCCGTTGCCGTCGGCGTCGAAATGCATCACGAAGTCGACGTCGATCTCCGGGTACACGGCGTCGAGCCGTTCGCTGCGGACGGTGTAGGTGCGCATGGCGCCACGCACGGCCCCGTCCATGGCGAGCCATTCCTGGTACCAGCCGGCGTTGCCCATCTCGAAGGCGGGCAGCGGGATGGTGCGGCCGTCGGCGTCGAGCGAGGGGATCAGCAGCTTGATGCGCAGGTCCAGGGTGTTGCCGGAGACGCCGAAATCGCGCAGGCAGTAGCCGCCGAAGGTGACCCGGCGGAAGTTCGGGCCGATCTCCTGGACGGCGGTGACGGTGACGTCGAAGGCCAGGACCATGGGCTCTGTGACGTAGCTGGCCATGCGGGTTTCCGTGCTCATGAGGCGATCTCCAGTGCGGGTTCGGGGGCCACTGCGGTTTTCGTGGTTTGTGCGGCGTGGGGGGCCGGGTAATGGTGGCGGCCGATCGGCACGATCAGCGGGGTTCCGGAGACGGGGTCCGGGACCACGCGGGATTCGAGGCCGAACACGGTGCGGACGAGCTCTTCGGTGATGACCTCGGTGCCGGAGCCTTCGGCCACCACGGCGCCGTCCTTCATGGCGATGACGTGGTCCGCGTAGCGTGCGGCGAGATTGAGGTCGTGGAGCACGATCGCCACGGTGGTGCCGCGGCGGCGGTTGAGGTCCGTGACGAGGTCCAGGACTTCCACCTGGTGGGCGAGGTCGAGGTAGGTGGTGGGCTCGTCCAGCAGCAGGACCTCGGTTTCCTGGGCCAGGGCCATGGCGATCCAGACCCTCTGGCGTTGCCCGCCGGAGAGTTCGTCCACGTTGCGGTCCGCCAGCTCCGTGGTGGCGGTGGCTTCAAGGGCGTGGCGAACGGCGAGGTCGTGCGGCGAGGAATCGCCGTGGCTCCAGTTGCGGAAGAAGCCCTGGTGCGGGTACCGGCCGCGGCCCACGAGATCGCGCACGGTGATGCCGTCCGGGGCCGTGGGGTGCTGCGGCAGGAGGCCGAGCGTCCTGGCCAGTTCCTTCGCCGGGCGGCTGTGGATGTCCTTCCCGTCCAGGGTAACCGTGCCTGCGGCGGGCTTCAGCAAGCGGGACAGGCCCCTGAGCAGGGTGGATTTGCCGCAGCCGTTGGCGCCCACGATCATGGTCACCTTGCCTTCGGGGATCTCCGTGTGGAGCCCGTCGATGACCCGGCGCTGCTCGTACTGCAGCGTCAGGTCCCGGGCACTGAGACGGGCCATGTCAGGAGTCCTTTCGATTGGCGGTGGCCAGGAGCCAGAGCAGGAAGGGGGCGCCGAGGGCGCCGGTGACGACGCCGACGGGCAGCACCGTGCCGTCCAGCAGCAGGGGCGCCAGGTTGTAGGCGAAGTAGTCGGCTGCCAGGACAATCACCGCACCGGTTAGGGCCGACGCCGGGAGGCTGGGTTTCCCGGTGAAGCGGCGGGCGATAGGCCCGGCGAGGAAGGCGACGAAGGAGACCGGGCCTGCTGCCGCCGTCGCGACCGCCACGAGCGCGACGGCCGTGAGCACCAGGCCGAGCCGCGCGGCACCGACCCTGATGCCGAGGCCGGCGGCGGTGTCGTCGCCGAGTTCGAGCATGCGCAGAGGCTTGGCGAGGCCGGCCGTCAGCGGCAGCAGGAGGCACAGCGCCAGCAGCAGCACGCCGATCCGTTCCCAGGTGGCCGGGTTGAGGGAGCCGTTCAGCCAGATGAGGGCTTCGGCGGCGGTGCGGATGTCGGCGCGGGTCATGAGGAAGTTCACCAGGGCGCCGAGCGCGGCGGCGATGCCGACGCCGGCGAGGACCAGCCGGTTGCCGGCGGCGTTCCCGGTGCGCCCTGCGGCGCCGCGCGCGCTTCCGCCGCGCGAGATCAGGTAGATGAGGAGGGCGACGGCGAGGGCGCCCAGCAGCGCCGCGGCCGACACCGTGGCTCCGGTGGCGCCGAAGACGACGATCGCCAGGACGGCCGCGGCGCTGGCGCCGTTGCTGATGCCGATGACGTCCGGGCTGGCGAGGGGGTTGCGGAGCATGGTCTGGAACAGCGCGCCGGACAGCCCAAAGGCGACGCCGATCAGCAGGCCCATGATGGCCCGCGGCAGCTTGTTCTCCATGACGATGAAGCTGGCTCCGGGGATCTTCTCGCCGCCCGTGAGCTGGGCCGAGACGATGGTGAAGAAGTCGGGGACCGTGACCGTGTAGCTGCCCAGCAGGATGCTCGCCACGAGCAGGAGCACGACGGCTACGCCCAGGAACCAGCTCCGGTTGAAGGGGTGCTTCGGCTTCTTTTCTGCGCGAACGTACAGTTGAGGCCCCTTTTTCGCGGCATTAAGGGCGCCAACTGTACGTTCGCGCCCAAGGGTGTCGCGCTCGACAACAGGGCTCACAGCGAGGCTCCCTTGCCGCGACGGACGAGCCACACGAACACCGGGGCTCCGAGGATCGCCGTCATGATGCCGGCCGGGACCTCGCCGGGCAGGAGCACCACGCGGCCCACGACGTCGGAGGCGAGGAGCAGGGCCGGGGCCAGAACCAGGGAGAAGGGCAGGATCCAGCGGTAGTCCGGACCCGTGAAGAAGCGCACGGCATGCGGGATGACCAGGCCCAGGAAGGCAATGGGGCCCGCGAGGGCCGTGGCCGATCCGCACAGCAGCACCACGCCGAGCGCCACAATGCCACGGGACAAGCCCACCCGCTGGCCGAGCCCGCGCGCAATGTCGTCGCCGAGGGCCAGGCCGTTGAGGATCCGGCCGCTGGCCAGCACAATGAGTGCGCCGGCGGCCAGGAACGGCAGGCCGGGCAGGATCACGGACCAGTCGCGCCCGGCCACGCCGCCCACCTGCCAGAAGCGGAACCGGTCCAGGGTGTCCTGGCTGGAGACGAGTACCACGTTCATCAGCGAATAGAGCCCGGCGCTCAGGGCCGCGCCCGCCAGGGCGAGCTTGACCGGCGTCGCGCCATCCCGGCCCATCGAGGCGAGCAGGTAGACGACGGCGGCAGCCGCCGCGGCGCCGAGGAACGCGAACCAGATGTAGCCGCTGAGCCCGGTGATCCCGAAGAGGTAGATGCCGCCGACGACGGCGAGCGCAGCTCCCGCGTTGACGCCCATGATGCCGGGGTCGGCCAAGGGGTTGCGGGCCACGCCCTGCATCGCGGCGCCGGCCAGGCCCAGGGCGCCGCCGGCCAGCAGGCCGAGCACGGTGCGCGGAATACGGGCGTGCACCACGGCGTGGTTGCCGTCGCCGGGGGTGAAATGGACCAGTGCGTCCCAGACGGTTTCGAGCGGGATGGCGCGGGCGCCCACCGCGAGGGAGGCGCCGCAGGTCAAGGCAAGCACGACGACGGCGGCCAGCAGCCAGGCGGGCTGCTTGCCTTTCCGGGCGCGAACCTCCGCGCCGGTTTTTGCGCGAACGTACAGTTGGGGCCCTGTTTTGGCGCTTATTGGGGCCTCAACTGTACGTTCGCGCTCCACGGAGGAGGCCGTTGTCGTGCTTGCCGTCATGGTGGTGCCTACTTCGCGGCGGCGTCAGCGCCGGCGGCGAGCTGCGGCAGGAACTTTTCCAGGGCCCACGGCAGGCTCAGGGGCGAGGACGCGGAGATGGCCAGGGTAAGGGTGTTGTCCGAATCGGCAACCAGGGCGCCCTTCTTCACGGCCGGGATCTGGCCCAGCAGCGGGTCCTTGACGATCTGCTCCTTGGTTTTGGCGTCCGGCACCCAGGTCACGAAAACATCCGAGGCCAGCTCGTTGGCCTTCTCAGCGGACCAGGCGGTGAAGAACTCCTTGGAGCCCTTGGACTTCTCCTCCACAACCGGGGCCGCCTTCATGCCGATCTCGCTAAGGAAGCGCGGGCGGTTGTCGGAGGCGAGGTACACGTTCACGCCGTCGCCCTTGGCCGGCTCCAGGTTGCCGTAGATGAAGGTCTTGCCGGCGATCTGCGGGTACTTGGCGGCCTCAGCCTTGATGGCGGACTCGGTGTCGGCCACGAGCTTCCCGGCCTCGGCTGTCTTGCCAAGGGCCTTGCCGATGATGGTGGTGGCTTCCTGCCACGGGGTGCCGTAGGCCAGTTCGGGCTGGGCCACCACCGGGGCGATCTCGGAAAGTTTCTTGTAGTCCGCCGCTTCGAGGCCGGAGTAGGCGGCCAGGATGACATCCGGGTTCAGCTTGGCGATTTCGGTGAAATTGACGCCGTCGGCCTCGGAGAACTGGACCGGGGCCTTGTCGCTGCCGAAGGAGGCACCGAGCTTATCGAGGGCGGCGTCCTTCCACGGGGTGGAGCCCTTGCTGTTGTTGCCCCATTCATTCTTCGGGACGCCAACCGGAACGACGCCGAGTGCCAGGGCGATGTCGTCGTTGACCCAGGAGATGGTAACGACGCGCCTGGGTTGTTCCTTGATGGTGGTCTCGCCGAAGACGTTCTTGATGGTCACCGGGAACTGTGCGCTGTCGGCCGCGGCCGAGGCGTTCTGGTTGCCGCTGCTGGCCGGGCCGGTGGAGCAGGCAGTGAGGGAAAGCGCGACGGCGGCCAGCGCGGCCGTTGCGCTTCCTGCGGTCTTGAGCAGCGCACGGCGCGGGAGGAGGGAAGCCATGTAAATCCTTAGGTAAGCGGTGCAAACCCAAGTAAGGCTAGCCTATCCTTCCGTCCATTACGAAACACTTGCGTCACCTAATTCCCGCAAGGCCGACGGGGCCGGTTTCCTGCACGGCCGCGTGGACAGAAACCCGCGGCTTTTGGCAGGATGGCAAGACCGGCCATTCGCCGGAAACGCATCGGAAGAGATGACAGGAACGAGGGAATGAGCATGCGCGCTGCATCAGCGAGCGCTGCCGTGGTGAGCGGGGTGGCCGTTCTGGCCTGCTGTGCGCTTCCCTTCACGTCTGCCACCCCACAGGAGCACCCGGGACTCTGATCCCTGCATCGTCCTTTCCCGACGATTCCTGTTTCGTTTCGGCCCGCGGGTAAATCCCGGTCGTCGCGGGGCCGCAGCCGGGCTGGCGGACGCCCGCGCCATTCACCCCTCGCGGGTTCCCATCCGATGCGAAAGTACATCACCATGCAGAAAATCACTGCCCAGCAGATCCGCGCGTCCTTCATCAACGCGAGCCGTTCCGAGGCCGCCAAGCTCACCCTTCCCCGGGACTTCGAGACCCTCGACTGGGAAAACCTCGAGTTCCTGGGCTGGCGCGACCCGAAAATGCCTCTTCGCGGCTACCTGGTGATGCCCGGCAACGCGAAGCTCACCGGCATCATGCTCCGTGCGCCCGAAGGCGGCGCCGGCAAGAACCGGGCCGTCCTGTGCGAACTGTGCCGGGACGTCTTCTCCAAGGAGGAGGTCTATCTCTGGGTTGCCAAGCGCGCCGGCCAGTCCGGCCGCGACGGGAACACCCTCGGAACGCTGATCTGTGCGGACTTCCTGTGCTGCACCAACGTGCGCAAGGAACCCCCGGTGAGCGAAATCAACCCGGACCCGGCCGCCGTCGTACTCCGCCAGATCGCGGGACTACAGGAACGGACGTCCCGTTTCCTGGCCCGTGTCCGCGGGACCTAAGCCGAAGATAAAGGGTTAGCGGAAGACGATGTCCACGGGGTTGGCCTCGGAACGCCACTCCCCCGGCGTTCCGGGGCCGCTAATCACCGGTGCCGTAAGCACGCCCGAGCGGTTGGTCCGCTTGTCGCGCAGGATCTCGGTGACCGAGCCCAGGTGCCGGGAGAGGTCGATGACGTTTTCCGGGGCGGCGAGCAGCAGCTGGAAGCCGAACTCGTGCAGCGCCTTGATGCCCGCGCCCGCGAACTCCTCGGAGGCAAGCACGAAGGCCTCGTCCATCATCACCGTGCCGTACGTGGTGAAGCCCTGCTCGGCGATGCCCAGCTGGTAGCTCAGCGCCGCGGCCATGATGAACGCGGTGAAGCGCTGCCGCTCCCCGCCGGACATCGATCCGGTGTCCGTGTGCATGAAGACCTCGGTCTTCACGCCTCCCCGCGGGCCTTGCACCTGTCGGTGCTCCTTGCACTGGATGAACAGATGGCCGCGCACATCCAGCACCTCGGCCCGCCAGCGGCGGTCCTCCGGCGCCTGCGAACCAAGCCGCTTGACCAGCGTTTCGAGGGACTTGTAGCGGTTGCCGAGTTCGACGTCGTCCTCCGCCGCACTGCCGGCGGTGCGGCGGCCGTGGCGTGCCTTGAGCGCGTTCTGGATGGCGTCCTTGAACTGCTTGGCGGTGGCGGGCATGGTCTGTTTGATGTCCAGCTCGAGGTAGCTGCCCTCGTGGAAGTTCACCTCGGACAGGATGCCGTTCAGCGGCAGGATGCGGCTGGTGATGGCGCGGCGTTCCTCATCCAGCAGGTGCAGCAGCGTGCTGAAGGATTCGTGCGTGCGCTGGTTGAAGAACTGCCGGAACTCGGCTTCCTGTGCAGGCAGGCCCTCGCTGACGATCTGGTGGTACCGGGACTCGAACTCGCCGGCGGCGCCGATAGACGTGCCGTGGTCCGCGGAAATCGCGGTGCCCCATTCGCGCACGAAACCTTCGAAGATGCGGCTGAGCCGTTCCGCCAGGGCCTGGCCCTTGGATTCCGCTGCGTGCAGTTCGGCAAGCAGGGAAGTGCGGACCCGGTTGGCCAGGTTGTCCAGTTCGTGCAGCTCGGTGATGTCCCCGAAGCCGGTGAACCGCGGTTCCAGCGCGGCCACCGTGGTGTCCGACGGCGGCGCCTCGGCCAGGCGGGTGCGCGCGGCGTCCAGCAGCGAGTCAGCCGTGGTCATCTGCTGGTCCAGGGCCTTGTATTCGCTCTGCAGCACGGCGGCGGCGCCTGTGGAGGACTGGTGCTTTTCGCGCACGGCCTCGATGCTGGCGCGCAGCGGTTCGAGGTCCGCCTGCGCGGCCAGGGCGTCCTTGAGCCGCTGCTCGATCCGGGCCAGTTCGTCCGCGGCAACCGCCGCGGACACCTGCTCCCAGCCGCGCTCGTCCTCGGCCACGCGGCGGAGGGCTTCAAGCTGGCGGGCCATGCCCTGGTGCGAGTCTTCGCGGCTCTGGGCCAGCTCGGCCGCCTTGGCCAGCTCGTTCTCCAGCTCCTCGACCTTCGCGGCGAGCAGTTCCTGCTTGGCCGCGTTGTCGAAGCCCAGCACGTAATCCTGGCGGCCGGTGAAGCGGTCGTCCTTTTCCACCGTGTGCCGGTTCCGCTTGACCACACCGCCCAGGCTCAGGCCCTTGTCCAGGCCGGCCAGCTCGTCCGGGTCCTCCACGCAGGGGTACGCGAAGTCCAAGGCGATCCGCTCGCGGACCCACGCCCCGGCGTCGGCGTTCGCGCCCGAGGTGAGGATGTCCAGCTTGCTCAGCAGATCGCCGTCGGACACGTCCTCCACAGCGAGGGCGCCGCCGGCGAGCGGCTTGGACACGTCCACCGCACGCAATGCGCCGCGGATCGCGTTGTCGTTCAGGAAGCGCGTGACAGCGGCAAAGTGCTCGCCCGGGACCAGCAGCGTGGTGGCCAGGTTGCGCAAGGCCCGCTCGGCGGCGGGCCGCCACTGGTCCTCCCCCTCCGCCAGGTCGATCAGCTCGCCCGCGAAGGGCATGCGTTCCTCCGGGACGCCGGTGGCCGCCGCGATGGCCGCACGGTTCTCAATGCTCGACGGCGGCAGCAGGGACTTGCTGCTCCGCAGCGAAGCGAGCTCCTGCTGCGCTGTGGCAAGCTCGCGCTTCTTGGTCGCGTGCCCGTCGAAGGCTTCGAAGCGCAGCTCGCGCAGCGCCTCGGAATCGTCCTGGAGCTCGGCCGAACGCGCCGCCGCCTGTTCGTGGGCCTGGTTCCAACCCTCGGCGCTCCACTCAAGGTCCAGGCCTGCATCGGCCAGCGCCTTCCGGGCTGCGGCCTCCACGTCCTGGCGCAGCTTCAGGCCGAGCCGGGCGTTCTCCAGCGACTGCTCGATCGCCGAGATCGCGTTGCCGCCCTGGTTGTTGTAGTCCGATTCGAGCTGCCGCAGCTCCTTGGCCAGGGCGTCGCGGACGGAGCGTTCGGCGCCGAGTTCCTTGGCCTTCTGCTGGGCGAGGTCCTTGAAGCGCGCCAGGGTTTTGCTGTGGACCTCGACGGCGAGCTGCTGCCTGTAGGAATCGAATTCCTCACCGCTGAGCTCCCGCAGCCGGTTCGCCTCCAGCAGCGCCTGTGCGTATTCCTTGTTCAACCCGGGCACCGGCGCCAGCTGGTCGCGCTGCTGCCGCACGTCCTCCAGCCGCTGCCGGATGGACATCAGGTTGCTGAATTCCTCCACGACGTCGTCCGCCGCCGCGAGCGTGGCCGGCGGGTCCAGCACCTGGTCCCGGAAGAAGGTGTTGACGCTGCCGCCCAGGCCCTTGCCGGCCTGGATCACCCGCAGCAGCGGGAGAGCCTGGTCCGAACTGATCCCGAGCAGGCGGCGGAAACGCTCCGCGAAGGCCTTGTGCACATCGAAGACCTGCGCCTCCGGGAAGATGCCCTCCAAGGCCCCCTTGGTGAAGCGCTTCTCCGCGATACCCTCGATCGCGGCCAGGTCCAGCGGCCTGTTATCGATCAGGTAGAAGCGGCCGACGCTGGACTCCGTGCCGTTCTTCGGCAGGTCGAAAAGCGCGGACACCGTCACCCGGGTGCCCGCGGCGTTATCGAACGTCAGCGCGACGGCGGACCAGGTAGCGCCCGGCCGCTGGAAGGCACTGGCCGAGCCTTCGCCCACGGCCTTGTCGCCCACCTTGCCGCGCATGTACGTGAACGTGGTGCGCTTGTCCTCCACGGACCCGCCGGCCCGCTGCGCCGCCGCCTCGTTCGAGCGCGGCCGGGCATCGAACACCCGCAGCATGGCGTCGAACAGCGTGGACTTGCCCACGCCCGAATTGCCCGTCAGCAGGGTGCCGTTGCGGTCCACGTGCATCGTGTGCGCCCCATGGAAGGTGCCCCAGTTGACCACCTGGACCAGGGCAAGGCGCATCTGCCCAGGGTTCACCTGGTCGCCGATCGGAAGCATGCTCGCAACGGTCACTTGGCTGCCTCCTCTGCGTCGGCTGCGGCAGTTGTGGTTGGGTTAGCCTCCGCGCCGGGACGAATCTCACCTTGCGCGGTTTCCTCCGTGGGGGCGGGCATCGGTGTCTTCGCCACCCAAGCCGCTGTCGCCATCGTCGTCTGCTTCTGCCAGTTCGAGCAGCGGCTCGGTGCCGGTTTCGTCTGCTCCTGCTGCCATCAGGGCTTCGATTTGGGCGGGGATGTCGCCGATGTTTTCGAAGGGGAGGGCCAGCGGGAGGGCCTGGGAGATGGAGAAGGTGTCGTCGATGCCGGTGGCCAGGAGGAGTTGGCGGGCCAGGAGCTTGGTGATGGTGCGGTTGACCACGTCGGCGTCGCGCAGGGCGTCCTGCTGGCCGGACGGCTGGTAGTGGGCCACGAGTTCGGAGATTTCCTCGCGGGTGATGGTGGGTTCGGTCTGCGCGGTGGCGTGCCGGTCCAGGAGCAGGCGCAGGCGCAGCAGCACGATGGTTTCCACGCGGCTCAGGGCGCGCTGCTGGCGGAGGATGCTCGAGCGGGCGCCGCCGCCGATCACCTCGGGATCCACGGGGCGGAGCACCGCGATCTTGCGTTCGTGGTCCAGCTGCAGGCTCAGGAACATTTCGGAGAGGCGGCTGCGCAGGATCTGCTGGTTGTCCAGCAGCGTGGTCCAGAGCTTCTCGTCGCGGCCGCCGTCGACATACGGCCCCTTGAGCAGCCGGACCAAAGCCTGGCGCAGCTTCATGGGCAGCACACCGGTGTCCCCCGGGAACAGCGCGGCGCCGTCCACGAAGGTATCGCGCGGCGTCACACGGAACGGGTCCGGGTGGACATGTCCGTCCTGGGATGCCTCCGCATGGACATGGCGCGTTATGTCCATTCCTTCCTCGGAAGAGTGGACATGTCCGTCAGGGGCGTCAGTCATCGGAATCCTCATTGCGGGCGGTGAGTGTCACGAGCGGCAGGAACGCAGTGCGGGAGCTGCCGTCGATCTGTTCGAAGTCAATGTTTTCCCAGGCCTCCCGCTCGAACGCCGCGCCGCTGTGCAGGGCGTGGGAGAGCAGGGCGCGGACGGTGTTGATGTGCCGCTCGTCGTCGGGCAGGTTCTCCCAGGCCTCCGCCAAGGTTGAGGCTCCCGCGGCAGCCGCGCGGACGACGTCGGGCCTCGCCTTCGCGGACCGCAGGGACCGCACGCGGTCCGCATCGCTGAAGGCGATCGGCTCTGCGAGTTTGGGCGGCGCCGCGAACTCGTCCGGGTCGAAGAGCTTGACCATGGCGAGCGATTCGAACGCCGCGTTGTACAGCACGGGAGCACGGACCAGGCCGGGCCGGTCGCGTTCGTAGGGCATGGAACGGATGGCCTGTTCAGCCTCGCGGAGGACGTTGCGGAGCCGCACGGACTGGCGGATGTCGTCGCTCTGGATGTAGGCGTTCAGGCTCTCGGACAGCTTGCCGTAGATCCGCTGGATCTGGCTGTGCTGGGTGCGGAGTTCGGCCACCAGGTTCTTGAGGGTTTCGCGGTCCTCGTGGCTGAGTTCATCGGCGAATTGCCGGCCCAGCACCTCGCCGATCGCCGAGCGGAAGCGCAGCTGCTGCTGGGGGTCTTCGAGGAACGCCGTAAAGGAGCGGAAGGTCCTGCCTTCGGGGCTCTGCCGCAGGCGCTTGTCCGCCTCCAGGACCTGGGCCATGGTGGCGCCCTTGCTGAGCGATTCCTCGATGATCTGGTTACGCAGCTCGCCCACCAGTTCCTCGATACGGTCGCGCATTTTCTTGTAATCGGCGGGCAGGCTCGCGGCCAGGTCGAGGATGTTACCCGCGGCCTCGACGGCTTCCTCGTCGTCCAGCAGGCCGTCGAAATCGCCGGAACTGATGTCCTCGATCAGTTGCTGGCGTTCCTGGATTTCGTCTTCCAGGGCTTCCAGGCGGGCGCTCTGGTCCGGGTTGGTTTCGTTGGCGAGCTTCTCAACGTCGCCCAGCAACGTGCCGAGGCGGGAACCGTTGAGGGTGGAACGTTCGCTGGAGAGGCTGTCCAGGAAGGCCAGCACACGGGCCGCGGCCTCGGTGACTTCGTAAACGATCTGCCCGGACTGGTTCCGGCGGGTCAGGAACTGCTTGCGCGTCCATTCATCGCCGAACGCCTTGCCGTTCGCGGAACCGCCCAGCCCCGGCTCCTGCCGGCGGAGCTGCTCAAGGAAGGCGTCGACGTCGGCGTGGAACTCTTCGAGCGGAAGCTGCGGCCGGGTGCGGGTGAAGGATGCCTGCAGCACCGCGATCACCCAGGGAGCCGAGCGCGTCAGGGCCCAGGCCGGCCCCTTGGTGAGGAGTTCGAGGTCCCGGAGCCGGGCACTGATGGCATCTGCCGAGGACATCGCCGAGCGGGACACAGACTCTCCTTCAGCTGCCGCGGTACGTCGTGGCAGCGGGATTTCCGGAAACTGCCCCGTACAAGGTTAACGCAGGGCAGCTGGGCCGCTGTCCGCCGACGGTTCGGCACCCTTCGCAACCGCTCCGTGACCTTGGTCCCCGCCTCGGTTTCGATCATGCAACAACTCCGTGTCGCGCCCGCGGCCTGCTGGCCGGAAACCCCGGGCCGCTCCTACTCTCGGAACACCGGCCTTCCCGGACTGCACCACACCCGGCTCACCTGCACCACACTTTCGGGCCAAACAGCTCCGGCACCCCGGCCCTGGCACACGTTCAACTCAAGCACCAGTTCTCAGGCACATAGTCCAAAGGGGGACAAATGAACCTTGATTTCACGGCTCTGGACACGTCTATCTACGTCTTCGTCGGCACGCTGCTGATCGCCCTGTGCCTGGCCGCCTTCATGGCCGTGGCGGCGCTGGCAACCCTCGCGCTGGCGGGGAGCGGGCAACTGCTCTGGTTCCTGGTGCGGAACACCCTGGGAGCGCTGGTCAATGGAATCAACTTTGCCTGGGAGCGGCTGGTCCACCAAACCGAGAACGTGGAGATGCCGGCAGAATTGCAGGCAGTGACGGGCTCCCTGCTGCGTCAGGCCAACACGGTCCGTTGACCGCCCCGGACGCAGCCGCATCACGGCCGACCCGGGACGGGTAACTAGTCCGCGAGGATGTGGTAAAGCGCCCGCCGGGCTTCATCGATTTTCTCCACCGCGGCCTGGCGCTGCTGATCGCTTGCCGCCATGCGGAACTGATGGATGACCCGCATCAGCTTTACCACGCTCTGGTGAAACGCGGGCAGCGCTCCCTCGGGGTCCGCATCCCAGGCGTTGCTGAGGTCTTCGGCGTGCTCGGCCACGTAGGCCTTGCCTGCATCCGTGAGCGTGAATTCGGTGCGGCGGCCCTCCCCCACGGGTTCGATCAGTTCTTCATCCACAAGCTGCTGGAGCGTCGGGTAAATGGACCCGGGGCTGGGCCGCCAGGCTCCGGACGTCTTTTCCGCGATTGTCTGGATCAGCCCGTACCCGTTGGACGGAGATCCGGCCAGGAGGGAAAGAATCGCCCAGCGGACATCACCCCTATTGGCCCGCCGAAAACCGCCAGGGCCGAAGCCCGGTCCAAACCCAGGCCCAAACCCGCCGCGTCCGAACCCGCCGTGGCCATGGGGTCCGCGGCGGCTCCTGCCACGCTCGAAACGACCATTGCCGGGCCCGCAGTCGCCGAACTTGTTCTCTTGAATGCCTTTCATGACGCCATCACCTTCCTCGAATCGTTGGACGCCAACGGTCTGGCGATACTTAACGATATATCGCTGAATATTGCCGAGCAAGACCTCTACTCTCTAGCAGAGCTAGCTACCCGCGGGTAGCATTGAGGGACAGCTGAAGGGTTCTCCGCCCGAGGCGAACCCTGGGCCCTATGCCGCGGACGCGGCCGGAGGAGTCCTGCCATGACGTCGACCACCGAGAACAGCCCGGTTGGACACAGCAGTTCCACCGTCACGGCAGCCGAAGCGCGCGCCGTCGCCGAAGCAGCCAGGGAGCAGGAATGGTCCCGCCCCAGCTTCGCCAAAGGCCTCTACCTCGGTGACTTCGACCTCGGGCTGATCCATCCCTGGCCGCAGGCCCGGGCGGACGACGTCGAGCGCGGCGAAGCGTTCATGGCGTCCCTGCGCGAGTACTGCGAGTCCATGGACGGGCGGGCCATAGAACGTGACTCCCGCATCCCCGACCGGTACCTTGCCGGGCTGGCGGAGCTCGGCGTCTTCGGGATGAAGATCCCGCGGGAGTACAGCGGCTTGGGCCTGTCCCTCGTCTACTACGGGCGGGCGCTGGCGCTGCTGGGCTCGGTCCACCCCAGCCTGGGCGCCCTGATCTCGGCGCACCAGTCCATCGGCGTCCCGGAACCGGTCAAAGAGTTCGGCACCGATGAACAGAAGCAGCAGTACCTGCCGCGCTGCGCCGCGGGAGCCATCACTGCGTTCCTCCTGACCGAGCCCGACGTCGGCAGCGACCCCGCCCGGATGGGCTGCACCGCGGTACCAACGGACGACGGCGGCTCCTACCTTTTGGACGGCGTGAAACTTTGGACCACCAACGGGGTGATCGCCGAACTCGTGGTGGTCATGGCCAAGGTCCCGCCCTACACGGCCCCGGACGGCAGCGAACACAAGGGCGGAATCACGGCCTTCGTGGTGGAAATGGACTCCCCCGGGATCACGGTGGAGAACCGCAACGCCTTCATGGGCCTGCACGGCATCGAAAACGGCGTCACCCGCTTCCACCAGGTCCGGGTCCCGGAGGAGAACCGGCTGGGCAGGGAAGGCCAGGGCCTGAAGATCGCCCTGACCACGCTCAACACCGGCCGCCTCTCCATCCCGGGGCTGTGCGTGGCCGCCGGCAAGTGGTCGCTCAAGATCGCGCGCGAATGGTCGAACGCCCGCACCCAGTGGGGCCGCCCCGTCGGCAAGCACGAGGCCGTGGGCAAGAAGATCGCGTTCATCGCGGCCACCACTTTCGCCCTGGAGGCCGTCTTCGAGCTATGCGCTGAAATGGCCGACGCCGGGCAGAAGGACATCCGGATCGAAGCCGCCCTGGCCAAGCTCTGGTCCACGGAACTGAGCTGCCAGATCGCCGACGAACTGGTGCAGATCCGTGGCGGCCGCGGCTTCGAAACCGCCGACTCCCTGGAGGCCCGCGGGGAACGCGCCGTCGCGGCCGAACAGCTCTTCCGGGACCTGCGCATCAACCGGATCTTCGAAGGGTCCTCGGAGATCATGCGCCTGCTGATCGCCCGGGAAGCGGTGGACGCGCACCTGGCGGCAGCAGGCGACCTCGCCTCCGCTGACGCGAGCCTGCAGGACAAGGCGCGGGCCGCCGTCGGCGCCACCGGCTTCTACGCACGCTGGCTGCCCAGGCTGGTGGCCGGCGCGGGCATGGATCCGCGCTCCTACGGTGAGTTCGGCCGGCTCGCCCGGCACCTGCGCTATGTTGAGCGTGCCTCCCGGAGGCTGGCCCGGCAGACGTTCTATGGCATGGGCCGCTGGCAGGCGGGCCTGGAGCACAAACAGGCCTTCCTGGGCAGGATCGTGGACATCGGCGCGGAGCTGTTCGCCATGGCCGCCAGCTGCTCGCGGGCCGAGGCGCTGCTGCGCAGCACCCCGGAGCACGGCGCCGCGGCGTTTGAGCTCGCCGACGCCTACTGCGAACAGGCCCGGCTGCGGGTGGACGCGTCCTTCGAGCAGCTGTGGAAGAACTCGGACGGTGCCGACCATGCGGTGTCCAGGAAGGTCCTCGCCGGGGATTACGCCTGGCTTGAGGCCGGGATCCTGGATTCCTCGGAGGGCACCGGTCCGTGGATCGCCGACGCCACGCCCGGCCCGTCGGCCAAGGAGAACCTGCACCGGAAGTACCGCGCGTAGCGCGCAGGCGGGTTTAGCCCGCAGGCGGGTTTAGCGCGCAGGCGGGTTTAGCGCGTAGCCGGGTTTAGCGCGCAGGTCCCTTCCCAACACTCGCAAGCTCGCGTCGGGCCCCTCGGGACGACGCTTAGACCGTTCCGTCGAGGTAGTACCAGCGGCGGTCCACCCGCAGGAAGCGGCTCTTTTCGCGCTGGACTCCGCGTTCGCCGTCGTGCGAGTAATGGGCCGCGAACTCGACCGTCCCCTCCGAGTCCAGCGGGCCGCCGCGCGAGGTTCCCATTATGTCCAGGCGGCGCCACTGCGTGTCCGGGTCGAGGTCCAGGGCGGCCGGCCGGGTGTCCGGGTGCCAGGTGCGCAGCAGGTAGCCGGGGTCCAGCACCACGAAGGCGCTGTACCGGGAGCGCATGAGCTGCTCCGCGGTCGGCGCCTCGCCCTCGCCGCTGTGGAACACGCCGCAGCATTGGGCGTACTGCTCGCCGGACAGGCAGGGGCAGGCGCCGTTGCGGAGCCTGGAAAGGTCGAGCGGCATGGATCCTCCCGGACGAGATAACAGCTTCGCTACAACCCGGGGAAGCGCGCGGCCGGCCGGGTGATTCCGGCCGGATTCAATCGTAGGCTAGGTAGCGTGCCCGGCATCCAGCTGCCCGGCACCCGGCAGGATTCACACTGCGGCTCACACTGCGGCGCGGGGAGGTTACGTGGAAGATCCGACAACAATCGCCCTCAACATGACCTTTTTCGGCACCCTTGGCCTGGCTTTCCTGATGTTCCTGGGCCTGGCCCTGTGCATGGTGGTCACCCTGGTACTCGCGGGACTCGCGCGGCTGCTGTCAATCGTTGTTCTCGCGATGGTAGGGATCTTCCCGAAGGACGACGCCGACCCCGTGGTCCACCTTCCGAGCAGCCACACTGGCTCGGCGGAACCGGCGACGGCGGACGCGGACGAGACGCCTGCCGGCAGTGATGGTCCGGACGCCGCTGTTGACGTGCCTGCCGCTCCACGGCCCGGCTTCTTCGAATCGGCCGGACAGTTCGCCGCCGCCGCAGGAACCGCCCTGCGCAGCATCCCGTGGAAGAAGCTGTTCTCGCCGAAGGAATGGCCCACCCCCGGCCAGCTCCGAACGAAGATCACGGAAAGAACCACGGCCGCCGTCGAGAGCCAGGCGAAGCATCACCCCCTGCTGCTCGCCGCGACGCCCGAACCGCCGGTCCTCAATGCCGAGTGGGCTGCCGCCGTCGCCGAAGCCGATGCCCGGGAAGAGGCCCGGCTGGAAGCGCAGCACAAGGGCCAGGCCCGCGAAAAGTCGTCCGCCGGCTCGCGGTGAGCCATGACAACGCGGGGTCAGTTACGGCTCGCGTTGGAAGGCCTCGGTGAGCAGCCCCCGCTCAGGCTGCTTCGGTCAGCCGCCGGAAGGACGCGCCGTGGTAGATCAGGGGCCGGGCGTCGTCGTTGATCTCCGTGGACTTGACCTCCAGCACCACGATCGCGTGGTCGCCGGCCGGCGTCTCGGACACGATCTCGCACTCCAGGGACAGCACCGCGCCGTCAATGGTGACGGCGCCGGCGTCGCTGGTTGAAGTGGCAACACCGGCGAAACGCTCGCCCTTGCGGGAGGACAGCTGCAGGCACACGGCTTCCTGGCCTTCGGCGAGCACCGAGACGCCAAGGCGCGGCGCCCGGCGGAGCTTCGGCCAGGTGGTGGAGGAGTTCTGCACGGCGAACATCACCAGCGGCGGCTCCAGGGAAACGCCAACGGTGAAGCTCGACGCCACCAGAACCTCGGGAACGAAACCGACCATGGCACTGAACGCGGCCACCCCGGAAGGGAATTGCGCAAATGCCTGCTTGATCGAAGCTGTTCCGTCCACTGTCGCCTGGGTCATGCCGTTCGTCCTCTCTCGGTGTTTCTGCGCCTTCCTTTCCAACTAATTCACTGGATCCGGCAGAGGGCAATATTTGTGTAATTGCGTGTCCGTGCGCCCATTCACGCTTCGTCACGATGCCCTTTGCGTTACCCCGGAATACGAAAAGCTAAGAACTCCTACGTTTTACGGGCGATGTTTCGCGCAAATGAGTAGCCTCGTGTCAAGCGATTGTCCACTCCTGCTTTGCAGCGATTTTCTCCACGAAGGGAGCCGTAGATGAGCCTCAGCGAGCTTCGAACCCTGGGGCGCACCGGCGTCCCGATCAGCCCCCTGACCCTGGGCACCCTCAACTTCGGCACCGGCTCCGCGCCCACCGGCCCGGAGGACAGCATCCGGATCATCCGCTCGGCCCTCGACACCGGAATCACCAGCGTGGACACCGCGGACATCTACTCCCAAGGCGAAGCGGAGGCCATCGTGGGCCGCGCGCTGCAGGGCCGCCGGGACGACGTATTCCTGTCCACGAAATTCCACGGCCAAATGGGCTCGAACCCGGCGCACTCCGGAAATTCGCGGCGCTGGATCATGAAGGCCGTGGAGGGCAGCCTGAACCGCCTGCAGACGGACCGGATCGACCTCTACCAGGCGCACCGGCCGGACTACAACACGGACGTCCTGGAAACCATCACCGCCCTGAACGACCTCATCCGGCAGGGCAAAATCCTCTACTACGGCACCTCCGTATTCACGCCGGCCCAGCTGGTGGAGGCGCAGTGGATCGCCAACACCAACCACCTCATCCCGCCCGTTGTGGACCAGGTGCCCTATTCGCTGCTGGTGCGCGCCAACGAACGCGATGTCTTCGCCATCACCCAGCAGTACAACCTCGGGGTGCTCAGCTACGGCCCCCTCGACGGCGGCTGGTTGTCCGGCCGCTACCGGCTCGGCGCCCGCCAGCCGGCCAGCTCCAGAGCCAACGCGCTGCCGGGCCGTTTCGACGTCACGGCGCCCTTCAACCAGGCCAAGCTCCACGCGGCGGACGCCCTGGCCCGCCTGGCCGAGCAGCACGGCCTCAGCCTCATCCAGCTGGCGGTCGGCTTTGCCCTGAACCACCCCTCCGTGAGCAGCGTGATCATCGGCCCGCGCACCGAGGAGCACCTGACGGACTACCTCAAGGCAGCGGACACCGTGCTCAGCGACGCCTTGCTGGACGCGATCGACGACATCGTGGCGCCCGGCAACAACTTCCTGGAGCGCGACGCCGGCACCGTCGTTCCGCACCTGGAGTTCGCCGAGCTGCGCCGGCGCTGAGGTCCTGGGCATTACAGCCAGAGGTGCGTTGCGGGGCAAACGGCTAGACTCGTTCGCAGCCATGAACAGCCTGCCGACTTCCTCCACCACCCGCATCGATGCGTGGCTGTGGGCGATCCGCGCCTACAAGACCCGCTCGGCGGCCACCGCCGCCTGCCGCGCCGGGCACGTGCGGATCAACGGGAACCCGGTGAAGGCCTCACAGACCGTGATCATCGGGGATACCGTGCGCGTCCGGCAGCCCGGCTTCGAGCGGATCCTGGAGGTACGCCAGCTGATCGCGAAGCGGGTGGGCGCCGAGGCGGCCTCGCACTGCTTCACCGACCACACGCCGGAGCGGCCGGCGCCAGCGGCGCTCGGCCTGCCCCAGCGCGACCGGGGCGCGGGACGGCCCACCAAGAAGGACCGCCGCGACATGGAGAAGCTGCGCAGCGGCCGCTAGCGCGACCTCCCCCGCAGCACCACGACGTCGAAGTTCTCCGGTGCCGGGACACCGAACTTCGCATTCACCACCGCCAGTTTCCCGCCAAAGTTGGCGGCCGTCGTCGGGATCTGGAACAGCGGGCTGGTAATGACGTCCTTCACGACGCCGGACGAAAGGTCCCCGGACAGCTTGATACGGCTGATCTGGTTGCTGAAGTTCTGCACAGCCCAGAGCGTCCGGCCGCGGACCAGGATGCCGTCCACATTGGGGACTGCCACGCCGGATACAGCCGCGCTGGCGCCGGTCTGCGAGTCGACCGTGTAGAGGGCCGCGTTGCCCGAGTGCGCCACGATCAACGTCCGCCCGCCGTCCGCCGCCGCGATTCCGTTGAGGTTGAACTGGGCGGCAGTGTTCGACGCAGGGCCGCTGAGCGGGAGCGTCCGGACGGCGCCGAGGCTGCCGTCAGCGCCCACCGGGACAAAGTAGAGCTCGGCAACGTTCGAGTTGGTGAACCAGGCGCCTTCCCGGGTGAGGGCGACGTCATTGATGAAGGACGGCTGCTTGCCGCTCAGCTGGATTGTGGCCTTGGTGGTGGCAGCCTTGGTGTCGTAGACGTAGGCCGTACCGGCGGGGCCGCCGGCGACGAAGAGCAACTCATGGCGCCGGTCGAACTTCATGCCGACAGCCACACGGCCCGCCGGGGCGTCGATGAAGAGGGCGGCCGTGCCTTTGCGGATGTCGCCGCGGAAGATATCCCCGGTGGCAAGGTCGCCCGCGTAGAACACGGTGCCCTTGCCCGCGGCGATGCCTTCTGCCCCGCCGGCACCCGGCAGGACGATGGATTTGGCGGCCTGGGTCTTGTGCGGGGCAGGGGCTTTCGCCGAGGCAACGGGACCGGGAAGAAGGAGGAGGCCTGCTACGGCCAGCAGGGCGACGGCGGCACGACGGAATGCTCTTGCAGTTTTGCGGGTGTTTCCACGCCGGGTGTTTTGACGCATGGGGATGCTCCCTGGGTTATTCCGTGGGAACCCGCCCCCGCCGCGGGACTCTGCACGATGGTAACAGCCAGTTTAGGGAGCACCGGCGGCAGCCGCCAGAGGGCGTGACCGATGCCGGTTGTCCTAGAAAATTGCCGTCATGTTCTGCCAACCGCCACCCACCTGGACCCGGGGAAACCAAAGGCCGTTGCCCCTGCCCGGGTACAGCCACAGCGCCCCGGCAGCATCCCGCGCTAACACATCCGCCGCGCCGTCACCATTGAAATCACCCGGGCTCAATAACGCCGTCATGTTCTGCCAGCCGCCACCCACCTGGACCCGGGGGAACCACAGCCCCCGCCCGTTGCCCGGGTACAGCCACAGCGCCCCGGCAGCATCCCGGGCCAACACATCCGCCGCGCCGTCACCATTGAAATCACCCGGACTCAGCAACGCCGTCATGTTCTGCCAACCACCGCCCACCTGGACACGGGGGAACCATAGCCCCCGCCCGTTGCCCGGGTACAGCCACAGCGCCCCGGCACCATCTCGGGCCAACACATCCGCCGCACCGTCACCGTTGAAATCACCCGGGCTCAACAAAGCCGTCATGTTCTGCCAACCGCCACCCACCTGGACACGGGGAAACCAGGTGCCCTTGCCCATGCCCCCGTACAGCCACAGCGCCCCGGCGGCGTCCCGGGCCAACACATCGCCCGTGCCGTCGCCGTTGAAATCACCCGGGCTCAGCAACGCCGTCATGTTCTGCCAACCACCGCCCACCTGGACTCGGGGCCACCAAGTGCCGTTGCCTTTGCCCGGGTACAGCCACAGCGCCCCGGCAGCGTCCCGGGCCAACACATCGCCCGTGCCGTCGCCGTTGAAGTCGGTCATGTAGCTCGTGGCTCCGTGACCGAAGGCGTTCGGGAGGGCGCCTGCCTTGAGCTGGAGCACCCTCAGTGCTGCCGTATTGACCACCGCGTCGAAGGCAACGCTCGACTGGGCGCGGCTGAGCACGGCACGGTACATGGCGGGAATGCTGGCGGGGTTGGCGCACAACAGCATGGTGCCGCCGGCATTGAAGAAGTTAATGGCGCGGTCCGCCAGGGACCACGGTGCCAGCTGCGCGGCGTTGCACAGGTCGTCGGAGAGGATGACGCCATTGAAGCCAAGGTTCCCGCGCAGCATGGTCTTCATAATGACGGCGGAAAACGGTCCGATGTGGGCGCTGTCTATCTTGTCGTAGTAGGCGCTGGAGACCATGACGATGCCGGTGCCTGCGTTTACGGCGTCCTGGAAGGGTTGCAGGTATGGGTCCGTGATCGTGGTGATTGCGTCATGGACGTTGGTGCTGGTGTCCGGGTTGGCCGTGACCCGGCCCAGCCCCGGGAAGTGCTTGACCGCGGTGACCAGCCCTGCCTGCCTCATCCCTGCGGCAAAGGCCAAGCCGTGGCTGGAGACGGTCGCGGGCGTGTAGCCGTACTCGCGTTCGTAGTAGCCGATGGGGGCATTCAATGGGGCAAAGGCTGCACTGGGCACAGTGTCCAGCACGGGTGCCAGATTCAGGTTCAACCCGGCAGCGGCAAGCTGTCCGCCCCAGGTCCGTGCGTAGCCCTGCAGCGTCGCGGGATCCAGTGTGCCCTGGTACAGGGCCGTCGGGATCGTGGAGAAGCCGGGGCCGCTGAGGACCTGGACGTAGCCGCCTTCCTGGTCGGTTCCCACGAGCAGCTTGACGTTACCCGTCGTAGCGGCAGAGACGCTTTGCGTCATGCTCCGGACGACGGCGGCCGTAGCCGTGGTGCCTGCCGCGCTACGGCCGGAGAGGTAGGCATTGCCCACATGGTAGGTGGAAATGTCGGACAGCGTGGTGGAGGAAGCGCCCGTGGCAGTGGCAGCGACCATGAACAACTGCCCGACCCGCTGTCCCATGGTCATGCGCCGCAGCTGGGCCAAAGGGGACGGGGCCGCCACTGTGCTTGCCGCCGTCGTGCTTGCCAATACCGCGACCGGGGCCGGGGACGCCGCGCCGAAGGCCGCAAGCAAGGCGGCGGCGATTGTTGCGCAAAGAGCCAGTCCGGGAGGGGTTCTTCCCATGGGTCACGCGGCTTTGGGTGGTTCCTGTCCTTCCTGCCCAGCCTACGACGGTGCCGTTGAAGTCGAAAGGGCAACGCGGGGTCCGCCCCAGACGGGCAAAAAATTAGCGGCGACGACACGCGGGTGCGGCGCGTAAAGTGTCAGGAGACGGAGGATTTCTGGGGGCTGGGCTTGCCGAAGGAGAAAACGTGGACATTGACTGGGACGGCAAACGAGCCCTGCTCCGCGAACCGAATATTGCTGCCGTGACGGAGCTCTGCGAGGAGCTAATGGCCCGGAAACCCGGTTCCATGGTCCCGTACATCGACCCCATCCACGACGAGGACGAGTGCCGGATCGTCAGTCTCCAGGTGAGCCCGGGCCGCGGGACAACATCCGGGTTCGTGTCCTTCTTTAACGACGACGACTCCGCCCGCCGTACGCAGGAAATCTACACCGGGGCCGAATTGGATCCGCGTTACGTCATGCCGTGGCACAGTTATCCCTGGGTACGCGACGCCGGCCTGCCCCCCTCGCTGAGCGCACAGGAAAAGCTGGACGGACTCAAGCCGTTCCGGCAGTTCCTGAAGATCAACCGCAGGGTCTCCGCCGTCGTCGCGCATGGAGCGGAGGCCGCGGCCTTTCTCACCCTGTTCGAGAAGACCTACCACTCGGCCCTCAGG
The DNA here is from genome assembly GCF_056279005.1 of Arthrobacter sp. TE26545. The sequence goes on from NZ_JBWBQM010000001.1 coordinate 3,725,108, forward strand.
GAGCACGGCATCAAGGTCTACAAGGCGAGCGCGCTGGGCGGGCGGGCGTTTGCCCTGTCCGAGGCGAAGCAGCAGGAACTGCTGGAGAAGACCATCGAGACCTATCGCGACGCGATGCAGCGGGCGGGGATCCAGCACCTTTAGTCAGGCCGCGGCGCTCAGGCCGCGCGGCTCAGGCGAACCAGGTGTCCGGCGGGCCCATGAAGAGCAGGAAGCTGAACACCGCGGCCACGCCGGCGAGCGCGATGCCGAGCGCCAGCCACGGTTTGCGCAGCACCCAGGCCTGCACCACTTCGGCGACACCCTCAGGTGACTCGCCGCCCGCGGCCAGCCGCCAGCCGCCGTCGAGCAGTCCGCGGCGGTCCAGGCTCTTTTCCACGGGAACCGTCGCGTAAGGGACGACGGCGGAGGCGATCGCCATCAGGCCCGTCCCGGCGCTCCATTTCTGGTTGATCCAGGTGAAAGCGGCCACGGCGGCGTAACAGAGGAAAACGAAGCCGTGGATACCGCCGCCGATCCGCACGCCCAGCTCCGTGGTTCCGGTGACGTATTTCAGGACCAGCCCGATCAGCAGCAGCGTCCAGGTGACGGCCTCGGCGAAGGCAACGGCTCGGAACAGGGTGCGCGGAGACATGGAGGTCCTCGGGTCGGCGTCGGGAGTCCCCTCCACGGTACCTGCTGCTTCTGAGCCCTAGTTCCACGGCAGGATGCGGTCCGCCCGGTGGCTGTCGGCCTGGATCAGGCGGGCGTTGGCTTCGTCGCTTCCCTTGGCCCAGGCTTCGGCCGCGGCCGGCTCCTTTCCGAACTCGACGTGCCGGTGGATCAAGCGTTCGAGCCGGAGGTCCGCCGGGAGCTCGAGGTACCAGACGGCGTCGAGCTGTCCGCGGACCTTCTGCCAGGCGGGCTCCGGGCTCAGGAGGTAGTTCCCTTCGGTGATGACCAGCGGGATTCCGGCCGGGACCGCGATCGACGCGGCGATGGGTTCTTCGATGTCCCGCGTATACAGCGGCGCGTAGACGACGTCCTCGTCGCGGCGTTTGAGCCTCTGCAGCAGCGAGAGATAGCCGCCGACGTCGAAGGTGTCGATGGCGCCCTTGCGCTGTTTCAATTCGGTGCCGGCGATGACCGCCTCGCCCAGGTGGAAGCCGTCCATCGGGACCACGACGCTGGTTTCCGGTCCGAAGTGTGCGGCGAGGCATTCCGCGAAGGTGGATTTCCCGACGCCGGGCGGGCCGGTGACGCCGAGGATGACCCTCTTGCTTTTTGAGAACCGGTGTTCGAGGTCCCTGAGCGCTGCGGTTATCTCGGGGTGGGCGAAGGCTGCCTCGCTTGTTCCGCTTGCCCCGTGGGCGTTGGTTTCGGTGTGCATCAAGGTTCAGGGTAGGCGGGCCAGGCGTAGCCGTGAAGCCCGTGACATTCTGCTGGATCACTCGCTTCGTCAGCGTCCTCGTGGCCTGCCGTTCCGCGGAACGGAAGCCTGAGCCGCCGGGGTGATCCAGCAGAATGTGCGGCGGCGGAGTTATCCACAGGAGCCCCAAGCGTGACAAGCCAGCCCGGTCCGCCTCGGCCTACACTCCCAACGACATGCCAGGGCCGCAGTATCTGAACTGGCGAACGCGGCAACGAATGATTGGAGCTGGAGCCATTGATGAAACAGACGACCGCTTGGCGACGGCACCGCCCATGGATCTTGCCAATCACCCTCGGCATCGCAGGCTATTTCCTCCCACTGGTTGGGTTGTCCTTGCTCCAACAGACGGTCAAGGGTTGGAGCGAATCCATTGGAGGCGCCCTCACGACCCTCCTCTTGGTTCTGCTGGCTCTCGCTGCACCGGTTGTCTTCGCGGTCTTCGCAATCCGGAATGGTTACCGGTGCTTCCGTGCGTGGCGCCGCGCGAAGGGAAAATACACCAAGAAGGAAGTAAAGACCCTTGAACTGGCCACACAGGCGTCAAACGCGTGGGAAAACGCCCGCGGCCTGAGATCTACCCTTTTGGCCCGCCAGGTACCCCCGGTAATCACGGTTTGGGGAATTGTTCCGAACCACGGGGAAGCGTTTTTCCTGGATGCTCCCGCGGAGTATGCACGCTACTACGGTCAAGACGTAACTTACTGGCAACGCGGAGGCGTATACATCGGCCGCCCTTCGTTTGTTGCCTTGGGCCTGGTGGCAGACTCAGTAAGCAATTCGGCAGCTCGCCGCAATGCCGAGGCGCTGGCACGGGAACAGTGGCGCGAGTGGCAGGTCTCCAGGGTCTTTGTGTCGAATCAACGGATTGTGTGCAGTGCTGGAGGCCGGAATCTCAGCTTCTACTTCAACGCCACAAGCGGCCTATATGCGGACCTCGCGAGCAACACGCTAGTTGTGGAATTTGAATCCGCGGAACCGCTGATGCTCCACGGTATCTACGTTGCACAAATCGCTGTCCTCGCGATCCTCAACACACATGGTGAAAAAGCCCTCATCGACCACCCGGGGCTGGCTCCTTTGAATTGAGCGAAATCGGGACCAGCAACGAGGGACGATCCCGAAGGCTACATCTCCGATGGCGGTGCGGTTCCCCCAACTCCATCCAGCACCCACGCATTCCTGATCTGCGATGCCCCGAACTCCAGCGCCAGCGGTTCGATGTCGATGGGCCCGCTTCGCCTGGTCTTTGGCCGGCCCACTGCAACGTGGGGTGTCCAGTGCGGGGACCTGTAGCCCAGGGCCGGCGAGCTGAGGATGAAGTCGTCGATGTTGTCCACTGCAAGTTCATCGAGCAAGCCGTGAAGGGCCACCACCAAGGAAAGCTGGAAGTCCCGCACCGTCTCCGGAACGTCGACTTCCAGGCCGGCCACCCGGCCGCCGCCCAGGGAAAGTAAGCGTTGTGAGCTGGCCGCGAATCCGTCCAGGACAGGCAGGCCACGCAGCCAGGATGCGGTGCGTTCCAGCGCCTTCTCAGCACTGGTGAACCCCTTGGTCCAGGCGGCCACATCTCCTGCGAAGTCTTCGAGGATTCCCACATGCAGCAGGGTCATATGCAGCCCGCGCGGCCTGCGCAGCGCATCGACGTAGCTGCCCAGCGCCTCATAGTCGGCGGGCCCCTCGCCGAGGCTGAGCAGCGGGACCTCGACGGTAATGCGTGGCGGTGCCTGCATCCGCAACCTCCCTGTTCGCCGGCACCATTCACCGGCCGCTCCACCTCGATTATGCGCCGCGAAAACGGGCCGGCAACATTCTGCTGGATCACCGACCCGCCGGGTTTCCGAAACCCCGCCGTTCCGGGCCCCGGGCCCCGGGCAGCCGGGGTGATCCAGCAGAATGTGCGCTGGCCGGGCAGGGGAACCCGGGAACAGCACACAGGAGTGCCCGAGGAGAACTAAGAAAAACTCCAATTGACAGGCCCTTGTGACCCGTGCCATATTCTTAACCGTGAACCTGTCAGACAGCCGGACAGCAGGACAGGCCGACGGCCGCCTCCCTGCGAAAGGAACGCCGGCGCCAGCAGCACCGGCACCGCGTCCCGCCACTCCCCTTGCCCGCCTCAGCGCGGCCGAGGCGGTCTTCAGCACCATCCGGCAGGACATCGAATCCGGCGCGGTGGAAGTCGGCGCGAAACTCAGCTCCGAAGCCACTCTGGCGGGCCAGTACGGCGTGAGCCGCTCGGTGATCCGCGAGGCCCTCCGCTCCTGCAACGCCCTCGGCCTGACAGTCACCAAGACCGGCAAGGGCACCTTCGTGGTCGCCAACAAAGTGGCCAACGACCTCACGCTGGGCCAGTACTCCGCCCGTGACCTCAACGAAGCGCGCCCGCACATCGAGGTTCCCGCCGCCGGGCTGGCGGCACAGCGCCGCAGCGAGGACGACCTCAAGCAGCTCCGCGGGCTCATGGAGGAGATGCTCGGCGAAAACGATCCCGAGTCCTGGGTCAGCCTGGACGCCGCCTTCCACTCCATCATCGCCCGGGCCAGCGGCAACAAGGTCTTCGAAAGCGTCGTTGCCGACATCCGTGAGGCCCTGGCACACCAGTCCGAAACCCTCAACATGGTGGCTGACCGCCGCCACGCCTCGGACGACGAGCACCTCCGGATCATTGAGGCCATCGACGCCGGCGACGCCAAGGCAGCGGAAGCCGCCATGGCCGCCCACCTCGAGGCTGTCAGCGTCGCCCTGGACAGCATCCTCAACTCCACGCAGGGCTAGCCGGCCCTGCACAGGCCATCGCGCCCAAAACCCTACAGACCATCACGAAACAACTACCTAAGGACGCCATGCCAACCCCGCACCACGTCCCGCTGGCCGAGCAGACCCGCGACGGCCTTGTCGAGAGCGTCCACTACGGCTCGCTCATCGCGCTCGGCCCCGAGGGCACCGGCCCCGGCAACGCCAAAGGCACCAGCACAGGCCCCGGCACAGGCACCGGCACTGACACCAAGGTGACCGCAGGCGATCCCGACGCGCCCATCTACCCGCGTTCCTCCCTGAAGCCGCTGCAGGCCGTGGCGCTGCTGCGCGCCGGCCTCAAACTGGAGCAGGATCTCCTCGCCCTCACCGCGGCGAGCCACTCGGGCGCAGCCATGCACCAGGACGGCGCCCGCCGGATCCTCGAAATGCACGGCTTGAACGAGGAAGCGCTGGCGAACAGCACGGATCTCCCCTACGGTGTCGCGGAACGCGAGGAATGGCTCCGCGCCGGCAACGGCCCCACCCAGCTGGCCCAGAACTGCTCGGGCAAGCACGCCTCGATGGCCGCGGTCTGCACCATCAACGGCTGGCCGGTTGAGGGCTACCTGAACCCGGAGCACCCGCTCCAGGTCCTCGTCCGCGACACCATCACCGAGCTCACGGGCGAAGACGCCGCCGCGGTCAGCACCGACGGCTGCGGCACGCCGCTCTTCGCCCACAGCCTGCGCGGCATGGCCCGCGCGTACGGCCGGCTCGCCTCCGCCAGCCCGGAAAGCCACGAGGGCCAGGTGGCCCACGCCATGCGCGCCTTCCCGGAGATGGTGGCCGGCGAAGGCCGCGACGTCACCGCCATGATGCGCGCGGTGCCGGGCCTGCTGGCGAAGGACGGCTTCGAGGGCCTTCAGCTGATCGGCCTCGCGGACGGGACCGGCGTCGCGATCAAGATTTCCGACGGCGGCGACCGGGCCCGCCTGCCCGTCACCGTCCGGGTCCTCGCCGAACTGGGGGTCGACGCCGATTCCCTGGCGGCGCTGCAGATCCCGCCGGTGCTGGGCGGCGGCAAGCCCGTGGGCGTCCTCCGCGCCGCGGCTTTCCTCCCCGCGGCCGACTTCCAGACCACACCCGCGAGCTGACACGTCGGGGCAGTGTTTCCGAGAAACGTTGCCGCTAACTGCCAACTTGCACACAAAAACAGACCAAAGGAACGCCATGAGCAACGACGATCAACGCTTCCGCTCGGAACACGACCTCCTGGGCGACCGCGATGTCCCGGCCGACGCGTACTGGGGTGTGCACACCCTCCGCGCGATCGAAAACTTCCCCATCACGGGCCAGCGCCTCTCCAGCAACCCGGACCTTGTCCGCGGCCTGGCCGCGGTGAAGCTGGCAGCCGCCCGCACCAACCGGGAACTCGGCCTCCTGGACGCGGAGCGCGCCGGGGCCATCGAGCAGGCCTGCCAGGACATCCTGGACGGCAAGCTCCACGAGCAGTTCATGGTGGACGTGATCCAGGGCGGCGCCGGCACCAGTTCCAACATGAACGCCAACGAGGTGATCGCCAACCGTGCCCTGGAAATCCTGGGCCACCCCAAGGGCGACTACGCCCGCCTGCACCCGAACGACCACGTCAACCTGAGCCAGTCCACCAACGACGTCTACCCCACGGCCGTCAACCTGGCCACGATCTTCTCGGTCCAGGGCCTCCTCAAGGCCCTCGCAATCCTCGAAGAAGCCTTCGCGGAGAAGGGCCGGGAGTTCCGCACCGTCGTCAAGATGGGCCGCACCCAGCTGCAGGATGCCGTGCCCATGACCCTGGGCCAGGAGTTCGGCGGCTACGCCGTGACGATCGGCGAGGACCGCGCCCGCCTGGCCGAATCCCAGCTGCTGGTCCACGAAATCAACCTGGGCGCCACCGCGATCGGCACCGGGCTGAACGCCCCGAAGGGCTACGCCGAGGCAGCCTGCCGGCACTTGGCCGCGATCACCGGACTGCCGCTGGTCACCGCCGTCGACCTCATCGAGGCCACCCAGGACGTCGGAGCCTTCGTGCACCTGTCCGGCGTGCTCAAGCGCGTGGCCGTGAAGCTCTCCAAGATTTGCAACGATCTCCGCCTGCTGTCCTCCGGACCGCGCGCGGGACTGGGCGAAATCAACCTCCCGGCGGTCCAGTCGGGATCGTCCATCATGCCAGGCAAGATCAATCCGGTGATCCCGGAAGTGGTCAGCCAAGTGGCCTACGAGGTCATCGGCAACGACGTCACTGTCACCATGGCGGCCGAGGCGGGCCAGCTGCAGCTGAACGCCTTCGAGCCAATCATCGTCCACAGCATCCACAAGAGCATTTCCCACCTGGAAGCTGCCTGCCACACGCTCACCGAACGGTGCGTGCGTGGCATCACCGCCAACGCCGAACGCCTGCGCCTCACCGTGGAGCAGTCGATCGGCCTGGTCACGGCCCTGAACCCGCACATCGGATACGCCTCCGCCACGGCCATTGCCCAAGAGGCACTGGCCAGCGGGCGCGGCGTCGCCGAGCTGGTGCTGGAGCACGGAATGCTGACCGCAGAGCAGCTGAACGAGCTGCTGCGTCCCGAACGGCTCGCCAACCTGGGCAGCTGACACTCCGCTGCCGCCCTCCCCAGCAGGGGCACGCCCCTGCGACACGAGCGGCAGCGAGCATGACGACGGCGGCCGGCTTTCCGCCGTCGTCCCCTAACCGGAACCTCCCCCGCAGGAAACCCCTAAGGATCCCCATGAGCAATCAACCCATCACCGACCACACGGTCCCGCAGCAGGCGCACGCGACTGAGAAACTGCTGCACGCCGAGGACAAGGGCTACCACAAGAACCTCAAGCCGCGTCAGATCCAGATGATCGCGATCGGCGGCGCGATCGGCACCGGCCTGTTCCTGGGCGCCGGCGGCCGCCTGAACGTCGCGGGCCCTTCGCTGGTGCTCTCCTACGCGATCTGCGGCGCATTCGTGTTCCTGATCCTGCGGGCCCTGGGCGAACTCGTCCTGCACCGCCCGTCCTCGGGTTCCTTCGTCTCCTACGCTCGTGAGTTCTTCGGTGAAAAGGCGGCCTTCGCCTCGGGCTGGTTCTACTGGATCAACTGGGCCATGACCACCATCGTGGACATCACGGCCGCAGCAATCTACATGAACTTCTTCGGCAAGTACGTGCCCTGGATCGGCGCCGTGCCGCAGTGGGCTTGGGCGCTCATCGCCCTGGTCGTGGTGCTGTCGCTGAACCTGGTCTCGGTGAAGGTCTTCGGCGAGATGGAATTCTGGTTCGCCCTGATCAAGGTTGCCGCCCTGGTGGCCTTCCTCATCCTGGGCATCTGGTTCGTCGCCTTCGGCACGCCCACGGGCGCTCCCACCGGTTTCTCCCTCATCACGGACAACGGCGGCATCTTCCCGAACGGCATCATGCCGATGATCCTGCTTATGCAGGGCGTCGTGTTCGCCTACGCCTCGGTCGAGCTGGTCGGCACTGCCGCGGGCGAAACCGAGAACCCGGAAAAGATCATGCCCAAGGCCATCAACTCCGTGGTCTTCCGTATCGCGGTGTTCTACGTGGGCTCGGTCATCCTGCTCTCCCTGCTGCTGCCGTTCACCTCGTACCAGAAGGGCGTCAGCCCCTTCGTGACGTTCTTCGGTTCCATCGGCGTCGAGGGCGTGGACACCATCATGAACCTGGTGGTCCTCACGGCCTCGCTGTCCTCGCTGAACGCCGGCCTGTACTCCACCGGCCGCATCCTGCGCTCCATGTCCGTGGCCGGCTCCGCCCCGAAATTCGCACAGCGCATGAACAAGGCCGGCGTGCCCTACGGCGGCATCGCGATCACCGCGGGCGTCTCCCTGCTGGGTGTACCGCTGAACTACCTGGTTCCGTCCGAGGCCTTCGAAATCGTGCTGAACGTCGCGTCCGTGGGCATCATCTCCACTTGGGCCACGATCGTGCTCTGCCAGATCCAGCTCAAGCGCTGGGCGGACAAGGGCTGGCTCAAGCGGCCGGCCTTCCGGATGCCGGGCGCGCCGTACACCGGCTACCTGACGCTCGTATTCCTCGTCGTGGTCCTGGTGATGGTGTTCATCGATTCGCCGCTCACCTTGCTGGTCACCCTCATCGCCTGTGCGCTGATGGTGGGAGGCTGGTACGCGTGCCGCAAGCGGATCCACGAGATCGCCGAAGCCCGCGACGGCTACACCGGCATGTCCCCGGTGGTGGCCAACCGCCCCGCCCCGGGTTCGGAAGACTCCATCTAGGCGAGTGTTAACAGGAAAGGCAGCGAGCATGCTCGCTGCCTTTCCCCTTTTAAGCCGCCTTCGCTTAGCGCAGCTTCGGATCGCGCAACACGACGGCGACCATGACCGCCGCGGCTGCCATCAGGACCATGCCGATCGCCGAGGTCATCCCGACGCCGGAGTCGAAAGCGTGCCGGGCGGACTCCAGCAGCGCCTGGGCCTGCTCCGCCGGCAGCAGCTTTGCGGCGTCGATCGCCCCGCCGAGGGTCTCGGAGGCCTGCCGGGCGGCGTCGCCAGCGAGCGTTTCCGGGACCTCGACGTGGGCACGGTAGGCGGCGGCCAGGATGCTGCCCAGCACCGCGGTGCCCATTACTGACCCCACCTCGTAGGCGGTCTCGGAGATCGCCGAGGCCGCACCTGCCTGCGGCGCCGGGACGCTGGCCAGGATGAGGTCGTTGGAGATGGTCTCCGCGGCACCCACGCCGGAACCAACGATCGCGAAGCCGAGCAGCAGCGCCCACAGCTCCCCGCCCTGGCCGAACAGGAGCACCACGACGTAGCCGCTCATGTTCATGAGCAGCCCCGCGGTGACCACGTGGGCCGGCCGGATCCTGCGCACCACGGGCACGGTTACCAGGCCCGCGACAATAGTCAGCGCCAGGCCCGGGAGCATGAGCATCCCGGCCTCGAGCGGGGTACGGCCGGCCACGAGCTGCAGGTGCTGGGACATGAAGTAGATGAAGCCCACCAGCGAGAAGATGCTCAGCAGGTTCGCGGCCAGGGAGACGCTGAACGCCTTGTTCCGGAACAGTGTCATGTCCAGCATCGGCGCCTTGCCCGAACGCTGGCGCCGTAGCTGCCTGCGGACGAACAGCGCCCCCGCCACGAGCCCGACGGCGAGTGGCAGCAGAGCGGCCAGGCCGCCGTCGTGCGCGAATTCCTTGATGCCGTACACGAACGGAACCATCGCGGCCATGACCAGCAGGATGCTGGCCGGGTCCACCGGCGCAGGGTTCGGGTCCTTGGACTCCGGCAGCACGAGCGGCGCCAGGATGAGCAGCGGGAGCAGCATCGGCACGGCCAGCAGGAACACGGCACCCCATTCGAAGTGCTCCAGGAGCAGGCCACCGGCCAGCGGGCCGAGGGCCGCGCCGCCGGAGAAGCCCGCGGCCCAGACGGCGATCGCGGTGCGGCGTTCGGTGGGGTCGGTGAAGATGTTCCGGATCAGGGAGAGCGTTGCCGGCATGAGCATGGCACCGAAGACTCCCAACAGAGCGCGGGCGCCGATCAGCTGGCCGGCGTTGGTGGCGAAGGACGCCAGCACGGAGACGAGCGCGAAGCCGGTGGCGCCGATCAGCAGGAGCTTCCGGCGGCCGATCCGGTCGCCGATGCTGCCCATCGGGACCAGCAGGCCGGCCAGCACCAGGGCGTAGACGTCAATGATCCACAGCAGTTCGGTGCCGTTGGGCCGCAAGGCAAGGGACAGGGACGGGACCGCGAAGCTGAGCACGGTGTTGTCGACGGCGATCAGCAGCACGGGGAACATCAGCGCGCCGAGGGCGAGCCAGCGCCGTCCGGCACCCTGCTGCTTGCCACGGACGGGATCGGGACGGAGAACCGCCTCGCTCTCGGCGAAGCGTTCGCGCTTGGTGACGGACGTGGTCATGGTGACCGCTTTCTCGAAAAGGGTGGAAGTCTGACAAGCAAAAACTATACCGTCCAGACGGTACAGTTTCAAATTCGCCGCATAGCGTCGCCGCTCCTCAGACATCGGACCACTCGCCGCTACGATTGAGCCATGGCTGTGACTGACGAGGCGATCGGCAAGATCAAGGACATGTTGATCCGCGGCGAGCTTAAGGCCGGGGACCGCCTGCCGCCCGAGAAGGAGCTCAGCGAAAGCCTTGGCTTGTCCCGCAGCTCATTGCGCGAGGCCGTGAAGGCCCTGGAGCTCATCCGGGTGTTGGATGTGCGGCGCGGTGACGGCACCTACGTCACCAGCCTGGACGCGAAGCTGCTCAACGAGGCCGTGGCCTTCGTGGTGGAGCTGCACCAGAACCGCTCCATCCTGGAACTCTTCGAAGTCCGCCGGATCCTGGAACCGGCCACTGCCCACATGGCGGCCGGCCGCATCACGCCGGAGGAAGTGACGGCCCTGCGCGCCACGATGGAAGGCATCGACGAGGGCACCGACGTCGAAGAGCTCGTGGCCCACGACCTCGAATTCCACAGCATCATCGCCTCGGCGGCCGGGAACGACTACCTCAGCGGGCTGCTCGAGGCCCTGTCCGGGGACACCGTCCGGGCTCGCATCTGGCGCGGCATCACCCAGGAGAAGGCCGTGGCGCACACCCTGGCCGAGCACAAGGCAATCGCGGATGCGCTGGAGCGCGGCGACGCCGAACTGGTGCGGGCCTTGGTCACCGTGCACATCAGCGGTGTAGAGAACTGGCTGCGCCAGGCGCTTTAACTACAGCTCCAGTCCGTACGTCCGCGCCGCGGTTCCTTCCAGGATCTGCCGCCGTTCGGCGTCGGACAATTCAGCGATGAGTTCCAGCAGCACAGCGATGGTCTGCGCGTAGGGTGCGCCGAGCGTGCTGACCGGCCAGTCGCTGCCGACCATCAGCCGCCCCGGGCCGAAGGCATCCAAGGCCTCCTCCCACAGGGGCCGCAGGGCCGCGGCCGTATAAGGAACCTCGGGCAGGTGCAGTCCGGACAGTTTCGCGACCGTGTTGGGCAGCGCAGCCAGCGCCCGGAAGTCCGCGCGCCACTGCGCCATCGGCTCCGAATCCGCGCCGGCGCCCAGCGGCGGTTTGCCCAGGTGGTCCAGGACGACGGCCAGTTCCGGGAGCTCCCGGGCCAGCCGCACCGTGGCTCCGAGGTGGCGCGGGAAGGCGTCGGGAACATCGAACGCGACGCCCCTCGAGGCCAGCAGGCGCAGCGAGTCACGCACCGGGGCGAGATCGAGGAAGTTGTCCCGCGGATCGTCGTGGACCAGGTGCCGCATACCGCGGAACTTCGGATGGGCGGCAAAACGGGCAAGTTCGGCCTCGGCTTCGGCGGGGCGCTCCAGCGGGATCCAGCCGACGACGCCGACTACCCAGGGATGGCTGTCCGCGGCCGCGAACATCGCCTCCGTATCCTCGAGGGTGTCGTCCGCCTGCACCAGGATGGCCTGCTGCACGGCGGAGGCGGCCAGCTCCCGGCCGGCCTCCTCCGCCGTGAAGCTGCGGAACAGCGCCCCGTGCTGCGGTCCCAGCCAACCGTACCCGCCGCCGTCGAGGTTCCACAGGTGCAGGTGCGCGTCGATCACGCGGCTCCCCCAGGTTCCAATGCTTCCACCGCGGCCCACAGTTCCTCGGGCACGGCGGTGTTCATCCGAGCCGAATTGAGCGCCGCTTGCTCGGGGCTGCGTGCGCCCACCGTCACGTTCACCACGGCCCGGTTCCGCAGCGGGAAGTGCAGGGCCGCCGTCGGGAGTTCGACGCCGAAGTCCCGGCACAGTGCCGCCAGCGCCCGGGCGCGTTCCAGCAGGGCGCGCGGCGCCTGCCCGTAGTTGTAATGTGCATCGTCCGGCACCTCGGGCCGGGCCAGGAGACCAGAGTTGAAGGCACCGACGGCCACGACGCCGGTGCCGCGCTCCACGCAGCGGTCCAGCAACGGAACGCCGGGCTGCTCCAGCAGCGTGTAACGGCCCGCAAGCATCACGAGGTCCAGGTCCGCCTTTTCGACGCAGGCGAGCGCGGCTTCAGCCGAATTGGTGCCGACGCCGATGGCTTTGACCAGGCCTTCGCCGCGGAGCTTCTCCAGCGCGGGCAGTGCCCGGGTGATTCCGGCGTCGAGGTCGTACACATCGGGGTCGTGCAGGTAGAGGATGTCCACGTACTCCAGGCCCAGCCGGCCCAGGGAATCCTCCAGGCTCTGGCGGATGCCTTTTTCGCTGAAGTCCCAGCGGCGTACGGCGTCCGCCGGAACGTCGAAGCCCTCGTCGTCCCGGCGGCCGGCGGCGTCGTGGGGTTCAAGCAGCCTGCCCACCTTGGTGGAGATGACAAACTCGGCGCGCGGCTTGTCCCGGAGCACGGCGCCCAGCCTCTGTTCGGACAGGCCCAGTCCGTAGTGCGGGGCGGTGTCGAAGTAGCGGACGCCGGAGTCCCAGGCGGCCAGGACCGTCGCGAGGGCTTCTCCGTCAGGGATGGCGGTGTAGAGGTTGCCGATTCCCGCGGCGCCGAAGCCGATCCTGCCGAGCTTTCCGACAAGCTCCAGACGTCCGGTGCCAGCGTTCCCCACGGCGCCGTTCACGGCAGTTCCCAGACCTTCGGGATGCCGGAGTCGTTGCCGGAGTAATCGTCCTCCACCTCGAGCAGCTCAGCCATCCGGGCCTGCCAGGGCACGTTGGCGGGGTGGTCGGCGAGAGCATGGCGCATGGCCTGGTAGTCGTCCACCTCCACCAGATGGAACAGCTCCAGGCCGCTGCGCCAGATGCGCCAGTTCCGCACGCCTGCATCCTTCAGCGCCGCAACGAGTTCGCCCGGAATCCCCGCATGGGCGTCGTAATATTCCTGCTCCGCACCGGGCTTGAGCCGGGTGTGCAGGGCAACTGTTTGCGGGGCTGGTGCCTGCGGTGCCGTTATCTCAGGCATCTGCGCCGTCCTTGAGGAACAGTTCCAGTACGGGCACTGCCACCGGCGGCCGCTGGATGGGCAGTTTGATGATCAACGTCCCCGCCGGCTGGGCGCCGGGGGTGGTGGCATAGGCCTCCTGCTCCGGGTCCGGTTCCTGGAGGCGGAGTTCGGAGGCGTCGTTGAGCAGTTGCGCGTACTCGACTTTCCCGGCGAGGCCCGGCAGATGCACGAAGCCGAACGGCCAGGCGAACAGATGGACGTACAGCCGCTTGCCGCGCCGGGTATAGCGGGCGTCGGCGGGAGGAAGGTACGACGACGGTCCGGCACCATAGATGGAACGGCCGTGCAGCCGCATCCACTCGCCTATGCCCGCCAGGGATTCGGCGGCGCGCGGGTCGAGGCTGCCGCGGGCGGTGGGGCCGACGTTCAGGAGGAGGTTGCCGCCTTTGGACACCCCGTCCACCAGCATCCGCACCAGGAGGTCCGGGCTCTTGTAGTCGAGATTGTCGCGGTCGTAACCCCAGCTGCCGTTGAGTGTCTGGCACGCCTCCCAGGCGAGCCGAACGCCGTCGGACATCATGGGACCGGCCGGCTGGTACTGCTCCGGCGTGACAAAGTCTCCCGGCAGGTCGAGGCGGTCGTTGACCACGATCCCGGGCTGCAGTTCCCGCACCATGGCAAGCATCTCCTCGGAACCCCAGTCGTCCCGGCCCTTGCCCCCGGCCGGGTGGCCGTCCATGCCGCCCGGGTAGGAGAAGTCGAAGAAGAGGTAGTCGATGGTGCCGTAGTTGCTGAGCAGTTCACGGACCTGGCCGTGCAGGTACTCCCGGTAGCGGGCCATGTCCCGGCCCTCGTTCAGTTTCCCGAAGCCGGCGTTCCGCAACGGGTGCACGGAGTCCACGGTGAAGTCGGGGTGGTGCCAGTCGATCAGGGAGTAATAGAAGCCGACTTTCAGGCCTTCGGCGCGGAGCGCCTCCACGTAGGGGGCGATGAGGTCACGGCCGGCAGGGGTGTTGGTGGCCTTGTAGTCCGTGAGGGCGGAGTCCCAGAGGCAGAAACCCTCGTGATGCTTGGTGGTGAGGACCACGTACTTCATGCCGGCGCTCCTGGCGGCACGGGCCCATTCGCGGGGATCGTAGAGGTCCGGATCGAAGCGGCGGAAGTACTTCGAGTACTCCTCCACGGTGATCTCCTCGCGGTTCATCACCCACTCGTGCCGGGCCGCCAAGGAGTACAGCCCCCAGTGCACGAACATGCCAAGGCGGGACTCCTCGAACCACGGGGCGTGCTGGATCACGGCTTCTCCTTCAGTTCTCGACGGCGGCGGTGCTCGCTACTATGGTGCTCGCTACTGTGGTGCTCGCCTCGGCAGCCCACACCGGTCCGTCGGGGTAACGGTAGTCCGCCAGGCTGGCGGGGAGCATTTCATTTCCGGCGCCGGGAGCCGACGGCGGCCAGTAGGCGCCCCCGTGGACATCGACCGGCGTGACGAAGTGTTGGTGCAGGTGGTCCACGAATTCGATCATGCGGTCCTCCTTGGTTCCGGAGACCGCCACGAAATCGAACATGGACAAGTGCTGGACCGCTTCGCACAGGCCCACCCCGCCGGCGTGCGGACAGACCCGGACCCCGAACTTCGCGGCCAGCAGCAGGATGGCGATGTTCTCGTTGACGCCGGCCACGCGGGCAGCGTCGAGCTGAAGCACTTGCAGGGAGCCGGCCTGCAGCATCTGCTTGAACACCACGCGGTTCTGGACATGTTCGCCCGTGGCCACCGGGATGGGCGCCACGCCGCGGGCGATGGCCGCGTGGCCCAGGATGTCATCCGGGCTGGTGGGTTCTTCGATCCAGGCGATGTCGTAGGGCGCGAGGTGGCGCATCCACTCGATGGCTTCCTGGACGTCCCAGCGTTGGTTGGCATCCACGGCGATCCGGATGTCCGGGCCTACGGCCTCACGGGCGGTGCGGACGCGGCGGATGTCGTCCTCCAGGGAAGCCCCGACCTTGAGTTTGATCTGGGTGAATCCCTCGGCCACGGCTTCCTTGGCCAGGCGCGTAAGCTTCTCGTCGCTGTATCCCAGCCAGCCCGGGGTCGTGGTGTATCCGGGGTAGCCTTCGGCGAGCAGTTGTGCGCGTCGCGCCTCCCGGCCCGGTACGGCGGCGCGCAGGATGCCGAGCGCTTCCTCGGGGGTGAGGGCGTCGCTGAGGTAGCGGAAGTCCACCAGCGCGACGAGTTCCTCCGGGCTCATCCGGGACAGGAGCTCCCAGAGCGGCAATCCGGCGCGCTTGGCCTTCAGGTCCCAGAGGGCGTTCACGACGGCGCCGATCGCCATGTGCATGACGCCCTTCTCCGGTCCGAGCCAGCGCAGCTGGGAATCGTGGGCGAGCAGCTTCCAGGTGGCGCCCATGTCCGCCAGCAGGTCCTCGGCGTTGCGGCCCAGGAGGTGTTCGCGCAGGGCAGCGATGGCGGCGGTTTCCACCTCGTTGCCGCGGCCGATTGTGAACACGAAGCCGTGGCCCTCGTGCCCGTCCGCGGCGTCGGTGCGCAGGATCAGGTACGCGGCCGAATAGTCCGGGTCCGGGTTCATGGCGTCCGAACCGTCCAGCTCCCGGGACGTGGGGAACCGGATATCGAGGGTGTCCATGGCGGTAATGACGCTCATCGTGCTCCTAGCTTAGGCGGCGCGTACGGCTCGTAGGGCCGGTTGGGGCGGTCCATCCACGTTGAGACTAAACATCGGATGTTTCCATTGTCAATGGGTCACATTTCCGCAAGAATAAGGAAGACACCACACTTGAAGCTCGGAGCAATGACGCTGAGCATGGAGGAAGACATGAACGTGAAATTCGCCCGGCTGGGAGCGGCCGGAAACGAGCAGCCGGTTGTCCTCGTCGAAGACGGCAACGGCGCCGCGAAGTACTTCAGCCTCACCGGCCTGACCCGGGACATCGACGGCGGCTTCCTCGCCGCGGACGGCATTGCCCGCGCCAGGAAGGCCCTTGAATCCGGGGAACTTCCCGAGATTTCCGCCGAGGGGCTGCGGATCGGTTCTCCCATCGCCCGCCCGCGCTCGGTGGTGTGCATCGGCTTGAACTACACCGCGCACGCTGCCGAATCCGGCGCCACCCCGCCCGAGGTCCCAGTGGTTTTCCTTAAGCCGTCCAACACCGTCGCCGGGCCGTTCGACGCCGCCCCCATCCCGCCGTCGTCGGCGAAATACGACTGGGAAGTGGAACTCGGCGTGGTGATCGGCAAGGAAGCGTCCTACCTTTCATCCGTGGAGGAAGCCGCCGGGCACATCGCCGGCTACGTGGTGGCCAACGACCTCTCCGAGCGCGACTATCAGTTGCCCGGCGCCGCCGGCCAGTGGACCAAGGGCAAGTCGCTGCCGGCGTCGAGCCCGCTGGGGCCTTGGTTCGTTCCCGCCGACCAGGTGGATGCCGGCAAGCTCCGGCTGCGTACCTGGGTCAACGGCGAGATCCGCCAGGATTCGAACACCTCGGACATGATCTTCGATCCCGCCACCGTGGTGCACCACCTCAGCCAGTACATGGTGCTCGAAGCAGGCGACGTGATCCTCACCGGCACCCCCGAAGGCGTGGCCCTCTCCGGCCGCTTCCCGTTCCTGCAGCCCGGCGACGTGGTGGAACTCGAAGTCGAGGGCCTCGGCCGCCAGCGCCAGGAGTTCTACCGGGCCGGCACCCACAACGCCGGCGGCAGCGAATCCCTGGCCGCAGCCTCCGCGGGGGACCCCGCGGCAGTGCGGTGAGCCCGATGAGCGGTCCGGTGAGCAGCGAATTCGAAGGCCTGGCCGCCCTCGTGACCGGCGGCGCCTCCGGCATCGGCGCGGCCATCGCGGACCGCCTCGCCGCGGGCGGGGCGAAGGTGGCCGTGCTGGACCTGAACCCCGCCGGTTCGCCGCACTTCGCCGTCGAATGCAATGTCGCGGACGACGCCTCGGTGCGCGCCGCCGTCGACGCCGTGGTCCGCGAGTTCGGCCGGCTGGACGTGGTGGTCAACAACGCCGGGATCGGCGCCCAGGGCGATATCAGCGCGAACTCCGACGAGGAGTGGCTGCGCGTCCTGGACATCAACGTGGTGGGCATCGCGCGCGTCAGCCGTGCCGCCCTTCCGCATCTGCGGAAGTCGCCGTCCGCGGCGATCGTGAACACCTGCTCCATCGCCGCGACGGCGGGGCTGCCACAGCGGGCGCTGTATTCGGCGTCGAAGGGCGCGGTGCTGTCCCTGACGCTCGCCATGGCCGCCGACCACATCCGCGAAGGCATCCGGGTGAACTGCGTGAACCCCGGCACCGTGGACACCCCGTGGGTGGGCCGGTTGCTGGATTCGGCCGCGGACCCGGCTGCCGAACGTGCGGCCCTCAACGCCCGCCAGCCGCACGGCCGGATGGTGGACCCCGCGGAGGTCGCCGGCGCCGTCGCGTACCTCGCCAGCCCGCTGTCCGGTTCGACGTCGGGCACCTCCCTGGCGATCGACGGCGGCATGCAGGGCCTGCGGCTCCGCCCGGTGGGGTGAAGAGCGGCGTAACACCCCCGGCCCGCCCGCCGCGCTTCCCCTATGCTCGACTCCAAGGCATCAACGGAGATCCGGCAAGGAGCAGCACATGACCACCTGGCGCATCAGGGACTTCCACTCGTCCGACCTCGACGGCATCCTGCACCTCTGGGAATCCCTCAAGGCCGACGGCGTCGAGCCGGTTTATGCGCTCTCCGAGGTCCTCGCCTCCTGCGAAAAGGACCACGCCGTGGTGGCGGTGCAAGGCGAGCAACTGGTGGGTGCCGCCGTCGGACGCGCCGCGCACGACCAGGGCTGGATCGTCTTCCTGTCCACCCTGCCCGAGTTCCGCGGCCGCGGGATCGGCACCTCGCTGCTGGCCGCCGTCGAGAACCGCATGGCCCCGCACGGCCTGAACAAACTCTCCGCGCTCATGCCCGAGAGCGAAACCCGGGTGGAGGCGTTCCTGGGCCGTGGCTTCGTGGTGAAGAAGAACCTGCGCTACTTCGAGCGGACCATCCCGGTGCAGCGTGCGGAACTGGAGCCGCTGAGCCTGCTGGGCGGCCGGGTGCTGGCCCGCGACCTGTGGGAAAACGTCGCCGGCATGAAACGCGAGAAGGAGCTGCTGGAGCGGCGCCTGGTGCTGCCGCTGGCCGAGGCCGACCTCGCCGATGAATACGGCGTGGTGCCCCCGCGCGCGGTGGTGCTGTTCGGCCCGCCCGGCACCGGCAAGACCACCTTCGCCAAGGCGATCGCGTCCCGCCTTGAGTGGCCGTTCGTGGAGGTCTTCCCCTCGCGGCTGGCCGCCGACCCGAAGGGCCTGGCCGGCGCGCTGCGGGAAACGTTCCTGGAAATCGCCGAGCTGGAGCACGCGGTGGTGTTCATCGACGAGGTGGAGGAGATCGCGGCGCAACGTGCGGGGGATCCGCCGTCGCCGCTGCAGGGTGTCACCAACGAGCTCCTCAAGATCATCCCGGCCTTCCGCGAACAGCCCGGCCGCCTGCTGGTGTGTGCCACCAACTTCATCCGTGCCCTGGACTCGGCGTTCCTGCGCCACGGCCGCTTCGACTACGTCATCCCGATCGGCCTGCCGGACATTCACGCCCGCGAAGCCATGTGGCAGCGTTTCATCCCGGCCACCGTCGTGGACACCGTGGACGTGGGCCTGCTCGTGGAGCGCACCGAGGGTTTCTCCCCCGCAGACATCGAGTTCGCTGCCCGCAGCGCCTCCCAGCGGGCGCTGGAAAAGGCAGTGTACGACGACGGCGGTACTGGCGGCGGTGCCGCTTCCGGCGGAAGCCCGGCACCGGCGTCGAACGGGCCGGCGTCGAACGGGCGCAAGGGGCCGACCACGCAGGATTACCTGGACGCGATCGCGGACACCAAGACTACCGTGAGCGAGGAAGTCCACGAGGAGTTCCTCGAGGACATCGACGTCCTGGGCCGGGTCTGATCAAGGCCCCTGAGCCGCAACACCTGATCCGCAACGCGGGGTCAGATACAGCCCATGTACCGCCCCGGAACGGGCCCTATCTGCCCCCGCGTTTTCCTGGCGGTACTGTGTGAGCATGTCCAACCCACTCCGCCATGCCCTCTCCCGCATGGGCGGCCGCGATCCCCACGAACAGCACCGCGCCGCCACTCCCCTGGAACTGTTCTTCGACCTGACGTTCGTCATCGCTTTCAGCGTGGCCGGCGGCCAGTTCGCGCACGCAGCAGCGGAGGACCACGCCGGGGTGGGCCTGATCGGCTTCGCCATCGCCATGTTCGGTGTGCTTTGGGCCTGGATCAACTTCTCCTGGTTCGCGAGTGCCTACGACACGGACGACTGGATCTTCCGGATCGTCACCATGGTGCAGATGGTGGGTGTGCTCATCCTGGCCATGGGCATCGAGCCGATGTTCAATTCGGTTCTCGAAGGCACACGCGTCAACAACGAAGTCCTGGTGCTCGGCTACGTGGTGATGCGCGTGGCCTTGATCGTCCAGTGGCTGCGCGCGGCACGGCAGGACCCGCAGCGGCGCAAGACGTGCCTGACGTATGCGGGATTGCTGGCTGTGGTGCAGTTGGGCTGGGTGGCCGCCATCTTCGCGAAGACAGACCTCCCCACCACCCTGATGGTCTACGCTCCGTTGATCGTGGCGGAAATGGTGGTGCCGGTCATAGCGGAGCGGAAGGTGAAGACCCCGTGGCATGCGCACCACATCGCCGAACGCTATGGGCTGCTGGCCATCATCGCGCTCGGCGAGTGCCTGATCGGCGCCATCGAAACGCTGCGTTCGATTGTCGCGGTCCACGGCTGGACCCTCGACGCCGCCCTTGTGGGCCTCGGCGGCACCGGCCTCGCCTTCACGCTCTGGTGGGTGTACTTCATCCTGCCCGCCGGCCGTGCCCTGCACGTGCGCCGCCACCGCTCCTTCATCTTCGGCTACGGGCACATGATCATCTTCGCCGCCATCGCCGCTACCGGAGCCGGCCTCCACGTGCTGGCGTACTATATCGACCACGAAGCCCACATCAGCGCCGCCGCGGCCGTGGCCTGCGTGGCCATTCCCGTGGCGGTCTTCAAGGTCACGCTTACCTGGATCTACGGCAGCCTGCTCGGACTGAACCGCATCAACGTCTTGCTCACGTGCCTGGTGGTCGTTGCCGCGGCCGCCGCTGTTGCCCTTGCCGCGGCCGGGGTTCCGGTGACCGTCTGCCTAATGGTGATCCTCCTGGCCCCGGCCGTTGCGATCCTGGAGGACGAGCTGGCGGGCCACCGGCGTCGGGCCGATGCCCTTGCGCGGCTCGGCATCGAGGCAGCGGGCTAAAGGCCGCGCGGCTCTACGAAATCGCCGGAGCGCTGCCGGGTAGCCGGAAAGTTCCAGCGACCCGGCAGCGCTCCGGCGACCCCGCCGTGACCCAATCTCCTAGGCGGCGCTGTGTTCGGGAACCCGCGACGCCGGATGCCGGGTGAAGGTGTCAAGCAGCCGTCCGGTGTCTGCCATCTGGTCCTCCCAGATGGCCCGCACGATGTCGATGCGGTCGTCGACTTCCTGCAGCGCGGACAGCTAAGCCTCGATACCTGCCCCGGCACCGCCCGCGGCTTCGTGCAGCGCGATCATGCGGATTGCCAGCTTGGTCTGCACACCGTACACGGGAATCTGGGGACCGCGCGGGGCACTGGCGTGGAAGCCAGTGGCCCACAGGATGGTGTCGTACTCCCCGGCCGCTGACGCCTCCTCGTTGTGAGGCCTCCTCTACGTACTTTGCGCGCGTGAAAGAACGCAGAGCGGGCCTCACAACGTGACCCGCTCCCCGGAAAGCATCTGTGCGCACATCTGGTCCGGCGGCCCGCGGAATGCAAAACTGGGCGGATGATCGTGCCTCCGAGCCAGGTCCGCCGCCCAGGCATCCGGGCAGCCATGTTCGTCGACTTCGACAACGTCTATTCCGGCCTGCAGGCGGTGGATCCCGCGGCTGCCAGGGTCTTCGCCGAGGACCCCAAGCAATGGACGTCGGCCCTGGCAGGCGGAGGCGGCCGGGAAGCGGAGCGGCGGTTTCTGATCCGCAACTGCTACCTGAACCCCGTCATTTACTCGAAGTACCGGGTGTATTGGACGAGGGCGGGATTCCGGGTCATCGACTGCCCGTCCCTCACGCAACGGGGCAAGAGCAGCACCGACATCAACCTCGTCCTGGATGCCATGGACGTCCTTGCCGGACCGGTGGGCATCGATGAGTTCGTGATCGCGTCCGCCGACGCCGACTTCACCTCGTTGATAGCGCGGTTCCGTGCCGCCGACCGCATCACCACCGTGATCGCTGCCGGACCTGTTGCGTTTGCCTACCGCGAGATGGCGGACCATGTGGTGGAAGCCAACGACTTCGCGGCCATCCTTACGGGTTCATCGGCCGACGGCGGCGCCGGCGTCCTGCCTCCTGGGGAGGGTCGCGTGCCCGCACCGGTCTCGAGGAAGGGTGCCGCGGCCAAGGAAGTCAGCAGCCTTGTCCGCTCGTCGCCGGGGCCCGTCACTGGCGCCGTCGCCGCGCACCGGGCCCTGACCGCGGAGCCCTCCCTGAAGACGGACTGGGGCGGCCACGGCAAGTTCGGCGCATGGATTGCGCAACTCGGGAACGGGATCGAGTACTCCCCGACGCCGCCACCCGGCTGGGTGTGGGACGCCAAGCGCTTCTCCGAGGCGGACCTTCCCCAGGAAGCAGAGGCACGCTCCGCCGTGGAGGAACACGTGGCAAGGGTGACCGACGTGCCGGCCCTTTCGAGGGCGCAATTCCGGCAGGTATTCGTCTCCATGGAGGCGGTCCTGCGCCAGCACCCTCCCAACAGGAATGAGCTCACCAGGTCGGTCCGGGACCACTGCGTTGCCGCCGGCCACGCTGTCTCCCGGGCCGCCGTGAACTTCATTATCCAGGGCCTGAACTACGCGAACGCCTTGACGGACGAGGCCACGGCGGTGAGCCTTGCGACCGCATGGACCCGCAACGTTGAGGAGCTTTGCCGGCTGGCCCTCCTTGAGTTCGACGAGTCGGAAGTCGCGGAGCTGAGGCGCTGGGCCGGGGGCGGGCTCGTGAAGTTGCCCTCGAAGCAGAAGCCTCAAGCAGAAGCCTCGGCTCCCGCCGCGGACTGAGGTCCACCTCCGGCACGTACGTGCCGATTTGCGCGTGATCCCCCTTGTTCCGAACCGGCACTGGAGGGAAAATGGCCATACCGGCACGTTCGTGCCGGTCGCCAAGAAGGGGGCTTTCATGGATCCCGCGGGTTTCAGCGCGGCTTTGGGCAGCGCGGTCCGCTCCCGGCGTGCCGCGCTGTCCCTCAGCCAGGCCGACGTCGCCGACCTCGCCGGAGTCTCCGAACGCTTCGTCCGCTTCGTCGAGCAGGGCAAGACCACCGTGCAGCTCGAACAGCTGTTGGCGGTGCTCGGCACCCTGGGCCTGGAACTGGACGTGTCCACGGCCGCGAACGTTTCCACCGCCGGCCCCATTTCCACCGCCGGCGCCGTTTCCACCGCCGGACCTGCGCAATGACCTTCCACCGGATCGCCGACGTCTACAAGCAAGGGGTCCTGGCGGGGCGCATCGAACGTCATGCCGGCGGAACCCTGTTCAGCTACCTGCCGAAGTATCTCGACGCCGGCGGCCCGCCCGTCGCGACCACCCTCCCCCTGGGCGGCGGGCCGGTTTTCACACCAAGCGGCGCGGTGCCGCCGTACTTCACCGGCCTGCTGCCAGAGGGCCGCCGCCTGAACTCGCTCCGGCGCGCGGTCAAGGCCAGCGCCGACGATGAGCTCGCCCTCCTCATGGCCGCCGGCGGCGACGCCGTGGGAGACGTCCAGACCCTCCCGCACGGCGAGCTTCCCACGGAAGGCGGCTCCGCCGTCGTGATGGATCCGAAGCTGCCGCTGGACTTCGACGCGCTGCTGGGCGATTCCGGGCTCATCGACCCCGTGGCGCTGGCGGGCGTGCAGGACAAGTTGTCCGCGGGCATGATCTCGCTCCCGGTGGCGCAGTCCGGCAAGCGCTACATCCTCAAGCTCAATGCCCCGGAATTCCCCTTTGTTGTGGAGAACGAGTTCCTGATGTTCCGCTATGCGCGCCGGCTGCGGGTCCCTGTGGCGGGCGTGCAGCTAGTGCATGACGTCGCCGGTCGGGCCGGGCTGCTCGTGGAGCGTTTCGACCGGCTCACCTCAGCCGACGGCGGCACGCTGCGGCTCGCCGTCGAGGACGGCGCCCAGGTGCTGGGCCTGTATCCGGCGGACAAGTACAGCGTGCCGTACGGCGAAGTGTGCGCGGCGCTGGCCGCCCACTGCGCCGCCCCGCTGCCAGCGCTGCGGAACCTCGCACTCCAGCTGGCCTTCGCCTGGCTCACGGGCAACGGCGACCTGCACGCCAAGAACGTCTCCATGGTGCAGACAGCGCAGAAAGAGTTCACCATCGCTCCCGTCTACGACATCCCCTCCACAGTGGTCTACGGCGACAAGACCCTGGCCCTGAGCATCGGCGGCAAGAAGAGCGGCATCTCACGCAAGCATTTCCTCGCCTGGGCGCAACACCTGGGCCTGCCTGAACGCGCGGCAGTCCGGGTGCTGGACATCGCGCTGAAGGCAGCCGGGCCCCTTGCCGAGGACCTCGACGGCGGCGCCTCGCCGTTCGGCGCGATGCAGACGAAGAACTGGATCAAGGAACTCCGGCACCGCCGCCGGCTGATGGAAGGCTAGTCCGCCAGCTCATCCAGTTCCGGCAGCAGATGCGGGTTCACGCGTTCCAGGATGAGGCGGATTTCCTCCTTCGGCACGGCACGGTAGAGCACCGGACGTGCCTCCGCGTAGCGCGGATTCGGAGCTTTGTCCGGCCATTTCTCGGCCAGGGCCTGCACCCGCTCCGGCAACGAATTGTGGGCGTTGTCCGCGATCTTGACCAGGGTGGCGTCATGGTCCTCGGCAACGAAACGGATGCCGGCGGCGTAATCGTCAGGGTTGTCATGGAGCCGGCGCGTGACCCGCTCGATGATGCCGATGGCGCGCTCCGAAACACCCATGTCTTCGAGCGCTTGCCGGGTGATCGGGGTGTCCTCGGCAATGTCGTGCAGGTACCCGGCAATCCGGATGTCGTCGTCGAAGTCGGCCAGCGCATCCCCCACCGCGAACACGTGCTCCACGTACGGCCGCTTCAGCTTGTCCTTCTGGCGGTTGTGCGCCACCTCGGCAAGGACCCGGGCAGTTTCAACGGTAAATCCGGATGCGCTCATGCCTTGATACTAGGCCCCGGCTCCGACAGTATTACGCGCCCGCTTCCATTACCCGCCCTGTTTCCGAAACCGCCTTCCGCACCGCGGCACTCAACTCGAAATTCCGGCATCCGATGCCGCCCGGCTCGGCCTGCTGCGGCACGTAGCCGAAGCCCAGCCCGTACACCGGATCCGCGTAGCCCAGGGCCCCGCCGGCACCGTCGTGGCCGAATGCCCGGTAGCTGCCGAACGGCATCCGGGCGTGGGATTTCATGAAGACAGTGGCGAAGCAGCTGGTATCGCCGAAGACGCGGTCGATCCCGAACACCTGCTCGGCCGAGACGGCCCGGATGGTCTCCTCGCTCAACAAGGGCGCGACGGCGGGACGGCCTGAACCGCCTGCACCTTCCGCACCCGCGGCACCGGATCCGGCGAGCCCGGGGTTTCCTTCAAGCCCGGTCAGCGCGGCAGCATAGACCCGGGCCATGCCTTCCGCATTGGCGACGCCGGCCACCGAGCTGAGCCCGGCGGCGCGGACCTCACGGATGTTTGGCAGGTCCAGGATCTCGGCAGTCACCGCGTTCGCGGCCAGGCCGAAGTGACCGGCGGGATCCGTCCACGGCCGCTCGGGGTCGGACACCCAGCGCAAGGTCGCGTAGCGCGGCTCTTCGGACTCGGGCAGTCCGAGGAAGAAGTCCGCGCCCGTCACCGCGCGGATCCGCGCTTCAAAGATTTCCTGCAGCGTGCTCCCGGTGATCCTGCGGCAGAGTTCCTCCATGAAGACCCCGATGGTCAGGGCGTGGTAGCCGAAGGCCGCTCCCGGCTTCCAGAGCGGTGGCAGGGCAGCGAGCTTGGCCGCAGCCAGTTCGGAGTGGTTGCATTCTTCGAGGGACAGCCCTCCCTCGACCCCCAGCAGCCCGGCCTGGTGCGAAAGCAGCTGCACGACGGTGATGCCGGATTTCCCCTGGGCTCCGAACTCGGGCCAGTACTTGACCACCTCGGCGTCGAGGTCCAGGAGCCCGTCCTGAACCAGAAGCGCGATGACCAGGCCTGCCATGCCTTTGGAGCAGGAGAACACGCCGGTGACGGAATCGGGGCGGATGTGCGGGCCGCCGCTGAGGTCCAGGACCTTGACTCCGCGGTGGTAGGCGGCCAGCTGGGCCGAATATTCCGGGTCCTCGGCGAGGTAACGGCCGAAGAGTTCGGCTACGGCTTCGAATCCGGGGGCAACAAGTCCAGAGGTCGGTGCATCCATGAGAAGTAAGACTAGTCCGCGATGCCTCCCAAGCTAGCCGCTAGCCGTTGCTGCCGGCCATCGCCGCGTCCCACACCCACGGATCCCGAGGCAGCGCCGCGGGGTCGAACACGGCGAGCGCCTCTTTGAAGTCACCGGGCAGCCCGAGGGATGCCAGGATCAGCTCCCGCACCTTTTCGGCGGAAAGCCCGACGGCGGCGAGGTCCGCGAGCGTCACGGCGCCGTCGCGCTTGGCCAGCCGGGCACCGTCGTGGTTCACCACCAGGGGGACGTGCGCGTACTGCGGTACGGGAAGCCCGAGCAGCGAGGCGAGGTACGCCTGCCGTGGCGCGGAGGACAGGAGGTCGTCACCGCGGACCACCTGGTCGATGCCCTGTTCGGCGTCATCCACCACCACTGCCAGGTTGTAGGCGGTGACGCCGTCGTTGCGGCGGAGCACGAAGTCGTCCACGGTGCCAAGGTAGCGGCCGTGGAGTTCGTCCTCCACTGTCCACTCCCGTACCTCCGAGCGGAGCCGGATCGCGGCCGGGCGGCCGGCCCGCCGGATGTCCCGCTCCTCCGCTGTCAGCCGCCTGCAGGTCCCCGGATAGGCGCCCTGCGGGGCATGCGGGGCGGACGGCGCCTCCTGGATTTCGCGGCGGGTGCAGAAACATTCGTAGGTGAGGCCGGCTTCCTCGAGGCGCCGGATGGCCTCGGTGTAGAGCGGGCCGCGGTCCGTCTGGCGCACCACGGGGCCGTCCCAGTCCACGCCGACCGCCGACAGATCCCGGAGCTGGACTTCTTCGGCACCGGCCCGGGCCCGGTCCAGGTCCTCCACGCGGAGCAGGAAGCGGCGGCCCGTGGAGCGGGCGAACAGCCACGCGAGGAGGGCCGTGCGGAGGTTGCCCACGTGTAGTTCCCCTGAGGGGCTGGGAGCGAAGCGGCCGGCTGCTGTCATGGTCCCAGCGTAATCGGCGGCACCGACGGAAACGCGTGACGGCACCGCCAGCGCCGCACAGCAAAGCCGCACAGCACAAGAGCCCCTCAGCTACCGTCAGGGTCGGTGGCTCAGGGGCTCTTATGGTGGCGCCGGCATGGCCGGCTGTGTGGGGACTGACGTTGGTGTGAACAAGAGTCAATCAGCGGCGGCGTCCTTGCGGGACGGTTGTGCGGATTCCGGGAGGTGTGCCGGGGATTCCGTTGCCGCGCGGGATGGGGCGGTGGCCGTTTCCCTTTGCTGCCACTATTCGAACAGAGACACTACAGTTGGTGCAACGGATCGATTTCGAACTGGTCAATCTGACCAATCAGACATCAAGCAATAGACAGGTGATGGTCACTTTGCAGGAACTGGACGCCACAGACAAGAGGATCCTTGCCGCCCTCGACGACGATCCGCGGCTTCCCGTCATGGTGCTCGCCCAGCGCCTCGGCCTGGCCCGCGGAACCGTGCAATCACGCCTGGAACGGATGTCGGAGTCCGGTGCGCTGCGGCCCAACAGCAGCCGGGTCCTGCCCGCGGCCCTGGGCCGTGGAGTGGCGGCTGCAGTGAGCGCCGAACTGGACCAGCACCGGCTGAACGAGGCCATCGCCGCCCTGCGGGACATCCCCGAAGTGCTGGAATGCCACGCCCCCGCCGGCGACACCGACCTCATCATCCGCGTGGTCGCCACGAGCCCGGACGACCTGTACCGGGTGTCCGAGGAAATCCGGCTTTGCCCGGGAATCGTGCGCACCTCCACCAGCATGTTCCTGCGCGAAGTGATCCCCTACCGCACCACGGGGCTGCTGCGAAGCTGAGCCGACCGCGGAACCGGGCCGACCGCGGAACCGGGCTGCCGGCGTCGGCCC
Source organism: Arthrobacter sp. TE26545 (assembly GCF_056279005.1). Next base: position 3,752,473 of record NZ_JBWBQM010000001.1, read on the forward strand.
TTTCCGACGGACCGCTCCCCACGGCGGGCAGCTCTCCCCATCGCCGGGGGCACGGCGGGCACGTAGGATCGGCAATGCCGGAACGGCTGGCACAATTTGCAGCACAGACATTCGCTCGGGGGAACCATGTCCGGAACTTTCTACGGTGCAGACGTTGCACAGTTGCGCCAGCTCGCCAAGGCCATGGCGGGCGGGGCGCACAAGCTTTCCGCGCTGGGCCAACAGCTGAGCAGCACGCTGTCTGGCACCGGCTGGCGCGGGGCCGACGGCGAGCATTTCCGCAGCGAATGGAGCTCCGCCCACCTGCCCGCCCTCAAGAAGGCCGCGGGACAGATGGAAGCGGCGAGCAAAGCGTTGCTGAAGAACGCCGACGAGCAGGACAAGGCAAGCACTTCCGGCGGTCCTGCTGGCGGCGGGACCGGCGGACCCGGCGGGCAAGACGCCCAAGGCGATGTGCTCACGGACAAGCTCGAAGGCATGACTCCGGCCGAGCGGAAGGCCTACCTGGCCAGCGACGAGTTCAAGCAGTGGGCGCTTGAGCACCCGGAGGCGGCCAAGGCTGCCATGGACGCAGCCGCCGACTCCGGCCTGATCAGCAAGAACTCCCCGGAGTACGCCGGTTTCCTGAGTGACTACTGGAACCAGCAGGCGATGCGCGAGATGGGCATCGACCCGGCCGACTGGGATACCTCCAAGGGCACCGAGTACAACTGGGAAACCATCAAGAAGGTCTACGACTACTACGGCAAGGCCTACCTGGAGAATCCGGACCTGCAATGGGCCGGGATGGCCAACATGATCGGGCCATCCTTTGCCGGCGGGTTCAAGGACATGGCATTGATGCGGGATCTCGCGCAGCAGATCACCGACAATCCGGTGTCCGACATTCCGCTGCCCGTCCTGGACCAGCTCGAACAGCTGGCCGGGATGACGGACCAGGAGATCAAGTTCTACGAAACCTCGATGTTGGACATGAACAAGGAGATCTTCCTTGACCAGGCACGCCAGCACGAGGCCTACATGAACGGCGGCATCGATGAGATCAACCGGCTGCGGGATTCGGGCGCCATCGACGCGGGCACGGCCCGGGCCTGGGCTCAGATCGATTCCGGCGACCCCGCCGAGATCCAGAAGGGCAACACCGCGCTCCTGTACCGCGAGCAGAACGAGATCATCGCCGACGACTACGTGAACATGAAGAACCACCCGGGCGGCGAGGCGGTCACCTACATGGTCACCCTCGCGGGCGAGCCCTCCATCCCTGGTGCGAAGAGTTTCCCCGAGGTGTTCCCCTACACCTACAGCGTGGAGAGCCCCGGCCCGGAGAAGGTGCCGGTCACCGGCTGGGACAACCCGCTCCAGTTCCGCACCGACTTCACCACGGGCTTCCCGGACGGGAACATCGCCGACGCCGACGCCCGCTGGGCGCTCATCAGCCAGGACACCCTGCCGGCGTACCAGGACCTACTCGCCACCGACCCCGACCGCGCCCGGGACATCATCGCCTCCGACTTCAACGGCCGCGTCGAGGAGCACCGCCCCCTCAACAACATTCCGGACATCACCGGACGCTTCCTGTCGGGCTTCGACGTGGAGGTCCACCAGTGAGGCCGCCGCTGCGGAAGGCAGCACGCACCTCCGCCGTGGCGCTGGCCGCCGCTGCGTGCCTCGCGCTCACCGCCTGCCAACCCCCCGGATCCGCCACACCCGCCCAGACGCCGCACACTTCGCAAGGGAGCACCGTGAACACCTCCGATTTCTCCACGCTGGACACCGCCGGCGTCGACAAGATCCGCACCGAACTCCGCGCCAGGCTGGACCTGAGCAGCGGCAAGCTGATGAAGTCCGCCGTCGGTGTCTCGGACACCAGCTACGGGCCCGAAATCAACACGCAGGACGCAGGCAAGATCAAGCTCACGATCGTGGCGCCCGCCGGCGAGATCGGCGGCGAAACGGACCGGATCCGCTTCAACACCACCAACATCCAGCCCGACTTCAGCGAGATCACCTACTTCCTCACCGCGGACTCCCCGGAGGAGTTCTTCGCGCTGATCCGCGACGGCGTCGAGAAGTACGGGATCGACGGCGCCTCCGCCGAGGGCTGGATCAGCTCGGCGAGCGCCGATCCGCAGATGAAGAGCGACTTTTCCATCACCAGCGGCACCAGCACGGGCCTGGACGTCAACTACGACCTGCGCTACGACGGCAGCAAGGACGTCCAGGTCATCATCGTCCACGTCAGGCCTACCGAGTAGCCGGCGCTATGGAGTAGCCGGCCATGTGGAGTAGCCGGACCCGCCCGGCTAAACCGGCGGCCCGGCGTTGCTCTTCAGGTTCTTCATCACCAGGGTCGAGGTGAGGCGTTCGACGGCGGGAAGCACCGTGAGCTGTTCGTCGTAGAAGCGCTGGTACGCCGGGAGGTCCGCGGCGATCACGCGGAGCAGGTAATCCGGCGAGCCGAACAGCCGCTGGGCTTCGACGATGTTGGGCAGGGCCGCCACGCGTTCCTCGAAATCGGACATAATGCTGCGCTCCACCTTGGCCAAAGTGACGAACACGATCGCCTCGAAGCCTAGGCCGATCGCAGCCGGATCGATGTCCGCCCGGTAGCCACGGATGACGCCGGAGGTCTCCAGTTCCCGCAGCCTGCGGTGGCACGGCGCCACCGTCAAACCCACCTTGGATGCCAGCGCCGTGGCAGTCATCCGGCCGTCCTCTTTGAGGTGGCGCAAAATAGTTCTGTCGATTCCGTCAATCACGCAAATATCTTACCAATCTGGCGCCCTGGTGGGATAAAAACGCGAACACTTATGGGCCGTTTTTCCCTAGGGTTTTCCTTGCCGGATCCAAGCGGCGGAACAACCCAGGAGCCACCATGAACCCCCAGCTCTTCCTTGCCTTCACGATCGTTGCGGTCACCCTGGCCTGCACCCCCGGCGTGGACTGGGCATACTCGATTTCGGCCGGGCTGCGGCAGCGCAGTTTCATCCCCGCGGTGGCCGGACTATGCAGCGGCTACGTGGTGCACACGGCATTGATGGCGCTCGGCCTGGCGGCACTGCTGGCCGGCATCCCCGGACTCCTCGGCTGGCTGACAGTGGCCGGCGCGGCCTACCTGCTGTGGCTGGGCATCAGCACCCTCCGCTCCTGGCGCGGCGCGCGCTTCAGCGCGGATGACGCCGTCGGGCAGTCCCGGAACCAGCTCCGCAGCTTCCTGCTGGGCATGGGCACCAGCGGCATCAACCCGAAGGGCCTGCTGTTCTTCCTGGCACTGGTGCCGCAGTTCGTCAGCCCGGACGCGCCGCTGCCGGTTCCCGTGCAGTCCGGGCTGCTGGGCCTGACCTTCGTGATACTGGCGGGCCTCGTCTACACGGGCGTGGCGCTGGCGTCCCGCAGGCTGCTGCATTCGCGGCCCGCGGCGGCCCGGGTGGTGACGCTGGCGAGCGGCATCGTGATGGTGGGGCTCGGCGTCGTGCTGCTGGCCGAGCAGCTCATCCCGCTCGTGACCCGGACCGCCTGAGCCGCCCCCGGCTTTCCATGCCGAGCGGGCTACACCCGCTGGCTGGCCAGGAGCCCGTCGAGCCGTTCGTAGCCTTCGATCACGCCGTAGTTCATGCCGCTGGCCACAGCCATGTCGCGGGCTTCGACCGTGGGGTAGACGTCGTGGATGGAGATCCGGCTGCGGCCGCCGCCCAGGTCCTCGAACCTCGTGGTGCCGATGCCCACCTCGCCGGGGGCCCCGGAGAATTCGAAGGTCATGATGAGCAGCTTGGCTGGCTCCACCGCGTGGAAGACACCGCTGAAGCTGAACTCGTAGCCCTCGCTGCTGGCGCCGTCGAAGCTCCAGCGGCCGCCCACCCTGGTGTCGTAGCGGATGTTCTCCACCTTGTCCTCCCGCGGGCCCAGCCACTGGACCATCAGCTCGGGCTCGACGTGGGCACGGTAGACGGCGTCAACCGGGGCGTCGAATTCCCGGACCGTATCAACGAACGGAACGCCGGGCTCGGCAGTGATGTTGGTTGGATTGCTCATTGTTCTCCACTCCTTGGAGTCTGCGCGGACCTTGGAATCCGCTCGGAGGCCTGGCTTTCCAGCAGGGCGTCCAGCCTCCGGTAACGCCCTTCCGCTTGGAGCCGGTACTGGTCGATCCACGCCGTGAGCCGCTCCAGGGCCGCCGCGTCCAAATGGACCGGGCGCCGCTGGGCGTCGCGTGAACGAGTGACCAGGCCGGCCTGCTCCAGGACCTGGATGTGCTTGGACACGGCCTGTTTGGTGATCGCGAACGGTTCGGCGAGTTCGTTGACCGTGGCGTCGCCCCGCGACAGCCTGGCCACGATGTTCCGCCGGACCGGATCCGCGAGCGCCATGAAGGCCCTATCTAGTAGAGCCGTGTCGAGCGGGTCCTGGTGTGGCACTTCCTACCTCTTACTCAACCAACTAGTTGATCAACCAACTAGTTGACTAAAGAATAGACCCGCCCCGTCCGGTGCACAAGGGTCCGTTCCCAAGATGTCGGTACCAGGGCCGTCAATCCCCGCCGAGGTCCTTCCAGTCCTGCTCCCAGAGCCGGCGCATCTCGGCGTCCTTGCGGATCATGCCGCCCTCCAGCGCGCCGCTCCTGCTGGTACCGCCGTGGGGCAGGGCGCCCCCGTTCCGCCTCGAGCCGGGTAGCAGAGCCCGCCGGCCGGCGTCGAACGCCAACAGCGCACGGTCGGTGAGGGCGTCGTTGCGCAGGGAGAGGCTGGTCTTCCGCCGCCGCAGCACTTCGGACAGCGCAGACTGCGCGGCGCCGGATTCGCCCAGCGCGCGGAGGGACCCTGCCCGGAGGAGCAGCAGGGCGGCGGAAAGGTCGTCCGCGTTTTCCAGGCCTTCGGTCCAGCCGACGACGTCGCGGTGCCGGCCGAGTGCCGACGCCGCCATGCAGCGGGCCAAGGCAGCCGGGAGAGACGGCGGCAGGCTGGCCAGTGCGTCCAGGGCGGCGTCCATCCGGCCGGCTTCCCGCATGCAGTGCGAAAGGGCCAGGAACACCGACTCCTCGCTGAAGAGCACCTGCACTTCGACCCGCTCGGCAACCTCGACCGTGCTGACCACCCGGCCAAGGTACGCGGCGGAGAACTGGCTGGCGGCGTCGTCGATCCTGGTTGAGATGCCCAGCCGCAGGAGCTCTGCCGCACGCAGGTAGCTGCCGTGCTTGTAGGCGAGAAGGCCGGCCAGGACCTGGCAGAGGCCGGCCCATCCGGGGTTGGCCCTGGCCAGGAGTAGGAGGCGTTCGGGCTCGGTGCCGGTGAAGACCGCGGCATGCATGGCCTTCGCGGTGCGGCTGGAGAAGCGCTTGAGCGGAGGCACCTCCCCTGCCACGGACAGCCGGTCGGCGCTCCGCCTGTGCAGCACTCCCGAAACGGCACCGCCGACGCTGTCGGCAAGGCCGCGGGCCGGGGTACGGACGCGGGCGCGGCGGAACGGGGTGAGGTCCCGGGTGTCGCGGTACACGCCGTGGTCCGGGGGAACGGGGTACCCGGCAGTCATCTGTCCATGCTATCTGCGGTGCGGACTCCCGTCCTGCCCCTGCCGGCCTCGGCATGGCCCACGCCCGGGTCCGCTGCCGCAGGGCCGCCGGCCGGGGCTTACCCTCTATTTCCCGGGTTATCGGGAGTAAACTATGGACGTCGGCAGGGTTCCGACAGCTCCTTGCCGCGAAACGGCCGGCCACTTGGCCGGCCGGTACAAAATGTGGTTGGGAGGAGTTATGACCACCGCTTCACACCCGGCACAACACCACCATGTGATGGGACTCTCGCTGCACAACACGGCGCTGGGTTTGGGCTGGGTATTCCTGGTCGTTGGTGTCCTTGGATTCATCCCGGGCATCACGAGCAACTACGGCGCCATGACCTTTGCTGGGCATGAGTCGGGCGCCATGCTTCTTGGAATCTTCCAAGTGTCAATTCTGCACAACATCGTCCATATGCTGTTCGGTGCGGTCGGCCTGTACATGGCCAGGACCTCCAGGATGGCACGCGGGTTCCTGGTCGGCGGCGGCATCGTCTACCTGGTCCTGTGGATCTACGGTCTCGTGATCGGTGCGGACTCAATGGCCAACTTTGTGCCGCTCAACACCGCCGACAACTGGCTGCACCTGGTGCTCGGTGTCGTAATGGTTGCTGTGGGCCTGTGGCTCGGCCGTGATGCCAGAGAGGAGATGAAGGGCCGCGCCATGTAGCGCCCCTTCCACTTCGGAAATAACCACTAGATCGAAAACGACGACGGCGGCCGTTCCCTTCACGGGGCGGCCGCCGCTTTGCTGCCCGGCGCCGCTGCTCTGCGCCGCTGCTCTGCGCCGGGCCGCCGTCGTGCGCGGGGCCTGCCTAGGAGGAAACCAGACAGAACGGATGGCCGGCGGGATCGAGGTAGACCCTGAAAGTCTCCGTCCCGTAGCCCTGTTTCCGCGCGCCGAGGGCGAGGGCCTTCTCCTCCGCCTCGTCCAGGTTGCCGACCAGTACGTCCACGTGCATCTGCTGGGGGTGCTCGGCGGACGGCCATTGCGGCGGAGTCAGCTTGTCGACCCGTTGGAAGGCAACCGCCGGACGGTCGGCGGCGTCGCCGATGGTGATCCAATCGGCGTCGCCCTCCACCCGCTGCATTCCGAGCAGTTCCTGATAGAAGAGGGCCATCGGCTCGATGTCTTCACAGTCGATTACCAGTGCATGGAATTTTCCAATCATGCGCCCGACTATGCCCCACCGGATGCAGCGGCAGCCATGGGTATGCGGACAGCTGCAGTCCGCATACCCGAAGTGCATTCAGGCGCTGTCAGTTGAGCGCGGCCACCCAGACGCCGATCGCCCAGGTGCTGGCCGCGAGGCAGGCCAGGCCGAATTCGGCCAGAATGCCCAGTCCGGTGGCCTTCAGTGCGGCGAGGCTCGAGCTCACCGCGGTCTTGAACTCGCGGGTGCGCAACAGCTCGCTCAGCAGGAGCCCGACGCCGAAGCCCACGAAAAGGCCCACCACCGGGATCACGAACATCCCCGCAATGGCTAGGACGATCCCGATAAGCACGGAGCGGTTGGGGATGCCGTGCTGCTTGAGTTTCCGTCCCGTGAGGATAGCGCTGGAGGCCATGCCCACGGCCACGAGCGTCAGCCCGATGCCGAACACCACCCAGCCCGTAGCCCCGGCGCCACCCCAGAGCGCCCAGGCGAGCAGGCTCGCAGCAACCAGGATACTTCCGGGCAGCACCGGGATGATTGTTCCGGCCACGCCGACGGCGATGGCCAGGCCGCACAGAATCGTCACGATGGTTTCAGCGGTCATACCTCGAGCCTACGCGGAGCGCCGGGCGCTCTTCCGCCGCGGTGCTTCGGAAGCAAAACGACGGCGGCGCTCCCCAGCACGGGAGCGCCGCCGTCGTTGGCTTTTTGCCGCAGGAACTATTCCGCGGCGGCGGCCACGGCCGCGGTGACAGCCAGGGCCACACGGGCATCCAGCGGGCTCGGCACGATGTAGTCGGCGGAGAGTTCTTCCTCAGCGAGTTCGGCGATGGCGCGGGCCGCGGCCAACTTCATGGCGGGCGTGATGCGGCGGGCGCCGGCATCCAAAGCTCCGCGGAAGATGCCCGGGAACGCCAGGACGTTGTTGATCTGGTTCGGGAAGTCGCTGCGGCCCGTGGCCACGACGGCGGCATACTTGGACGCGACCTCGGGCAGGACCTCCGGGTCCGGGTTGGACAGTGCGAAAACGATGGAGTCTTCGGCCATGAGCTTGAGGTGCTCTTCGTCCAGCTTGGAGGAGGAGACCCCGACGAACACGTCGGCACCCTGCAGGGCCTCGCCCGGTCCGCCGCTGACGCCGCGCGGGTTGGTCCGCTGCGCCATCTGGGCCTTCTTGCTGACGGGATCCGCGGCGATGTCGGCGCGGACGGTGTTGATGGCGCCCTTCGAGTCGAGCAGGATGACGTCCTCGACGCCGGCGGTCAGCAGGATTTCAGCGACGGCGATGCCGGCGGCACCGGCTCCGGAAACAACCACCTTCAGGTCCCTGAGTTCGCGCTTGGTCACCTTGGCGGCGTTTGTCAGGGCGGCAAGGACCACGACGGCGGTGCCGTGCTGGTCGTCGTGCATCACCGGGCAGTCGAGTGCCTCGATGAGGCGCTCTTCGAGCTCGAAGCAGCGCGGGGCCGAGATGTCTTCGAGGTTCACGGCACCGAAGCTGGGGCGGAGACGAACGAGGGTTTCGATGATCTCGTCAACGTCCGTGGTGTTGAGGACCAGCGGGATGGAGTCGAGGTCGCCGAAGGACTTGAACAGGGCGGACTTGCCCTCCATGACGGGCAGGGAAGCGCTGGGGCCGATGTTGCCGAGGCCCAGGACGGCGGTGCCGTCGCTGACGACCACCACGAGGCGCTCGGCCCAGGTGTGGGTGCGGGCAAGTTCCGGCTTGGCATGGATTGCCCGGCTGACCTGGGCGACACCCGGGGTGTAGGCGATGGAAAGATCGCGCTTGTCGTTCAGCGGAACGGTGCTGGACACGGAGAGTTTGCCGCCCTCGTGCGCAGTGAAAATCTCTTCTTCGCTCAGGACGAGCGCCGCTTCTTTGCCGGCGTCGATGGTTTCGATAGACACGTCGTTGTCTCCTCAGGCTAGCCGTGGACCCGCTGGGCGGTCCGGCACAAATATGGGCGTTCGAGGAGCGTTGGTTCGGGCCAAGGGTGGCTGGACCGGGCTGCACATCTCCTGCAGGTTGGGCCGCTGGCCGCGTCGGTTCTGCAATGGTAGGCAAGCCGCGGGGGTGCTGATGACCGCTGCCAGGGCAGCGCGCCCTGATAAAACGTTTACCCGGCAGAGGTTGTGACTCACATCACGCCAAATGACGGCTTTTTAGCCTCGGTGGTCTAGACCGGTTACAGGGATTTCGGGGTTTCGGCGAGCAGGGAGCAGGCGTTCTTGAGGTCTTTTTCCGCGTCGAACAGCGAGAGCCGGCGGCAGCGGACCAACTGGACCAGACCACTGACCGTATGCAGCAGGATCCGGGCCCGGCCGGCGTCGTTGTTCACTGACACGACCAAAGCCTCGGCCAGCGCGTCGACCTCGCGCAGCAGTTCCGGGATGTCGCCGTCCCAGCTGTCCGAACTGCGGGTCAGGCAGTGCTCGACGGCGGGCTGCATCACCCGCAGGTGGAAGATCTCCATGAGGAGGCCGGTCAATGCGTTCCGCAGGCCGAGTGGGGGCTGGCTGTCGCGTGCCAACTGGTCGCGGCGCTTTTCGCGTCCGAGCCGCGCCGCCTTCGCTTGCCCGCTGCCAAGTTCGCGCAGCTGCTGCCGATAGACGGCAAGCATCAGGTGTGCGGGCGACGGGAAGTAGCGGTAGAGGGTGCCCAGCGGGACATGTGCCTGCAGGGCGACGTCGGAGAGGCTGACGGTATCGAATTGCCGCTGCGTGAATCCAGCGGCGGCCTTCAGGATCCGGGCATAGCGGAGCTGCTGCCTTGGGGTGGTGGGGGCGGCGGCCATCCGCGGCAACCCCGCTGCAAGGTCCAGCGAATACGGTTCCAGGTAGTTTTCTTCGGGCATATCCGGTGATCTGTGTGGCGGCGCCGTGCGGCATCCTACGTGACTAGTAGATGTTACGGCAGCAAGGTGGGAGTTGTCTGGGAGCGGTTTGGGAGACCTCCTGCGGAACCGGCGCCGGGACGGATGTTGGCAGGGGCAGGACCCGGCAGTATCCTCAGGTGATCGGGCCGCGTCCGGCCCATGCTTATTGGGGGAATTATGGCGTTCGGCGCTGCTCTTTTTCGTCGGCTTTTTCGTTGTTTGGGCATCTGCGTTTCTGCGGTGCTCGCGGCTGTGATCCTGGTGCCGGCGGGCCCCGCCGCGGCGGTGGAGGCCAGGCCCCAACTGCTTTCCATTGGGCGGACCTCGCCCGCGGTGATCACTCCGGGAAACAACGCGACCTTCGCGTTCAAGACTTCGGCGCCGGTGACGAGCGTGGAAATCACATTGGCCGACATGACCGGGGCCCGGTATGCCCGCTGGACCGGCGGTACGCCGGCGACAGAAGGCACAGTCAGCATGGCAATCGATGCCGAGAGTTGGCCCAGCGGCGACGTCAAGGCGTACTCCGTGGAGATCAGGGGAGACGGCGGAAGTGCCAACTATTTCCGGGGTTTTGCCCACCCGTCAACTGAAGAATTCAATCGCCTGGGATTTGCAGTCAACAACCCTCTCGTCGCTTTTGAAGAACCGGCCGTAATCTCGTTGGCTCCGGCGGCGGAAACAGTCATCCCCGGGCAGACCGCCGCGGTGAATTTCACACTGTCACAGGCGGCCAGTGATATCCGGTTCACCTACCTGGATCAATCCTTGGTGAAGGGCCTGGAGCTTAGCTGGAGTGGTTCCGTGCCCAAAGGACCATTCAGTGGCACAGCCAGCGCCTTGGCTACGGTTTCCGAAACCAACGGAAAGTACACCCTGCAAAGCATCCGCATCAGGTACTTGGGCACCCGCGCAACGGTCATTTACTTTCGCGACAAGCCGGTCGAACGGACCGCCACGCCAGCGCCGTCACCGGTTCCCCCGCTCGACTTCAGCCGGGGCACTTTCTCGGTCAACAACCCGGCGATACCGCTGCAGTCGCAGGCCAACATTGCACCACCATCCATTTCCGGTCGGGTCGTCTTTCCGACCTCAGATCTTTCGGCCAATGCCGGAACCTGGCAGGTTGAGCCCAGCGGGTACCGATACCAATGGTTCCGCAACGGTGTTCCTATTTTCGGCGCAATCGAACAGGCCTATTCGTCGCAGTACTATCTCGATGCCGGGAGCAGGATTTCCGTTCAGGTCACTGCCCTCAGCCCTGGCAGGCTCGCCGCGAGGGCGACGTCGGCTCCGGTGGGACCAATGCCACGGGACATCACTGTCTTCAATGAAGAGATCACCGGCGACGCATCCGTCGGCGGCATCATCTCCGCCAAGGTCGGCCAGGTCAGCTCCTATCCAGAGGGTGGGGTGCCGTCCTTCAAGTACGTCTGGAAGAGGGACGGCACACCGATCCGGGGAGCTACGCAGCGTAGCTACGTCATCGCGGCGGCTGACAAGGGCCGGAAGGTGACGGTGGACATCCTTGTCATGGTCGGCGGGTGGACGAAGGTTGTTCCAGTCGCGCTGAAGCCACGGATCGCCAATAGAGAAAAGACCAAAGGCCTCAACGGGGACAACACCATGGATGTCTTTGCCCGTGACAAGGCGGGAACGCTCTACCTCTATCCCACGAATGGCCGTGGCTCGTGGCTGCCACGGCAACGCATCGGCGGGGGCTGGAACATCTACAACGCGCTCGTGTCAGCCGGCGATTTCAACGGCGACGGCAAGAACGACGTCATTGCCCGGGATCGGCAGGGCCGCCTGTTCCTCTACCCGGGCAACGGGAAGGGTGGGATTCCCACCAAAGTCCAGATCGGCACAGGGTGGAACATCCACCGCAACATCATTGCCCCGGGGGACTTCGACGGCGACGGCTTCAACGACATCATTGCGAGGGACACCTCCAACACCGTTTGGCTCTACCCCGGCAACGGACGGGGCGGCTGGTTGAAACGCAAAGTCATCAGCAGGGGTTGGTGGGACTTCGACCTCATCGTGGCCCCGGGGAAGTTCAGGGGAGGCAACGAGAACAATGTCATGGTCAGGGACCGCTGGGGAAATCTCATGCTCCTGACAAGCACCGGCACGGGACACTTCGGGGCCGGAACGCCGAATTTCTACACTGCCACCTTTGTGGGCTGGGAAGTCTTTTCCCGGATCTGTGCCTCCGGAGACTTCAACGGCGACGGCAAGGTGGACGTGTACGGCATTAACCGCACCGGAGACATGTGGATGTACTTCGGCAGCGGTGACCCCACCAATGTGGCCGACTTTAAGGGCCGCGCCTTCGTCGGCGGCGGCTGGAACCAGTTCACCGCAGTCTTCTGACCGCGGCTCCTACAAAAGAACTACGCCACGCTCTTGATCTTCACCACGAACACCGCACCCAGCAGTCCGATCACCGCCGCGGCCACATAGAGGGACACGTAGCCGCCCAGGTAGGTGACGAACGGGAAGGCGATCAGCGGTGCGATCACCTGCGGCAGGGAGTTGGCCACGTTGATCACGCCGAGGTCCCGGCCGCGGTCCAGCGCTGTGGGCAGGACTTGGGTGATGAGCGCGAAGTCCACGGCCAGGTATGCGCCGAAACCGACGCCGAGCACCACCGCACCGGTGATGGCGCCGGCCCAAGTGGGGGCGAAACCAAGGATGAGGCTCGCCACGGCGATCACCACGGAGGACACGATCACGAGAGGCTTCCGCTTGCCCATGCGGTCGCTCAGGGCGCCGCCCACCACGCTGGTGATGATCACCATCACCGCGTACAGGCCGGTGAGGATCAGCACGCCGAACTCCGGCGCGATGCCCTGCGTCTGTTCCAGGTGCACGGCGTCCTTGAGGAAGAACAGCAGGTACAGGGTGACCATGTGGTTGCCGATATTGACCAGCAGCCGGGTCAGCCACGCCCACGCGAAGTCCGGGTACTTCACCGGCGACACCCAGAAGCCCTTCGCAAACGCCGCCAGGCTGAAGGGCGGGCGGGCGGCGGGAGCCAGCGGGGCGTCGTCGCTCTTGAACAGATAAAGCACGACGCCGGCGAGCAGCGCCGCTGCGCACACCAGGTATCCGGCGGCAAAGTTCCCCGCGACCACCGAGGCGATCACCGCACCGAGCAGGATGCCCACCGTCTGGCCCATGGCGGCGAGGCCGCCCACCGTGCCGCGCTGCGGCACCGGAACGCGGTCCGGAATGGCCGCTGTGACGGCGGCGTAAGCTCCGTTGCACCCGGCCTGGACCAGGCACCAGAGGATCGTCATGACCGCCACGTTCGGCGCACCCGCCAGGCCCACCAGCGCCACGGCGCCTAGAACCGCACCGACCAGGACCCAGGGCACGCGGCGGCCGAAGCGGGAGGCCGTGCGGTCGCTGAAGGCACCGAACAGCGGGTTCGCCACGAGGGAAACCGCGGCACCGCAGCCGGTGACGAGGGCGAGGATCGCTTCCTTCTGGCCTTCGTCGAAATGGATGGCCTGCTGGCCGAGCAGCACCTGGATGGGCCCGAAGAAGGCGGCGTTGATGCCCAGGTTGACCAGCACGACTCCGGTGATCCACAGCGCCCGGACGCGGTCCACCGGTTCGGCGAGCGCCGTCGTCGTGCCACCTGCCGAAGCGGCAGGATCCGGCACCGGGCGCTCGGGCAGGGAACCGGGTAATCCGGTCAGATCGCTCGGACTCATGGTGGTTCCCCCTGGCTTGTAACGGTGTTGATTCAGCCTATCCCTGCCGCCTCTCCCGGGACGGGCAACGGGGTTAGTGTTGCTGCATGAACGAAATCCTGAGCACCGCCGATCTCTACGACGAGCGCGGTGATGAACTCGCCTCCATCCCGCTGCAGTTCCAGGACCTGGGCGGCCGCAGCAGTTTCAGCGGCCCCGTCCGCACGGTGAAATGCTTCGAGGACAACGCACTGGTGAAGACCGTGCTCGGCACCCCCGGCGACGGCGCGGTGCTGGTGGTGGACGGCAATGGTTCGCTGCGCACGGCACTCATGGGGGACATGATCGCCGAAAGCGCCGTGGCGAACGGCTGGGCCGGCGTCGTCATCAACGGCGCCATCCGGGACCGGCTGGCCCTGGCGAAGCTGCCTTTCGGCATCAAGGCCCTGGGCAGCAACCCGAAGAAGAGCACCAAAACGGGCCGCGGCGAAGTGGACGTCCCCGTGGTGATCGACGGAGTGCATATCGAGCCCGGGAACATGATCTACTGCGACCCCGACGGGATCCTCGTGGAGCCTTAACCGGAACTCCCGGCTAGGCGGGGAATACAACGTCATTTAGGATAGTTACTGAAAGCAACTATCCGTTGCGCTCCCCCGCCCGCCTTTTCCTGGAGGACCGATGTCCAAATCCACCCCTGTCCGGGCCCCCGGCGAAATCCTGACCCACCGCCAGACCTTGACCGTCATGGTGGGCCTCATGCTCGGCATGTTCCTGTCCTCGCTGGACCAGACCATCGTGTCGACGTCGATCTACACCATCGCGAACGACCTCGACGGCCTCTCCCTGCAGGCCTGGGCCACCACGGCCTACCTCATCACCTCGACGGTGAGCACCCCGCTGTACGGCAAGCTCAGCGACATCTTCGGCCGCCGCCCGCTGTACCTGGCCGCGATCCTCATCTTCCTGGCGGGCTCGCTCTACGCCGGATCCGTGCATTCCATGGCCGAACTGGCCGTGGCCCGCGGCATCCAGGGCATGGGCGCCGGCGGCCTGCTGGCGCTGGCCCTGACCATTATCGGCGACATCGTGGCGCTCAAGGACCGTGCCAAGTACCAGGGCTACTTCATGTCCGTCTTCGGTGTTTCCTCCGTGCTGGGCCCGGTGATCGGCGGCGCCTTTGCCGGTACGTCCAACATCCTGGGCTTCGACGGCTGGCGCTGGGTGTTCTTCATCAACCTGCCCATCGGCCTGGCCGCCCTGGCCGTGGTCTTCCTGTACCTGCACCTGCCGCCGCGGCACGTGAAGCAAAAGATCGACTACTGGGGCGCAGCGGCCATCACGCTGGCGATCGTGCCGCTGCTGCTCGTCGCCGAACAGGGCCGCAGCTGGGGCTGGAACTCCCCCGCTTCCTGGCTTTGCTACGGCCTGGGAGTGGTGGGCATCGTCCTCTTCCTGCTCGCCGAGCGGCGCGCCGGCGACTATGCGCTGATCCCCCTGCGCCTGTTCCGCAACGCCACTTTCGGCCTGTCCTCGCTGCTGAACTTCATCATCGGCATCGGCATGTTCGGCGCCATCGCGATGCTGCCGATGTACCTGCAGCTGGTCAAGGGCCTCACCCCCACCGAGGCCGGGCTCATGATGATCACCTTCACGGTGGGCATCCTCGGCGGTTCCATCACCGCCGGGCGCACCATCTCGTCGTCGGGCACGTACCGGATCTTCCCGATCCTCGGCACGGCGACCCTGACGGCGGCCGCCGTCGTCATGGGACTGTCGCTGGGCGTGGACACGGGCCTCTGGGTTCCCGGCCTGATCGCGGTGTTCTTCGGCATGGGGCTGGGCTTCTGCATGCAGCCGCTCACCCTGGCCATGCAGGTTTCGGTGCCGGCGAAAGACATGGGCGTGGGAACCTCGACGGCGGCGTTCTTCCGCTCCATGGGCGGCGCGGTGGGCACGGCCGTGTTCATCTCGATGCTGTTCAGCCAGGCAGCGGACCGCATCGCCGACGGCATGAAGACCGCCGCAGGCAGCGCCAACTATCTCAGGGTGCTCAAGGACCCGGCAGTAGCCGCGGATCCAGCCAACGCCAAGCTGTACGACTTCTTCAAGAACGGGGCGTCCAACGACTCCCTCAACGACACCAGCTGGCTGCATTCGGCCAACCCGGTGCTGACCCGGCCGATCACCGAAGGCTTTGCCCAGGCGATCGACGTCGTGATGCTCACTGCCGCCGGGCTGACGCTGCTGGCGTTCCTGGTCAGCTTCGCGCTGCCCAACAAGAAGCTGACGGACCCGAAGGCCGCGGCCAAGGAAGCTGCGCCGGCGCACTAGCAGCGCCGGCGTCGGGCCGGGATCAGTACCGGGACCTCAGTGCTGGAGGCTCAGTGCTGGAGCCTCAATGCTGGGACCTCAGTACCGGGCTGTGACCAGCCGGTGGGCTTGCTCAAGGTCCCAGCGCAGGTCCCGGTCCCGGACGTCGGAGGGCAGCGCGAATGCTGCGCGCATGACGGTTTGGAGCCGCGGGCTGGCAAACTCTTCGGGCTGCCGGCCCTGCAGCCGCAGGGCGCGGGTGGCACAGACGAGTTCGACGGCGGCAACGGTCGCCAGGGCGTCCGCCGTTGACTGCAGCTGTGCGGCAGCCACACTCGCAAAGCTTGCGTCTTCCTCGGCGCCCAGGGACAACACCACGGTTTGCAGGCTCACGGGCTGGGCATTGCTCCGGATCCGGCCCACTGCGCCGGCGGCGACATATTCCAGCATCATGACGCCGGACTGGCCGCTTCCGTCCTCTGCGAGGAAGGGATGCTGGCCGGTGTAGTTAGGCTCGCAGAGAAGGTCGATCCTGCGCAGGTGCGTGGCGCAGGCCGCGCCGATGGCCAGCTGCAGGGCATCCACACGGCGGGCGAGGTTGGTCATCTGGAAGAGGCCGTGGTGGGAGACGTCGTTGGTCCCTTCCGAGGGCGAGCCGTGGACCAGCGGGTTCTCGTTTCCGGCCGTGACAAGGCGTCGCAGCAAGGCTCCCAACGCCGCCAACTCTTCAGATTGGGATCCGAAGATCTGCGGCAGGGTCCGAAGGCAGTACGGATCCTGGATGCGGGCCGGTTCACCGCTGCCTTGGACGAGCCCATGGAACATGCGGGCCGCGTCCGCAACCGCGGGAGTGTCCGCGGCAGCAGCTACCGCCGGGCTGAAGGCTTCCGGGTTGCCGGACATCGCAGCGAAGGACAGGGCTGCCACGGACGCGGCGTTGCCAAGGAGGGTGCTCAGTTCCTGATGCGCGAGGACCGCCTGGGCGATGGTCAGGGCGCTGGAACTGATGAACGGGAGGGCGTCGGCGGTCGCCCAGCCATCCAGGAGGACGGGTGCTTTTCCTCCCCCGAGGGGCTCCCGTTCGCCGAGCATCGTCAGCGCCGTGCCGGCGAGGGCAGGAAGGTCTGCGGTGCCGATCCCGCCGAACTCGCGGACCTCGGGGACGGCACCGGAGTTGAGGAGCGCAACGAGGGCCTCGGCGATGGCAGGGTTGATCCCCGACCCGCCGGCCGCCAGCTGGGACAGCCTGACGACCAGCATGGCGCGGACGGTCCTGCGGTCCAGCGGCCTGCCGGCATCCACGGCATGGCTGCGCAGCAGCTTGAGTCCGTGGGTATCCCCACCCCCGGCTTCCGTCAGCGAAACGGTCCGGTTGGCGCCCACACCGGTGGAACGTCCGTAGACCGGGCGGCGCAGCGCCGTGGCCACCGCTGACTCCCGGGATTCGGTCATCCGCACCAGCGCTTCCGGAGCCAGGCTGACTTGTTCGCCTTCGGCCACCGAAACGATGTCCGCCAAGTCCAACTGCCGGCCGTCGATCGCGATCATGGAAGGGTCCCTTTCGGTGCGGGAAACCCCGGCGGCCGGTAAGTCCGGCCACCGGGGCTCACTTGTGTAGAGGCTACTGCTTGCGGGCTTACTTGCTGGTGTTCGCTGCAGCTTCGTTCATGGGGATGCGGACGCCGCGCTCGGCGGCGACCTCGACGGCGCGCTCGTAGCCGGCGTCGACGTGGCGGATGACGCCCATGCCGGGGTCATTGGTCAGCAGCCGCTCGAGCTTCTCGGCCGCGAGCTCGGTGCCGTCGGCCACGGAGACCTGGCCGGTATGGATCGAGCGGCCGATGCCCACGCCGCCGCCGTGGTGGATGGACACCCAGGTCGCACCCGAGGACGCGGCGGTCAGGGCGTTCAGCAAAGGCCAGTCCGCGATCGCGTCCGAGCCGTCCTTCATGGCCTCGGTCTCCCGGTACGGGGAGGCCACGGAGCCGGAGTCCAGGTGGTCACGGCCGATCACGATCGGTGCCTTGACCTTGCCCTCGGCGACGAGCTTGTTGAACAGCAGCCCGGCCTTGTGGCGTTCGCCGTAGCCCAGCCAGCAGATACGTGCCGGCAGGCCCTCGAACTCGACCCGTTCCTGGGCGGCGTCGATCCACTTGTGCAGGTGCTTGTTCTCCGGGAACAGCTCCTTGATCGCTTCGTCGGTGACGCGGATGTCCTCCGGGTCCCCGGACAGGGCCACCCAGCGGAACGGGCCCAGGCCCTCGCAGAACAGCGGCCGGATGTAGGCCGGCACGAAGCCGGGGAACTCGAACGCACGCCCGTAACCGCCCTTGCGCGCCTCATCCCGGATGGAGTTGCCGTAATCGAAGACCTCGGCCCCGGCATCCTGGAACTCGACCATGGCCTGCACGTGCCGGGCCATGGACGCCTGGGCCTTCTTCGTGAACCCTTCCGGATCCGCGGCGGCCTCGGTGTGCCATTCCTCCACGGTGATGCCCTCGGGCAGGTACGACAGTGGATCATGTGCACTGGTCTGGTCGGTCACGACGTCAATGGTCAGCTCGCCTGCCTGGTGGCGGCGCAGCAGCTCGGGGAAGACCTCCGCAGCGTTGCCGACGTAGCCCACGGACCAGCCGCGCCGCTCAGCCTTGGCCTTGCTCACCTTGGCGATCGCGGCATCCAGGTCGGTCTCGACCTCGTCCAGGTAACGCTTGCCGACACGGCGGCGCAGCCGGGACTCATCCACGTCCACGATCAGGCAGGCCCCGTCGTTCAGGGTCACGGCCAGCGGCTGGGCCCCGCCCATGCCCCCGCACCCGCCGGTCAGGGTCAGGGTCCCGGCCAGCGGTCCTTCGGTGGAGCCTTCCGCGGCCGGTGCCGGGTGGCGGCCTTCGGCGGCGAGCTTGTTCCCGACCGCGGCGAAGGTTTCGTACGTGCCCTGCAGGATGCCCTGGGTGCCGATATAGATCCAGGAACCGGCCGTCATCTGCCCGTACATCATCAGGCCCTCGGCCTCCAGGCGCCGGAACTCCGGCCACGTCGCCCAATCGCCCACCAGGTTGGAGTTGGCGATCAGCACCCGCGGAGCCCACTTGTTGGTACGGAACACACCCACCGGCTTACCGGACTGGACCAGCAAGGTCTCGTCCTCTTCCATGTCCTTCAAGGTCTCCGAGATCGCATCGAACGCCTTCCAGGACCGGGCGGCACGGCCCGTGCCACCGTAAACCACGAGATCCTCGGGGTGCTCGGCAACCTCCGGGTCCAGGTTGTTCATCAGCATGCGCAACGGCGCTTCGGTCTGCCAGCTCTTCGCGGACAGCTCAGTACCGCGGGGCGCCTTGACCGGACGCGTCCCGGTGGTGAAATCTGCAGTCATTTCTTTTCTTCCTCTACAGCAAGCGAGTGGGATCAGCCCAGGTTCTTGGACTTGAGCCATTCCTTGGCGATTTCACCGATGTCTTCGAACTTGGCCACCCGGCCGTTCATCGTGATGAGGTCTTCGGTGGTCAGCGCTGCGGACACCTTGTTCAGGGTTTCCTTGACGGTGTCCGTGGACTTCTTTGCGTTGATGACCGGCACGATGTTCTCGGACAGGAAAAGGTTCTTGTTGTCTTCGAGGGCAACCAGGTTGTTGTCCTTCAGCGCCGGGTCGGTGCTGAACAGGTCGGCAACCTGGACCTGGCCGGAAAGCAGGGCATTCAGCGTCAGCGGCCCACCGGCGTCGAGCGCTGAAAATTCCTTGAACTCAAGTCCGTAGACGGACTTCAGCCCCGCGACGCCGTTCAGGCGGGTCTTCCACTCCGGCGGCCCGCCCAGAACGAGTTCCTTGGCCACGGGCTTGATGTCTTCGATGGTCTTCAGCTTGTACTTGTCGGCAGTTTCCTTCTTGACCGCCAGGACGTCCTTGTCCTCCGCGTCGGATGCGGTAAGGAGGGTCAGTCCCGAGGGGATCTTCGTGGCGAGGTCCTTGGTGACCTCCTCCGAAGTGACCGCCTTGGTGGCGGAGTCGAGGTACTGCAGGAGCGCGCCACCGTACTCGGGCATGAGGTCGATGGAACCGTCCTTGAGGGCGGGAATGGTGACTTCGCGGCTGCCGATGCTCGGCTTCTCCGTGACCTGGATGCCCTTGGCCTTCAGTGCCTCGGCGTAGATCTTGGCGATCAACTGGCTTTCCGGGAAGTCAGCCGAGCCGACGATGATGCTGTCGCCCGAACCTCCTGCCGGCGTGCTTGACGAGCTCATGGGGTCCCCGCCGCCGCAGGCGCTCAGGGTGATGGCGGCGACTGCCGCGAGGGTGAAGCCTGTCAGGTACTTCTTCATGTCAACTCTCCTGGAACGGCGCTGCGAGGGCATGCAGCGGCCAAGTGGGGTGGGTGGGAGGTGAAACTTGCGCGCCGGAAGGACGGCGCCGGGTGTTGTTCAGACCGTGACGGGGGTCTTCACGGCTTCGGCGGCGGAGGCCGATTTGATGGTGCGCCGCGTCAGTCCTGGTGAAACGACACGGCGGGTGATGAAAGCGAGGAGCTGGTCGAAGAACAGTGCCAGCAAGGCGACCAGCACGGCGCCGGCAACCATTTGGCTGTAGTCGTTCTGGGCCTTGCCGTCGATCAGCAGACGGCCCAGGCCGCCGAGCGAAATGTACGCGGCGATGGTCGCCGTCGAGATGATCTGCAGCAGCGCGCTGCGGACACCGGACAGGACGAGCGGAAGCGAGCACGGGAGCTGGACGTCGGTGAGGATCTTCATGGTGCGGAACCCCATGCCCCTGGCGGCGTCGACGGCGGCGGCGTCCACTGCGCGGACCCCGGCGTAGGTGTTGGTCAGGATGGGCGGCACAGCTAGCAGCACCAGGACGATGAGGCTCGGAAGGATGTAGCCCATCTTCGACGGGAAGGCCGGCGAGATCAGCAGGACCAGGAGGATCAGGAGGCCGACGCTGGGCAGGGCGCGGAGCGCATTCGCCAGGCCGGCGATCAGGAACACGCCTTTGCCCGTGACGCCGATGTAGATGCCAAGCGGTACCGCGATGACTGCCGCGATGGCCAGGGCGATCAGGGAGTACAGCAGGTGCTCCCCGATCAGGGTCGGGATGCTGTCGGCTCCAGTCCAGTGCCGGGGGTCGAACAGGTAGTTCACGATGCCACCACCTTGGGGGTCCACGGTGTCAGCCACCGGTTGAGAAGGATGATCAGCCCGTCCAGGATCATGGCCAGGATGACGCAGAGCAGGATGCCGGCGATGATCGGCGTGAAGAACCGCAGCTGGAAGCCCTGGGTGAAGAGCGAACCGAGCTGGGGAATACCAAGCAACGCGGCCACGGATACCAGGCTGACGTTGGACACGGCGGCAACGCGGAGCCCTGCGCTGATGACGGGAACGCCCACGGGCAGCTCCACTTTCAGGAGGCTCTGGTAGCTGCGGTAACCCATGGCCTTGGCGGCCTGGACGGTGTCCTCGGGCACGGACTCGAGGGCATCAGCCACCACGCGCACCAGCAGCGCGACGGTGTAGATGGTCAGGGCCGCGACGATGTTCAGCGGGTCCAGGATCTTGGTGCCAAGGACCAGCGGCAGCAGGACGAACAGGGCGAGGGACGGGACCGTGTAGAGAAGGCCCGCGATGCCCACCAGCAAGGGGTAGATCCGGCGGCTCCGGTGCGCCCACCAGCCAAGGGGAAGCGCAATCAGCAGCCCGAGGACCAGCGGGATGACGGCCAGCAGGACGTGCCAGCCGAGCAGGAAGACGATGTTGTCGAACTGGCGGCCGAGCCATTCAATGTTCATCGCGCCGTCTCCAGGTGGGGTTCGGCTTCGATGGCCTTGACGACGTCGGTCGCGGTGACGGTGCCGATCAGCTTTCCCTCCTCGTTGACCACCACACCGCGGCGGCTGGGCGAGGAGAGGGCGGCGTCGAGCAGCTGGCGCATGGTTCCGGACGCCGCTGCGGCGATGCCACTGAGGTTCAGGTGCTCGCGCTTCAGCTCGCCGCCGGCGATCTGCTCCGGCTGGGCCCAGCCGAGGGGCTTGCGGCCGCCGTCGACCACCAGCACCCAGGCACCCGTGGCCTTGGCTCGGGCTTCCTCCGCGGAGGCGCCGAGCTGGACTACGGCTTCTTCTCCGATGGCCACGGCGCCGGCTGTCTTCGTGAAACCGAGGGAACGGTAGCCGCGGTCCCGGCCCACGAAGTCCGCCACGAACTCATCAGCGGGCGAGGTAAGCAGTTCCGACGGGGAGGCCATCTGGGCCAGCTTGCCGCCGACCCGCATCACCGCAACCTGGTCGCCGAGCTTGAGGGCTTCGTCGATGTCGTGCGTGACCATGATGATGGTCTTGCCGATCTCGCGCTGCAGGCGAAGGAACTCGTCCTGCAGTTGTCCGCGGACCACGGGGTCCACGGCGCTGAAGGGCTCATCCATCAGCATGAATGCCGGGTCCGACGCCAGCGCACGGGCAACACCGACGCGCTGCTGCTGGCCGCCGGAAAGCTGCCATGGGTAGCGCTTGGCGAAGCTGGCCGGCAGGCCGACGCGCTCAATCAGCTCGAGGGCCTTGCTGCGGGCCTTCTGCCGGCTCTCGCCCAGCAGTACGGGCATGGTGGCCACGTTGTCCACGATCGTGCGGTGCGGGAAAAGGCCGGCGTGCTGGATGACGTATCCGATCCTGCGCCGGAGCAACGCAGCATCCATGCCGGAGGTGGGCTGGTCATCGAGATAGATGGTCCCGCTGGTGGGCTCGATGAGGCGGTTGATCATCCTCAAGGAGGTGGTCTTTCCGCAGCCGGAGGGACCGACCAGGATGGTCAGCTTGCCAGTAGGTGCCTCGAGGTTCAGGCCGTCGACGGCGACCGTCCCGTCCGGGTACGCCTTGGTGACATTTTCAAACTTGATCATTTCTTTTCCATGCTTTCGTGGGGCGCTTCATGGTTTTCTGCGGGTTCTTCGAGAATGTGGCCTGCCACCTTCACCAGCTCCTCGCCAAAGGCCTGGGCCTTCGCTTCGTCCAGTCGGTAGCTGGGTACGACGATGCTGAGGGCCGCAACGGTCCGGCCACCGATAACGATCGGGGCGGCAACCGCCGTGACGTCGTCTTCCACACCGCTGCGCACGATGGCGTAGCCACGGCCGTTCTGCCCGCCGGTCAGGATCTTGCCGGCGGCGGAGCCTTCCAGCGGAATGCTCCTGCCGACCCAACTGGCGTGCCGCACGGAGCGGGTACCTTCGACGATGGCGATGTAGATGCCGGTCTCCCCAGGACCGGGAATGCTCAGGTAGCAGGACTCGCCGGTTTCGGCCACAAGCAGCTTCATGTGCGGCGTGCAGATTGATACGAGGGATTCCTGCCCCAACGCCAGGGCGCCCAGCTGGATGATGCTGGCCCCGGGACGGAAGTTGCCTCCCGGGTCCCGGGTCACGAAGCCGCTGCCTTCCAAGGTGCGGAGGAGGCGGAGCGCGGTGCTGGCCGACAAATCAACGACGCGTGCGGCGTCACTCAGGCTGATGGACCCATCCGTGCAGACAGCGCTGAGGAGGGCCAGCGCCCTTTCGACTGTCCGGGTGGAGGAATCTGCTGCCAACTGCCTGACCTGCTTTCGAGTGGTCTGGATCACCATGTCTTGCCATTCAGTAAAAACCACTTTTCACAGCATGGCAAGAGCTTTCGCTTTATTTCGTGAGATTCCGGGATCTGAGACGTCCCACGACACCGCGCGGTATCGACAGTGTTTCAGGGCTGTTAATTGCGGCAGTTTTCCCCCTAGGCCCTTGTCATGTGGTGGCAAGTGGTTTTTACTTGGTGGCAGTCTTCACCATCGGAGGAACAACGTGGAAACCGTCAATCAACTCCTTGACTCGATCAAGGGCGTGGGCCGCGATGCGGTACGCGGAGGATATTCCAGGGCCGTCTATTCGACGCCGGAACTCGACCTCAGGCAGTGGTTCATCGAACAAGCCCAGGAGCGCGGCCTCGACGTCGAGGCCGACCGCAACGGCATCATCTGGGCGTGGTGGGGAAAGCCCCAGGACGGTGCGCTCGTCACCGGCAGCCACCTCGATTCAGTCCCGGGCGGAGGCGCTTTTGACGGACCGCTGGGTGTCGCCTCGGCGCTGGCCGCCGTCGACATCCTCAAGTCGCGCGGAGTTCAGCAGGGCCGCTCCCTGGCCATCACAGTATTCCCCGAAGAAGAAGGGTCACGCTTTGGCGTGGCCTGCCTGGGATCGCGGCTCCTGACCGGCGCAATCGGCGTCGAGAAGGCTTTGAACCTGCGCGACGCCGCCGGCGACACCTTCGCCGACGTCGCACGCGCCAACGGGCTCGATCCCCGGCACGTCGGCCCGAACCCGGAGGCCCTGGCGCGGATCGGCGACTTCGTTGAACTGCATGTGGAACAGGGCAAGGGGCTGGGCAATGGCGGGCCTGCCATCGCCGTCGGGAGCTCCATCCTGGGCCACGGCCGCTGGAAGTTGAGCGTCAGCGGCCAGGGCAACCACGCCGGCACCACACTCATGGCCGACCGTTCCGACCCCATGGTCGCGGCCGCGCAGATCGTCCTTGCAGTCCGCGATACCGCGGCCAAACAGCCGGACGCCAGGGCGACCGTCGGCCGCTTGACGCCGGTTCCGGGCGGCACCAACGTCATTGCCTCCCGCGTGGACCTCTGGCTTGACGCCCGCCATCCCGACGACGCCGTGACCGCGCAACTCATCGAAGAGATCTACCGCTCGGCCAAGGAAGCCGCAGCGGGCGAAGGATGCACGGTGACCCTCACCGAGGAGTCGTACAGCGACACGGTCCACTTCGACCCCGGCCTGAGCCGGCGCATCGGCGCGCTCCTGCCGGACGCTCCCGTGCTGGCGACCGGCGCGGGCCACGACGCGGGCGTGCTCGCTGGATTCGTTCCTTCGGCGATGCTCTTCGTGCGAAATCCCAGCGGAATCTCGCATTCGCCCGAGGAGTATGTGGCCGACGAGGACGCCGCCACCGGCGCGGTTGCCCTCGCGGATGTCCTGGAGGGACTCCTGTGAGCTGGTACTGGTGCGAGGCGGCGCTCATCGACGCCGACGGCGGCACGGGAGTTCCGGAGGTCGCCAGCGGGGTACGCCTGGAAACACAGGACGGCCGCATCTCCGCGATCACGACCGGCACCGGCCCCCAAGCGGGCGACACGGAACTGCATGGCATCGCCTTCCCCGCGGCGGCCAACGCGCACTCCCACGCTTTCCACCGGATCCTGCGCGGACGCACCCATGACGGGCGCGGGGACTTCTGGGTGTGGCGGGAGCAGATGTACCGGAGCGCCTCCGAGCTGACTCCCGAGAAATACGAGAAGCTGGCCGCCGCCGTCTTCGCCGAAATGGTGGTCTCCGGATTCAGCAGCGTGGCCGAGTTCCACTATGTCCATCACCAGCCGGACGGGGCGCCCTATGACCAGCCCCATGCCATGGAGTTGGCCCTGGCCCGGGCGGCAATGTCAGCCGGCATCCGCCTCACCCTCCTGGACACCCTGTATCTGGCCGGGGGCATCGGCACGCCGCTCAGTCCCGAACAGGCAAGGTTCGGGGATGCCGGAGTGCAGGCCTGGCTGGACCGCCTCTCCTCGCTTCGGACCGAGATCGCAAAGAACTTCCCGCCGGAGCTGATCAGCGTGGGCGCGGCACTGCACTCCGTGCGGGCCGTGCCCGAAGAGGACCTCAAGACGGTGGCAAAGCAGTTGCCCGCCGACATCCCCCTCCACATCCACCTGAGCGAGCAACCCGCGGAGAACGAAGCCTGCCTGGAGGCCTACGGCACCACCCCGGCCGGACTCTTGGAGCGCCACGGCCTGCTGTCCGGGCAGCTCTCCGCCGTCCATGCGACGCACCTGACACCGGAAGACATCGCCCTGCTCGGAAGCGCCGGCGCAACCGTGGTGATGTGCCCGAGTACCGAGGCCGACCTCGCAGACGGGATCGGCCCCGCACGGGAACTTTCCGAAGCCGGGGCGGCCATTGCGCTCGGCACGGACCAGCACGCGGTGATCGACCCGTGGATTGAAATGCGCACACTGGAGCACGGG
The DNA here is from genome assembly GCF_056279005.1 of Arthrobacter sp. TE26545. Next base: position 3,778,129 of record NZ_JBWBQM010000001.1, read on the forward strand.
GAACGCCTCGGCACCGGCCAGCGCGGCAGGTTTTCCCCGCGGGAACTGCTGCGGGCGGCAACGGACGGGGCCGCACGGTCCATGGCGACCCCGGTTGCTCCGTCGGCACTCCACGTCGGAGCAGTCTGCGACTTCATGGTCGTCGATCCAGCCTCGACCCGCACCGCCGGATCGCGTCCGCTGCAGCTGGCCTTCAGCGCAACCGCGAGCGACGTCACCGAGGTCGTCGTCGCCGGCGAGTTGCTCGCCTCCCGCGGCGTGCACCACCGCCTCGGCGTGCCGGGCCGCCTGCTGACGGAGGCGCTGGAGGAGTTCTCCTGACCGCTCACCCGGGGCGTGGCGTGCTCCGCGCGAGGTACGACGCCGGAAGGTAAGTGCCAGCGCGGGGCCGCCCGCCGTCGTCGTACTTTTGCGTTCAATAGATTCGCCCAAATGGGCAGCGATTCCGCTCCCGTCGCGGCGGCGAGGCCTTCCGGGAAACCCCGAAGGCCTCCCCTCCGCGACGCGGCGTGATCTTGTGTTAATAATGTGAACGCATGTCATGTGCATCACCTTGACTGGAACTTCGCGGATGTGGCGTGCCACACTGTTTAGCGCGAGTGCACCGGCGCCTCCATTTGGAGTCAGCAGCCGACGATTGCCGCGCCACCCAAAGCCACCAGTCCTCAAGGGAGAGCCATGTCCATTTCCAGTTCCGACAGCCATGCCGGCGTCCATCGAAAGGTCATTGGCCTGGCCACCGCCGGAGCAGTCGGCGGCTTCCTCTTCGGCTTCGATTCCTCGGTGGTCAACGGCGCCGTGGACGCAATGAAGGCCGAATTCGCGCTGAGCGAGGCCGTCACGGGATTCGCCGTGGCGGTCGCCCTCCTCGGCTGCGCCGCCGGCGCCTACCTCGCCGGGAAAGTGGCCGACCGCCACGGCCGCGTGCCCGCGATGAAGCTCGGAGCAGCCCTGTTCCTGGTCAGTTCGATCGGCACGGGCCTGGCGTTCGGCGTCTGGGACCTGATCTTCTGGCGCCTGGTGGGCGGCCTGGGCATCGGCCTCGCCTCGGTGATCGCGCCGGCATACATTTCCGAGATCTCACCGCGGCAGATCCGCGGCCGGCTCGCCTCCCTGCAGCAGCTCGCCATCACCAGCGGCATCTTCGCGGCCCTGCTTTCCGATGCGCTGCTGGCCACTTCCGCCGGCGGCGCCCACCAGGACTTCTGGTTCGGCCTGGAGGCGTGGCGCTGGATGTTCATCGCCTGTGCCGTCCCCGCCGCCGTCTACGGCGTGATCGCCTACACCCTGCCGGAATCCCCGCATTTCCTAGTCCTCAACGGCAAGGAAGACGCCGCCCGCAAGACCTTCGACGCCCTGATGCCCGGCGACGACACCGAGCGCCACATCCGCGAAATCCGCGAATCCATCCAGCTGGACCAGCTTTCCGCGAAGAAGGGCTCGCTGCGCGGCAACGCCTTCGGCCTGCAGCCCGTGGTGTGGATCGGCATCATCCTCTCCGTGCTGCAGCAGTTCGTGGGCATCAACGTGATCTTCTACTACTCCACCACGCTGTGGAAGGCGGTCGGTTTCCAGGAGAAAGACTCCCTCGCCATCTCGGTCGCCACCTCCATCACCAACATCCTGGTGACCCTGGTGGCCATCGCCCTGGTGGACCGGATCGGCCGCCGCCCCATCCTGCTGGCCGGCTCCATCGGCATGGCCGTTTCCCTGGGTGCCATGGCCCTGGCGTTCTCCTCGGCCTCCGGCAACGGCCCGGACATCGCACTGCCGGGAGCCTGGGGTCCGGTGGCGCTCGTGGCGGCCAATCTCTTCGTGGTCAGCTTCGGCGTTTCGTGGGGTCCGCTGGTGTGGGTCCTGCTGGGTGAGATCTTCCCGTCCCGCATCCGCGGCCGCGCCCTGGGCCTTGCTGCCGCCGCACAGTGGGTGGCCAACTTCGCCATTACGTTGAGCTTCCCCGTCATGGCCGCAGGTTCCCTGCCGCTGACCTACGGCATGTATGCCCTCTTCGCGGCGGCGTCGTTCTTCTTCGTCATGTTCAAGGTGCCGGAGACCAACGGGATGTCCCTGGAACAAGCCGAGACCCTGTTCGTCCCCAAGGGCGCCAAGGTGCCCGCGATCAGCACTAAGTAGCCCTTCCCTCCTTCGGAAGCCCCAACTGACTCGCAGTTGTTGTCGTTTTGAAGCGTCAGAACGACAACAACTGCGAGTCAGTTGGGTGGGCGGGCAGCTGCTAGACGAGGTGCGGCTCGTGGGCCGCGAGGAACTTCCGGCCACCCAGGGCCACGGCGATCGCCAGCAGCAGGGCCACGGCCCCGGCGAAGAACGGCAGCTGCGGGCCGAAGTGCTCGCCAAGCTGCGCGGCAGCGAACGGGGCCAGGGCACCGCCCATCCAACGCACGAAGTTGTAGCCGGCCGAGGCCACCGGCCGAGGCGAGTCCGAGACCTCCATGGCCAGCTCGGTGTAGAGGGTGTTGTTGATGCCCAGCAGCGCGCCGGCCACGATCACCAGCACGACGACGGCCGGCACCGAGTGCCCCGCGGCCAGTCCCAGCCCGATCAGGTCGAGCATCAGGGCCGCCAGGGTGCCCACCAGGACGTTGTTGGTGCCGAAGCGGCGCTGCAACATCGGCGCCACGAAGACCGAGAACACCGCCACGGCCACGCCCCAGCCGAAGAACACCGCACCGATTCCGTAGGCGTCCATGCCCAGGATGAACGGGGTGAAAGCCAGGATCGTGAAGAAGCCGTAGTTGTAGAAGAGGGCGCTGGCCGCGGTGGTCCGCAGTCCCTTGTGGCCCAGGGCCAGCAGCGGATCACGCAGCCGCGCCTTCTTCGCGGGAGCCGGGGTCTTGGGCAGCAGCACCATCAAGGCAATGAACGCAACGGCCATGAGGACGGCGGTGCCGAAGAACGGTGCGCGCCATTGCCAGCCGCCCAGGAGCGCGCCAAGCAACGGGCCGAGCGAGATGCCCAGGCCCAGGGCGGCTTCGTAGAGGATGATCGCGGTCCCGGCTCCCCCGCTCGCGACGCCGACAATCACCGCGAGCGCGGTGGCCACGAACAGTGCGTTGCCCAGTCCCCAGCCCGCCCGGAAGCCGACCAGTTCAGAGACCGAGCCCGAGAAGCCGGAGAGCGAGGCAAACGCCACGATCAGTGCCAGGCCGATCATGAGGGTCTTCTTGCCGCCGATCCGGGACGAGACGAAGCCGGTGACTAGCATCGCCACGGCGGTTACCAGGAAGTAGCTGGTGAACAACAGGGAGACCTGGCTGGGGGTGGCGTCCAGGTTCTTGGCGATGGCCGGAAGGATGGGATCCACCAGGCCGATGCCCATGAAGGCGAAGACCGCCGCGATGGCGGTGGCCCACACAGCCTTGGGTTGTTTGAGGAATGAGGCCTTCTCTGCCTCGAGGGTTTCTTCTGCTGGCTGCAGGTTCTCTGCGAGCTGGCCGTTCATTGGCGTAACGCTCCTGTTGTCGTGCGTGGGTTATTGACAGTTCAGTTCCGGACGGAGGGCTCAATTCCGGACCGAGCTGTTGATTTTGTGGAACACGGGCAGCGCCGCGCGGATCGCGTCGCGCTCGTCCTGGCCGAGGGTGGCGAGGATCGCCGCGATGTGTTCGTTGCGGCGGCGGTCCGCGAGGTCGACGGCGGCACGGCCTTCCGCGGTGGCAAGCACCCGGACGGCGCGGGAGTCATCGGGGTCGGCCTCGCGGCGCAGCAGCCCGGCGCGTTCGAGCCTGATGATCTGCTCGGTGGCGCTGGGCACCTTCAGCCCCAGGTCGCGGGCGATCTCGCCCACCCGGGCACCGCCGTCGAGCGCCATCTTCAGGACGCTGAGCTGCGCGGAACTCAATTCGGCATGGGCGTCCAGGCGCCGCAGGACGAACACACTCTGGCGCAGGGCGTTGCGGAATTCCTGGGCCAGCTCGATCAGGGCGTCGGCGGGGTGCTCTGTGTTCATATTTAGGAAGCCTAATAGTTAGGATGCCTAAAGTAAATGGAATGTGAGCGGACAGACGCCCCAGGAACGCAAGCCGCCTTGAGTGTGAAATTCTGAGTGAAACGTTCAATCATGCGATTCAGAGCGACAGGCGATACCTTTGGTACGTCGTTTTGTTAGCCACATCACTCGTGCGGCGAATCACTCAAAGGACCCATATATGTCTGAGCAGACAACCACGGGGCAGCGCACTGCCTCCAGCAAGGACAGCGAGCCCCACCTCTCCCGCTCGCTGAGCAACCGCCACATCCAGCTCCTGGCAATCGGCGGGGCCATCGGAACGGGCCTCTTCATGGGCTCCGGCAAGACCATTTCCGTGGCCGGCCCTTCCGTGATTTTCGTGTACATGATCATCGGCTTCATGCTGTTCTTCGTCATGCGCGCCATGGGCCAGCTGCTGCTGTCCAACCTGAACTACAAGTCCTTCAGCGATTTTGCGGGCGACCTCCTCGGCCCCTGGGCAGGCTTCTTCACCGGCTGGACCTACTGGTTCTGCTGGGTTGTGACAGGTGTTGCCGACGTCATCGCGATCGCGGGCTACGCGAACGAGCTCTGGCCGGGCATCCCGCTCTGGATCCCGGGCCTGGCCACCATCGTGATCCTGCTCCTGCTGAACCTGCCCACGGTGAAGGCGTTCGGCGAAACCGAATTCTGGTTCGCGCTGATCAAGATCGTGGCCATCGTGGCGCTGATCGTGGTGGGCCTGGTGATGATCTTCACCGGCTTCAAGTCCGACGCCGGGGCGGCTGGCTTCGCGAACCTGTGGCAGCACGGTGGGTTCTTCCCCAAGGAGTTCATGGGCTTCGTGGCCGGCTTCCAGATCGCCGTCTTCGCCTTCGTGGGCATCGAATTAGTGGGCACCGCCGCGGCGGAAACCAAGAACCCGGAGCACAACCTGCCCCGCGCCATCAACGCCATCCCGGTGCGCGTGATGCTCTTCTACGTCGGCGCCCTCATCATCCTGATGTCCGTCACCCCGTGGACCGAATTCAAGGCCGGTCACAGCCCCTTTATCGCCATGTTCTCCCTGGCGGGCCTGGGCATCGCCGCCACCGTGGTGAACCTGGTGGTGCTGACCTCCGCGATGTCCTCGGCCAACTCCGGCATCTACTCCACCTCGCGCATGGTCTTCGGCCTGGCGAACGACGGCGACGCCCCCAAGGTGTTCGGCAAGCTTTCCAGCCGCAAGGTTCCGCAGAACGCCCTGTTCCTGTCCTGCGTGCTGCTACTGGCCGGCGTCGTGCTGCTCTACGCGGGCAAGGACGTCGGCGCGGCGTTCGACATGGTCACCACCGTGTCCGCCGTCTGCTTCATGTTCGTGTGGTCGATCATCCTGGCGAGCTACCTCGTGTACCGCAAGCGCCGGCCCGAACAGCACGCCGCATCCCCGTACAAGATGCCCGGCGGCATCGCGATGGTATGGGTGGTCTTCGCCTTCTTCGGCTTCCTGGTGTGGGCCTTGACCACCCAGCCGGACACTCTGACCGCGCTGCTGGTCACCCCGATCTGGTTCGCCGTCCTGGGCGTGGCCTACGCCGTGGTCCGCAAGTCGCCCCTGCACCAGGCCCGAGTGGCCGAGTGGAAAGCGATGTCCGACGGCGAGACCGCCGCTGTCGCCGCGAAGCGCTAGCCTTCCGCAGCCCTCGTCTCCGAAACACGAAAGCAGTCCTCCTCCACAAACAACTTGTGGAGGAGGACTGCTCCGTTTGATGAACCGGCTATACGACGCCGTCGAACGCAATGGTGGGCAGGTCCACTACGTGCGCGCCGCCGTCGGCCACGATCGTCGCGCCGGTGATGTACGAGGAGTCCCCGGACAGCAGGAAGTTCACCACGCCCGCCATCTCGGCCGGCTCCGCCGCCCGGCCCAGCGGCACATTCGCGGTCACGGCGCCGTAGGCTTCCTCGCGCCCGGACAGTCCGGCGCCTTCGGCGTACTGGTCCATCTCAGCGTCGGCCATCGGTGTGCGGACCCAGCCCGGGCACAGTGCGTTCACCCGGACGCCGTGCCGGCCGTAGTCGCGGGCCAGCGACCTGGTAAGCCCGATGAGCGCGTGCTTGCCCACCGTGTATCCGGCCACGCTAGGACCCGCGAACAAGCCGGCCAGGGAGGACACCACCACCGCGCGCCCGCCGTTCTGCTTCAACTGCGGCAGAGCCTCGCGCAGGGTGGTGAAGGCCGTTGTCAGGTTGGCGTTCAGGCTGGCCTGCCACGCGGCGTCGTCGGTGTCCTCCACGGACGCAAAGCCGTGCCCGCCGGCGTTGGCCACCACCATGTCCAGGCGGCCGAACCTTTCCACCACGGCGTCGACGGCGGCCCGCGCCTGGGCGGCATCGGCCACGTCCGCCACCACCGGGAAGGCGCCGTGCTTCTGCGCGACGGCGTCCAGCGGCTCCTTGCGGCGGCCGACGACGGCGACCGCGGCGCCTTCCTGCAGCAGCCGGGCGGCGATGGCCTCGCCGATGCCCGTGCCGCCTCCGGTCACGAGAGCCACCTGTCCGGCGAGTGCTTTGGTACTGGTCATTGGTGCTCCTTGGGTTGGGGGTCGTGGAACTGCTCAAGCGGGGAAGGACGAACGGGCGAGGTAGCCAAAATCGGACACCAGGCTGGTGCCGTTGACGGGTGCGGACGCAGGGGAAGCCAGGTACAGCACGTGGTTGGCTACCTGCTCCGGGCCCTGGACCGGGAAATCGCGGGACCGGAGCGACTCCGAGCTTTCGCCAAGGTCGGCCCGGGCCATCGGGGTGTCCACCACGGACGGGCAGACGCAGTTGACGCGGATCCCGTCACCGGCCAGTTCCACGGACAACGCCCGGGTCAGCTGCAGCACCGCGCCCTTGGAGGCGTTGTACGGCACCATTCCCGGCGCGGCCACGAAGCTGGAATCGGAGGCCAGCAGCACCATGGCCCCGGCTTCGGAGGCCCGGAGGAACGGCGCGGAATGCCTGGCAAGCAGGAACTGCCCGGTGACGTTCACATCCATCACACGCCTGAACTCGGCCACGGCCACGTCCTCCAGACCGATCCCGACCGGGCCGGAGATCCCGGCGCAGCCCACCACGGCGTCGATCCCGCCGAAGGCCGCAGCCGTGGATTCCACGGCCCGGCGGACGTCCGCCTCATCGCTGACGTCCGTGCGGTAGAAGCGGGAAGCTCCCGCACCCGGCACCTTGGCGAGTTCGCGCTGGAGGACGGCCCCGGCGTCGGCGTCGACATCAAGCAGCGCAAGCCGGGCGCCCTCGCGGGCGAAGGCGAGCGCACAGGCCCGGCCGATGCCCGAGGCCGCACCCGAAAGCAGCACCGTCTTTCCCGCCAGTCCAAGGTCCACCGCATGCTCCTGTCCGAAAACTTTTCCCCCATGCTGCCAGCGGAAGCTGCATCGCGGTTTGACAGACCGCGAACGCGACTTGTCGCTCGGTGCATGTGCCTGCGGGCGGGAACCCGGGCTTGCCAGTTTCGACAAGCGGCCTTCGCTCGCAGACAAGGAAGCCGCGCGCATCCCTCCCTACGCTGGGAGCCAAGCCCGCCGCGCAACGTGACCCGGCACACAGCGGGCCTGATGCCGCCATTGCAGACGGCCGGTCCTTGAGGCCGTCACTTGTACATAAGGACACACCATGAGCAACAACCTCCTCGACACCTCCACCTGGCTGCCCCTGGACGGCCTGGCTCCCGGCTTCGACGCCAACAAGGCCACCCCGGTCCGGGACCTGGCAGGCAGCAAGGTGACCGTCCAGATCGATCCCGTGCCGGGCGGCTCCGATAAGGCCGACGGCGGCAGCTTCGTTTTCGAGTTCGGCGGAAGCACCGTTGCCTGGAGCGCCGGGGGACGGTCCGGGGACGACCATTACGAGGCCTTTGCCGTGGCCGAAGGCCTGTACTACGCCCAATGGCACTCGGCCGCCGACCGCAACTTCTCGGTGTCCCTGTTCCTGGATCTGGACTTCGGCCGCGCCCTGTTCGTCGGCGCGGTCCTGGGCCACGCTGAACCGGGCGAGACCGCCGTCCGCCATGAGTTCCTGCCCGGCGTGATCGTCGGATCCGAGCCCACGGGGGAGCCCGTTGCGGAGACCACGGCGCTGATCGGCCGCCGCGTGGAGTGGGTGTACAGCGACATCCACGCCTACGAGCACGTCTACCTCAGCCCGCAGTGGTACACGTGGCAGTGCCTGGCCGGACCCGAGCGCGGCCTGGCCGACACGGACACCAACACCACCTTCCAGATCCGCCCGGGCATCTACGTCTTCACCTGGCGCGAAAAGGTCATCCCCTGCGGCTCCGTGACCATCGCCGACCACCGGGACGTCACGGCCATCCGCTCGCACGGCTACCTCTTCGGCTGGGACGAGGCCGGGACCGAACCGGTGCACTTCACCTTCGGCGCGAACGGCCGGCTGATCAGCATGACCTCGCACTCGCCGGGCCTCGATCCGGCGCTTCCGCTCGGCTGAGCGGCCCGGCGCGGCCCGGCGCGGCCCGGCGCGGACAACACGGAAAGGCCCCGCTCGCTATGGTTGTCGTGACAGGACGGATTTCGGGAGGGTGCATGTCGTACGTCGTTGACTTTGAGAAGGTCTCCACCACTGGTTTGGAGTCGTCCCCGGTGGCGGAGGCCCTCGCCGGGCTGCGCGCCAACGAGGCCCGCTATTACAGGAACAAGTACGGCCACGTCTTCACGGTCACGGCTGCGGCGGAGGCTCCGGAGATCCTTGAGCGGATCCACCGCATCCTGGCCGAGGAGCGGGAAATCGTCATCGCTTCCACCCCGCTGGAAGTGTCCTCCTTCGAGGTCGACGGGCTGCGCATGGACTACGTCTTCTACGAATCCGGACTGTCCATCAACGTGATGTACGGCCTGGAGGAAGGGAAGAAGCGCGCCGTGGGGTTCAAGCTCTCCCAGGGCATGGAGGTCCCGGAAGAGCTGGCGGAGAAGTTCAAGTTCGCCCGCCAGAAGTCCAAGCTGGCAGGCGAGATCCGGGGCTCGTTCTTCGTCATCAAGGGCGAGTACTGAGATGACCACCCTCCACGATTCCGGCGCTGCCGTCCTCCCCGAACCCGAGCGCGAAGTCCTCACGTGGGACACCTTCGGGGACGCCTCCCGCGAGCTCGCCCAGACCGTGGTGGACAGCGGCTTCCAGCCCGACGTCGTCGTCGCGATCGCCCGCGGCGGGCTGCTGCTGGCCGGTTCCATCTCGTACGCGCTGGGCGTAAAGGCCTGCGGCGCCCTGAACGTCGAGTTCTACACAGGCATCGGCACCGTGCTGCCCGAGCCCGTGGTCCTGCCGCCCATGCTGGACGAAGGCGCCCTGCACGGCAAGAAGGTGCTCCTGGTGGACGACGTCTCGGACTCCGGCCGCACCCTGGCCAAGGTGGTTGAACTCATCGCCGACTGGGGCGCCGAGGTCAGGACCGTGTGCCTCTACACCAAGCCCCGCACCGTCCTGGAGCCCGATTACGAGTGGCGCCGCACGGACAAGTGGATCACCTTCCCGTGGTCGGCCCTCCCGCCGGTGACGACCCTGGCCTAAGGCGGGCCTAACAACCCCATACGGACGACGACGGCGGCACCCAACTCGGGTGCCGCCGTCGGGAGTGCGTGCCAAAAGTCAGCGCGGCGAGGGTTCCAGTTCCTCGATCGCGGCCTTCTCCACCATGCCCAGGTGCTGGCGCACCAGCTGCACCGAAAGTTCCTGGTCGCCTTCCAGGAAGGCCTCCACAAGCTGGGTGTGGACGCGCTTCATCTTCTCGATGTCGTCGCGCCGGGAATCGATGACCGCCACGAAGAGCGAGGAGTCGATCATGAGCTGCTCTTCCTGCTTCATGAGCCGCTCATTCCCGGACATTCCCACCAGCGCCACATGCAGTTCGCGGTGCCTGCGGGAGCTCTCCGCGATGTCGCCTGAATCCATCGCCTCAAGGTAGCTGGCGAGGGCCTCGCGGAGGCGTTCCTTGCTGGCCTTGCCCGCGGCGATGGACCGGATGCCCGCATGGACTTCCACCAGTTCGCGGGCTTCCATGATGTCCCGGACTTCCTTCTCCGTGAACGAGCGCACCTGAGCGCTGTGGTAGGGACGGCGGACCAGATACCCCTCGCCGATGAGGTAGTTCAGCACTTCGCGGATGGTGGTGCGTGAAACGGAATACTGCCCTGCGACCCATTTCTCGGTGACGGGAGCCCCGGCGGCAAGCTCGCCGCTGACGATGGCGCGGCGGATTTCCTCCGCAATATTCTCGGCCGCGGGCGTCGATGCCCCTGCCGCTTCCCCCTTGGTATCACTCATGCCGCTCATGTTCCCAGATCTCCCCACAGCGCACCATTCGACGTCATGAAAGCAATTTTGCCAGACAATTTCTTGACTTGGGTGGCATGTGTGGCAAATATTGTCATACATTCATGGAGAAACTTGTGGGAAGGATCACAGCATGAGCGTTGCTCAGGCACAAGACGCCGGGCATCACGAGGCCGGCAAACTCTGGGGCGGACGCTTCTCCGCCCCCTCGGCCAAGGCCCTTGAGGACATCTCCCGCTGCCCTCCGGAGTACTACCGGATGGTCCGCTTCGACGTGATCGGCTCGAAGGCCCACGCCGGTGAACTGCTCCGGGCTGGCCTGCTGAGCGAAAGCGAGCGCGCCACGATCAGCAGCACGCTCGATGACATCGTGGCCGAGCACGAATCCGGGCAGCTCCGCCCCACCGCCGAGGACGAAGACGTCCACGGCTACCTGGAGCGGGTGCTCGTGGAGCGGCTGGGCACGGTGGGCGGAAAGCTCCGGGCCGGCCGCAGCCGCAACGACCAGACCGCCAACGAATTGCGGCTCTACCTCCGGGCGGCGGCGGCCCGCCTTGCCGCGGGGGCGGCGGAACTTGTCGAGGCGCTGATCCAGCGGGCGGAGGAAAACCGCGACGTCGCGGCGCCGGGTTTCACGCACCTGCAGCCCGCCCAGCCCATCACCTTCGGGCACCAGCTGCTGGCGCACGCCTCTGCGATCTCGCGCAATGTCCAGCGCCTCCGCAACGCGTGGGAATCGTCGTCGCTCTCGCCCTTGGGTGCAGCGGCACTGGCGGGAAACCCGCTCAGCCATGAGCCCCTCACTGCGGCCCGCGAGCAGGGTTTCTCCGGCCTGGTAGTCAACTCGATCGACGGCGTTTCCAGCCGCGACCACGTTGCCGACTTCCTCTACGCCACCGCCATGCTGGCCACGGATATCTCCCGGCTGAGCGAAGAGCTGTGCTTCTGGTCCACCACCCAGTTCGGCTGGATCGGGCTGCACGACTCCTGGTCCACCGGCTCGTCGATCATGCCGCAGAAGAAGAACCCGGACATCGCCGAGCTCTCGCGCGGCAAGGCGGCCCGCCTGAACGCCAACCTCAGCGGCATGCTCGGCGTGCTCAAGGGACTGCCCTTCGCCTACAACCGTGACCTTGCGGAGGACAAGCACTTTTCCTTCGACAGCACGGACACCCTCGAACTGGTCCTGCCCGCCATCACCGGCATGGTGCGGACGTTCACCGTCCGCGCCGAGACGATGCGGCGCCAGGCGGTGCAGGGCTTCACGCTCGCCACCGAGCTGGCCGACTGGCTTGCCGAGCAGGGCATTCCCTTCAGCCAGGCACACGACGTCGCGGGCGAAGTGGTGCACTTCTGCGAGGCGGAAGGGATCGGGCTGGAGGAACTGAGCCTGGCCCAGGCGCAGTCCATCGACTCCCGCATCACCGAAGCGGCACTCGAGCGCCTGAGCATCGAGTCCGCACTGGCCCGGCGCTCCGGACCCGGCGGCACCTCGCCGTCGAACATCGATCCGCAGGCGAGCGCCCTGCGCGGCGCGCTGGCCAGCAGCCTGGCAGGCTTCGCCATCCCCGACTCCCAGGAGGTTTCGCCATGACGCCCACCCAGGCAACGGCACGCATCACCTACCGGATCGTTCCGGTCAAACATTGGGCCCGCTGGATTGCCGCGATCGCGACGGCGGCCGTGCTGACCTGGATTGTCGCCTCCTTCGCGGGCGCCCAGATCGACTGGCCCACCGTGGGCGAATACTTCACCTTCCCGGCCATCGTGTCCGGCATGGGCATCACAGTGGTCCTGACGGTCGTCTCCATGCTCATCGGCATCGCGCTGGGCGTGCTGGTCGCCGTCATGCGGCTCTCCTCCAACCCGGTGGTGAGCGGCATCGCCTGGATCTACGTCTGGTTCTTCCGCGGCACCCCGGTATACCTGCAGCTGCTGCTCTGGTTCAACATCGCCTTGGTCTTCCCCAGCATGGGCATCCCCGGGCTCATCGAAGGCCGCACCGTGGACATCGTTTCGCCCTTCGTGGCGGCGATCCTGGGCCTGGGCCTGAACCAGGGCGCCTACACCTCCGAGGTGGTCCGCGCCGGCATCCTGTCCGTGGACGAAGGCCAGGGCGAGGCGGCCAAGGCCCTCGGCCTGCCGGGCACCGCGACCATGCGGACAGTGGTCCTGCCCCAGGCCATGCGGGTCATCCTGCCGCCTATCGGAAACGAAACCATCGGCATGTTGAAGACCACCTCGCTGGCGTCCGCGATCGGCGCCTCGGAAGTCCTGAACGAGGCCCAACACGTCTACCTGGTCAACAACATGATCATGGAGCTGCTGATCGTCTCCGGCATCTGGTACCTGCTGGCCGTTTCCGTCCTGTCCGTCATCCAGTACTACGTGGAACGCCGCTTCGCCAAGGGCAGTTCCAGCAAGGCACTGCCCCTGACCCCCTGGCAGAAGGTGGTCTGGTTCTTCACCAGCCGTAGGAGCGTCGCATGAGCATCCAGCCACTAGTCCGGCTTGAAAACATCATCAAGAACTTCGGCCCCAACGAAGTCCTCAAGGGCGTGGACCTGGAGGTGAGCAGCGGCGAAGTGGTCTGCATCCTGGGCCCCTCCGGCTCAGGGAAGTCCACCCTCCTGCGCTGCATCAACTTCATCGAACAACCCACCGCCGGGCTGGTCTTCGTGGGCGACGAAGTCATCGGGCACCGCCGCACGGAGGACCCCGAGGTCCTCCAGCAGGTCCACGAGAACGCCATCGCCCGGCAGCGCAGCGAGATCGGAATGGTCTTCCAGCGCTTCAACCTGTTCCCGCACATGACCGTGCTGGAAAACATTACCCACGCCCCGCGCCTGGTCCGCGGGCACAGCGTGTCCGCGGCCAACGAGACCGCCATGGCCCTGCTGGAAAAGGTGGGCCTCGCGGACCGCGCCACGGCCTATCCGCGCCAGCTTTCCGGCGGGCAGCAGCAGCGCGTGGCCATCGCCCGCGCCCTGGCCATGGAGCCCCGGCTCATGCTCTTCGATGAGCCCACCTCCGCACTGGACCCGGAACTGGTGGGCGAGGTCCTCAAGGTCATGCAGGAACTCGCAGCCGCTGGCCTGACCATGATCGTTGTCACCCATGAAATCGGCTTCGCCCGCGAGGTGGCGGACCGCGTGGTGTTCATGGACGGCGGCGTGATCGTGGAGCAAGGCAGCCCCGCCGAAGTGATCGACGACCCGCAAAACCCCCGGACCCGGGCCTTCCTGTCCCGGGTCCTCAAGTAGCCGGGTCCTTAGGTCAGCCAACGCGCTCTCTCCCCAGAAAATACCCACTCCCCCCGAAGGAAGACCATGAAGAAGAACATCCTCAAGGGCGGCACCGCCGTCCTCGGCCTGGCTCTCGCACTCACTGCCTGCGGTGCGCCCGCCAAAAGCGCCGACGCCAAGCTGAGCACCATCAAGGACGGCGTACTGAGCGTCGGCCTGTCCCCCGATTTCCCGCCCATGGAATACCTGGACGAAAGCAGCAACCAGTTGGTGGGCGTGGACGTGGACATCGTCACCGAAATCGGCAAGCGCACGGGCCTGAAGGTCGAGTACACCCAGCAGAAGTTCGACCAGCTCATCAACTCCGTCCGCACCGACCGCGTGGACATCGTCTTCTCCGGCATGTCCGACACCGTGGAACGCCAGAAGACCGTGGACTTCATCGACTACTTCAAGTCCGTGGGCCGCTTCTACGTGCTGGGCGCCAACAAGGCCAAGTACGCGCAGGACACCGACATCTGCGGCCAGAGCGTGGCCGTGAGCTCCAAGACCGACTACTACCCGGCCCTGCAGCGCTTCAGCAAGGACAAGTGCGAGGGCGCCGGCAAGCCTGCAGTGAACATCGTGCCGACCGACTCCGGCGCGGCAGCACGCCTGCAGCTGGATCAGGGCCGTGCCCAAGCTGCGATCCAGGGCGCCGAGAACCTGGTCTACTTCGAGAAGAAGAACCCGGGCAAGTACGCCATGGTCCTGGGCAATGTCACCGAACTTCCGTTCGGCGCCGCCACCAAGAAGGGCAACACGGCGCTCCAGGACAAGGTGGTCAAGGCCTTCCAGGACATGAAGACGGACGGCACCCTTAAGAAGATCCTGGACTCCCACAACGTGGGCTACGGCCTCACGGATCCGGTCCTGAACGGGGTCAAGTAAGCGGTGAAGCCTGATAACGCCGAGGCCGGTGTGGACAGCAGCGCCACACTGGGCAGCGCCACACTGGCCCTGGCCTTCGACCTCGACGGGCCCACCGGCGATGCAATGCTCAGTGGCGCCCTCTGGCGCAAGCCGGGATACTTCACCCTGGGCGCCTACGGTCCGCACCGGGCCATGCCCCGGATCCTGGACATCCTCGCCGGGCATGGACTCTCCGCCACCTTCTTCACCCCATCCTGGGTGGTGGAACAGTGGCCGGAGCTCTGCCGGAGGGTCCTGGACGAAGGCCACGAAATGGCCCACCACGGGCACCGCCACGAGGTATTCTTCGGCAAGCCCGAGGAGGAACAGCGGGCCATCATCCGCCACAGCCGGGACATCTTCCGGCAGCTCCTCGGCGCACCGGGGGCGGGATTCCGGGCGCCCTCCGGCGACTGGCATCCGCGGACCGCGCAGCTCCTCGCCGAGGAAGGCCTGCTGTACTCCAGCTCGCTCCGGAACGGCGACCTGCCCTTCCGGCACGCGGACAACGGGCTGATCGAGTTGCCGGCCAAGTCCCTCTTCGACGACTACACAGCCTTCGCTTACCACCGCGCCCCGAATTTCCCGTCCGGGCTGGACCGGGTTGCACCCTACCGGCCGGTCTTCAACGGCTGGCGGGACGAGATCCTCGCCGCGGCGGACGAAGGCCTGATGGTCAGCACCATTTGGCACCCCAAGGTGATCGGCACACCCGGCCGCGCCCTCCTGCTGGACGAATTCCTCGGCTCGCTCGTCGACTCGGGACAGGTCCATGTGACCACGTCCCGTGCCGTGGCCGAGGACTGGAACGAAAGGCTCCCGCGATGAACCCCTCACCGGAAAGCCCGGCACCTCGGGACCGCCCCGCATTCCCGGAAATCCCGACGGCGGCGGGCTCCGCTGCCGCGGACGTCCCGTATGTGCCGCAAGAGCCGGGCTGGCCGCACGGGGCGCGCTGCGCCGTCGTCGTCACCATCGACGTCGACGGCGACCTGCCCTTCCTAGCCCTCGACCCGGGACACCGGGACCGCCTGAAGTCCCGCTCGGTGGGGCAGTACGGCCCGGACCATGGCGCCGCCCGGCTGCTGCGCGTGCTGGAACGGCTGGGCCTTGCGGCCAGCTGGTTCGTCCCCGGGGCCATCGCGCGGCAGTACCCGGAGCTGCTCCGCTCCGTGCTGCAGAGCGGGCACGAGCTGGCGGGCCACGGCATGCACCACCTCGACTTCGACGGCCTTGGCCTCGAAGCCCAGCTGGCCGAGATGCTCGAAGGCGCCCGCGCACTGCAGGAGGTCTCCGGCGTCGAGGTCCGCGGCTTCCGCACGCCCTCCGGCGAGTGGAAGCCCGGTTTCCCGGAGGCCATGGCCGCCGCGGGTTTCCAGTGGTCCTCGTCCCTGCCGGGCGATGACCGCCCCTTCCCGCTCGGCGATACCGGCGTCATGGAACTTCCGTTCCGCTACGAACTGGAAGACCTGCAGTACCTGGGTTTCAACCTGGACCCGCCGTTCCCGCCGGGACAGTCCCGCATCCAGAGCCTGGAGGCCGTCCGGGCCAACTGGGATGTCGAGTTCGCCGCCGCACGGCGCTTCGGGACAGTGCTCACGCTCCGGCTCAACGCGGAAATCATGGGCACCCCGGGACGGGCGCGGATGCTGGAAGACTTCCTGTCCTCCACAATCGCCTCCGGGGAGGCCTGGATCGCGACGTGCGGCGAACTTGCGGCGCACTGGGCCGGGCAGCCGGTGGAAGCCGACCACCCTTACCGCCGGTTCCTGGAACTGGCGGCACGGGAATCATGACGACAGCGGAATCATGACGGCGGCGGGCCCCACCCTCGCGCTCCCGCCGCTGGCCGTTCGCTTGGGGGAGTGGGTAGCCGGCATGGCGTCCCGGCCCCTCTCCCCCGGGCTGGCGCGGAAGGCCTCCGACCATCTCTTGGACACGCTCGGCGCCATGGTGGCGGGCCAGCACGAACCCCCGGCCAGGGCCGCGCGGGCGGTGTTCCGCCGGCCTGGTCCGGTGCCGCTGGCCGGCGTCGGAGGTTTGTGGCACAACCATGCCACATTGGATCCGCTGGACGCCGCCTTCGTTAACGCAGTGGCGGCCCACTGCCTCGAGATCGACGACACGGAAGGCTGCGACCACTCCGGCGCCGTCGTGGTCCCGGTGCTGCTGTCGCTCCTTTCTTCCATGGAAACGCCCGCGGGGGAAGTGCCCGACGACGGCGCCGGCCCCGGCGGGCGCCTCCTCCCCGCGCTGGTGGCCGGCTATGAGGTGGGACGCCGGGTGCAGCTCGCCCTCGGCGGCTACGACCGGCACAATGCGCGGGGCTGGCATTCGACGGCGACCTGCGGGGTGTTCGCGGCAGCGGCCGCCGCCTCGGTGATGCTGGGCCTGGACGGCGGGCAGTCGGCGTCGGCCTTGGGCATCGCGGCGAGCTCCAGTGCCGGCGGCTGGGCATTTTCCGCCGACGGCAGCATGACCAAACAGTTCCACCCCGGACAGGCCGCGCGGGCGGGCCTCGAAGCGGCGCTGCTGGCGCGGGCGGGTGCGAACGGTCCGTGGCAGGTGTTCGAACCGGTGTGGGGCGGGTTCTTCGCCACACACGGCGGCTCCGACGAGGTGGAGCCCGGGCTCCTGGTGGAAGGACTGGGCTCCATTTGGCACTTCGGGAACTCCGCCATCAAGCCCTACGCCAGCTGCCGCAGCGCCCACACAGCCATCGACGCCTTCCTGGGCATCCTCGCCGCGGAGGCCCTGGATCCCGCGGATGTCCGGGCCGTGCGGGTGCACGTCAGCGGCTTCCTGCAGCCCATGATCTGCCCGCCCGCACCGTCGGACGCGGCCCAGGCGCGGATGAGCCTGCCGGTGTCCCTTGCCCTCCTGATGGAGGGCAAGGAGCTGATGCCGGAGGACTTCAGGCACTTCGAGGGTCCCGGAGTCCTGGAGCAACTGGCGCGCATCGAGGTTGTGCGGGACCCGGAAAGCGGTCGGGAGCCGTTGGTGGAGGTCTTCACGGACAGCGGGACTTTCGCCTCGCGGGTGGACCACGCCCGTGGCGGGAGCCGGCATCCACTCAGCCCGGCCGAGGTGGAGGAGAAGTTCCGCCGGCTGACCGCAGGGCACCTGGGCACGGCGCAGCAGGCGGAGTGGATCGCGTTCGCCCGGGAGCTCATTCAGCCCTGATCCCTGTCGCGACGGCGGTACCCAAGCCGGGTGCCGGCGGCGCCCAAGCCGGGTGCCGGCGTCGGGCAAGCCGGGTGCCGGCGTCGGGCATTTCGGCTAGCGCGTTTTGCCCCGCCGAAACGTTGTTTGCCCGCTCAAATTTGGGCGGGCAAACAACGCTTCAGCGGGCGAAACCCGGGCCGGCGGGACTTCTACCTCCGGCTCAGAGCGGCGTGACGACGAGGTCCTGGTAGGCGGCGCGGCCGTCGAAGACGTTCACGCCCACCTTCCCCGAGCTGAACTGCGCGTCCGTGATGTCGATCAGCTGCACGCCATCCACGGAGACGGTAATCCGGTTCCCCTGGATCGCCGTGTCCAGCTGGTAGCTCACGCCCTGCGAGAGGGCCAGCGGGACCTTCGCCAGGATGCCCGTCGCAGGGTTGAACACCCCGTTGACCAGCAAAAACACGCGGACTTCGCGCAGGTTCGGGTCCAGATTCACGTAGTACGCGCTCGAGCCGTCCGCGGAAGAGCGCAGCAGCACCGAGCCCGCACCGCCGTAGCCGTGTTCCGGGGCGAGGCCGCGGTTGCGCATGGCACCGGCGAAGGGTTCACCGCTGAAGCGCACCGCGGCCTGGACCCGCACATCCGTGAACGACGCCGGACTCATCGCCGTCGAGTCCTTGTCGAAGGTTCCGGCCAACCCGGCGCCCGTGCTTTCCCAGCGTCCGCCGGGCACCACCGTGTACGCACCCAGGTTGGGCCGGGCGCTTCCGGTGGCGGCGGGCAGCGGGGCAAACGGCGCCGCGGAGGTCATCCGCGCCGTGTCCGAAAGCTGGTGGACCTTGACGGACACCAGCCGTGCAGCGCTTAAGGTCGGCTCTCACGACTGTCGCGCTCCCGTTCCCGAGAGATGGGCGCAGTGTTTCACGGCGTTCTTGGGCTCGGCGTGCCGGGGCCGGCTCGTCGAGCGCGAGTCTGCCAATCGCACCACCACTCTTCCCAAAGATGCGACGATGGGCTATGTTAACGCGCGTTAGTAACGCGCGTTAATCAATGGGGGTTGCTTAATCATGAAATGGAAATCTCGCGTCCTACCTCTCTGGGTCGGCGCTCTCGCCGGCGTGATAGGTTCCACGGGGCTTAGCCCCCTGGCGGCCCACGCTGACAACCCGGATGCCGAGCAATACCGCCCGCAGTACCACTTCTCCGTTCCTGATCACTGGAAGAACGACCCGATCCGCCCTGTCTACCTCAACGGGGAGTACAACTACTACTACTTGTACGACGCCGACTACAACGGCGTTTCAACCCAGACGGCTTGGCGTCATGCGACTACGACCGACAACGTCGTATACAAGGACGGGGGTATTGCCATCCCTGAGGGGACAAGCTTCGGCTCGCCTATGGCAGGATCGATCGTCATCGATACGAACAACACGGCGGGATTCGGTGCAGGAGCGCTCGTGGCGCTCGTCTCCGTCGATGAGGGCCCCACCAACGCGACCGATCAGTGGGTGTACTACTCCACCGACGGCGGAGCGACCTTCACGCCATACTCGACCACCACTCCGGCGATGACGAACCCTGGTCCTGGGCTCCACGAATTCCGTGTCCCCGCGCCGCCATCCAGGTAGTCAGCGTTGTACAAGTAGTAGTAGTGGTACTCCCCGTCAAGGTAGATGGGGCGCTGCGGGTCATTCTTCCAATTGTCGGGCACGCTGAAGTGATAGATCGGGCGCATCCCGGCTGATCCCTTCGAGGGTGAGTCGCCTGATGCAGTGTCGAGCGATCCGCCGAGCGCGACCGCACCGGTTTCGGTAAGGAGTGCATGACGGGAGTCAGCGGGTGTATCTTCCATGAGATCCCTTTGTTCTGGGCAGTCTGGGTGCTGCCATACGAGTAGGTCTTGATTCAGCGGGGACTTGCCACGCTCCGGCACATGGACCACGGGCCCAATCGTGTGAGTGCCGGGGTCAGCACGCCCTCATCCTGCATCAGGTATGGGCTTGGAAAAGGTACTGAGGGTCGGCCCCTAGGTTTAGGGGAAGAGGACGCGCTCGCCTCCGAAGATCTCCCCCATGGTCCAGGCATCGAAGGACACCAGCCGCGCGGTGCCGGCCGCGGCGGCGAGGCTCACGGCTTCCCCGCCGAGCGCCGGATAGACGCGGGCGGTGAGCGGCTTGCCGTTCGCGAAGACCTCGACGGCGGAGTGGTCCACCAGGACGCGCAGCGAGACGCGGCCCTCGGGCATGGTGACCGGGCCCTCCTTCGGCTCGGTGTCGAGGCCCTCCTCTTCGGCGGCCACGCTGCTGCGGGTACGGTCCAGGCGCAGCGTTCCGGAGGAACCGTCCGCGTCCAGGGCCAGTTCGACGACGGTTTCCTCGCGCCCGTCGTCCGAACCCAGCAGTCCGAGCCGCACCACGGAACCGGCGGACAGCTGCAGCTCGAGTTCCATATCCAGCTGGTTTCCGGAAACACCGGTCTCCACGGTCGCGCCCGCACCCACCAGGACCCGTCCCGGCAGCTGGACATGTCCGCTGCGCAGCCGTTCCAGTTCGGGCACCGGCGCGAAGGACAGCGTGCCGTCCGCGGCCAGGGTGGTGACGCGGGGCAGGCTCATCACGCCGGACCAGCCGGCTTCCACGGCTGCTTCATCGGGGCGGCCTTCCTGCAGCCAGCCGAACATGATCCGCCGGCCGGATTCGTCCTGGAAGGACTGCGGGGCGTAGAAGTAGCGGCCGCCGTAGTCGAGCCGGTGCAGGGCGGCGGGCTCGAATGTGTCCCCGGAGTAGCGGCCTGTCCAGTACAGCGGGTGGCGGGTGTCGCCGTCGTTCCACGCGGAGAAGACCAGCGCGTCCTCCCCCGGGCCGCCAGGACTGCCCAGGGTGCCCGCGGCCGCACGGAACAAGTCCACGCATTCCCACATGGTGCCGGTCCAGTCCGTGGCCTCCGGGTCGCCCGAGGCGTCGCCGATGAACAGCGGGCCCACGTAGTCCCAGGAGCGCAGATCCGCGGACTCGTACAGGAACGCCGTGCCGCCGCGGCCGCGGATGCCCGAGCCCACCAGCTGCCGCCATTTCTCCCCTTCCCGCCAGACGCAGTGGTCGCGGTAGGCGGTGATGTCGACGCCGGCCGGCGGGGCCGCGATCACCGGGTTCTCCGGGGCCTTCGCCCAGCTCAGCAGGTCAGGCGAGCCCACTGCTACGCAGGGCAGTTCGTGCTCGCCGTGCCGGCCGGAGTACACCAGGGTGGGCGTGCCGCCGTCGTTCACCAGGACACCGGACCAGCAGCCGTCCCGATCGGGCGAATCGGGCCCGGCACCCGGCTCCAGCGCCACGGGCACGTCCTCCCAGCGGACCAAATCCGTGGAGACCGCGTGGCCCCAGAGGATGCGGTGGTGAAAGGCGCCCTCCGGGTTGTACTGGTAAAAGAGGTGGTACGTGCCGTTCCACTGGCTGACGCCGTTGGGGTCGTTGAGCCAGCCGGCCGGGGAAACGAAGTGGAAGCGGGGGCGGTGCGGGTCGGCTTCGGCGCGGGCCACGAGTTCCCCGCGGGGAACGGTGGCGAGCGGGTGGGTCAGTTCAGTCATTCAGGAGACCTTGGCTTCTTCGAGGGCGTGGCCGGCGGAGCCGGCGGCGGGACGGTACAGGTGGCAGCGCACCCAGTGGCGGTTTTCGGGATCGCCCACGCGATGCCGGACGGGCTGCTCGGCGGAGCACGGCTGCTCGGGGTCGCCGTCGAACGCGCACGACGCCGGACTCATCACCGCGGCGCGCAGCTCGGCCCTGCGGACGGGATCGTAGGAGCCCGAACGGGCCGGGTCCGGCACCGCGGAAACCAGCAGCTGCGTGTACGGGTGGGCCGGATTGGCCAGGAGGTCCAGCGATTCGCCTTCCTCCACGAGTTCCCCGGCGAACATCACTGCCGTGCGGTCCGCGAGGTAGCGGGCGGAGGCGAGGTCGTGGGTGATGTAGAGCATCGAGATGCCCTGCTCGTCGCGGAGCTTGCGCATCAGGTTCAGGATCCCGATCCGCACGGAAACGTCCAGCATGGAGGTCGGCTCGTCCGCGAGGATCACCTGGGGTTCCACGGCCAGCGCCCGGGCGATGGCCACGCGCTGGCGCTGCCCGCCGGAGAGTTCGTGCGGGTAGGAATTGAGCATGTCCGGCTGCAGGCCCACGGTGGCCATGAGCTCCTCGAGCCGCTGCTGCGTTCCGGCGGCGGAGCCGGCCTTGCCGTGGATCGCGAGGGAGCGGCGCAGGAAGTGCTCGATCCGGTGTGCCGGGTTGAGCGAGCCGAAGGGGTCCTGGAACACCATCTGCAGCTGGGAGCGGTACTCCCGGGAAGCCTGGAAGCGGTCCCGCTTGAGGACGTCGACGCCGTCCAGCAGGATCTCCCCGGAGCTCGGCTTTTCGAGCCTGGCCACGCAGCGGGCCAGGGTGCTCTTGCCGGAACCGGACTCTCCCACCAAGGCCACGATTTCGCCGCGGCCTAGGCTCAGGTCCACCTGGTGCAGGGCCCGGACGGCCTTGCGCGAAAACAGCCCGCCGATGGGGAAGGTCTTGCTGAGGCCGCGGATTTCCAAGGCCGGGCCGGTGGTTCCGGTGGCGCCGGTGGCCGCCGCCGAGGCGGCGAGGCTGGTGCTGCTCATCGGGAGGCTCCTTCGAAAACTGGTGCCACAAAGTGGCCGGGCGAGAACTCGGCGAGGTCCGGGATGTCGCGGAACTTCACGCCGTCGGCCAGTCCCGTGAGCGGGACGCGCGGGCCAGTGAGCGGCGGGAACGCGCCCATCAGGGCCTGGGTGTAGGGGTGCTGCGGGGCGGTGTGGATCTCCGCGGCCTTCGCGGTTTCCACGATCCGGCCCCCGTACATCACGGCCATGCGGTGCGAGAGCTCCACCATGAGGGACATGTCGTGCGTGATGAACAGGACGGAGAAGCCCAGTTCGTGCTGCAGTTCCTTGATTTGGGCCATGATTTCCTGCTGCACCACCACATCCAGCGCGGTAGTGGGTTCGTCCAGGATCAGCAGGGACGGCTTTAGGGCCACGGCCATGGCGATCACGGCCCGCTGGCGCATGCCGCCCGAAAGCTGGTGCGGGTAGGACTTGAGCCGTACGGGATCGATCCGCACCAGTTCCAGCAGTTCCGCGGCCCGGCGCAGGGATTCCTTGCGGGAGTAGCCGGCGTGGGTGCTGTAGATGTCCGTGATCTGCTCGCCGATGGTCAGCACCGGGTTGAGCGAGTTCATGGCCGACTGGAACACCATGGCCACGTCCTGCCAGCGAAAGCGGCGCAGCTCCTCCGGGCTCATGGCCAGCACGTCCTTGCCGCCGAAGCGGATGCTCCCGCCGGCGATCTTCGCGGGGTCCTTGAGCAGGCGCATGATCGAGTTGGCGATGGTGGACTTGCCGCAGCCGGACTCACCGGCCAGGCCGAAGATCTCGCCGGTGCCGATGCTGAAGGAAACACGATCGACGGCGGTGGTGGAGCGGGTATCGCCCACGTACTTCACGGTGAGGTCCTTGACCTCCAAGACGGGCTCGTGGGAGCCGAAGGAGACTTGGGAGACGGTCATTTCGCGGCGCTCCTTCCGGTGGTTGATCCGACGACGACGGCGGCGGGCTTCGCTGGCTTGATCTTGCGCAAGCGGGGGTTGGTGACCTCGTCCACGGCGTAGTTGATGAGGGCCAGGGAGAAGGCCACCAGGGCGATGCACAGGCCCGAGGGCACGAACACCCACCAGCTGCCCGTGAGCAGGGCGCCTTCATTACCCGCCCAGAAGAGGTTGTTGCCCCAGGAGACGGTGCTGACATCGCCCAGGCCCAGGAACTCCAGGCCGGCCTGGGCGCCAATGCCGTAGATGACGCAGCCCAGCAGGGTGCCCATCACGATCGAGGCCATGTTGGGCAGGATTTCCCGGAACATGATCCGGCCGGCGCGTTCACCGGACACCACGGCTGCGGCCACGAAGTCCTTGGACCGGATGGACAGCGCCTGCGAGCGCAGCACCCGGGCAGACCCTGCCCAGCCGGTGATGGTCAGGACGACGATCACGGTGCCGAGGCCCGGCGGGAGGAAGGCGGCCAGGATTACGAGGAGCGGCAGGCCGGGCAGGAGCAGGAACACGTTGGTGACCAGGGACAACGCTTCATCGATGAACTTTCCGAAGTATGCCGAAGCCAGGCCCACCAGGATGCCCACGAAGGTGGACGCGAAGCCCACGGTGAGGCCCACCAGCAGCGAACTGCGGGAGCCGTGGACGGTCAGTGCCATGACGTCCTGGCCCTTGGCGGTGGTGCCGAGCCAATGTTCGGCGGAGGGCTCCAGCGACGCCATGTCCGTAATACGGGAGGGATCGCCGGGGAAGAGGACCGGAGCCAGTAGCGCCAAAGCGATGAACACCAGCAGGATGCTTGCGCCCACCATGGCCTTGGTGTTGGTGAGTAGACCGTGGACCAGGCCCTGCTTCGGTTTGTGGGGCGACTTGCCGGCCAGGCGGGATTCAGAAGCGGAGGCGGGTGCCGCCGTCGGGCTTTCCCCACCGGTTTCCGGCGCGGAAGGTGAGGGTTCAATGAAAGTAGTCATGATCGATCCCCTAGTTGCTGCGTACACGCGGGTCGAGGCGGACGTAGAGGATGTCCACCAGGAAGTTGGCCAGGAGCACGGCAGCGGTAATGGTCAGGAACAAGCCCTGCATGAGCGGGTAGTCCAGGCCCTGCACGGCGTTCAGCAGCTGGTAGCCCACGCCCGGGTAGGCGAACACCACCTCGGTCAGCAGGGCACCGCCTACGACGAAGCCCAGGCTCATGCCGAAGCTGGTCACGGAGGGCAGCATGGCGTTGCGGGCGGCGTAACGGAACATGATGCGGCTCGGCCTAAGGCCCTTGGCCTCGGCCATGGTGATGTAGTCCTCGGAGTTGGTGGCAATCATGGTGTTGCGCATGCCGAGCATCCAGCCACCCACCGAAACGAGCACGATCGTCAACGCGGGCAGCACCAGGTGCGCACCGGCGTCGGAAATGAACTCCCAGCTGAAGCCCGGTTCCAGGCCGTCGCTGAACGCATGGCGCAACGGGGACCAGCCCAGGATCACGCCGAACAGGTACAGCGCGCCCATCGCCAGCCAGAAGTACGGGAAGGAGCCGATGAAGATCAGAAGGGGCGGCAGGGCCGAGTCGATCGCGCCGCCGCGCCGCCAGGCGGCCAGGATGCCCAGCAGGTTGCCCACGACGGCGGCAATCACCAGCGCGGTCCCGCCGAGCAGGAGGGTCCAGCCGATCTGGGAGGCGATGACCTCGGTGACGGGCGTGGGAAAGCGGGAGATGGAAACACCCATGTTGCCAGTGACGATGTTGTGCAGGTAATCGGCGTACTGCTCCCAGATGGGACGGTCGTCGACGCCGAGGAGCTTGCGCAGCGCCTCCAGTTGTTCGGGCTGCATCTTGCCCTGGGTGCGGGCAAACATGCGCGAGACAGGGTCACCGGGCATGAAGCGCGGGAGCAGGAAATTCAGTGTGATGGATGCCCAGAAGGCGATCAGGTAGAAACCTAAACGGCGCAGGATGAAGCGCACGGTTTCCCTCCATTCGGGAATTGCGGCGGCCGGAACCGTGAGAGGCCACGGCCGGAAAAGAGATGGTGGCCGCCCGGCGGCGTTGCTGGGAACAGCGTTGCAGCGCCGCCGGGCAGGCAGGGGAACGGGCCCACTCCGCCCGGGTTCCCTGGCCGAAGCGAAGCAAGGCCAGGGAACCGGGTGGGGATTACTTGCGCGGTTCCAGCGTGGTCAGCACAAGCACCGTCGTGGCGGACCGGTCCGAGAGGGTTGCGTAGGCGTTCTCTTCGCTAGGCCAGCCGGTGAAGCGGGTGTCGTTGTAGGCGCCCCATTCCGGGCCCGAGAAGAGCGGCACCAGCGGTGCGACCTCGTTGTACTCCTCCTGGAGCTTGTAGGCGATGTCCTTCTGCTTGGCTTCATCACCGCTCGCGGCGAATTCCTTCAGGAGGGCGTCGGCCTTGGGGTCGCCGAAGCGGTGGTAGTTGTCGAAGGTCTTGGTCCCGACGGGCTTCACCGAGGCGGTGCCCATGGAGTTGTTGAAGTACTTATACGGGCTGGGATCGTTCGCGCTCCAGACGATGCCGGAATCGAAGGTGCCCTGTTCGTAGCCGGCTACCACAGAGGCCCAGTCCGGGGAGTCCACCTTGGCGGTGACGCCCACGGCCTGCAGGTTCTGGGAGATCACGTTGGCAACGGAGAGCCAGTCGGAGGAACTGGCGCCCACGGAAATCTTGAACTCGAAGGGCTTGCCATCCTTCAGGGTGCGCTTGCCGTCGGCGCCCTTGGCGTAGCCTGCCTCATCCAGCAGCTTGTTGGCTTCCTCCACGTTGAGCTTGGTCCAGCTGCAGTTGTCCTTGACCGCGGGGTTCTTCCAGCCCTCGTAATGGCCGGAGAGTCCGGTACAGTCGGCGGGCTGAGCGTAGCCGCTCATGCCGATCTTGGTGACCTGGTCGCGGTCAACGGCCATGCTGAGCGCCTTGCGGACCTGTGGGTCGTTGAACGGGGCCTTGGTGGTGTTCAGCTGCCAGTTGATCATGGCGCCCGTGGGCGGGAACCAGTAGTGGCGGTGTTCCTTGTCCTTGGAGACGAAGGTCTTCTCGATGTTCGGAATGTATTGCGTGGCCCAGTCGACGTCGCCGTTCGCGGCGGCGAGGTTGGCTGCATCGTTGCCGGACATGGCCAGCATCTTGATCCCGGCGATCTTCTGCTTTTCCGGCTGCCAATAGTTGGGGTTCTTCTTCAATACGAAGGACTGGGCCTGGAAGGACTCCACTTCGGTGTACGGACCGGTGCCCACGGGCTTGGAGTTGGCATCCTTGCCGGGATCCTTCACTGCAGACCAGACGTGCTTGGGCAGGATGGGGAGCTGTCCAACTTCGTAGAGGGCCGGCGACCACGGCGTGTTGAAGCTGAAGGTAACTTTGTTGCTTCCCTCGGCCGCGACCTCCTTCAGGTATTCGAAGCCGCCCTTGATCTTCTTCTGCAACTGGAACGTCAGTACTACGTCCTCGGCCACGAGCGGCTTGCCGTCGGACCACTTCACGCCGTCGCGCAAGGTGAAGGTGATGGATTTGCCGTCCTTGGCCACCTCCCATTTGGTGGCGAGCCAAGGCACGGCATCGCCCTTGAGCGGGTTGGAAATGAGCAGTGGCTCGTAAATTGCCTGCTGGACCATCGGGGTCACAGTGGGGGCGAACGGGTTGAAGTTGCGGTCAAACGTGCTCATGTCCTCGCGCGGAATGGTGAGCAGCGCGTTCTGGTCCGCAGCCGCGCCGGAGGAACCGGCGGGCTTGTTTGCGGTGGCCGAACAGCCTGTGAGGAGCAACGCCCCCACGGCCAGGCCGGCGGCAGTGATGCGCGCGGACCTCAGAAACCGGGATTGTGTCATGATGGATATCTCATTCCTGTCTTGCTGAAAGGTGGGGTGGGGCAGATCTTCAGTAGTGATTTCGCGGTCAGACTGAAGAACGTTCAAGCAGCGGACAGTCGACCAGCTGCTGGTCGGCAGCGATCGGCTGTCCTGCTGTGAGAGCTGCGAGCGTCCGGACGCCCAGGGCGCCCATTTCTTCGAAGGGCAACGCAACCGTGGTCAGCTTGGGCCTGAGGTAGGCCGCAATCAGTTCCTGGTTGTCGAAGCCGATCACGGCGATGTCTCCGGGGATGGTCAGTCCCCGTTCCTTGATGGCGTCATAGGCGCCCATCGCCATCCGGTCGTTGAGGCAGAACAGGGCCGTCGGCCGGCCCTCCCCCTCCTTGTACCGGTCAAGAATCGTGCAGGCGGCCGCATAGCCGCCGTCCGCCGTCGCGTAACCCGAGACGACGAGTTCCGGATCCAGATCCAGCCCGGCCTCGGAGAGTGCTTCGCGGGCACCCGCCAAGCGTCCGACGGCGGCCGGAATGGCCGGATCCAGGTTGATGACACCAATACGGGTGTGTCCCGCCTGGAGCAAACGTTCGACGGCGACCCGTCCCCCGGCGTGTTCGTCCGGGACAATCGAGGGGAGTTTGCCGTCGGCGTCGAAACAGTTGATGAGGACGGTGGGAACCTCGTTGGCACTTTTCGGAACGTGCACTCCCCGGTGGAATGTCGCAGCGTAAAGAACGCCCTCCACCCGCTGTTCCAGCAGCTTTTCAAAGGCGGCATCTTCCAGGCCCTGGTTGGGTCCTACGGCATCGGCCTGATCGGAGGGCGCGATGAGCAGGAAGCGGCGGTCCAGCCAGGCCTGATCCTGGGCTCCCTTGATGATGTCCACGGCGAACGGGGCTGTAACGATCTCGGTGACGATGCCGTACCAGTCGCTGCGCTGCGAGGCCAGGGCGCGGGCGCCGGCGTTTGGCCGGTACCCGAGTTCCAGGACGGCCTCGGCAATGCGGTTCCGGGTTTCCTCGGAGATGCCCGCATTCGCGCGGTTGCTCAGGACGAAGGAGACGGTGGTGCGGGAAACCCCGGCGTGCCGGGCGACGTCTGTCATGGTGACCCCGCGCTGCCGGGGCTTGCCTGACACGTTAGCGGCTTTGCCCGCGGCTTTCGCGGTCTTGCCGGCCTTGCCCTCGGCGGTGCTTCTCGCCATTGAACGCTCCACTTGCTCTTCGTCGAACAAAGCCTGTGCTTGCTCTGGTTGCCACTCCAGGTTGCGTAGGTAACGCGCGTTACCTTGGAGCGTGTGATTTAGGTTACGCGCGTTAGTCGAAGGTGTCAACGACGAGTTTCCTGGAAGTTTCCCAATGCGGTCCAATCCATCCAGGCGGGGCCGGGAACAATGGAAAGTACTTGACGTATTGGAAAGTACTTTCCTAGAATCGTCGCACTGAACACAAACAACAGGGGGAACGTCATGGACGAAACGACAGGTAGCTTGTCTCCGGAAAGTGCGCGGGAGCTACTAGCAAAGGCCGACTCGATCGGATCCATTTCCACCAGTTCAGCCGCCTGGCCTGCGGCGATGGTCTTCACCAGCCTGGCCATCATTGGTTCCTTCCTGATGATTGGCATGCAGATCGTCACCCACACCGGTTACGGCGCACCCTTGCTGGCCGTATCCGCAGGCATCTGGGGAGCCGCGACGGCAAGCATCTGGCCGATGTTCCAGAAATCCGCCAAGGCCGGATTCACCCGGCGGTTCCTGACCTCCCTCTTTGCCTACTTCACGCTCTATTGCGCAGCCTTGATTCTGGGAGCCATATTCTTCCCCACGGGAAACCTGTGGTTCTACGTCCCTGCTGCCATCTTCCTGGCCGCCGTCGGCCTGGCCGCGGCGTTCCGCGAGCTGCGCGCATGAGCGCCGTAGACCATCCCCGCCATGGGCTCAACGAGCTTGTCCATTCACCGGTCCGCTTTTCCATCATGGCCGCGCTTGCACATGCCGAAATGCTCGATTTCAAAGACATCCGGGATGCCATCCAGGTGAGTGATTCGGTGCTGAGCAAACAACTGTCCCTCCTCGAAAAGGCCGGGTACGTGAGAATCAAGAAGAGCTTTGCCGGCAAGTTGCCGCGGACCTCGGCTAGTCTGACACCCGACGGGCGCGAGGCATGGGCCGAGCATTTGAGGGTCCTGCGGGAAATTGCGGGCGGCTGAGCCCGGGCTGTTTCACGGACCGCCCCCCGGGCAGCACGGGACCCCGCGGCGCCCCACGGCCTGAATAGTCCGGCCGCCTTCGCGGGCTGCCGCCCTGTTCGCTTCCAACTTTGCCGGGCTCGGTTCAGGGCCTAGCGGACCGATAGGCTTCTGCCATGGCATTGAGAGCCCCCCGCGTAACTCCCGGGCTGCCCGCCGAGGAAGCCCAAGGCCTGGCCCGTTCGCTCCAGGACAGCAACGACATCACGGTGTTCGTGGACGGCACCGTCCACCGTCTCCCCGCCACGGCGCGGGACGCCGTCGTCGACATGCTCCAGAGGCTCGGCCGCGGCGAAGCGGTGAGCGTCAGCAGCGTCGAGGAAATGCTCACCACCTCACAGGCGGCGGAGCTTGCGGGAATCTCGCACACTTATCTGCGGAATATGACCGACCGGGGCGAGATCCCCGTGGAGTACCGGGGCACGCACCGGCGCATCCGACTCGGCGCCATCATGGCCTGGCTCGAAACCCAGAAAGCCCAGAAAAAGGGCGCGGATCCGGCCGGCCCCGCAGCGGAAGAGCCTGCCGGCCAAGCATGACACCGGCCCCGTCGCACATGACGGCGTGATAAGGATCAAGCAACAATCCCGCGGAACACGCCAAAGGGCCGCACCCCCGGCGATACCCTTAATCCGTGCGAAATTTCAAGGGATGGCATATCTTGGCGGGCCTGGCCGCGATGGCCATTGCCGCCCCCTTGGGTTCGCTCATGGGACTGAATTTCGTGGCCACTTTCATGTTCGCCTGTGTGGCTTTTGTCGCGGTCGCCTTCTGGGTGGACAACAGGCTTGCCCGGCGCCGCACGGCCAGGCCGGAAACCGGCGAACTCCCGCTCCGCGACCCCGCCGACAGCTGAGCCCCGGCCTCCAGGCCCTCAGCTCCTCTGCCGAGCCCAGACTTCCAAACCCTCAGGCCCGCGGCCGGGATCAGATCCGCGGCCGCGCCGCCCATCTCCTGGCCTTGAGCGCCGCGTGCAGTTCCAGCCGGACTCCCCCGTTGAGGGGATCGACGCCGATCAGCTGCCGGATCCGCGCCAGCCGGTTGTAGATGCTGCTGCGGTGCAGGTGCAGTTCCTTCGCCACTTCCTGCACCGAGCCGTCGCTGTCATACAGCAGCTCGAGCACCGGCAGGAGTTCCCCATTGCGGTCCGCGGCCTCGAGCGTGCCGAAGTGCACTGAGCCCTGGTCGTCCCAGCCGCCCGGGGCCGTCAGGCGGTCGAAAAGCTGGTAGACGCCGGTGGCACGGCTGTCCACCAGCTCGCCGAGGCGGGGGTCGACGGCGGCGGCCTGGGCTGCAAGCTTTGCCTGCCGGTAGGCGGGGCCGAGTCCGCGGATCGCGGGCAACGGTTCGCTGATGCCCAGGATCAGCCGCTCCACGCCGCGGCCGGAGCGCTTGGCCAGCTCCAGCTGGTAGTGCACCAGCACCTGCGCGTGCACGGCCCGTCCGGCGGTTTCCCGGAACAGCATCACGGCGTGCGTTTCTGCTCCGGCGCTGAACAGCACGGAGTCGACGCCGATGGTGGACTGCAGCGCGGCCGAGCGGTGGATGAGGGTCGCCGCGAGGGGATCGCCGACGCCGTCGCCTCCTCCGGCGTCAAGCACCACCACCAGCTGCCACGGGGCTTTGCCCTGGATTTCCTTCCAGCCGGCCACCGCGGCAAGCGCGTTCGATTCGCCCTCGCACGCGGAAAGGAACTCGCGTTCGCGGCGGCGCCGGAACTCGGACTCGGCGGTGTTGGATTCCAGCAGCAGCCCGGCCAGCAGGTCCAGTTCGTTCCGCACGCCGGGCAGTTGGGCGAGGATCGCCGTCGCGCTTTGCTCCTCGAGGTCCTGCTGCACCCAGAGGTACCCCACCCGGAATCCGCGCACCAGCAAGGGAACGCACACCCGGCCCAGCATGCCCAGTTCATCGTTGGCCGGGACCACCACCGGGCGCACCGCCGTGGCGATGCCGTGCGACAGCTGCCAGGCGCTCACGTCCGCGGGCACCTTCTTGCTGAGCAGGAAGTTCACCCGGACGCGGTCGGCGTGGGACTGGTTGGAGCTGTAGGCGAGCAGCACGCCGTCGAGGTCCTCCAGCGACAGGCCGCGGCCGAGCTTGAGCGCCACTTCCTCGACAAGCTGTTCCACGTCCTGCTGCATGCAGCAAGACTACTGCCGGGAAAGCTCCGCTTTCTCTCCCCGGAGGCACGCAGCATGGCCTCGCGGTCGAAGCTGCCCTCCCACCTGGCCACCACGAAGGTCGCCACGCAGTTGCCCAGGAGATTGACCACCACCTGCATCGAATCCATCAGACGGTCCGCCCCGCGCCGTCGAGGTTGAAGGAGTAGCCGGTGGGATGACCAGGCCGGAGGTGCTGCGCGGGCAGCCTGCGTTGGCCAGCTTGGTGATGATGCGCGGCATGAGAGCGCGCGGGCGCGACACCCCTCGGACACCTGCCAGCGCCGTTCGGAGGGCACCCAACATCAGGCGACACCTGCCGCCCCACGGTTCGACAAATGTCGAGGCAAGAATCGCAAAAACCCCGGAATCACGCGGAAGTCACTTCCCGCCGTCGGGCGCTTTCCTGTCTGGTGGCTCACAGCGGATCTATTCTGGAATCACAGTCCCCCACCGCACAAAGGCCCAGCAAGCCTTTCGACAATGGAGCCCAAAAAATGATCATCGGTGTCCCCAAAGAGATCAAGAACAACGAATTCCGTGTAGCCATCACTGCGGCCGGAGTTCACGAGTTCCGCACCCACGGCCACACCGTGCTGGTGGAGCGCGGGGCAGGCCTGGGCTCCGGAATCACCGACGAGGAATACTCGATCGCCGGCGCCGAGATCGTTGCCGAAGCCGATGACGTGTGGGCCCGCGCCGACATGGTCATGAAGGTCAAGGAACCCATTGCCGCCGAATACCACCGCTTCCGCAAGGGCCTGGTCCTCTTCACCTACCTGCACCTGGCGGCAGAGCCCGAGCTGACCCAGGAGCTCATCAACTCCGGCGTCACCGCCATCGCCTACGAGACCGTGCAGGACGGCCGTGCACTGCCGCTGCTGGCCCCGATGTCCGAGGTTGCCGGCCGCCTTTCCGTGCAGGTGGGTGCCAACTCCCTCATGGCCCCGGCCGGCGGCAAGGGCGTGCTGCTGGGCGGCGTCCCCGGTGTCCGTCCGGCCAAGGTCGTGGTGCTGGGTGCGGGCGTGGCCGGCACCAACGCCGCCGCTATGGCCCTGGGCCTCGGCGCCGACGTGAGCATCATGGACATCAACATCAACCGCCTTCGCGAGCTGGATGCCCAGTACCAGGGCCGCCTGAAGACCGTCGCCTCCAACGCCTACGAGATCGAAAAGGCCGTGGTGGACGCCGACCTCGTGATCGGTTCCGTCCTGATCCCGGGTGCGAAGGCACCGAAGCTGGTCTCCAACGAGCTCGTCTCCCGCATGAAGCCGGGCTCCGTGCTGGTGGACATCGCAGTGGACCAGGGCGGCTGCTTCGCCGACACCCACCCCACCACGCACCAGGAACCCACCTACAAGGTGCACAACTCGATCTTCTACTGCGTCGCCAACATGCCCGGCGCCGTGCCGAACACCTCCACCTACGCGCTGACCAACGTCACCCTGCGCTACGCCGTGGCCCTGGCCAACCTGGGCGTCAAGGCCGCCTTCGACCGCGACCCCGCCCTGGCCGCCGGCCTCAACATCGCTGCCGGCCACGTGGCACACCACTCGGTGTCCGAGGCCCACGGCCTGCCCCTGGTGGCCGACTGGCACGAGCTGGTTTCGGCCTAGCTTCACCCGCATCGACTGCTGCGTTGATGTCGTTTTGGACCTCCAGAACGACATCAACGCGGGGCCCACAGCGGCGAGTGGCCCCGGGCGAGGAACGAGCCTGGGGAGCCGCTGGGGGCGGTCGATTGCTGTTTAAGCAGGCCTAGGAAAGCGCCTCGCAGATCGGCTGAAGCGCGCTGGAGTCTCCGTGCTCGAAGTACTCGAAGAACGGATGCTGTCCCGCTTCGAAAAGTGCGGAATCGTCCGCTGCGTTCTGGACTGTTCGGCCGGCATCGATCAAGACCGTTCCGTCCGTCCCGGCGATCCGCAAGCGGTTGGTCAATGCCTCGGTCCCTGTGCCGGGGTCGCCGGGGGTTCCGAGGATATGGTCGATCCGGTTGCGCTCATACCAGGAGAGGGTGGCGCCGGTCAGCGGATTCGTCAGAGTTCCGAGGATTTCGTCCCGGAAGTGTCGCTCGGTCAGGTCCCCGTTCAGGTCGTAGTAGCGTTTTCCGGTCACGGACCTGGTTCCGCTGATAAGGACCTCAAAGGGTGCAGGCCCGGCGCACTGGATTCCTGTCGGTTCCCCCGAGAACGACGGCTCCGTGAACGCCACATCACAGATGGTTCCCGCACCGACTGTTTTGCACACGGGGTTGAACTCGGCCGGGACCGGAGGGTTGAGGGTTGAGGGATCAACGCTGTGATCGGCTGACGATGAGGACTGGGGCGCCCCGGTTGCCGCCGATGCTCCCGGAACTCCTACGAATAAGGCGGCCGCACAGGCAAGGACCGCCGCGAGATGGGGCTTGAACATTGGGGCATCTCCGTTCAATAGGGGGCTGAAGCACCGTTAGGCCAGCCCCCTACGTTCGGTGCAAGTGCAAGCTACGCTCAGCCCCTTTGCCCGTCAAGAGTCCCGCAGTCCGGACTCGTGCCCGAGCGCCAGGAAGGCGTCGTCGTCGGCGAGTTCCTGTGCACGGCGCGCAGTGATTTCCGCGTAGCTTCAGCCTTACGACAATCGACTGTCCCCTGCGTAGACGTCGTTTTGGACCTCCAGAACGACATCAACGCGGGGCCCACAGCGGCGAGTGGCCCCGGGCGAAGAACGAGCCTGGGGAGCCGCTGGGGACGGTCGATTGCTGTTTTAACAGGCCTAGGGTTTCGCCGGAACCTCCGGCAGGGATGGCGAGGGGACCGGCACCGGCGCTGTGGGCGCGGGCACAGGCACTTTGACCGGTCCTTCCGAGGGAATGACCGGAATGTCCTTCCGCGGTTCAACGGAACTTCCGGAATGATGCGGGGTCACGGGGGCCGGGTTCCCGGCGGGCGGCGTGGCGGTGGTGGAAGGAGCCGGGGCTGCGCCCGGGGCGTGGGCCGCCTCAGTGGGATGCGGGCTGAAGGATGGCGCCGCCGGAGCTGCGGGCGGCGCGGCCGGCGCCGGGAGCACCTTGGCGACAACGGTGCCCACCGCCTCGCCCAGGTGGCTCAAGGCAGCCGGGATGCCGCCGTCGGAAGCTGCTGCAGCCGTGGCACCGGCCGCGAGTGATGCCGCGACGGCGACGGCGGTGACCGCCAAGCGGCGCCTGCTGCGGCGCGCGGACAGTTCGTCCACGGGCGCGGCGGCAGTGCTGTCGGTCGCGGGGTCCTCCGCGTGCCGGAGGACGGCGCCCGGCACCATCAGGGCCTGCAGTTGCGCCGAAGGCTCCGGGCGGACTTCGGCCAGGGCACGGAGTTCCAGCAGTTCGCCGCGGAGGTCCGCCGCGTCACGAAGGCCGGCCTCTGCCAGCAGGCGGTCGATGCCCGCGGCAGCGTCGTTAGCGGGGTTTTTCGCTCATGATCTGCCATTCCTTTGTAGCGCGCACTTCCGGAGTGCGTGCAGGGCCCTGCGCTGCAACTGCTTCACAGCCCCTTGCGTCTTCCCCATGATGGCCGCCGTTTCTTCCAGTGAAAGGTCCGCCACGACCCGCAAGGCCAGCACTTCGCGGTAATCGTCCCTGAGCCCCGCCAGCAGCTCGGTCACGCCAAGCCCCTCGCCGTGGCCGAACGCCTGTGCCTCGGCCGACGGTGCGCGGCGGTCATCCAGTTCCGGCTCAAAGGAACTGAACGCCGGTTCGCGCTCCCGTTTTCTGTAGTGGTCCACCAGGCGTGCGTGTGCGATCGAGAAGAGCAGCGACTTCGCTCCCTGGAGGCCGCCGTGAAGGGATGGGATTTTCGGGTACAAGGCCAGGAAAACATCCTGGGTGACCGCTTCGGGGTCGTGGACGCCGCGGGCCTGAAGGTATCCGCGCACCTGGCCGGAGAAGCTGTTGTAGGCAGCCGTGAAGAACAGTGCGGGGTCCTCCCCGACCGTCGGCGTGTATTCGTCAGCCAAAGGGTCCAGCACCCGCGGCCCTCCATCCCACGCAGCGCTGCCGCCTCGTCCGATGACCCGGGAAACGGCGCTGTCGTCTGTTACATTGCAGGGGCTCCCCGCCCGAAAACAGGGAGCCCCTCATCGTTAGAGCCTAGTCGCGGCCTTAGGGACGGACGGAATCGGCCAGTCCGCCAACTTTGCCGGGAAGCTCGGCCGGGGTCCCCGGAACGGCAGGCACGGCAGGAACAGCCGGGGCGCCCGGCGCGGCGGGAATTGCCGGGACAGCAGGCACAGCCGGCAGGCTTGCGTTCGCACCGGTGTTGGCCTCGGCCGAAGCCGTGCCGCGGGCTTCGAGCTGGGCGTCGACGCCTGCCACAACCTCTTCGCAGTGCGCGTCAACGTTGGCCTCGCCGCCTGCGGCGACAACCAGGGACTCATAGCCCGGAACCTTGGCGTCCGCGTTCAGCCCCCCACCGCTGAGCAGCGCCTTGCACAGTCCGAACGATTCGGGCAGGACGACGTCGGCGGCCTTCGCCTTCGCGGCCGCAACAGCGCCTGCGATCTTTGCCTTCGCGGCTTCGACGGCGTCGGCAGCAGTCGCCTCCGCGCCGTCGGCGGAATCAGCTGCCTTTTCCTGTGCGTCGGCAGCAGCGGCACCAGCAGCGTCGGTGGCCTTCGCCTTCGCGGCGCCGGCTTCTCCGGCAAGTTCCTGGGCAACAGGAGCAGGTGCGCCGATCAGTTCATGGGCCTTCTGCTGAAGATCGGCAGGAAGCGCGCCGGCGAACGCGGCTACGCCGGAACCGCCTACCGTGACGGCTCCGGCGGCGAGGAGGCCGGCTGCGACTTTGCTGGTGGCAAGGACAGTGAACAAGGACATGGAACCCTCCGACAAAATGTCTGGCATTGGCACGGCAGCAACGGTCGGCTGCCGGTGGTCTGTGGCGCGGGCGTTGCCCGCACGACCCTTACATCGCCAGGGGCCGCGGAAAAGTTACACCTTCACGGAAAAAGTTTTCAGGCAGCGAGCTCGCGGGCCTGCTCTATCAGCTCCAGCACCGCGGCCGAGTCCGCCGGATCCACCGGGAGGGGCAGCGCGGAGGAGGCTCCGCCGTCGCCGATCTTTTCGGCGAGGATCCGATAGAACTCCTGGTAGGCGCCGCGCTCGGTGGGCACGGGCGTGCGGACGCCGTCGCGCTCCAGGATCCCGTAGTTCTCCTGCGAGTCGAGGCCGTACGCAGGGTCCGCGGGCAGGCCGCCGGCCAGGATGAACGGTTCCTGCGGGTCGATGCCGTACTTCACGAAGCCGGCGTCGCTGCCCAGGATCCGGAAGCGCGGGCCGTGCAGGCGGCTGCTCAAGTTCAGTGCGTGGTGGCTGATGACGCCGGACTCGTGCCGGAGCGCCAGGAAGACGTCGTCGTCAGCGCGTTCCTGTGCACGGCGCGCGGTGATTTCCGCGTACCTGACCGTCGCGGGGGCCCAGCAACTGCAGCGCCAGGTCCAGCACGTGGGTGCCGAGGTCGTAGAGGACCCCGCCGCCGTCGTTCACGCCCGCGCCGGCCTTCCAGGCCTTGCTGATCTGCGGTGCCCAGCGCTCCATGGAACTTTCGAAACGCAGCACCTCACCCAGCACGCCGGCGTCGAGCAGTTTCCTTACGGTGAGAGCGTCGCCGTCCCAGCGGCGGTTCTGGTACACGGTGAGCACCCGGCCCAGCCGCCCCGCCAGCTCGATCAGTTCCCGCGCCTGCGCGCTGTGCACGGCGAACGGCTTGTCTACGACGACGTCGAGCCCGGCTTCCAGCGCGGCTTTCGCCAGCGGGTAGTGGCTTGCCGGGGGCGTCCCGAGCACGATCAGGTCCAGTTCCCCGGCGAGGGCCAGTATGTCGTCCGGCCGGTCCACGAGCTTCACGCCCGGATAGCGCTCCGCTGCGGACTGGCGCCGCCCGGCGTCGGAGGTAGCGATCACGTCCAGTGAGAACTCCTGGTTGGCGGCGAGGAACGGCGCGTGGAAAACGCTGCCGGACAGGCCGTAACCGGCGACGGCGGCACGGATGGGAGTGCGGGAAGCTGCGGTCATGCTGCCAAGGCTACGCCCGGCGCACCGGCGTCCGACAGCGAAGGGGCCGGTACCAGCGGGATCTTCCGCGGGCACCGGCCCCTCGTGTGTTGCTGAAGCGTGTGTTGCTGCAGCGGGGGTTACTTCTTTTCCCAGCCGATGGTGGTCCAGTCCGGAACCGGGGTGTCAGTCGAGTTGGCAAACAGTGACGGACCGTAGTTCGCCAGGCCCTTCTTGACGAAGTAGATCTGCGGGCCGTTCATGACAACACCCATGGAGAAGTACTTGGCCATGTGCTTCTTCTCGACCTCCATGGCGGCCTTGTTTCGCTCGGCGTCGTCCTCGATGCTGGAGAGCTTGGCGATCTCGGCGTCGAGCTCCTTGTCACCCAGGCCGTTTTCGTTGACCTTGGAGTCGTAGTACTGCTTCACGGCGTCGGTGGCGTCAGAGCCCACCGTATAGCCGGAGATGGTCATGTCGAACTCGCGGGAACCGATGATCTTGCCGAATTCCCCGCTGCCCTTCTGGTCGATTCCCACGTCCATGCCGGCAGCCTGGAGCTGCTTCTGCAGGGTCTGGGTGGTTGCCAGCGAGGTGGGATCGTCGCCGAAGTTGGTGATCTTGAAGGCAACGGGCTTGCCGTCCTTCTCCATGATGCCCTTGCTGTTCGGTGTGTAACCGGCGTCCGTGAGGACCTTCTTGGCCGCTTCCGGGCCGCTCTCCTTCACCGGGTAGTTGTCCTGGTAATTCTTGGAGAACGGCATCAGCATCATCGATCCTGAGCTTTCCTCTTCCCAGTTCAGGCCGTTGAAGCGCACCTTGCGGATGGCTTCGCGGTCGACGGCGGTGAAGACGGCCTTGCGGACGGCGACGTCGGTGAGGGACGCGCGCTTGGCGTTCAGGTTCAGGCCACCGGCGAAGAGGCGCTGGCCGCGGCGGATGTCAGTGTCCTTGGTGCCTTCCAGCTGCTTGTAGCGGGTAAGGGTCCGGCCGTCAGTCGCGTCGATTTCACCGTTCTTGAAGGCGGCAATCGTCGCACTGTCTTCCATCTGGCGGAAGACCACTTTGGAGAGCACCGGTTTGGCACCCCACCACTTCTCATTGGGGACCACTACGACGGTCTTGGCGGCGGCATCGTAGTTCTCCACCTTGAAGGGGCCGGCCATCCATTCGGGGTGGAGGTTGCCGGCAAACCCCTTGTTGAAGATTTCCGGGGTGTTCACCTTGGGGTGGATCAGGCCGGTGAACAGGGCATCCAGCGGGTACACGGGCTGGGTGGTGGTGACAATGACTTCCTTGTCATTGGCGCCGGCCTTGACCGAGTCCACGAATTCGTAGGCGCCGGAGGTCACGATGTCGATGTCCTTGTTCTTGCCCTGGAGCATCTTCCAGGTGTTCTCGAACGTCTTGACGTCGATCGGCGTGCCGTCGTTGAAGGTCGCTTTGTCGTTGACCTTGATGGTGACGGTCTGCTTGCCGTCCTTGACCTCGCTCTTGACGGACTCGCAGAAGTCCTTGTTCGGCGTCGCGGTGCCGTCGAAGGCAAAGTTCCAGCAGCCCCAGGTGCCGGCGCCGTCGATCGGACGGTGCAGCGCGGTGTTGTCCGCGCTGTTGCCCACATTGGAGAAACCGTTGAAGTCCGGGCCGATGCTGTCCAAGGCCAGGGTCAGCGTGCCGCCCTGTTCCAGGTCCTTCGGGTCCTTTTCATTGATGCTGATGAGCTTGCTGATATCGCCGCCTGCCGACTGCGCCTTTTGGGATGCAGGGCCCGACGGCGTGCCGCCGCCGCATGCGGTCAGCATCAGCGCCGAGGCGATCGCCACGCCGCTGATGGTCAGGTACTTCTTCATTGTTCTCCCCTTCAGTACTGCGTTTGGTTGAAGTGATGGCTTGGGTTTGCTGCGGATGAGGTTCTTGAAAAGCCGTGGTTTCCCGTCAGGCATGCACCACGAGCATGTCGGCGTCGATCTCGCCGTCCGGGAAGAAGCAGGCGAATTGCTGCGCTTCCTCCGGATCCGTTCCATCCGCTGCTCCGGACGCAGTGCCGCCGGCCGCCGTCGCGTCGTCCCCTGCCAGGGGCGGT
The DNA here is from genome assembly GCF_056279005.1 of Arthrobacter sp. TE26545. The sequence goes on from NZ_JBWBQM010000001.1 coordinate 3,817,704, forward strand.
TCCAGCGTGAGGCACTTTTCTTTTTTCGCCTGCGGCAGGGCGGCGAAAACGGGGCAACGGGTGGCAAAGTTGCAGCCCTTGGGTGCGTCCAGGGGGCTGGGCAGGTCGCCCTGCAGCATGATCCGCTCGCGGGTCCGTTCCAGTTCGGGGTCCGGGACCGGGATGGCGGAGAGCAGGGCGCGGGTATACGGGTGGCGCGGGTTGTCGAAGACCTGGTCCACGTCCCCCATTTCCACGATCTTGCCCAGGTACATCACGGCCACCCGGTTGGAGATGTGCCGCACCACGGAAAGATCGTGCGCCACCATGAGGTAGCTCAAGCCAAGTTCGGCACGGAGCTGGTCCAGGAGGTTGATGACACCGGCCTGCACGGAAACGTCCAGCGCGGAGACCGGTTCGTCCAGGACCACCAGCTTGGGGTTCACCGCGAGCGCCCGGGCGATGCCGATGCGCTGGCGCTGGCCGCCGGAGAACTGGTTGGGGAAGCGGTTCACATGGTCCGGCTGCAGCCCCACCAGCGTCATCAGCTCCATGATGCGCTTCCTGATGGCGGTCTTCGGGAACCCCAGGTTTTCCAGCGGCTCGGCCAGCACTTCATACACCGTGAAGCGCGGGTCCAGGGCGCCGGTGGGATCCTGGAAGACCATCTGCATTTCCTTGCGCATGGCCTGCTTGGTCTTGCCGTCGGTAGCCACCTTGTTGCTGAGCCCGCCGATCACCACCTCGCCCTGCTGGCCTGGGTTCTGGGGCCCGGTGTGGAACTCCATGATTTCCAGCAGCGTGGTGGTCTTGCCGCAGCCCGACTCCCCCACGATGGACATGCATTCGCCTTCGCGGATGTCGAAGCTGAGCCCGTCCACGGCTTTGACCGTGCCGATGCGGCGCTTGAAAAGGGAACCTTTGAGCAACGGGAAGTGCTTCTTCACGTCCTTGAGCTCGAGGACCTTTGCCCGCTCGTCCCGGGGGACGCCGTCGAACTTTGACACCGGAACCGGGGGCGCGTGGAAGATGCGGTGCGCGTCCACGCCGTCGAGCTCTCCGCTCTTGATGCACGCGGCGTGATGGCCGTCGCTGCCGTCGACCGTGAGCAGCGCGGGCTCGGCGATTCGGCACTCGTCGGTGGCCAGCGGGCAGCGGGCCGCGAAGGAGCAGCCCTCCACCGGGTTGATCAGGTTGGGCGGAGTGCCCTCGATCGGCACCAGGGAGCTCTCCTGGGAGGTGTCGACGCGCGGAACCGCGCCCAGCAGGCCCAGTGTGTAGGGCATCCGCGGGTTGTAGTAGATGTTCTGCACCGAACCCGTTTCCACGGGCTTGCCGGCGTACATGACCATGATGTCATCGGCCATACCCGCCACCACGCCGAGGTCGTGGGTGATCATCACGACGGCGGCCCCGGTTTCCTCCTGTGCCGCGTGCAGCACTTCCAGGACCTGGGCCTGGATGGTGACGTCCAGGGCCGTCGTCGGCTCGTCTGCGATCAGCACCCGGGGGTCGTTGGCGATCGCGATGGCGATCATCACGCGCTGGCGCATGCCGCCGGAGAACTCGTGCGGGAAGGACTTCAGCCGGGCCTGCGGACTGGGGATGCCCACCATGGCCAAGAGCTCGATGGCGCGGGATTCCTTCGCCCGGCTGCTCATGCCCGGGTTGTGGACGGTGAGGGCCTCGATGATCTGGTGGCCCACGGTGTAGACGGGGGTCAGGGAGGAAAGCGGATCCTGGAACACCATGGCGATGTCGCTGCCGCGGTGCTTGCACATGGCTTTGTCGCCCAGGCCCAGCAGTTCCTGGCCTTTGAAGCGCACGGAGCCGCTGATTTCCGCGGTTTCCGGCAGCAGGCCCATGATCGCCATGGAGGTGACGGACTTCCCGGATCCGGACTCGCCCACGATGCCCAGGGTCTTGCCGGCCATCAGCTCGAAGTCGACGCCGCGGACCGCGTGGACCACGCCGTTTTCGGAGTTGAAGCGCACGTTCAGGTCCCGGACGCTGAGGACAGCGGCCCCGGGAGCGTAGAGGCCGGCGTCGCGCAGGCGCTCGACGGCGGACGGTCCGGTTTGGGTTCCGGCCTGGGTTGAGGTCTCGCTGCTCATTTGTTCTTCTTCTTTGCGTTCAGCTTCTGTGGGGGTTTGGCGCGGCCGATCGAGGTGGAGCTGGGGTCGAACGCGTCCCGGAGGCCGTCGTTCATCATGGCCAGGGAGCCGGTCAGCAGGAACATGACGGTCAGCGGCACCCAGAACATCCAGGGGAAGGAGGACACCTGTCCGGTGGCGCCGCCGATCAGCACGCCGAGGCTGACGTCGGGCAGCTTGATGCCGATGCCGATGTAGGAGAACGCCACCTCGGCGAGGATGGCCCCGGTGATGCCCCGGGTGAAGTCCAGCACCAGGAGGGAGCCGATGTTCGGGACCAGGTGGCGGCGCACGATCCTCATGGACGGAACGCCCATGTACCTGGCAGCCTTCACGTAGTCCCGCTGCATCAGGGACATGGCCAGGGAGCGGACCAGGCGGGCGGTTCCCATCCAGCTGAAGAACAGCAGGACGGCGATCAGCAGCAGCCAGCTGGGCAGTTCCTTGAGGCTCTGGCCGCCGCCGCTCGTGGCCACGGCCACCACCAGGATGGCGGGCATCATGATGAGCGCTTCGAGGATGAAGAGCATCACCGAGTCCACCTTGCCGCCGAAGAAGGCCATGGTGCAGCCGTAGATGGCGGAGATCAGCACGGACAGCCCGCCCACGATCAGGCCGATGAAGATGGATACCCGGGTGCCCTCGACCACCAGGGCCAGCAGGTCGATGCCGGCCTGCGAGGTGCCCAGGAGGTGTTCCGGCGAGGGGCCCATGCCGATGTTGAGCGGATCGATGGTGTCCTTGTCCCAGCTGGTGAGGAAGCCGCCCACCAGGGAGAAGGCGAAGAGCCCAACGAAGATGGCAAGGCCGGCCACTGCCGTCTTGTTCCGCATGAAGCGGCGGAAGATGATGCGGCCCTTGCCGATGACGACGTCGGCCGCCTTGGCTTCGTCCAGTTCGGCTACGGGATCGATAAGGTTCGTCATTACTGGACCCTCACTCGCGGATCGACCAGGGTAGTTGCGAAGTCGGCCAGGATGGCGCCGATGGCGAAGATCACCGAGCCGTAGGCCAGCATGGCGGTGGCCACGTTGACGTCCTGTTTGCCGATCGCGTCGATGCTCCAGAGGCCCACGCCTGGCCACGCGAAGATGGCCTCGGCGAAGAAGCCGCCGGTGAAGATGGCGGGGATGGTGAAGGCGATGCTCTGCGCCACCGGGATGAAGGACACGCGCAGGGCGTGCCGGGTAATGGCCTGGTTGCGGGGTGAGTCCCTTGGCCCGGGCGGTGCGGACGAAGTCGGCGTTGACGTTGTCCAGCAGGTACTGCCTCTGGGCGATCTGGTAGCCGGCCCAGCCGAACACCGTCATCGCGAAGGTGGGCACGGCGTAATGGGCCACGAGGTCAACGAACGCCGGCCAGCCGGGCTCGATTCCCGGCGTCGAAATGCCGGTGACGAAGAAGATGCGCTCCCCCACGGCGTCGTTGATGCCGATGGCGCCCAGCTGCACAAGGAAGTAGGCAATCGGCGCGGGCAGGATGTGCACCAGGTAGCTGTACGAGGTGATCGCACGGTCCTGGAACTTGTACTGCCGGGCGGCCGAGTACACGCCCAGGGCCACGCCGATGATGAGCGTGAGGATGATCGAGGCGATGAAGAGCCTGGTGGAAATCATCACCCGGTCGGCGAATTCGGCATTCACGTAGGCGCCGTTGGGACTGCGCCCCCAGTCCCAGCGGGTGAGGATGCCGCCCAGCCACTGGATGTAGCGCTCCCAGGGATTCATGTTCGGATCCAGGCCCAGCAGGCGGAAGGAGTTGGCCACCTGTTCGGGGGTGGGCCGCGGGATCTTTTCCTGTTCCAACAGCGCCGGTTTGAGGGAGCTGACGGCAAGGAAGTACCCGGCCGAGGTGGTCAGGAAGATCATCACCAGGTAGGTGAGGGCACGTTTGCCCAGATAGCGGAGCACTTGCGTTCCTTCCTTAGTTCCTCGCCGCGTGCGGGGTGGTGCACGCGGCGAGGAAAAGCCGGCCGATGGTTGCGGGCCGTCCCCCAGATTCCGCCGTCGCAGAAACGTGAAGGATCAACTTCGAAGGATGTGCTTCGAATCACATCCCAGAGGAAGCTATCACATGGAAAGGCACACTATTTGCCACTGCACCAAGTCAAGCGGCGGCGGGTGTCCGGATTGTTATCAACGGACACGGCAGATCGCGCTCTTCAGCAGAGGGAAAGGGTCATTTCGCGTCAGGCGGGCAGCCCAGAAGGCGGCCGGCAAATTCACGCCAGCCGGCCTCGATGCGGGCCGCCTCGACCCCTTGGCTGCGGAGCGCGTACAGCACCCGTTCGGGGTCGAGGGTGGCGAGCAGGAATGAAGCCATAAGCCAGGGATCGCCGTCGATGCCCGCTTGGCGCAACAGCATCTCAACGTGCCTGTGCCAGAGCAGGGCGGGCGGGGCAGCATGGCGGTTATGCGGTGAATGATCCGCAGCTCTGGCGAGTTCGCCGTACTTGTCGATGTACCTGATCCGTGCCTCGCCGAAGGCAATGAGGCGTTCCACCGGCGGCGCGCCGGGACCCAGCGGCGGGGGGCCGAAGATGAACTGCTGCTGGAACTCGGCCTCGGCGTCGCTCAGCAGGGTCATCATCAGTCCGGCCCGGCTGCCGAAGCGCCGGAAGACGGTACCTTTGCCCACCTCCGCCCTGCAGGCAAGCATGTCCATGGTGACGGCGTCGGCACCGTGTTCGGCAACAAGCTCCCTGGCAGCCTGCAGGAGACGCTCCCGGTTGCGGGCGGCGTCGCTGCGCTCGGACTGCGGCCCCGAAGAACCCTCCGGGCGGATCGGGATGAGGCTCACAAAAAACATTCTAGTCGTGGGAATACAAAGCGGACCGTAGTCCGTTTAGCTAGGTGAAAGCAGGCATCCAGCCTCAGAAACAAGAGCCCAGCGGCCCCGGCCGCGGTCCGAAGCAAGGAGTTACAAATGACCACGAACACCGTCCTCGCCCTGGTCGGCAGCCTTCGCGCCGACTCCCACAACCGCAAGCTCGCCGAGGCCATCGCCCTGAATGCGCCGGAAGACGTGAACGTCCGGGTCTACGGCTCCCTCGGCAACATTCCGTTCTACAACGAAGACATCGACGTCGAAGGCCAGGTTCCGGCCGAAGCGGCCGCCCTGCGCGCCGCCGCCGCGGAGGCAGACGCCTTGCTGCTGGTCACGCCGGAACACAACGGCACCATGCCCGCCGCGCTGAAGAACGCCATCGACTGGCTGTCCCGCCCCTTCGGCGCCGGCGCCCTGGCCGGGAAGCCGACCGCCGTCGTCGGAACCGCCTTCGGCCAGTACGGCGGAGTCTGGGCACAGGACGAGGCCCGCAAGGCCGCCGGCATCGCCGGAGCCAAGGTGCTGGAGGAGGTCAAGCTGGCCGTTCCCGGCTCCATGATCCGCTTCGCCGAGCTGCACCCGAAGGACGACGCCGAGGTCGTCGAGCAGATCAAGGGCATCTTCGAGCCGCTGACCGCCGTCGAAGAAGAAGTAGCAGCCTGACGCTGCTGAAGGCATAGCCGAGGCCCCGTTCCGTCCGGATGATTCCGGACGGAACGGGGCCTTTTGCGCCTCCGCAGGCACGCTACCAATCCGTGACGGAGCTGATGCAGAACCGTCACCGCACCGGCATTCCGCCCGGAATTTGCCGGACTTACGGTTGAAGCAGGAGGCGGCAAACATGGGCGGTGCCCGTGGAGCTGCCCGGTAGCTCGGGGGCTGTCATGGTGGGCATGCGCGGATTCGGACGCTCGACGGCGGTCGCCCCGCTGCGCGCCCTGCGCGCTGCCCCGCCGCACAGCTGTCTGTCGAAAAGCGGACTTTCGAAAAGCGGACTTTCGAAAAGCGGACCGTCGCGAAGCGGTCTGGCCTTCAGCAGCCTGCTCGTGTGCAGCCTGGCCTTCGGGCTCGGCGGCTGCGCGTATCCCGCAGGCCTGGAACCAGAGTCGGCTCTTCCGGCAGCCGTCCCGGCCAGCCCGGCCCCCACTGGATCCCCCGGCTTTGCGGCCGGTCCCGTTCCGGCGACTTCCCCTGCCGGCCTGCCGACGCCAGAGACCGCCGCGCCGGGTGCCACCTCGCCCGGCGCGGACGGCTACGTCCTCCCCTCAGCGCCGGCGCCCGCAACGTCTCCGCCCGCCGCGCCTCCCATGCCGCCGTCGGAGGCAAGCGATGCTCCTGTTCCGGTTCCCGGCGCGGGGTCAGGCGCAGGGTCAAGTACGGGGCCGGGCGCGTCCGGAGACCTGGCGCTGCTTTCCGGCCCGGCTATCTACCTCGTGGCGATCGACGACGGCGGCAGCCGCGGCGCCCGTTTCGGTTGCAACGACAGCCTGGTCGCGGTGCGCTCCGGTCCCCGGGGAAGCCCGGCATCCGGGAGCCCGGCGGCTGCAACCGCACAGGACCCGATGGAGACAGCGATGACGCGGCTGCTTGCCCCGGACGGCGTTCCGGCAGCTTCCGGTCTGTACAACGCCCTTGCCGGCTCGACCCTGAAATACGTGTCCGGCCGGCTGGACGAAACCACGGCCGTGGTCGACCTCAGCGGGGAACTGCGTCAGGGCGGCGTGTGCGACAGTCCCCGGATCGAAGCCCAGCTCACGCAGACAGCCATCGCGGCCAGCGGCGCATCCCGCGCGGAAATCCGTATCAACGGACGGCCCCTTGCAGAGTTCCTGGATCTGCGCTGACGCAGGCGCGCGTTTGCCCAGGTATGCGTTTGCGCGACGTGCATTGCCGGTGGGCCGGCGAGGCGTGGGTCTGCGCGACATGCGTTGGCCGTGGTTGCGTCTGCGGTGGTTGCGTCTGCGGTGGTTGCGCTGGCGTGGCGTGCGGAAATGGGCGTGTACGGCTCATGATGTGGCGATCGCAATCAGTCGCCGCAGCGCCCAGGCCATCCGCACCAGTCCGAGAGCCGCGGCAACGCCAAGCCCGAACACCACCGCCTCAATGGGCCAGACGCCGGTGGCGCCGTCGCCCTCCACGAGGATCGCCGCCAGCGCGGCCACGAGGAGGGCGGCCAGCACCGGGATGACGGAAAGGAAGGCCTCGCCGATCTGCCGCCGATGATCCGGGGCAAGCCGCTCCAAGGGCAGGGCCCCCTGCCCCGGCGGCGCCTTCTTTCCCAGCACGTTCACCAGCATGGAGACGCTGCTGAGAATCAGGCCAGCCACCGCGCCGGACAAGGTGGCCAGGGTCTGGAACAAGGTGCGGCGGGCGTCTTCCGCGACGCCCTCGACCATGCGCGGCTGCACCAGCACAGCGGACAGGGCCAGCCAGGCGCCGACCGCCAAAGCCGCCCACAGCAGGTCCACGCGGGGATGCAGCAGGAACCAGCGCCACGCGGCGCCGCGGCGCGGTCGGCCGATCCCGACCTCGTACAGGCTCATCGCGCGGAACCTCGGGCCAGGACCCGTTCCGACATGTCCAACGGTTCCGTCAAAGCTGAGCCCTCCGCCGTCGTCGATTGTTCCGCGGCCGTGACCAGTTCCGCACCGGCGGCCGCGGCAAGGGCCGGCACCACGGAGTTGTCCGGCATTCCCGTCACTTCCGGCAGGGTCCTGGCGAAGAAGTCCTCGTGGTTCTGCGACTGGTTCCGCAGGATTTCCACGGCCTCGGCCGAGGCGCGGGCGGGATCGTTGAAGACGCCGGCGTCGACGTCCACGTAGGAAATGAACCTCTCCTTGAGCAGGTCCACCACTTCCCGGTCCCCGCTGATGGAGTTCCTGCCCTCGGCCACCACATGGTCGAACTGCTCCATGGATCCGGCACGCCGGAACACCTCGATCAGCTGCTGGATGCGCTCCCTGATCCGCCGCTTGTCCTGGGCGCTGCCGCTGCGGCCGACACTGAGGGACACCCGGAACGTACCTTCGCTCATGAGGCGCGAGGCACTGTCCAGCACGTCCGCCCACTCGCCTTCCATGAACTTCCCGGAAAGGCGGCCCGCCGGCAAGGAGAACTCGAAGCGGCTGACGTCCAGCCGCTCCAGGATGTCTTCGACGTCTTCCCGCACAACGGGAACAAGGCCGGGTTCCAGGCCAAGCATGCCGCCAAGGTACTCTCCCAGCCGCGATGCCCGGGGGCCGTTTCCGCTGCTCAGCACCGCCAGGACGTTCCGCTTCAGGAAGGCGAAGTAGGTGGTCTCCAGGAGGTGGTCGCCGGCGTCGAGCGGCAGCGGCTTCCGGCGCCCCGCGCTGTCCCCCACACTGGGCAGGTTCCCGCCACGCACACGGTCCAGCATGACCACCGGGAGGGGTGCGACGGCGGCCGCCTGGGCGAGCAGGACGGTTCCGTCGGCGCAGCGGTAGTGGCGGTCAACGCCGTCGCGCTCTGCACCCCGGAGTACCTCAGCCACCCGGCGCGCGGGAAACGGCCGGAACAACCCGTCACCGTTCATCTGGTCGATCCGCCAGAACTGCACGCTTCGTTTCACGAGCCACCATCCTGTGCCATGTCCGCCTCACGTTCCGCCTTCAAAGCTGCCTGGTGCCAAAGCTACGCCGAGGCACCGACATTCACAGCGACGTCGGCCCTCCGCTTTCATCCAAGAAACACCTGTTGCCCATTTGGCAACTCCGGGGAGTATCCTGTTCACTGTGACCCACGAAACACTGGACGCCGGGCCGGAGCTGCCCGCCGAAGCGATCGACGCCATCGAAAGGGCCGCCACGGCCGCCCACCGCCACGAGGAACTCTTCTCGGAGCGCGCCGCCAACATCAAGCAGTCAGCCGTGCGGGATGTCTTCGACATCTCCATGCGGCCGGGCCTCGTGTCCCTTGCCGGCGGAAACCCCTACCTTCAGTCCCTGCCCCTGGAAAAGCTTGGCCAGGCCGCAGCGCGGATCATCGCCGAAAACGGCATGACCGCCCTGCAGTACGGCGGCGGCCAGGGCACGGAAGAACTGCGCACCCAGATCTGCGAGATCATGGCGGCCGAAGGCATCACCGATGCCCGGCCGGAAAATGTCGTCATCACGGCAGGTTCCCAGTCCGCACAGGACGTCGCCACCAAGGTCTTCTGCAATCCGGGCGACGTGGTCCTCGTGGAAAACCCCACCTACGTTGGCGCCCTGAACACCTTCGAGGCCTACCAGGTCCAGGTCGAAACCGTGGACATGGACGGCGACGGCCTGGTGCCCGAGATCCTCGAATCCCGGATCGCGGAGCTGCAGGCCGAGGGCAAGAACATCAAGTTCCTGTACACGATCCCCAACTTCAACAACCCGTCCGGGATCACGCTCGCAGCGGAGCGCCGCCAGCGGATCGTCGATATATGCCGTGAAGCGAATATCTTGGTGTTGGAGGACAACCCCTACGGCCTGCTGCGCTTCGACGGCAAGCCGTTGGCGCCGATGCGGGCCGAAAACGCCCACGACGTCATCTACATGGGCTCCTTCTCCAAGATCTTCGCCCCCGGGCTCCGCATCGGCTGGGCCCTGGTTCCGGAGCATCTGCAGCGGCGTTTCTACCTGGCGTCCGAAGCCGTGACCCTGTGCCCGCCAACGCTCAACCAGATGCTCATCTCGGCATACTTACGCGATTTCGACTGGCGCGGCCAGATCGAAACGTATCGTGCGCTCTACGAGGAGCGCTGCGCAGCCCTGCTCTCCGCACTGGACGAATACATGCCCGAAGGCCTGAGCTGGACGCGGCCCGACGGCGGCTTCTTCGTTTGGGTCACGCTGCCCAAGGGCGTGGACACCTACCCGCTGCTCCAGAAAGCGATCGAGGCCGGCGTCGTGTTCATTCCAGGTGCGGCCTTCACGCCGTCGGACGGTCCGTCCAACAAGCTGCGATTGGCGTTCAGCGCCGTGCCTCCGGATACTATTGCCGAAGGCGTCCGGAGACTCGCGAAAGTACTCACGGAAGCAATTGAAAACAGATCCAGCAAAGGAGCAGGTCTATGAGCGGTGTAGTCCTCGTCGGCGTCGACGGAAGCGAAACAGCACGCCGGGCGGCCGAATCGGCCAAGCGGCTGGCAACGGCTTTGGAAGCAGAGCTGCGCGTCGTCACGGCATTTGAAAGCGACCGCGTCGAAATTGTCGAGAGCGGCGCCGACAAGTGGGTCCTTTCCGACGCAGACGCCGCTGAAAAGGTTGCGCGCACCATCGCCGGGGAACTCGCCTCTGAGCGGCTGCAGACCAGCTACGGCGCCGTCCGCGGCAAGGCCGGCGAAGCACTCGTCAAGGAAGCCGAGCGCGTGGAGGCTCAGCTGATCGTGGTCGGAAACCGCCGCATGCAGGGCCTCGGCCGCATCCTGGGCAGCGTGGCGAACACCGTTGCGCACAACGCCCCTTGCGATGTCTACATCGCCAAGACGGACGAACCCGCCTAAGGCAGGTTCCCGAGCCGGCCGGCTCCCAGGTGAAAGCCCGGGAGCCGGCCGGCTTTTTCGTTGTGTGGGCGCCCCCGGGAGCGGGCCCGGGTATGACGCGTCGCACTGCAACCCTTGACGGGAATCACGCGGCCTGGTGGGCGTTCTCACCCCGTTTCCGGCCGGTCCCCATGGAACCCCGCCGATAAAATTGAGGAAGGCCCCCGAAGGCGCGAGCCGCCCGCCACAACGACCTCCAGGACCCCACTTTGCTTACTCTGCAGCCGCGCCAGGGCGTCGGGCATGACATCCTCCTCGCCCGCCACGGAAACCACATCAGCTCCATGCGTTTCGACCGGAGCAACGACCGCGTCGTTGCCATCCTGAACGACGGAACCACGGACAGCGCCCCGAACCTCATCTCGCCGCTGCTTGAGATGCCGGAAACCCTCCGCAGCGTGCTGCGTTCGGACTGGCGCGCCCTGATCATGGGTTCCGCGATGATGCTGGCCATCGGTCTCCTGGCCGCGGCCGTGTCCATCGGACTGATCGGCAACATGAGCGATGAGCAGCTCTCCCAGCTCGCCTACAGCAGCTCGGTGTACTGAGCCCACTGTCCCTATTGCGGAAGAGCCCGACCGCGCCGGATGGCGCCGTCGGGCTCTTGTCGCTTAAGGCCCCTTCCCGGGGCCCCGCACGCCGCTCCCGGACTTAGTCCAGCAGCAGCGCCGGCTCCTCGAGGATGGCGGCGACGTCGGCCATGAAGCGGGCGGACAGGTCGCCGTCGACCACGCGGTGGTCGAAGGAACCGCCGAGGGTGGTGATCCAACGCGGGATGACCTCGCCGTCGAGAACCCAGGGCTTCTGCTTGATGGTGCCGAAGGCGACGATCGCCACCTCGCCCGGGTTGATGATGGGCGTTCCGGTGTCGATGCCCAGGGCGCCGATGTTGGTGATCGTGAGCGTGCCGCCCTGCATCTGCGCGGGCTGGGTCTTGCCGGCACGCGCGGTGGTAGCGAGCTCATTCAGCGCCAAGGCGAGTTCCTTGAGGGAGAGGTCCTGCGCGTCCTTGATGTTCGGCACCATCAGGCCCCGCGGAGTGGCGGCCGCAATGCCGAGGTTCATGAAGTGCTTGACCTGGATTTCCGCGCCGCCCTTGCCGTCCGCGTCCTCCACCCAGCTGGCATTGACGCTCGGGTTCCGGGCGGCGGCCCAGATGACGGCCTTGGCCAGGATCAGCAGCGGCGACACCTTGATGCCCTCGAAGTCGCGGGAGGCCTTCAGCCGCTTCACGAATTCCATGGTGCGGCTGGCATCCACGTCCACGAAGATGCTCACGTGCGGAGCGGTGAACGCAGACTCCACCATCGCCTTGGCGGTGGCCTTGCGGACGCCCTTGACCGGGATGCGCTCCACGCGCTGGTCCTGCGGCTTGCGGGAAGCACCCCAGAAGGAATCGGCCTGGTCCAGTTCGGCGTCGCGCTGGGCCTGGTAGCTTACCAGGTCCTCGCGGGTCACCTCGCCGCGGGCACCGGTGGCGACGACGTCGGCAAGGTCGATGCCGAGGTCCCGGGCGATCTTCCGCACCGGCGGCTTGGCCAGTACGCGGCTGACGATGCCGCTGACCGTTGCGCCAAGGGCTCCGCCGAGGCCCGCGGTGGCAGCCTGGGGCGCGTCCTCGGTGGCTGCCGCCGGCGCGGCGGGCTGGGCGGGGGCCGGCTGGACGGAGACCGGCCGGGCAGGGGCCGCGGCGGGTGCCTGCACGGGCGCCGCCGCCGGGGCTGGCTGGGCCGCAGCAGACGGGGCCGCAGCAGACGGGGCCGCAACGGACGGGGCGTTCCGGCGCGGACGCCGCTTGATGGCGTCGGCCTTCGGACCGGAGCCGACCAGCGGACCGCCGGCGGGGCCGGCATCGGAGGTACCGGCGTCGGGCGTGTCCTCGGGCAGCTTGCCGTACATCGGCGGCTCGGCCGCGGACGGAGCTGAAGGCTCGACGACGGCGGGAGCCGCCGGGGCCGGAGCTCCGCCGGCGGCCTCGGCAGCGCCGTCGGAAATGCCGATGATCGGCGTCCCGACCTCCACAGTGATGCCCTCGGCCACAAGGAGTTCGGAGACGGTGCCGGCGTAGGGCGAGGGCAGCTCCACCAGGGACTTGGCCGTCTCGATCTCGCAGATGACGTCGTTGATGGCCACGGCGTCGCCCGGCTTGACCTTCCAGGAGACGATCTCGGCCTCGGTCAGGCCCTCGCCGACATCCGGGAGGTTGAATTTCTTAACAGTCACTTCGGTCCTTACGTTTCAGCAGGCGGCCGGCGGGGCGCGGCGCAGGCAGGAGCGGCTAGTAGGCCAGCGAACGGTCCAGGGCTTCGAGGATCTTGTCGATGTCCGGCAAGTAGTCCTCTTCGACCTTGGCCACGGGGTAGGGCATGTGGAAGCCGCCCACACGGATGACGGGGGCCTCGAGATGCAGGAACGCGCGTTCGCTGATCCGGGCCGCGATTTCGCCACCGATGCCGCCGAACGTGGGAGCCTCGTGGGCCACGATCAGGCGCCCGGTCTTCTTCACCGAGGCCTCGACGGTGTCGAAGTCGATCGGCGAAATCGAGCGCAGGTCGATAACCTCGATGCTGTGCCCGTCCTCGGCCGCCGCGGCGGCGGCCGCGAGGGCCACAGGCACCAGCGGTCCGTACGCCACGATCGTGGCATCGCTGCCTTCGCGCAGGACGTGCGCCTTGAAGGGATCCGACGCCGGGCCCGGGTTCTCGGTGTCGACCTCGCCCTTGAGCCAGTAGCGGCGCTTGGGTTCGAAGAAGATCACCGGGTCCGTGCACTCCACGGCCTGCTGGATCATCCAGTAGGCGTCGTGGGCGTTGGACGGGGTGATGATCCGCAGCCCGGCGGTGTGCGCGAAGAGCGCTTCCGGGGATTCGGAGTGGTGCTCGATCGAGCCGATGCCGCCGCCGTAGGGGATGCGGATGACCACCGGCACCATGAGCTTGCCGCTGCTGCGGAAATGCATCTTGGCCAGCTGCGTGGTGATCTGGTTGAAGGCAGGAAAGACGAAACCGTCGAACTGGATCTCGCAGATGGGGCGGTAACCCCGCAGGGCCAGGCCGATCGCCGTACCGACAATGCCGGACTCAGCGAGCGGGCTGTCGACCACCCGGTCCGGGCCGAAGTCCTTGAGCAGCCCGTCCGTGACACGGTAGACGCCGCCCAGGGCGCCGATGTCCTCGCCCATGAGCAGGGATTTGGCGTTGTTGCTGAGGGTTGCTCGCAGGCCTTCGTTGATGGCCTTGGCTACGGTCATGGTGGCCATCAGTGACCGGCCTCCTTTTCGCTTTCGAAACCTGCCTCGTATTCCCTGAACCATGCCTGTTCCTCGGCGACAAGGGGGTGCGCCTCGGCATAGACCCCGGCGAAGGCATCGTGGATGTCGGGGGCCTGCAGGGCCAGTGCGGTGCTGCGGACGTAGGCGGCCAGCTCGTTGCCGTCCTCTTTGACCTGCTCGAAGAAGGCGTCGTCGGCCAGGCCTTCGGCGCGGAGGTACTTCTCCAGGCGGTCCAGCGGGTCCTTGCGGCGCCACTCGGCCTCTTCGGCCGACTGGCGGTACTTGGTGGGGTCGTCGGCCGTGGTGTGCGCCCCGACGCGGTAGGTGTGGGCCTCGATCAGCACTGGACCGCGGCCCTCGCGTGCATGCTCGAGCGCCCATTCGGTGACCGCGTGGACGGCGATGACGTCGTTCCCGTCCACCCGGATGCCCGGGAAGCCGTAGCCCTTGGCCCGGTTGAAGAGCGGAATCTTGGTCTGGACCGCGGTGGGAACCGAAATGGCCCAGTGGTTGTTCTGGCAGAAGAACACCACCGGGGCGTCATACGAGGCCGCGAACACCATGGACTCGTGGACATCGCCTTCGGAGCTTGCGCCATCGCCGAAGTAGGCCAGCACTGCGGCCTTGGGATCGTTGGATCCGGCTGCCTCGGCGAGCTTCTGGTCGCGCTGGATGCCCATGGCGTAGCCCACCGAGTGCGGCATCTGGGCAGCGAGGACCAGGGTGTACAGGTGGAAGTTGTTCTCGTTCGGGTCCCAGCCTCCGTTGGAGATGCCGCGGAAGAGCTTCAGCAGCTCTGAGAGGTCAACGTTCCGGGTCAGGGCGACGCCGTGCTCCCGGTAAGTGGGGAAGATGTAATCCTGCGGCTGAGAGGCCCTGCCGGAGCCGATCTGCGCGGCTTCCTGGCCGGTAAGGGGAACCCAAAGCGCCAGCTCGCCTTGGCGCTGCAGGGCAGTGGCTTCCTGGTCGAAGCGGCGGATCTTGGCCATGTCCGCGTAGAAACCGCGGAGCTGCTCCGGCTCCAGGCGCTTGGCGTAGTCCGAAAACACCGGATCCGTGCCGAGCGTGCCATCCGGCCCGAGCAATTGGACCATCCCCGTTGCGGGGTCGCCGGACTCTGTCCCCTCCGGGAACTGCTGTCCGGTCACGTTGATCCGGGGGGTGGGCAATTGGGTTGAGCCCATTCCGTCTCCTTTGCCTGCCGCAGCCGACGCTGAGCATTCTTTTCGCTGATATATTCCATTTGGGGAATACATTCCCCAAATGGAATATTTGGCTTGCCGTCCCTTACTTTATCCTCAGTAAGGGACCCAAAGACATTTGTTAATCCCTACAAAGGCCGCGGCGCATTTGTGTACCCGCCACAGAGTTCCAGGAACCGGGTGTTCGCCTCGACTTCTCCGATGCTGACACGGACCCCCTCATTGGCGAAGGCACGGACCGACAATGCGCGTTCCCCGGCCAGTTCCGCGAACCCTGTGCTGTGCTCCCCCAGGTTGAGCCATACGAAGTTCCCCTGCGCTTCCGGAACAAACCAGCCGAGTTCCCGCAGGCCGGCGACAACGCGGTCGCGCTCGTCAACGAGGCCCTGCACCCGGTCCACCACCTCATCGAAGTGTGCCAGGGACGTGACGGCGGCGCGTTCGGCAATCTGGGATACCGCGAACGGAGTGGCGGCGACACGAAGGTGCTGCGTGATGTCCGGGCCGGCGACGCTGTAGCCCACGCGGAGCCCGGCGAGGCCGTGCGCCTTGGAGAAGGTGCGGAGTACGACGACGTTCGGGTACTTCCGGTACAGCTTGATGCCGTCCACCGCGTCCGGGTCGCGGACGAACTCCTGATATGCCTCGTCAATGACAACGACGACGCCGGCCGGGACGGACCGGATGAAACGCTCCGTTTCCTCTGCCTTGAGGATCGGGCCGGTGGGGTTGTTCGGCGTGCACAGCAGGATGACCTTGGTACGCACGGTGACGGCGGCCGCCATGGCTTCAAGATCGTGCCGCCCGTCGGGCAGCAGCGGAATCCTGACACCCTCTGCTCCTGCCAGTCCGACGCAGATGGGGTATGCCTCAAAGGAACGCCAGGCGTAAATCACTTCGTCTGCCTTGCCGTCGGCGTTCTGCCCGGCGAAGGCGGCGAGGATCTGGTTCAGGGCACCCAGGCTTCCGGCGCCGGTGACGACATCGTCAGCGGGGACACCCAGGAAATCCGCGAGCGCCGTGCGCAGCTTGGTGGCAAGTGGATCCGGGTAGCGGTTGATGTCGCTCTGATCGGCGATCGCCTCCAGTACCGCAGGAATGGGAGGCAGCGGGTTCTCGTTCGAGGACAGCTTGTAGCTGGTCAAACCCTCAATCGCCGCAGGCGGTTTTCCGGCGGCGTACTTGGGAAGGCTGCCGACCACCGGGCGGGGCCGAACGCCCTCCTGTGCCATATCAGGAGAAGTCATGATTCCAAGCCTACTGGTCGGCATTTTCGGGGCCCGGGTGGACACTCCTTGCCGCCCTGTGTGAAAGCATGGGCCCATGGGTGCATTCATCGTCCGTGTCCTGATCAATGGCCTGGCCCTCTGGGTGGCCAGCTGGATTCTTCCCGGCCTGGATATTTCCACGGCTGCCGCCAGCAACGCCGTCAACAATGCCGGCATCACCCAGGGCGGTGAGACCGTGGGCATCATCCTTGCCTACTTGTTCATCGGCCTGATTTTCGGAATCGTCAATGCCTTTGTCCGCCCCCTCGTGAAGCTGCTGTCCCTTCCCATCACCATCCTGACGCTGGGCCTGTTCACGATCATCATCAACGCCGCGATGCTCTACCTCACCGCCTGGCTCAGCAGCTACACGCCCGTGCACCTGACCATCGATTCCTTCTTCTGGACCGCGGTCCTCGCAGCCATCATCATCAGCGTGATTTCCGTGGTGGCCAATCGCATCCCCGGAGCCCGCCGGCGCTGACCGCACCCTGGCAGGCGGAGCCGGGATGACGCTGAGAGTTGTTCTGCCACCGGGAGCAGCTAGGGGCAACGGTCCGCATTCGAACCACCCGCGTCCATTATTTGATATGAAATGTCTCAGATAACGAGACGACGGTTGAATAGTTCCATGATTTCTACGCTTCTTTCGCAGCCTTTCGTGAGCCAGCAGTGGCTCGAACAGCATTGGGTGCGGGTGGTTATCGTCGACACTCGCTGGTATCTTGACGGCGCTTCCGGATTTGCGGCGTATGAGTCCGGGCATTTGCCGGGAGCGGTGTTCGTCGATCTGGATGAGTGGCTATCAGGGCCGGCTTCGCCCGAGCGGGGCAGGAATCCCTTGCCCGACCCTCGAGTATTTGCCGAGGGCATGGGCAGGGCTGGCATCGGTGATGATGACATGGTGGTTGCCTACGATGACGCGGGCGGCGTGATTGCCGCTCGCCTCGTATGGATGCTGCGGAGCCTTGGGCACTCGGCGGCCGTCCTGGATGGTGGAATCAACGGCTACCAGGGGGAGCTCGAGACCGGAGTCGCCGGCCGTCACCCGGATGATTTCACCCCGCGTCCGTGGCCGTCCGAGTTCTTGGCTGACATCGAGGAAACGACGGCCGAAGGTGCCTTTGTTATCGATGCCCGCAACCGTGACAGGTTCGAGGGCAAACAAGACCCTATAGATCCCCGGCCAGGCCATATTCCGGGGGCTGTGAGTGTTCCCTGTCGCGAGAACCTGGAGTCTGATGGAAGACTTTCCCAGCCTGGAAAGCTGATTGAAAACTTTCGGGCCGCAGGAGTTGAAACTGCCCGGAACGTCATCTCTTACTGCGGTTCCGGGGTTACCGCGTGCCACAATCTCCTCGTCATGGAGCTCTTGGGCATGGATCGCGGGCGCTTGTTCGTCGGCGGCTGGTCGCAGTACGGACATGCCTCGGACCTTCCTGTGGAGACGGGAACCGGGCACTCGGGAGGCAGACTGTGAGCCGCGGTTCCTGGTCCTGGACGACTGGCATAGCCGCCGGTCTGTAAGTCCCCGGCAATGGTGGGTAGCTGAGCAGCCGCGGCGGCCTTCAACGACGGTTCTCAACGCCACCCCGCCTCCGAGCGGTTCTCCGGAACCCGGGGGCGTTCCCGTTGCGGCGGTGGAGACGCTGCGGGCATCGCCTCGCGGGTGAGCTTGAACCTGGTCACGGTCGGCTTGGGCAGTTTGGACCCGGTCGCGGCCGCCGCGCCGCCGGTCCCGAGTACGCCCGCGAGCGCGGCGGTGGATGCCATAAGGGACGGGTCGCGACTCGCGGCGACCCGTTCCGCGGCCTCCGCGTAGTTCTCCAGGCTGTGCCCCGGGCCGAGGCCCGCGTCTTTTCCCGGCGCAGTCTGGACCTGGTTCTCGAGTGTCACCGTCACCCGGTCCTTGGTGTCGGCATTGGGCACTCCGTCACACCCCGGAACCCAATCCTGGCTGTGTTCCAGATGCAGGCTGGTGATTCCGGGTTCGGGGTTGATGCCGCCGACGGGGGACCCGGCCGTGAGGACGTATTTGAGGTCGTATTCGGCCAGGAAAGCTTTGTTGGCCGCCAGATTCATCGCGTGGACACCACCCTGACTGTGACCAACTGCCACGACCTGTTCCCCGGCCGTGGCACCCGCCTCCCGCAGCGCCTCCCGGATGGCAGGCGCGAGGTAGGCGGAATCGTAGCCGAGGGCGTCGAAGATCCCGCCTTCGTCGATCGGATTGCTCCCGCCGGGCGGGTCCCCCTCCTGCGTTCCGGGAACCAGCACCACCCACGTGCTCTTCTCATCATTCCCGCCCTGCGGCACTTTGATCACGGCGATTTCTCCCGGCCCTTCGCTGTGCAGCCCTTCGGTCCGGCGCAGCAGGCCCGGCAACGAGGTGTCGACGGCTTCCTCGGTTGTTCCCACTTTCTGGACCGTGACAGGCCGCGGCTTCAGGTGCGCCAGCTCGGGCACGGCCACGATGGTGCGGAGAATGGCCCTGACGTCCGTCTGGCCCGCCAGCAGCGCCGTCACCGTCCCCCACAGGGGCCCCGGTATCGCGCTACCGAGCAAGGAGCCCACAATCAGCGGCGCCTGGGCCACGAGGTGCTCGGCGCGGTCCCGGTCCCCAAGATGCGTTCCTGCGCCCCCGACGAACAGCATGCCCGCCTCCACCTGGGGAGGATGGATCAGGCCCACACGCAGGGCAATCGCGTTCCATGCCTCGGTGTACTCGTATTCGCGATGGCTCGCCCGGACCTGCTCGCCGGTGTTCCGGATCGCGTCACGGACCCGGGTCACTTCCTGCACCCCAGCACCAACGGCGACGATTGCCGGGTCGCCACTCGTGTAAGCCTGCAGCTCCGAGAGGAAGAGCTCCCGGCGGACTGCGTCGGCTTCCATGACAACGGCATCGAGCTTCTGCACGACGCCATCCAGCGCATTGGCTCCGGCCAGAAGCTCCTCGAACTGGAAGCCGATTCCGCCCACACCGCCGCGGACCCTCAGGAAGCCGTCCACCGGCGGTTCCACGGGCCGGAGCGGGCCATCGTCCTCCATGCGCACGCCGGGCATCAGTAGCCCGGCCCTGCCGGAACGGCCACCTTCGCCGCCTGGTGCATCACCATGACGGAAGCCTCCCGCAAGGCATCGCGTGCCCGCCGCAGTTCGACCAGGCGGATGGCAAGGACGTTTCGATAAGCCCTGCCCGCAGCCGACTGCCATTGCCCCATCTGGACCTGTCCAAGCTGCGACAACGCGGCGTCCGCTTCATCCGCACACCGTGCCACCCGTGTGGCGAGTTGCCGTGCGTCGACTTCCTGCGGGGCCCATCGCCCCGGATCAAACGCGGCTTCCGCCGCAATCAACGTGTTGCCCATGTTCAGCTCCTGTCTCCTCACCCGGGCACCGGGCTGCCTGCCCTGATGCACCGAAACTACGGCCGCGCACCCGGGGCGCGGAACCGCCGTCGGGCGCTATGTGGAAAAAGGCCCGCAACGCCGCTGTGGAGGACAGTCCGTGGCGGTATTCACATAGCAGGGTCCGCTTAAGGCGCGGGCTGGAGTTCATGAAAGAATTGGCCCATGCCTGAAACCGCCGCCGCTGTTACCCGTACGCCCTCCGGACGCCTGGCCCTCGCCGCTTCGCCGGAACAGATCGCCCTCGGCCCCCTGGACGGCCGTTACCAGTCCGCTATCGCGCCGCTGGTCGATTACCTGTCCGAGGCCGCCCTCAACCGCGACCGCGTGGCCGTTGAGGTCGAATGGCTCATCCACCTGACCAGCAACAGCGTGCTGCCCGGCGCGGGCCCCCTGACCGCCGAACAGCAGGAAAAGCTGCGCAGCATCGTCACCGAATTCGACGCCGCCGCTGTGGCCGAACTGGCCGAGATCGAAGCCGTTACGGTCCACGACGTCAAGGCCGTTGAGTACTACATCAGCCGCCGGCTCCCGGCCGTCGGCATCGAGAACCTGACCGCGATGGTGCACTTCGGCTGCACCTCCGAGGACATCAACAACCTTTCCTACGCCTTGGGCGTCAAGGGCGCCGTGGAGGACGTCTGGCTGCCGTCGGCCCGCGCGCTGGTACAGCAGATCGAGGCCATGGCCGAGGAAAACCGCTCCGTGCCGATGCTTTCGCGCACCCACGGACAGCCGGCTACCCCCACCACGCTGGGCAAGGAACTGGCCGTGATCGCCCACCGTCTGGGTCGCCAGCTCGTCCGGATCGCGAAGACCGAATATCTGGGCAAGATCAACGGCGCCACCGGAACGTACGCCGCGCACGTCGCCTCGGTTCCGGGCGCCGACTGGCAGGCCGTATCCAAGTCCTTCGTCGAAGGCCTGGGGCTTACCTGGAATCCGCTCACCACCCAGATCGAAAGCCACGACTGGCAGGCCGAGCTGTACTCCGACATCGCGCGCTTCAACCGGATCCTGCACAACGTCTGCACGGACATCTGGAGCTACATCTCCATCGGCTACTTCCGCCAGATTCCGGTTGCCGGCGCCACGGGCTCGTCCACCATGCCGCACAAGGTCAACCCCATCCGCTTCGAAAACGCCGAGGCGAACCTGGAAATCTCCAACGGCCTGCTGGACACCCTCGCCGCCACGCTGGTCACCTCCCGCTGGCAGCGCGACCTCACGGATTCCTCTTCGCAGCGCAACATCGGCGTGGCATTCGGCCACTCCCTGCTGGCCATTTCGAACGTCGCGAAGGGCCTGAAGGCCCTCGACGTCGCTGGGGACGTGCTCGCCGGAGACCTCGACACCAACTGGGAAGTCCTGGGCGAAGCCATCCAGATGGTGATGCGTGCCGAGGCAATCGCCGGCGTCCCGGGGATGGAGAACCCCTACGAGCGCCTGAAGGACCTCACCCGGGGACACCGCGTGGATGCCGCGCGCATGCAGGAGTTCGTCTCCAGTCTGGGCCTTTCGGCTGACGCCGAAGCGCGCCTGCTGGCGCTCACCCCGGGCGGCTACACCGGCATCGCGGACGAACTGGTCGATCACCTCAAGTAGGACGCAGCCGGAAGCCGCGCAAGCGGCGGCCGTTCGCGGGCAGCATCACGACGGCGGCGGGCAGGGACACAGCCTCACAAACAGGGGCGTCCCGGCCCGCCGTCGTCGTTTTTTGCGCCGCCGTCGTCTTCCGAAGGACCGCCTCCTGCCGGGATGTCCGGCCCGGCTAGTAAGGTGCCAGCATGAGGCTATTGCTTATCCGTCACGGCCAGACCCCCGGCAATGTCCTGGGCCAGCTGGACACCGCGTTTCCCGGCCCCGGGCTGACCGAACTCGGCGTCCGCCAGGCCGCCGCGCTGCCCCGGGCCCTGGCGGATGAAGACATCGAAGGCCTCTACACTTCAACGCTCCTGCGGACCCAGCTCACCGCCGCACCGCTGGCCCAGGCAATCGGCCTCGAACCGGTCATCCTGGACGGCGTCCATGAGATCGAAGCCGGGGCCCTGGAAAAGAAAACGGACCACGAATCGCATATGCGCTACATGGGCACCGTCTTTGCCTGGAGCGACGGGAATCTGGATGTCCGGATGCCGGGCGCGTTCACCGGCCATGACTTCTTCGATCGCTTCGACGCTTCCGTGAGCAAGGTGGTTGCCGCGGGCCACTCGACTGCGGCGATCGTCAGCCACGGTGCGGCCATCCGATGCTGGGCAGGACGGCGGGCCGAAGACATCGACACCCTCTTCGCCGAAACCCACCAACTGCCCAACACCGGAATCGTAGTGCTCGAGGGCGACCCCGACTCGGGCTGGAGCGTGCTGCATTGGGACCGCATTCCCGTGGGCGGCCTGGCCCTGGCCGATCCGACGGCGGAGGACCCCACCGGCGAAGCCCTATAGCCGTTTCCGGCCGGGCCGGAACTCGGATGAGCCCGGAGGTCGGATAAGCCGCCCGGATCCGGGTCCATCGGCAGTTCTCCGGACCCTTACGCATAGGAAACACGGCGGTAACCGCTCCTTCCTAGGCTTGTTTTGCATAACCCCCTCCGGCGAAAGAGGTAGCGATGCAGACCAACCCGCGGCTCAACATCCGTCAGGTCAGCTGGGCAAACCCCGTGGGCGCAGACCTCCGCGCGGCGCAGCAGTCTGAACTGGATTCCCGTTTCGGCACGTCCGATCACGAACCTGGCCCGGCGCCATCGGAGGCCGATACAGCGGTCTTCGTGGTGGCGTACGAGAAGTGTTCCGGACAACCCCTGGGCTGCGGCGGGCTGCGGATCGTGGACGACCGCACCGTGGAGATCAAGCGTCTGTACGTTGTCCCCTACGCCCGCGGGTCCCGGGTGGCCAGTTCTATTCTGGCCAGCCTCGAAGGGCTGGCGCATTCGCGGGGCTTCCAGGTGATCACAGCGGAGGCGGGCTCGGCGCAGACCGACGGCCGCAGCTTCTACGAAAGTTCCGGCTTCGAGCCGGTCGCCAACTTCGGGCCGTACATCGGCGTCAGTGAGTCCCGCTGCTACTCCAAAGCCATCGATTCCCACAGCGCCGCGCACACCGCGATGGCCTGAGGGCTTAATTTTCCGCGCAAAGCGGTGGGCGGCGGCTGCTCCCGGCTGCGGCTCGGATAATCTCGCCCTATGGAAAAAGCAGACATCACGTTCCGGACCCGTAAATGGGTGCGCCCGGAGGACCTGAACGCCAACGGCACCCTGTTCGGCGGAAGCCTGCTGAAATGGATCGACGAGGAAGCGGCGATCTACGCGATTCTCCAACTGGGCAACGGCCGGGCCGTCACCAAGTACATCTCCGAGATCAATTTCGTGAGCTCGGCCGTGCAGGGCGACCTGATCGAACTGGGCATCACCGCCACCCGCTTCGGCCGGACTTCCTTGACGATGCGGGCCGAAGTGCGGAACATGATCACCCGCCGGAGCATCCTCACCATCGAGGAGATCGTCTTTGTAAACCTGGGCGAGGATGGCAACCCTGAGCCGCACGGTTACACGGAGATCACCTACGACCGTGACCGCATCCCGGCCCACCACCTGACCCAGACCCTGCAGCAGGACTGAACCCGCCGACGTCGTTCCGGCTACCAGTCCGTGCCGCTAAGATGCCCGCATGGAGCTGAGCACAGTGGCCGCGGAGTTGTACGCGCTGCTGCCTGCCGAGTTCATCGCCGCCCGCGGCGCGCGTGCGAAGGAAGCGAAGGCTTCCGGCGACGCCGCGTTGGCGACGCGGATCGGCCGGTTGCCGAAGCCCTCGGCGGCCGCCTGGGCCATCAACATGCTGGCACGCAGCGGCGCCACCGAACTGGAGCAACTGCTCGGCTTGGGTGCCGCGCTGCGGGACGCCCAAACGGAACTGGACCCGGCCAGGCTGCGGGAACTCGGACAGCAACGCCCCCACCTGCTGGCTGCCGCCGTCGGGAAGGCCGATGAAATCGCCGCCGGCCTCGGCGTGCGGCTGAGCGACGCCGCGGCAAGCGACATCACCGGGACCCTGCGGGCTGCCCTCGGCGACACGGATGCCGCCGCGGCTGTCCGGAGCGGCCTGCTGGTGCGGGGTTTGTCGGGCGACGGCGTAGATGCTGTCGACCTGTCCGGCGCGGTGGCGCTTGAAGGCCGCGCGGTTCCTGCCGCCCCGGCCGCCCCGCGTGTGAAGACCGACGACGGCGACACGAGCGCCCGCGAGAGCCTGCGGGCCAAAGCCGAGGACGCCGAGCGCGCGGCAGGGCAAGCGGAAGCGGAGCTCGCGGAGGCGGAGCGGTCGCTAGCGGAGGCCAGGTTCCGGCGTCGGGAGCTCCAGGCTGCGTTGAAGGAAACCCGGGAGCGCCTCGCGTCCCTGGAGGAAGAGCTGGCGACGGCCGAGCAGGACGCCCGCCGGGCGAGCCGCACCGCCGAGGCCGCGGACAAACTTGCGGCGCAGAAGCGGCGCATCGCCGGGCAGGCCCGCCGCTGGCTGGATCGCTACTCCGGGCCCGGAGGCGGCTGAACCCTTGATGGCCGGACGGGCCGGGCGTAGAACGTAAGAATGAACGACGTCAACGCCTGGATGGACAAATACATCGCCGCCTGGACCTCGAACGACCCCGAAGACATCAAGGCACTGTTCACCGAGGATGCGGTCTACGCCACCCGGCCGGACACCGACTCTCCGTGGCGCGGACATACCGAAATCGTGGACGGCTGGATCGACGCCGGCGACATGCCGCATGCCTGGGCCTTCGAATGGACCCTTCTGGGGCAGGACGGCAACCTGGCCTTCGTCCAGGGCCTCACCACCTACTTCAACGGCCAGCCCACCTACGACAACCTCTGGGTGATCCGCTTCGCCCCGGACGGCCGGGCAACGGAGTTCACCGAGTGGTACATGCCGCGGAAAGACGCGTAAAGGTTTCGTAAAAACTCCGTTCCATCCAATCCGGGCGGTGCTAGGCTCCGTGAGCGCCGGGCGCCGGATATGCGGCCGGATATGCGCCTGCGCCGAAGGGCCAACGGAGGGGATCACCGATGTCGAAAGCACGGAAGCCGGCATCCGGGCGCCTCGGGTATGAGGCGCCGCGGGAACAGCGCGACGAGGTTCCCCGGGCGAAGAAGGAAAGCACCATCGCCCGGGCGCTCCTGCACCCCGTGCGCTCCCTGCCCCTGGCGTTCCTGCTGGTGATCCTGATCGGCGCAGCCCTGCTGATGCTGCCGTTCTCCCGGACCGACCTGGGCGTCGACCCCGGCCTCGCTCCCCTTTTCACAGCCGTGTCCGCCGTCTGCGTCACCGGGCTGGTCACCGTGGATACGGCCACGTTCTGGACCCCGTTCGGGCACGTGGTGATCCTGGGACTCATCCAGGTGGGCGGCTTCGGGATCATGACGCTCGCGACCCTGCTGGCCCTGGTCGTGCGGAAGAGCCTCGGCCTGCGCGGCCAGCTGGTGGCGCAGTCGGAAACCCACACCCTCAACTTCGGCGACGTCCGCTCGGTGCTGTTCCGCGTCGCGCGGATCATGTTGGCGGTCGAGGGAACCACCGCCGCCGTCCTGTCCGTCCGCTTCTGGCTCGCCTACGACCAGAACCCCGGCGTCGCCGTCTGGCACGGCGTCTTCCACGCAGTATCCGCGTTCAACAACGCCGGGTTCGCGCTGTACAGCGACAACCTCGTGGGCTTCGCGGAAGACCCCTGGATCATCGTGCCCCTCTGCCTGGCCGTGATTGCCGGCGGGCTCGGTTTCCCCGTGATCATCCAGCTCTTCAGGGGCACCCGGCTCAAGGACTGGACGGTGCACCTCCGCCTGACGGTCTTCGGCACCTTGTTGCTCCTGGTGCTTGGTTTCGTGGCGTTCGCGGCCTTCGAATGGAACCGGCCGGAAACGCTGGGCCCGCTGAGCACCGGCGGCAAGGTCCTGGGCGCGTTCGCCGGCAGCGTCTTCCCGCGCACGGCCGGCTTCAACAGCATCGACTACGGGGCGGCGTCGTCGGACACCCTCATGACCACCGACATCCTGATGTTCATCGGCGGCGGAAGCGCGGGAACCGCGGGCGGCATCAAGATCACCACCTTCCTGGTCCTCGCCTTCGCCATCTGGAACGAAGTCCGGGGCCGCGAACAAGTGACCATCGCCCACCGCTCGATCAGCCCGACCGTGCAGCGGCAGGCGCTGACCGTTGCCCTGCTCGGCGTCGCGGCGGTGATCGGCGGAACCATGCTGCTGCTCATGCTGACCGACTACAGCCTGGAAAAGGTGCTGTTCGAAGCCATTTCGGCGTTCGCCACGGTGGGGGTCAGCACCGGTATCACCTACCACCTGCCGGACGGCGCCCAGTGGGTCCTGATGGCGCTCATGTTCATCGGCCGCCTCGGTTCCGTCACCGTGGCCGCGTCCTTGGCGCTGTCCTCGCGCCCACGGTTGTTCAGGCTGCCGGAGGAGCGGCCGATCATCGGGTAGGGGTTTGGCCGGTCGGTTGCTTTGCTTCATAGCGGACCGTGTCCCCGGCAGGACCCCGGACTTCCGCGGCTCTGCCTCGGTGCCCTCGAAAGCAAACGGGAAGGAACGTCGCCGAAGCGGGAGCCCGGCTCAGTAACTCGGGCGCGCTCCGCCGTCGGGCCCTTCGCCCTGACCAGAAGCCGGAATGAACTTCGCGGCGAGCGCTTCGGTCCCCCGAGCGAGCATCGCGACGTCGGCGCCGACCAGCACGAAGGACGCTCCGGCGTCGAGGTAGGCCCGTGCTGTTGCCTCGTTGAAGGCGTTGATGCCGGCGGGCTTGCCGGCGGCCTTCGCTGCGGCGAGGCAGTGTTCGACGGCGGCCCGCACCCCGGGATGCTCCTGTTCGCCGAGCAGCCCCATGGAGGCAGCTAGGTCTGAGGGGCCGATGAAGATCGCGTCGACGCCGTCGACCGCCAGAATGTTCTCGACCGCCGCAACGGCGGCCTCCGACTCGATCTGGACCGTCACGCTGACCGTTTCCGACGCCCGGGCGAGGTAGTCCGGGATCCGGTTCCAGCGCGAGGCCCGCGCCAGAGCGGATCCGACGCCGCGCACCCCGTGCGGTGGGTAGCGGACGGCGACGACGGCGGCCTCCGCCTCCGCGGCCGAATTGACCATGGGAATGAGCAGGTTCTGCACACCCAGGTCCAGGTATTGCTTGATCAGGACGGTGTCGTTCACCGGCGGCCGAACCACGGCCTGGACCGGGTAGCCACTGACGGCCTGGAGCTGGGCAAGGATGGATTCGAGCCCGTTGGGGCTGTGTTCGGCGTCGATCAGCAGCCAGTCCAGGCCCGAGCCGGCGCAGATCTCCGCGATCAGCGGGCTGCCTGAGCAGACCCACATCCCGGCCAAAGGCCGGCCCGCCGCAGCGAGGGCGTCGCTGAACGTTGGCTCTACTCGAATCGGCATGTCACAGCTCCCAGTGGTCCGTAGTCGGCGTGGACGGTGTCCCCTTTGTAGACCCAGAGCGGGCGGGTGAAGGAGCCGGCCAGGATGATCTCCCCGGCCTTCAGCCCGTCTCC
Source organism: Arthrobacter sp. TE26545 (assembly GCF_056279005.1). Next base: position 3,844,888 of record NZ_JBWBQM010000001.1, read on the forward strand.
GTGCGGGGCGATCTTGTTGGCCAGCCAGTGCACGCCGGCGGCCGGGTGGTCCAGGACGCCGGCCGCGACGCCGGTTTCCTCCACGGTCTGGTTCTTGTAGAGGATGGCCGAGACCCAGCGGAGGTCGACGGCGTCCGGCCGCACCGGGCGGCCGCCCAGCACCATGGCGCCCATGGCGGCGTTATCCGCGATGGTGTCCACGATGGTCCGGCCCTCCATCTCGATCCTCGAATCCAGGATTTCGAGGGCCGGGACCACGTAGTCGGTGGCGTTCAGGACATCGAAGAGGGAGCAGCCGGGCCCGGTGAGGTCGTTCTTCAGCACGAACGCCAGCTCCACCTCCACCCGCGGGTGCGTGTACCGCTCCCACTCCACGGAGCAGCCGGTTTCCAGCACCATGTCATCGAAAATGGCGCCGTAGTCCGGTTCGGTGATGCCCGTGGCCGCCTGCATGGCCTTGGACGTGAGCCCGATCTTGCGGCCCACCAGCGTCCGCCCGGTGTCCTCGTTCCGGCGCCGCCAGAGCTGCTGCACGGCGTAGGAATCCTCCACCGTCATCTCCGGGTAGCGGGCGGTCAGCCGCGGAACCGGAGTCCTGTTCCGGCTTGCCGCCACCAGCTCATCCGCGATGGCCTCGATCGTTGTCTCGTCCAGCATCGCTTTCCCTTCCGTGCCTGTTCGAGGCAGCTTAGACCTGCGCGCCCAGCTTGAAGCCTTCGACGCCCGTGCCCGGCGTGCCGCCGTCGTCCTTGCGGGTGTAGGAGAAACCGTCGGCGCCCACGGTGACGGCCATTTCGCTCTTGTCCTCGCGGATGATGACCGGCTGCGGGTTGCCGTCAAGGTCCAGCACCAGGGAGGCCTCGGTGTACCAGGACGGGACCACGGGGTTGCCCCACCAGTCGCGGCGCTGGTTGTCGTGGACGTCCCAGGTGACGGTGGGGTTGTCCGGGTCGCCGGTGTAGTAGTCCTGGGTGTAGATCTCCACGCGGTGCCCGTCCGGGTCCAGGATGTACAGGTAGAAGGCGTTGGACACGCCGTGCCGGCCGGGGCCGCGCTCGATGCGGTCGCTGATGCGCAGGGCGCCCATCTTGTCGCAGATCTGGATGATGTTGTGCTTCTCGTGCGTGGAGAAGGCGATGTGGTGCAGGCGGGGTCCGTTGCCGCCGGTCAGGGCGGTGTCGTGCACGGTCTGCTTGCGGTGCATCCACGCGGCGTACGTGACGCCGTCGGAGTCCTTGATGTCTTCCGAGACGCGGAAGCCGAGGTCCTCCAGGTACTTGCGGCCGCGCGGGACGTCCGGGGTGACCTGGTTGAAGTGGTCCAGGCGCACCAGTTCACCGGCAGAGTAGAGGTCATAGCGCTGGGTGAGGCGCTCCACGTGTTCCACTTCGTAGAAGAACTCGTAGGGGAAGCCCAGCGGGTCCTCCACGCGCACGGAGTCGCCCACACCCTTGGTGAAGCCTTCCTTGCGGCGCTCCACCCGGCAGCCCAGTTCCTTGTAGTACGCCTCGGCGGCGTCCACCTCGGCCGGGGACTTCACGCGGTAGGCGAAGGCGGCGGCCGCGGCCACCGGACCCTTGCGGAGCACGAGGTTGTGGTGGATGAACTCCTCGAAGGAGCGCAGGTAGATGGTGTTCTCGTCCTCTTCGGTGACGTGCAGGCCCAGCAGGTCCACGTAGAACGCGCGGGACTTGGCCAGGTCCGTGACCACGAGTTCCAGGTACGCGCAGCGGACGATGTCCGGGGCCGGGACGGAGGGCTTGGGGATGACGTTGCTCATGGTGGTCTCTCTTCGTTGAAAGGGGTCTGTTTGGGTGCCGTCCGCCCAACTGACTCGCAGTAGATGTCGTTTTGGAGCCTCAAAACGACCACAATTGCGAGCTAGTTGGGCCGGCCGGGCTCAGGCGCCGAACTTCGGCGTGTGGACCGAACCGAGCGTGATGTGCACGGCTTGCTGGTCGGTGTAGAAGTCGATGGAGCGGTAGCCGCCTTCGTGGCCCAGGCCCGAAGCCTTGACGCCGCCAAACGGGGTGCGCAGGTCGCGGACGTTGTGGCTGTTCAGCCACACCATGCCGGCCTCGACGTTCTGCGAGAAGTTGTGGGCCCGGGTGAGGTTCTGCGTCCAGATGTAGGCCGCCAGGCCGTACTTGGTGTTGTTCGCCAGGGCGAGGGCTTCGTCGTCGTTCTCGAACGGGGTGATTGCCACGACCGGACCGAAGATCTCTTCCTGGAAGATCCGCGCGTCAGGCGCGACGTCGGCAAACACCGTGGGTGCGATGTAATTGCCTTCGGGGAGGTGCCGGGGGCGGCCGCCGCCGGCCAGGAGCCGGCCTTCGGACTTGCCGATCTCCACGTAGGAAGCCACCTTTTCGTAGTGCTCGGGGTGGACCAGGGCGCCTACCTGGGTCTTGGGATCGTGCGGGTCGCCCACCACGATGTTCTTGGCGCGGGCCGCGTATTTTTCGCAGAACTCGTCGTAGATGGCGCGTTCTACCAGGATGCGGGAGCCGGCGGTGCAGCGTTCGCCGTTGAGGGAGAAGACGCCAAACAGTGCGGAGTCGATCGCGGCGTCCAGGTCGGCGTCGGCGAACACCACGCACGGGGACTTCCCGCCGAGCTCCATGGACAGGCCCTTGAGGTTGGCCGCCGCGTTGCGGAAGATCGTCTGGCCGGTTGTGGTTTCGCCGGTGAAGGAAATCAGCGGCACGTCCGGGTGCTTCACCAGGGCGTCGCCGGCTTCTTCGCCGAGGCCGTTGACCAGGTTGAACACGCCGTCCGGCAGGCCCGCGTCCTTGAAGATCTGCGCCCAGAGGGACGCCGAGAGCGGGGTGAATTCGGCCGGCTTGAGGACCACGGTGTTGCCGGTGGCCAGGGCCGGGGCGAGCTTCCAGGACTCGAGCATGAACGGGGTGTTCCACGGAGTGATCAGGCCGGCGACGCCGATCGGCTTGCGGTTCACGTAGTTGATCTGCGAGCCCGGGACCTTCATGGCGTCGTCGAACTGGGCCACGATCAGGTCCGCGAAGAAGCGGAAGTTCTCCGCCGCGCGCAGCGCCTGGCCCTTGGCCTGGGTGATCGGCAGGCCGGTGTCGAAGGTCTCGAGCTCGGCGAGCCGGGCTTCCTGGGCCTCGACGGCGTCGGCGATCCGGTTCAGCACACGGGCGCGTTCGCGCGGCTTCATCTTCGGCCACGGGCCGTTGACGAAGGCTTCGCGGGCGGCGGCGACGGCGAGGTCGATGTCTTCCTTCTGGCCCGCGGCGGCGGTGGCGTAGTTCTTGTTGGAGACCGGGTCCAGGACGTCGAAGGTCTTGCCGGACACGGAGTCAACGAACTTGCCGTTGATGTAGTGCTGGATGTGGGTGGGCAGTTCTTCGGGAACGTAGTGTGTGCTGGTTTCTACGGAGGTCGTCATCGTTGAAGTCCTGTCTAGTGGTTGGCTTGGGCGAGGTAGGCGTCCAGGGTGGCGGCGCGGTGCCGGCGGGCGGCTTTCTCGATGGTGTCGGCGTCGGCGTTGTTTTCGATCAGCCGGAGCAGCGCCTCGTGCTCTTCGACCGAATCCCGGGCGCGGCCGGGGACGAAGCGGAAGGTGGAGGACCGCAGCGAGGCGAGCCGGTTCCAGCCGCGGTGGACGAGGTCCAGGATGTGCGGATTGGGGCAGCGTTCAAACAGGACGCTGTGGAAGTCCTGGTTCAGCCGGGTGAAGCGGACGGGGTCGAAGTGCTCCAGGCAGTCGCGCATCTCCTCGTTGACCGCACGCGCCCGCGCAATCGATGCCGCATCGATCAACGGCGCGGACAACGCCGTGGCCGCCCCTTCGATGATGCTCAGGGTCTGCATCGTGTAGAGGTATTCGGTGGGGTCGATCCCTGAGACGGTGGCGCCGACGTTCCGTTCGAAGGTCACCAGGCCTTCGGCTTCGAGGCGGCGGATGGCTTCGCGGACCGGGACCACGCTGAAGCCCAGGTCCTCGGCGATCTTGGCCAGCACCAGGCGGTAGCCCGGCGAATAGGCGCCGTCCACAATGCGGGCCTTCACCGCTTCGTACGCCTGCTGGGACTTGCTGCCCGTCTTCTCGCCCGAGGCGAGGCTGCCCGTGACGGTCTCAGTCATTGTCCTGCACCCATTCCTCGTACTTGGCGCGCCATTCGGCATTCATCGGGAAAAGCCCGTCAACGCTGTGGCCCTGCTCGACCATCTGGAAGATGAACGCTTCCTCGCGTTCCTGGGCGATGCATTCGTCCACGAGTTCCGCGGCGATGGCCGGCGGAATCACCAGGATGCCGTCTGCGTCGGCCACGATGATGTCGCCCGGCTGCACCGTGGTGCCGCCGCAGGCGATGGTGATGTCCGTGTCCCAGGGGACGTGGCGGCGGCCGAGCACCGCAGGATGGCGGCTGGCGAAGTAGGTGGGGATCTCCAGTCCGGCCACGGCCGAGTAGTCCCGCACGCCGCCGTCGGTGATGATCGCTGCCGCGCCACGCACCTGGGCGCGCAGGGCAAGGATGTCGCCCACGGTGCCGGTGCCCTTTTCGCCGCGGGCCTCCATGACCAGGATGTCGCCTTCGTTGACGGATTCGACGGCGCGTTTCTGGGCGTTGAACCCGCCGCCGTGGGTCTTGAAGAGGTCCTCGCGGTTGGGCACGTAGCGCAGGGTGCGGGCCAGGCCGACGACGCGGCGGTCCGGGCGGGTGGCCTGCAGGCCGTCGATGCTGACGTTGTTCAGCCCGCGCTTGCGCAACTGGCTGGAGAGGGTGGCCGTGGCGACGGACTCGAGTTTCTTCTTCAGCTCCGGATCGAGCCCGGGCTTGGCACCTTCAGCACCAGCCGGCGACAGTCCGGCGGCTTCGCGCGAACCGTACGCCTCCTCCCGCTGGGTGTCATCGGACTTGGGCTGCGCACCATAGGCGGCGAACGGCGTCGCGCCTTCCACGACGGCGGTGGCCAGGCGGCCGCTGCTGAAGTCACGGCCGGTGACCTCAACCTCGACGACGTCCCCCGGCACCGCGACCGATGCGCCGGCGGGGGTGCCGGTGAGGATGATGTCGCCCGGCTCCAGGGTGAGGAGCTGCGAGAGGTCCGCGACGAGGCGCGCGAAGGGGAAGAGGAGGTCCCCGGTGGTGTCGTCCTGGACGAGTTCGCCGTTGTGCCAGGTGCGGATGCGCAGCGCGTCGGGGTCGACGGCGGCGGCCGGGATAAGTGCCGGACCCACCGGGGTGAAGCCGTCCCCGCCCTTGGAGCGGAGGTTGGAGCCCTTGTCCGCGTAGCGGAGGTCGTAGACGCCGAGGTCGTTGCTGGCCGTGACCCACTCGACATGGCCCCAGGCGTCCTCGGGGCTCACTCGGCGGGCATTCTTTCCAATGATGAGGGCGATTTCGCCTTCGTAGCCAAGGAGCTCGCAGCCTGCCGGGCGCTCGACGGTGCCGGGGTTGCTTGTGCTTCCGAGCGCCAGGGAGGACGCCGGCTTCAGGAAGTATGACGGCTGCTCCGGCGTGCGGCCACGCTGCGCGGCACGGCTGGGGTAGTTGATGTGGACGGCGATCACCTTGCGCGTCCGGGCCAACAGCTCCGGGTTGAGTTCCCGGGTTCCGGCTTCCATCGGCACGTTTTCCATCAGCGCGCGTCTCCTCGTCGTCGAGTGTCTATCAGGTACGAAATCGTATACGAAAACTATGCCTCGGGATGTGAGCTGCGTCAACCCCCTGGTCACGCCGGGGGACGCGCAGTGGCATTCTGCCGGGCCGGCCCCGGTTCCGTTGACGCACCGCGCGTTCCCCGGCATCGTTGACCGTGGCCGGCAAACAAACGGGGGAAGGTATCGCTTTGAGCCTGAGGGGTTTCAGCACGATCAGTTTTTGGGCCGACGACGTCGAGGCCGCCGCGGCCTGGTACCAGGACTTCGACATCCTCGCGGCCAAGCAGTCCTGAGATGGGCGCAACAGCGGAACCGTTCGCGTTCCAGGACGGTCCCGAGTGGGAAGGCTGGCTGGCGGCAAACCACTCGGCGCAAAGCGAAGCCTGGCTGCTCATCGGGAAGAAGAACTCCGGCGCACCGCTGCTCGGCATTGAAGATGCCCTGGACGGCGCCCTGTGCTTCGGGTGGATCGACGGCCAGCGCAAGGGCTTCGACGAGAAATCCTTCCTGCAGCGCTATTCGAAACGCAGCCGGCGGAGCTCCTGGTCGCGAGTGAACGTCGGCAAGGCAGAGGCACTGATTGCCTCGGGGCGCATGAAACCGGGCGGGCTCGCCGAAATCGAGGCAGCCAAGGCCGACGGTCGCTGGGACGCGGCCTACGAATCCCAGCGCTCCGCGGAAATCCCCGAGGACGTCACGAAGGCCATCGCGGCCAATCCGGCCGCCGTCGTCGCCTTCGAAGCAATGGGCCGAACCGCGCGCTACGCCCTGGTCCTCCCCCTGCTCAAGGCGCGCACCCCCGAGTCGCGCGCGAAGCTGCTGGCCGGCGTCGTTGGGAAGCTGGCGGGCGGGGCATGAATTGACAGACGCACCAGTCGGCCGCCCGCAGCTCGTGAAGGATGGCGGAACGCTGGAACTTACACGGGTTCCCGCCTGGGAGGTCAAATACCGGAGGCCTGGACGGACCCGCCGCCCTGGGCATATGCCCCGTCGACGACCAGCCCTGCCCGGACGACGAGACGTTGCTCCGCATTATGGACGAACGCACATCCTGGGCGCCACCAAAGCGCAAAAAGCCAAACGCTAAGCCAGCGCTTCGGCCACCTTGTCTGCGGTCAGTTGCAGTTGCCCTGCGAGGGCGGACAGATCGTCGGACTTAACCCGCTGCGTTGGCCCATTCACGGTCAGCGCGCCGAGCAGCTGCCCTGCGGAATCCCGGACGGGGCAGGCGATGACGAAGAGGCCTTCCTCGAGTTCGTCGTCGAGGATCGCGTATCCCTGTTCCCGCACGCGGCGCAGTTCCTCGAGGAGGGCGTCCCGCCTGGTGATGGTCTTGGGGGTGAAGGACTCAAGCCGCTTTGGCAGGGCGGCGACAACTTGCTCGTCGCTCAGCTCGGCGAGGACCACCTTGCCGGCCGCACTGGCGTGCATCGGGTAGGTCCTGCCCACCCACATGGCGCTGGCGTTCAGAAAGCGCGCCCCCGAGGCCTCGGCCACCACGTCATAGCTGGCCTCCCCCGTTACCATGACGAAGGTGATGGTCTCGTTGAACTTGGCAGCGCACTCGTTCAGGAGCGGCTGGATCTTTGAGACGACTCCCGCATATGGATCGGCGAGGCGGCCGAGTCGGGCCATCTGCCAGCCGAGCATGTAGCGGTTGTCCACGCGCGCCACGAAACCGCGCTGTTCAAGGCTCAGGAGCAGGCGGAAGGCCGTGGGCCGCGTCATCCCGACCGCCTGGGCAATTTCGGTGACAGTGATTCCTTGGCGGTGCCGGCCGAGTTCGCCGAGCAGGACCGTCGCCTTGACCACGGATTTGTTGGTCAGGTCAAGGGGTTCCGCGGAGGCCTGTTCCTCTTCGCCGACGGCTTTTTCAGATGCAGTTTCGTCCTGCGCAGTACTAGGTCCCGCTGCCATTAATGCTCCCGCTTTGGCCGGTCCGGGACCGGCTGCTCCGACTGTCGTTTGCCACACCAATCCTAGGCGCTACGGCAGCGGCGCGATCTAGGGACTGAACAGGGAGTTCAAAAGTCATGCGGGCAGCGGTAGCCGGCCTAGCTATCACCACGCCTACGATTCCGGCAACAACGGCCCGCCAATTCCTGGATACTCCCCCACGTTCCATGCCCTCAGGGTACCGGCAGCGTCAGCGCAGCACGGCTAGGCTGTGGCCCATGGGGGAACCGGTAGAACGCTTCGTCCGGCCGGCTCTGCCGGCCGCCGTTTTCCATGACGACGACGGCGGGCCCATCCATTACGGCGAGCGTTGGGGAGCGGACGGCGCACCGTCGGACGCTTGCAGCAGGGTGAGCAATCCGGAACGGTTCACGGGATTGCACCTGGTGGCCGACGCGTTGATCGACTACCTCGCCAAAACGTTCGACGCCGACGTCGACTCCGCGCAGGAGTACGCCGGGGACCTTCTGCGGCACGGCATCACACCGGTGCGCGCCGTCCGCATCACGCCGCGCGGACGCGATGCCGCGCCGCTGACCTTTGTCTTTACCGACTTTCCGGGCCTCGCCGTCCACGCCGGCGCCCAGCAAGATTTCATCTACCCGGCCTGTGGCTGCGATGCCTGCGATGAGACCGCCGAACGATGCGCAGACGAGTTGGAGCGTGTGGTCCGGGGCGTCACCTTGGGTGGGTTCCGCGAATGGGTGGACCCGGGCGGGAACGCAGGCATGCGGCTGGCCTTCGAGGACGGTTCCATGGGTGGCGGGAACACCGGCCCGGTTCCCGAAGATCGCCCCGAGAACGCCCGGGCACGCCTGGCGCAGCTGCCCGGCGGCTGGGCGCCCTGGCCGCTGCGGGCCAAGTAGCGGACCCGGATCAACGGCAACATTTTGCTGGATCACCTCCGTCGGCAGCCGGCTCCGGCCCCGAAAATCCGCGGGCGGTTGGGCGGGCACCCCGAGGTGATCCAGCAAAATGTACGCACAGCTCCGGCAGACCTCCCCGAAACCGCCGCGTCTTGTCAGCCACGTCACACCGCGGTACAGTCTTCAGCAAGATTCTAGTTCAAATAAAGAACTATGTGTTCTATATTAGAACAACCACAAAGAAGTGAGGACCTCCCGTGCAGTTCCACCACCACGGATACGTATCAGGCGACCCGCGGATCCAGCCGGCCGCTGGCGTCGGACTGAACCGCCCCGAAGAACTCCCCAACGAAGTCGACGTACTCATCGTGGGCACCGGCCCGGCGGGCATGCTTACCGCGGCCCAGCTCTCCCAGTTCCCGGACGTCACCACCCGGATCATCGAGCGCCGCCCCGGCCGGCTCGCGATCGGCCAGGCCGACGGCATCCAGGCCCGCAGCGTCGAGACCTTCCAGGCCTTCGGCTTCGCCGAGCGGATCAGCGCCGAGGCGTACCACATCACCGAAATGGCCTTCTGGAAGCCGAACCCCGCAGACCCCTCACGCATCCACCGGGCCGCCCGCGCCGTGGACGACCCCACCGGCATCAGCGAGTTCCCGCACCTGATCGTGAACCAGGCCCGCGTGCTGGACTACTTCGCCGAGTTCATGGCGAACTCGCCCAGCAGGATGAAGCCCGACTACGGCTACGAGTTCCGCAGCCTGAAAGTGGACGACGACGGCGAGTACCCGGTGAGCGTGACGCTCCTCCACACCTCCGGTCCCCTGGAAGGCCAGGAACGCACCGTCCGTGCCAAGTATGTGGTGGGTGCCGACGGCGCACGCAGCAAGGTCCGCGAATCGATCGGCTGCACCATGGCCGGGGACCAGGCCAACCACGCCTGGGGCGTGATGGACACCCTTGCCGTCACGGATTTCCCGGACATCCGCACCAAGTGCGCCATCCAGGCCGAGAGCGGCAGCATCCTGCTGATCCCCCGCGAGGGCGGCCACCTGTTCCGCATGTATGTGGACCTGGGCGAAGCAGGCGAGGACCACGCCGTCCGCCAGACCACCATCGAGCAGATCATCGCCAAGGCCAACGAGATCCTGCACCCCTACACGCTGGACGTGCGGAACGTCGCCTGGCACAGCGTCTACGAGGTGGGCCACCGCCTGACCGACCGCTTCGACGACGTCCTGCCGGAGGACCTCGGCACCCGCACCCCCCGCGTCTTCATCACCGGCGACGCCTGCCACACCCACAGCGCCAAGGCCGGCCAGGGCATGAACGTCTCCATGCAGGACGGCTTCAACATCGGCTGGAAACTGGGGCACGTCCTGGAAGGCCGCAGCCCGGAAAGCCTCCTGTCCACCTACTCGGCCGAACGCCAGGTGGTGGCGAAGAACCTCATCGACTTCGACAAGGAATGGTCCTCGATGATGGCCAAGAAACCGGAAGAATTCGAGGACCCGTCCGAGCTCGAGGAGTTCTACGTCCGCACCGCCGAGTTCCCGGCCGGCTTCATGACCCAGTACTCGCCGTCGCTGATTGTCGGCGAAGCCACGCACCAGGACCTCGCCACCGGCTTCACCATCGGCAAGCGCTTCAAGTCGGCTCCCGTGGCCCGCGTCTGCGACACCAACCCGATGCACCTCGGCCACCACGCCAAGGCGGACGGCCGTTGGCGGATCTACGTCTTCGCCGACGCCGCCGAGGCCGGGGCCCCGGGCCCCGTCGCGGACTTCGCCGAGTGGATCGCGACGGCGCCGGACTCGCCGCTGGCCGCCACGCCGTCGGACGCTGACCCTGACGCATGGTTCGACCTCAAGGTGATCTACCAGCAGCCGCACACCGGCGTGGACATCGGCGCGGTGCCGGCCGTGTTCAAGCCCAGCGTCGGTCCCTTCCGGCTCACCGACTACGAGAAGGTCTACGCCACCGACCCGCAGGCGGACATCTTCGAACTGCGCGGCCTGGACCGCGGGGGCGTTGTGGTGGTGGTCCGCCCGGACCAGTACGTGGCGAACGTGCTGCCCCTGACCGCGACGGCGGAGCTCGCCGCGTTCTTCGCCCCGCTCCTGTCTGCCAAGCGTCTCCCCGCGTAGGAGCCTTGCGCGACGTTCCTTCCCGCTTGCCTGTGACAGCGGGAAGGAGCATCGCCGGCAACCCTCACCGCCGCAGCCGCCTCCACACCGCGGGCGCCACCACCACCACGACACCGGCGGCAGCACCGATCACCGTCTCCACGATGCGGTCCCGCAGCAGGAGGCCGGGGTCGACCGCAGCGGCCAGGAGGGTGGAAATCAGGGCCAGCGGCGTCACGAAGACCTGGGCCAGAAGATACTGCCGGGCGATGAACATCTCGGCGCCGAACTGGCACAGGGCGATCACCAGGACCATTCCCCACGGCGCCGGGTTCAGCCACAGGATGCCCGCCATCAGGACGAGCCCGATCACCGTTCCGGCGATTCTCTGGATGCCGCGGCGGACCCGGTGCCTCGTTGAATGGCCCACCAGCGGGACCACGGCGGCCACCATGGCCCAGTAGCTGTGACCGAAACCGAGCCACTCGCCCACCACCGTTGCAAGGACCCCGGCAAGCCCGGCCGCCACCAGGTAGCCGCCGCCTTCCAGCCAGGCCGCGCGGCGTTCGGGCACCGTGCGCCTTATGGCCGGCGGGCGCTTCCACGGGGTCCGGTGGCTCGGAACCACCCTGGACGACATCCCGACAAGCAGGCAGAAGACCGTGGTTAGCACCGCGGCCAGCATCGTCTCCCCCAGCGGCGGCTGCACCGGAATGGACGCGATGGCCGCGAAACCGAAGATGTGGAACAGGGAGCCCGCGGGCCGGAGCCGCCAGAACGCGATGACCACCGAGCAGGCGCCGGCCACGATCGTTGTCGCGGCGACCAGGAGCCACGAATATCCGGCCGGCCCGAGCCCCCATTGCGGCGCGATCCGTGCGGTCAGGGTCGCGAGCAGGATCACCAGGAGCATGAGCCCGCCGGCGCGCAGCTGGCTGCGGAAACGAAGGTGGTGCGGTTCGTTCCTCCCGTAGATTCCCGTAAATGCGCCGAAGGAAGCGAAGGCGGCCAGGTCCAGGCGTCCGATCAATGTCAGCGTGATGAGCGGGACGAAGACACCTATGGCGCAGCGGGAGGGCAGGGTGGTGGTCCTTGTTTCCGGGGGCCATGGTGAACAGTTCCGCTACGGCCTTCACGCGGGCGGTCCGCCTTTCCTCGAAGGGTCAAAATTACGACGGCGGCGCTGGCGTCCGCCTCGAATTTTACGCCCGGAAAATTTGCTCAGGCAGAATGGAAGGCATGACCCTCACGACGTTCGCCCTCGTCCGCCACGGCCAAACCGACTGGAACGCGCAGCGCCGGCTGCAGGGATCCACCGATATTCCGCTGAACGACGTCGGCCGCGGCCAGGCGCGTGACGCCGTCGCCGTCCTGTCCCCTTACGAGTGGGACGCCGTGGTGTCCTCGCCGCTGGGCCGTGCCGCGGAAACCGCGGACCTCATCGCTGCGGGGCTCGGGCTGAGCGTGGAACGCCGCCTGCCGGGCCTGATCGAGCGCGGCTACGGCAAGGCCGAAGGCCTGCAGGCCGGCCCGGAACTGGACGCCCTGCGCATCTCCGGCGGCTTTGAAGGCGCCGAAAGCGAAGAGTCGACGGCGGCCCGGGGCCTGGCTGCCTTGGAAGAACTGGCGGATGAGTTCCGCGGCCGGCGCGTCCTGGTGGTGTCGCACGGCACGCTGATCCGGCTGACCTTGGACCGGGCCACCGGGCGGTCCCTGCCCAGCGTCGAGAACGCCGCCCTGAACCTGGTGCACCACCACCCGGTGGACGGCTGGGAACTGGAGTTCTTCAACGGCGAGCCGCTGCTGGCCGGCGTCGAAGCCTAGCAACCCTTAGTGCCCGGGGCCCTGGTGCCCCATCCCGGAGGCCAGCCGCGTAATGGCGTCTTCCGGCGTCGGGACTGGCCCGAAGAGTTCGGCTTGGCGGCTGGTATCGGCGACGTATCTGCCGGTGTCGAACCAGGCCCCCATGGCCGCCATGTCCGCCATCATCGGGGCGAATTTGGCTGTGACCTTTCCCGCGACGCGCAGCGCGGAGGTGGGCATGGACATGACCTTGATGTCTTTGTCCGTGTGGGCCGAGGCGAGCTTTGCGGCCTACAGCATGCTGAGCGGGCGGCTCCAGCCAATGTCGACGCGCTCCCCGACGGCGATGTCCGCGTCCACGGCATCGGCCAGGTATCCGGCGAGGTCGCTGGTCAGGACGAAGCTCAGCGGCGCGTCCTTGGAGCCGAGCCAGATGATGCGGCCCTTCTTGAAGGGGTCGCCGCCCACCCGGGCGACCATGTCGAAGAAGGCCCCCGGCCGCAGGGCAACGAAAGGGACGCCGAGTTCCTCGAGCTTGTCTTCGGCGAGCTTCTTGTTCCAGAAATGGGGAACCTGGGGCGTCTGGTCGCAGGTGAGGATACTGATCAGCACGAAGCGCGGAACGCCGGCAAGGTTGGCGGCAACGGCGAGGTTGGCGTAGCCGAAGGTGTCGATCGCCTCGGCGTTCCGGTCGTTCCGGGTGTAGCCGGCCGCCGTCGAGATGACAGCAGCGACGCCGGTCATCGCCGTGACGAGGGAACCGGCGTCGAGCATGTCCCCGCGGGCGATCTCCACGCCTTTGGACTCAAGCTTTCCCGCGTCCGATTTCGGACGGACCAAGGCCCGGACCCGCTTGCCGCGGCTAAGGAGTTGGTCCACCACCTGGCCGCCGAGGTATCCGGTTGCTCCAACGACGAGGACGGGTTGTTCTTCAGCCATGGCTTCTCCTGGGAGTTGTTCCTGATCCCAGTCGTAGCACGGACGGCAGTATGTCGATAGGGGCCGGGGCTGTAGGGCTGTAGGGCTGTAGGGCTGTGGGGATAGGGACCCGGGCGGACAGGGCCCGCTTTACCACCCTTACCGCAGCACCGAGCTGAGCAGCAGGCTCGTTTCGCTGTTCACCACGCCGTCGATCGAGCGGATGCGGCCCAGGACGGCGTCGAAGGCGGGCAGGTCTTCGACACGCAATTCGGCCACGAGGTCCCACCCGCCGTTGGTGGTGTGCAGCGCGCTGATCTCGGGGAAGCCGCGGAGCTGCCGGATCACCTTGTCCGTGGAGCGGCCCTCCACCGCGATGAGCGCGACGGCGCGGATGGTCAGCGGATCGAGCTCGTCGCGCACCCGCACCGAGAAGCCCACCACGGCTCCCGAGGACACGAGCCGCTCAAGCCGGCTGTTCACGGTGGCCCGGGCGACGCCAAGCTTCCGGGCCAGCACGGCCACCGGCGCACGGCCGTCCTCACGCAGTGCCGAAATCAGCCGCCGGTCCAGGTCATCAAGCTCCGCCATGAACACAATGTATGTCTGAGCTCAGCATTTCGCCTAGATTCTGTTCAAAAAGTCGGCAATTCTGTCATTGAGCATGCAAACCGCCCCTCCGTACTGTGGCTCAAAGCAAATGAGATGCCTACAGAAATGAGGACGCCATGGCGCGTTTTGTCGACGTTCAGAACATGGTCCGCTGGGTGGCCGACCGCGGACCGGCACAGGTCATCGCCGGAATGATCGAATACATCGAGGACGATTTCCGGCGTTGGGAGCAGTTCGACAAATGCCCCCGCGTGGCCAGCCACACCCCGTTCGGGGTCATCGAACTGATGCCTACCAGCGACCACGAAAGCTACGGCTTCAAGTACGTCAACGGCCACCCCTCCAACCCTTCCCGCGGCTTCCAAACGGTCACGGCCTTCGGCATGCTGGCCGACGTCCACAACGGCTACCCCACCTTCCTGGCCGAGATGACGATCCTCACCGCCCTCCGCACGGCAGCGACCTCCGCCATGGTGGCCCGCCGCCTGGCACGTCCCGATTCCCGCGTGATGGCCATGGTCGGCACCGGCAGCCAGTCGGAATTCCAGGCCCTGGCGTTCCGAGGCGCTCTGGGAATCCGCGAGCTGCGGGTCTGGGACACCGATCCCGCAGCCGTCGCGAAGTTCCTCAGGAACGTCGCGCCGCTGGGCTTCGAGGTCACCGTCGCCACTTCCGCCGCGGACGCCGTGGCAGGAGCCGACATCATCACCACCTGCACGGCCGACAAGACCCAGGCCACCATCCTCACCGCGGATCTGATCGGCGAAGGGGTGCATCTGAACGCGATCGGCGGCGACTGCCCCGGCAAAACCGAGCTGGACCCGGCCATCCTGAGCCGCGGGGAGGTGTTTGTCGAGTTCACCCCGCAGACACGGATCGAAGGCGAAATCCAGCAACTGCCGTCCGACTTCCCCGTGACCGAGTTCTGGGAAGTCCTCGCCGGGGCGAAGCCCGGCCGCACCTCGCCGGAGCAGATAACGGTGTTCGACTCGGTGGGCTTCGCCATCGAGGACTTCTCGGCGCTGCGCTACGTCCGGGACGCCGTCGGCGGCACGGCCTTCTTCGAGGAGATTGACCTCGTGGCCAACCCGGAGGACCCCAAGGATCTGTTCGGTCTGGTCGGCGCACTGGCGCCGGTGGGCTAGGGGTCCGCCCGCCCTAACGAAAGCGGCGCACGACGGCGGCCTCCCGCCGTCGTGCGCGAAGGCACCTGCCGTCGTCTGGACCGCCTGCATGCCCTTTGATGTGCCCCTTTAATGTCAGTGGCTCCTGGCAGAGTTGGTGTATGGAAGGGATCGCGCACTTCGTGGCTCCGCGGACGGTGGCGTCGGTAGCCGTGCTGCCTTTGGGCGCCCGTCCGGCGGGCCGAGCGGCCCGGGGTGCGGAAGATGCGCTCGAACAGGCACACCGGACGCTGTCCTGGCTCCGTGTGGACGCCGCCGCCGAAGCACGCTTGTTCGGATTCGCGGAAGCCGCGGATTTCGCAGGCAGGGTCGAGGAACTCTCGCGAACGTTGGAGTACTTGCAGCTCGTCGCGGCCCAGGCCGTGGAACGGACCCGGCACGGGGCCCGGCAGGAGAACCCGTCGTCGACGCCCGGCTGGCGTACCGGGTGGACCGAAGCGGAAGCTGGTTCCAATCCTTCGATACCCGCGGGCCGTTCCGCGGCCGGGTTCATGGAGGATGGGTACCGGAACGCCGCGGAGTTCCTACGAGCCAGGCTTCGGATCAGCATCAGCGAAGCCCGGCGCAGGCTGGCCCTCGCCCCGGACATATTGTCCAGTGCGGGCCTGGCCGGCCAGGACATTCCACCGCGGCGCGAGGTACTCGCAGCGGCTGTGAGTTCCGCGCAGGTGCCGTCTCGGTCCGCGACTGTTGTCAGTGCCGCGTTGGATAGCGTGCGCCACCTCATCAAAGAGGACGCAGTCGCTCGGCTGGAACAGGAACTGACCGCCGTGGCCGCTGAGTCCGACCCCGACTTCCTGGTGAAAACGGCCAAACGCTGGACCGATGCGATCGACCAGGACGGCGCAGAACCCAGCGAGGAAGCATTACGCCAA
Organism: Arthrobacter sp. TE26545; assembly: GCF_056279005.1. Next base: position 3,860,860 of record NZ_JBWBQM010000001.1, read on the forward strand.
CTCCAGGGCGCCTTCATCCGCAAGCCCCGGTACGGGCTGCGCCACCTGGAAATCTTCGCCACCGCCGAACAGTTCGAAACGCTCACCACGGTAATGAACGTTGCCTGCAACCCCCGGCTGCAGGACACTGCGGCCGGGGATGCGGAACCGGATCGCCGCTCCCGCGCACAGAAACTACTGGACGGCTTGGTCGGCGCCTGCGGAGTCGCCCTCACCACCGGCGAACTGCCGGCAAACGGCGGCCTCCGGCCCCAGGTCATGGTGACCATCAGCTACCGCGACCTCCTTCAACAGCTCAAGCACGCGGCCACCACGGCGAGCACCACCGCGAGCTCCCAAGAGAACCCACCTATCAGCAGTGGTTCGTCAACGTTCCAAGGCCCGATCCATCCCAACATCATCCGCAAGATCGCCTGCGATGCTGACATCATCCCCGTCCTTTTCGGCAGCGGTTCCCGCGTCCTGGATATCGGCCGCACCACTCGGATTTTCCCGCCCCACGTCCGCAAAGCCATCACCGCAAGGGACCAAGGCTGCGCTTTCCCGGACTGCACCATGCCGGCGCCCTGGTGCGAGGCCCACCACATCAACTACTGGTCGCACGGCGGCGCCACCAGCACGGAGAATGGCACCTTGCTCTGCAGCCACCACCATCACGTGATCCACAAAGAACAGTGGAAAATCACCGTTAGGGCCGGGGTCCCGTGGTTCGTCCCGCCACCGCACGTGGACCCCCGCCAAACACCCCGCCGAAACCACCATCACGCCCCTCTTAGGACGTGAAATGCCGCGGGTCTTTCCTAGGCGCCGTGCCCGCCAAACGAAGCAACGCCCGACGACGGTTGGGCAGCACCCCTTCCTTGACCTCGAAGCCGTTTCAGTTGACCCGTTTTCGGAACTCGGCCCAGGTACGTTCGTCATCCCGGTGGTCGGCCACGCCTTCGCGGGGATCGCACTGGAAGGGAGGAGCAACCCTACCGCCCCGGCCACCCCGTGTACGCCTCCGCCAGGTACGCCTGTCCGTGCCGGGAGGACACCACGGAGCGGAGTTCGCCCAACTGCCGGGCCCGGCTGAAATCGTCGGCGCCGGGGACGGTGTGCAGCATGGAGGTCATCCAGTAGGAGAAATGCTGGGCCTTCCAGACACGGTCCAGGGCGCGGTCGCTGTAGGAATCGAGCAGCGTGGTGGACCCGGAACCGTAGAAGGACTCGAAACCCTGGAACAACAGCCGGACGTCGTTGATGGCCAGGTTCAGTCCCTTGGCGCCGGTGGGCGGGACGGTGTGCGCGGCATCGCCGGCCAGGAAGAGCCTGCCGTGGCGCATGGGCGCGTGCACGAAGCTGCGGAACGGCAGCACCATCTTCTCCAGCACGGGCCCTTCTTTGAGCTCGAAGCCGTTGCCGTTGACGCGTTTGCGGAATTCGGCCCAGATCCTGTCGTCGTCCCAGTCCGCCGCGTTCTCCGTGGGGTCGCACTGGAAGTACATGCGCTGGACGGTCTCGGTGCGCTGGCTGATGAGGGCGAAGCCGTGCTCGGAGTTGGCGTAGATCAGTTCCTCGGCGCTACGCGGGGCCTGGGCGAGGATGCCGAACCAGGCGAAGGGGTACTCGTGGAAGTACTGCGTCCGCGCGGCCTCGGGGACCTGGCGCCGGCAATGGCTGCGCGAACCGTCCGCGCCCACCAGGAAATCGGCCTCGACCTCGAACTCCTGCCCGTCGGCGTCGGTGAACCAGAGCTTCGGCCTGCCCTCCAGCTCGTGGACGCTGGTGTCAGTGACGCTGTAGCGGACGTCGCCGCCGTCGGCCTCCCTGCGCGCGGCAAGGTCCATGAACACGTCCGTCTGCGGGTACAGCCAGACTGACTCCCCCACGAGTTCCTTGAAGTCGATGCGGTGGCTTTCGCCGTTGAAGCGCAGCTCGATGCCGTCGTGCCTGTCGCCTTCGCGCAGCACCCGGTCCGAGACGCCCGAGTCCACCAGCAGATTGACCGTGCCGTGCTCCAGGATCCCGGCCCGCACGGTCTCCTGGATGGCCTGCCGGCTGCGGATTTCCACCACCACGGACTCGATGCCCTGCTGCGCCAGCAGGTGGGAGAGCATGAGCCCGGCCGGCCCTGCGCCCATAATGGCGACCTGGGTGCTGATGCGTGTTCGTGCCACGGTATTCCTCGCTTCGTTGCGGTCTGCGGCGGCGTGCCGCCCGGCTTGGGAACAGTGTGGACCGAAGCAGGTGAGCGGCGTTAGCTGGATTCCGTTGAACGGAAACTGTTCGAGTCGGCGAGCTGACGCCCGATCCCGCGCGCCGCCGTCTGGAGCGCCGGAACCAGCGCCTGCAGCCGGACCTCCGCCAACGGAACCACGACGCCGAGCGCCGCCACCGCGCGCTTCCCGCCGTCTAGCACCGGGACCGCGATGCCCCAGGTGTCCGGGTCCACCACGCCGGCCAGTTCGGCGTACCCCTGCCGGTGGGTTTCGGCGAGCATTTGGCGTACGACGCCGGCCGTCACCTTCCCTGCCGGATCGTGGAACTGCGTGAGGTACTCCGCCTGGACCGCGCGGGGCTGGTAGGACATCAGGGCCAGGCCCGCGGAGGAAATGTGCACGGGCATGCGCCCGGCGACCCGCGCCCGGTTCGCCACCGACCCCCGGCGGGACAGCCGTTCGACGAACAGGACCTCCCAACCCTCCAGCACGGCCAGGTTCACGTTCTGCTTGAGCACCTGTTGGATGTCCTCCATGAAGGGCATCGCCGCCTGCCTCAGGGCCAGTGCGGGCGAATTGCGGTTCACCAGTTCCCAGAAGCGCAGGCCCAGCCGGACATGTCCAGCCGCACCGAGTTCCAACAGGCCGTGCCCCGCGAGCTGGCGCACCAGGCGGTGGGCGGTTGAGAGCGGAAGCCCCGAGCGTTCGGCCAGCTCGGACAGCTGGAGCGCGTCCGCCCCCTCGGGGAAGGCCTCGATGACCCGGACCACGCGGTCCACCACCGAGTCCCCGGATGCCGAGTTGGCCATGCCGCGCTCCTTTGCAGCGGCCGCATCCAGGGCGGCCGGTTTCCATTCAATGGTAGGCGGGTCCCGCGGATCCAGTCACCGGGGAAGCAGCCCCAGAAGCGGCAGGCTGAGCGCCGTCGCCACCGCCATCGCCACCGTGTTGCCGATGGACGGGTGGAAATCCCTAGGCAACCGGGCGGCCACGGCCCGGGCCACGGGTGGTGCGAGGACCGCACCCAGCACGGCCCCGCCGATGACCCCCGTCCAGGAACCACCCGTCGCGAGCACGGCCGCGGGCGCCACCGACACCACGGACGCGTACGTTGCCGCCCAGCCGCCGTCGCGGAACCAGCCCCGCCACAGCACCACGCCGACGGCCGAGCTCAGGGCCTGCGCGAACAAGATCCGGGGCAGCAAGCCGGATCCGTAGGCGGGCAGCCCCGGGTTCAGCACGAACGCCACCGCAACGCCCAGCAGCAGGCCCGCGCCGGCGAGTTCGTTGGCGAAGAAGGGCGCCTCGCTGAAGTCGCAGAGGACCCGGCGGGCGGCCCAGACTGCGTCACTCCTGAAACTCGGAACGGACGACGGCGGCGGCTCCACTTCTGTGCCCGCCTCCCGGAAGGGTTCCGCCGGGAGGACCAGCCACGGCAGCTTCCGCGCGATTGCGAACGTCAAGGCCGAGCCGGCGGCCATGGCGAGGACACAGGCCACCACGGCGGGAAGACCCAAGGGCCGGGAGATGGCGGCGATCAGCAGCAAGGCCAGCGGTGTCGTCGTCAGCGCTCCCAGCACCGCTCCGCTCAGGCACGTCTTCCAGCCGGGTCCGTAGACGAGGACCACGGCGGGGGCCACGGAAACGAAAGGCACGAACGTCGGCTGCCATCCGGCGTCGAGCATCCAGCCGAAGGCGAGGTTCGAGACCAGCAGGCTCAACACGGCCGAGGCGAGAAGCCACGGCCACAGCCCGGTCCCGGACGCCAGCGCTGCGCCCGCCCATTTCTTCCGACGGCAGCTGGCCCACCAGGCCAGGCCGGCTCCGGCGAGCAGGCCCAGGGAGGCGAGCTCGGACTTGTAGAACTGCGGCTCGCTCATGTCGCCCAGGAACCAGCGGAAGCCGGCCAGTGCCTCGTGCGGGACAGCGGCCGCCCACCCGTCGGAGACCGGTCCGAGCCGCGGGGAAAAGCGGGCCAGGAAGTCCAGGGCCAGGGCAAGTGCGCCGGCAACCGTCACCGCTCCGGCAGCCCCGAGAACGGTACCGGCGGCGGCGCGTTCAACACGGTGTGCCGGCTGCCCGTCCTTCGGAGGCCCGGCCATCCCGGAGAGTGCAGAGTCAAGCGTCATTGATGGCCTCTGGAGGTGCGATGGGGGTGTATCACCGAGCAGCGTAAACGGCCCGTCCCACGGCCTTCACATCCGTGTGGCTACCTGCAGATTGTGACCGGAGGGAACGTCAGGGCTGGAAGTCGAATGCGAGTTCCAGCACCGCGCCGGGCTCGCCGGCCGGACCCTGCAACGCGAGTGACGCCGTAACGCGGGTGCCGTCGTCGTGGATTTCGAAGCTTTCAGGCTGAAGCGCCGGCGCCGCACCGCCCAGATACACAAGGGAAGCGAACACGCTGCGGTTCCCGGCCAGCTCACCTTCGAGGATCCCGCAGGCCGCGTGCTGCCCCAGTGGCGAGACGCCTTCCGCCCGGAAGGTGCCGGATCCGGAGTAGCCGTGCAGCGGCCAGATGGCGGAATGGAGCCCGGGGGTGCCGAGGACCTGCCCCTCAGCAACAGGAGGAACGGCGGACGCCAGCGCGTAGCCGCCTTCGCGGACCCTGCCGGCGGGGATTCCGCCGTCGCGGTCCACGACGTGCACGCGCAGTTCGTAGCCGCCCGCCGCCGTGGTTCCGCTCGCCACCCGCCAGGGTGATCCGGCCTGGTCCTCGACGTCGGACCACACCGGGCGGTGCCAGCTTGCCGCAGCGGGGCGGCCGCTTGGGCCGGAGCCGGCCGGCAGCCGGAGAATCCGGGACCGCCGGCTCGGCACACCCAAGGAACTCAGCACGGCGAACTGGTTGTCCACGGGATCGTCGGTGAACATCGGCGCCGTATGGCTGGAGTAGGCGAGCCGGCGGTAGTGCGGATCGTCGGGACCGGGGGCGTAGTACTTGTCGCTGCCATGGTTGAGCACACGGGCTATCCCGTCCGCAGCGGTGGAGTGCAACAGGTAGTTGGGGGCGGGGCTGTACCGCACGTGGTCGGCGGTCTCCCCCGGCGCGGGCTCCTCGACGGCGGTCCACACGGGATGCGTGGCCGGCAAGAGCAGGCCGACGAACGCCTTCGAGGTCCAGAACGGCGAGGCCGGGCCGGAGTAGGACTGCACCATCGGCTCGAAAGCATCGAGCCAGCCGAGCGTGGGCAGTCCGTCCGGATAGGCGCCGCCTTCCAGGAAGTACTTTGCCGCGCCGCTGGCGATCCGCCGGGTCTGGCCGGGATTCAACGGGCTGGCTTCACCTGCAAGGAACCCCAGAAACAACGGTGCGACGGCGGCATAACGGTAGATGAGCGACCGCCCCTGGAACACCGGGGCGCCCTGCCCGCCGAAGAACAACATGTGGTCCCGCAGGAATTCGGCCAGCCGCCCCGCGTACCGTTCCCCCAAAGCTTGGGCCGAGGGATGCCGGCCCGAAGCAAAGCCCGCCCACAGCACCGGATAGAGGTGGAGCGCCCAGCCGCAGTAGTAGTCGTAGAAGTCGCCGGTGCCGTCGTTGTCGCCGTCGCGGTACCAGCCCCCGCCTTCGTACCAGTCCTCCAGCCGGGACAGGCCGTGCTCGATCTGCGCGCCATTGAATTCACAACCGGCGCCGGCCAGGAATTCGGCGATCAGCACCTGGAACAATACCCAATTGTTGTCCCAGGCCTCACTGCGGGAGGAGCCCTGGAGCCACGCGGCCACCTGCCGCTGCTCCTCCGCGGAGAACCGGTCCCACAGCCAGGGCTTGGTCAGCTGGAGGCCGAGCGCCACGGAGGCTGCCTCCACGATCGGCTGGCTGCGGTCCACGATGGCCGGCCATGCCTTGCTGCCGCCGGGACGGGTTCCCTCGAGGAGCCCCTCGGCGTAGAAGGCGAGGTGCCCGTGCGGATCGTCGCCTTGTTCCCCGGCCACCCGGAAGGCGGCCAGCATGAAGGTCCGGGCGAAGCCCTCCAAGCCGTCGGACAGTTCCCCCGACCAGGACGGCCGGCCCGGCAACCGGATGAGCGCCTTGCCCGGGGTGAAGTGGCGCCTGGCCGCGAGGAGCTGTTGGTCGGCGAAGGCCAGCCAATGGGCCCGGGTCCACCCGGTGATGGGGCTGAGTTCGAAGTCCGCTTCCGGCATGGCGAAGGCACCGGACGGGGCAGCTGTTTGCTGGGGCGATTCGTGTGCAGTCATCTTGACTCGACACTCTATGTCCGCTCTAGTTCATAATGACCAACTTGAACATTACTGAACACATTTCTCAGGACGGACGAATGCTCCCAGAGGACCGAAAAGGGCTCATCCTGCGCGAACTGGCCATGCGCGGTTCCCTGAACGCCGCCGAGTTCGCGGCCAAGGCCGGCATTTCCGGAATGACCGTCCGCCGGGATCTCGCCACCCTCGCCGAGCAGGGCCTGCTGGTCCGCGTCCACGGCGGTGCCGTCGCCGCAGCCGAAAGCGCCCCGGGGCCGCAGCGCAACACCAAGACATCACGAACGCGCCGCCTGCCCCTGGCGACGATCGGCATGGTGGTCCCGTCGGCGTCGTACTACTTCCCCGGGGTGATCCGCGGTGCCGAAGCGGCCGCGCAGGAGGCCGGCGTCCGGCTGGTGCTCGGCGTCTCGAACTACTCGGTGCAGGAGGAGCAGCGGCAGCTGCGCCGCCTGCTGGACAACGGCGTCGACGGCATCCTCGTCACCCCCAGCGAGGCCGCGCTGGGCGGCACGGACACGCTCGCGCTGCTGGCCGGTGCCCGGGTCCCGGTGGTGGTGGTCGAGCGGTCCATCGAGGATGCGCTCGACGACGGCGAGCTTGAGTCCGTGCGCAGCGACCACGTGCGCGGGGCCGAGATCGCCGTGAACCACCTGCTGTCGCTCGGGCACCGGAAGGTGGCGCTCTGCATCCGCGAGGGCAGCCCCACGGCAACCCCGGTGGTGGAGGGCTACCACCTCGCGCTGCGCCGTGCGGGCATGCCGCACGACGAATCCCTGGTGCAGGCACTGGCCCGGCCGCGCAGCGATCCGGCCGGGCACCGTGCCGCGGTGGAGGGGCTGCTGGACCGCTACACCGCCGAGGGAGTGACCGCCGCGATCATCCATACCGACGAGGACGCCCTGCAGTTCACCAGCGCCTGCCAGGAGCGCCGGCTCCGGGTGCCGGAGGACTTCGCAATCGTCGCGTACGACGACGAGATCGCCGCCCTGGGGGCCGTCGCCTTGAGTGCCGTGGCACCGCCGAAGTTCGACGTCGGGTACCAGGCGCTGCTGATGTGCCTGAACCGGATCGGCGGGCGCCGCGGCGGGACCGGCGCGCTGCAGCGGGTCAGCCTTTCGCCCACGCTCGTAGTGCGGGACTCCAGCCGGGTGTGAGTCCGCACCGGCGCCCGCTGTTCAGTTCTGTTCACTTCGTTGAGTCTGTTCACTTTTGTGGATTTCATGGTGTGCATTCCTTCGCATCGTGAATTCAAGGGAGAACACTATGAAGCGTCGCCACCTACTACTCAGCGCAGCCAGCCTGCTTACCAGCGCGGCCCTGCTGAGCGGCTGCGGCACCGGCCCCGCAACCACCCCGTCCGCGCCCTCGGGTGAAGCCAGCGGAACCATCACCTTCTGGTCCTCCCTGGCCGGCATGGACAAGGTTGCCGAGAAGTTCAACGCCAGCCAGGACAAGATCAAGGTCAAGTTCGAAACCATCCCGAACGGCGGCAACGGCGGCTACGCCAAGCTCTCCACCGCCATCACCGCGGGCAACGGTCCGGACGTCTCCACTATCGAATACGCGCAGCTGCCGCAGTTTGTCAGCAACGGGCAGGTCCAGCCGCTGGACGGTTTCATCGACAAAGCCAACACCGTGGACAAGGTCAGTGAGCAGATCCGTGGCCTGGTGCAGTTCGACGGCAAGAGCCATGGCCTGCCCTACGACGCCGCCCCGATGGTCATGTGGTACCGCAAGGACCTGCTGGACAAGGCTGGCGCCACGGTTCCGAAGACCTGGGAGGAATTCGAGGCCGCCGGCAAGAAGCTCAAGGCCGTGTCCCCCAAGTCCTACCTGGCCAGCTTCTACCCGAACGAGCCCACACTGACGGCCGCGCTGTCCTGGCAGGCCGGCGCCAAGTGGTTCAGCACCGAAGGCGACAGCTGGAAGCTGGGCCTCCGGGACGAGGCCACCAGGAAGGTCTCGGCCTTCTGGCAGCGCATGATCGACAACAAGATCGTCAAGGTGGAACAGGCCTTCAGCGATGAATGGAGCGCGGACCTGGCCAACGGGACCCTGGCCGGCGTGCTCGGCGCCAACTGGAGCGCCACCGGCATCCAGAAGCGCACCGAAGCCAGCGGCCAGAAAGGCAAGTGGATCGCAGCCGAGGCTCCCAACTGGGGCAGCCCGGCCGGCGCCTTCTATGGCGGCTCCAGCTTCAACGTGACCAAGAGCAGCAAGAACCCCGCGGCCGCCGCGAAGTTCATCGAGTTCCTCGCCACGAGCCCCGAAGCCGTCGCCGCCCGCGGCAACACCGGTTCCGCCTACCTCGCCTACCCCGGCCTCACCAAGGAAGCCCAGAAGGCCTTCGACGCCGGCTACTTCGGCAACGACATCTACGCCGTCTTCGACAAGGCCTACGCCACCATCCTTCCCGGCTGGCAGTGGGGCCCTAACTGGGACGTCACCAACACGGCACTGAAGGACTCCTTCGGCGCGCTTACCACCGGCGGCAAGATCGGCGACGCCCTGGACAGCTCCAGCGACGCTACCCTGTCCGGCTTCAAGCAGAACGGCCTGTCCGTCAAGGAATAGGCGCCCGGAATCAGCATCCCGGCGGCGCCCGCAGCCCCATCGGCTGCAGGCGCCGCCACCCCTTCAGGAGATACCCATGGCCAGAAAGACAAGCACCATGTCCGGCACCGGTGGCCGCACCGCCGCCCTGTTCCTCTTCCCGTTCTTCGCGGTCTTCGCCGTGGCCATGATCGCCCCCGTGGTCTATTCGCTGGTGCTGAGCTTCTATGCCCAGCAGAAGTCGGGCCTCGGGTTCGGCGGGGCCAAGACGTCCTTCGTCGGCCTGGAAAACTACGTCCAGGTGTTCCAGTCGGAAACCTTCACCGGTGGCCTGGGCCGGCTGGCCCTCTACTGCCTGATCTACATCCCCTGCATGGTGGGCGGCGCCGTCGTCTTCGCCCTGCTGCTGGACGCCACGGTGGCGCGGGCGCGCAAGCTGTTCCAGCTGCTCGTCTTCCTGCCGCACGCCGTGCCGGGCGTCATCGCCGCGCTCATCTGGGCGTACCTCTACACCCCGGGCGTCAGCCCCCTGGTCCAGGCGCTCCAAAGCGGCGGCATCCAGCTCAACTTCCTCGACGCGCACCTGGTGCTGCCCTCGATCGTGAACATCGCCGTCTGGGAATGGACCGGCTACAACGTGATCATCCTCTTCACCGCCCTGCAGGCCGTGCCCCGGGAAATCCTCGAGGCCGCCCGTGTGGACGGCGCCGGCGAAATCCGGGCGGCCCTCAGCATCAAATTCCCGCTGATCCTCCCCGCCCTGAGCGTCATCATCCTCTTCACAGTGATCGGTACCCTGCAGCTCTTCACGGAGCCGTCGATCATTTCCAAGGCCACGGCATCGGTCACCAGCACCTGGGTACCCAACCTCTGGGCCTACGACGCAGCCTTCAACCGGCACAACCTCAACCAGGCCGCGGCCGCGTCGATCATCATCGCCCTCCTGGCCGCCGGGCTTTCCCTGGCCGTCACCCGATTCAGTTCCAGGATGAACAAAGCATGATCACCGAGACTGTCAGTGCCCCGTCCCGCCCGTCTGCCGGCGTCGCCCGCCGGAAGCACGACGACGGAAGCCGGCCGGGCGGCAAGCGCCCCGGCGGTAACCGCCTGTCCCGCGAGGGCGGCTTTGCCAGTGCCTTCACCGTCAACGCCCTGCTGGTCCTGGGCTGCGCCTACATGGTGCTCCCCGTGCTGTGGCTCTTCTTCGCCGCCACCAAGGACACCGCCGACCTCTACGGCACACCTGCCTACTCGCTGGGCCGCTTCGCCTTCGTCGAGAACATCGCCGCGGTGATCGGCCAGGACGGCGGGATCTTCTTCCGCTGGATGGGCAACTCCGTGCTGTACGCCGGGTTCGGGGCCGTACTCGGCGGCCTGGTCTCGGTCATGGCCGGTTACGCCTTCGACAAGTTCCAATTCCGCGGCAAGAAGGCCTGGTTCGGTTTCGTGCTGCTGGGCGTGCTCATCCCCAACACCGCCACGGTGCTGCCGATGTACCTGCTGGCCTCGGTCTTCGGCATCACGAACACCGTCTGGGCCATTCTCATCCCGGTGCTGTGCAACCCCTTCGGCGTCTACCTTGCTCGGGTCTACAGTTCGTCCTACGTTCCGGATGAAACGCTGGAAGCGGCCCGTGTTGACGGCGCCGGTCCCGTGCGTTCCTTCTTCTCCCTCGGCCTGCCCATGATGATGCCCGGCTTCATCACCATCGCCCTGTTCCAGTTCGTCGGAGTGTGGAACAACTTCATGCTGCCCCTGGTGATGTTGCAGGACCAGCAACTCCTGCCGGTCAGCGTGGGCATTTCCATCTGGCAGGGCTACTCGGTCCCGCAGCCGGAGTTCTCCCCGATGGTCATCACCGCATCCCTGCTTTCCGTGATCCCGCTGCTCATCGCCTTCATCATGCTGCAGCGCTTCTGGAAGTCCGGCCTGACCGCGGGGAGCGTCAAATGAGCACGACTGACCCGGCCACCCGTCCGCTGAACGTCGCGCTGGCCATGGCTTCCGACGTCGGGCGGAAAGTCTTCCCGCTGCAACGCCTCGCCACGGTGACCGGCCCGCTGCGGCTGCTCAGCCCGGAACCGATCACTGACTTTTCCTCCCCGGAGGCCAAACGGCTGCTGGCCGAAGCCGATGTGCTGCTCACGGGCTGGGGCTGCCCGATGATCGACGGTGCCGTGCTGGACGCCGCGCCGCGGCTGCGGTACGTGCTGCACGCCGCGGGCTCCCTGAAGCACCATGTGGGAGCGGAATGCTGGGAACGCGGCATCCAGGTCAGCACGGCCGCGGACGCCAACGCGATCCCTGTGGCCGAGTACACCCTGGCGATGATCCTGCTGGCGAACAAACGGGTGCTGCAGATCGCGCGCGAACTGCACGGGGCGCGGGCCGCCGTCGACCCCGAAGGGCTGTTTCCGGACATGGGCAACTACGGCAAGCGCGTGGGGATCATCGGCGCGTCAAAGATCGGCCGGCACGTGATCCGGCTGCTCGCGGCCTACGAACTGCAGGTGGTCCTGGCCGATCCGTTTGTGACGCCGGAGCAGGCCGCCGCCCTGGGGGTGGAGCTGGTGGGGCTGGAGGAACTGATGGCGACCTCCGACGTCGTGTCCCTCCATGCGCCGTCGCTGCCGGCCACCCGGCACATGGTCGACGCCGGCCTGATCGCCCTGCTGCGTCCCGGCGCCACGTTCATCAACACCTCGCGCGGAGAGCTGGTGGACCAGGACGCACTGCTGCGACGGCTTGAGCGGGGCGATGTTTTCGCGGTGCTGGACGTCACCACGCCGTGGGTGCTGCCTCCGGACTCGGGGTTCTACACGAATCCGAACGTGCTGCTGACCCCGCACCTGGCGGGTTCCCTGGGCAACGAGCTGGAACGGCTGGCCGCGAGCGCCATCGACGAGGCCTACCGGGCAGCGCGGGGCGAGGCGCTGCGCTTTCCCGTGAAGGCCGAAGAGCTGGCGTTCACGGCGTAGGTTCACGGCATAGGAAGCGCGAACGTACATTTGTGGCCCCGTTTTCGCGGATTTCAGGGCCCCAACTGTACGTTCGCGCTGTGTTCGACCGTTCTTATTCGACGGTGTCGGCGATGTAGACGTCGCAGGGAGCCTTGTGGGCGACGGTGTTGGCCACGCTGCCGAGCACCCGGGCCAGGCCCTTCATCCGCCGGTTGCCCACGACGATCACGCTGGCATTGTGGTTCTCGGCGTGGGCGATCAGGGCCTGGGCGGGGTTGCCGACGGCCGAAAACGCCTCGATCTCCACGCCCTCCTGCTGCAAGCCGGCCGCCACCTTGCTGGCCGTTTCCTTGGCCTCACGCCCGGGGTCGCCGAAGACGATGGCCCGTTCGCTGCCCGCACCGTGGAGCGACACCCGGTCGCCCTCGAAAGCCGTGACCACGTGCAGCTTGGCACCGAGGGCCGCGGCGAGGTTCCTGGCGGTCTCGGCTGCCTTTGTGGCGGTTTCGCTTCCATCCACTCCGACGACAACAATGTCCGGCATGTGCTTCTCCTTCATGGTGGGGGACTCCTGTTCCAAAAATACCCCGCGGACCCGGAGTACGCCGGATCAAGATCAGTCACGTTCGTCACGGACGCACGCCGATGCTACGCGTCGCCACCTCCCCAGCGAAAACCTGGCCCGGCTAGAAGCTGACGCTGCCTTGATCACGCTGCGGCTGCTTCCACCCACCCAGATGGACCCGGACTCGTTACTGAGCTCGATGATCCCGCCGCGGCCCAGCACCGTTCTTTGTCGCGCCGTGTAGTTTCCGTCCGTGACGCCCTCGGCGAGGAGCCATTGCGCCGGTCCGGCGTTGGCACTGCCGGTCACGGGGTCTTCGTTGTATCTGTTCGCTGCTGAGGCCGTCGGCGTCGGGGACCGCTGCCACCGGATTGCCCGCCTTGGGACCAGGCGCAAAACGTCCACCTGTGAGAATTCGTAGCTGACCATGGTGTTTCCTCCTGTGCATCACCGGGTTCAGCTTTCACGGTAAAAGTGAACTGGAAAAACATAGCCAGTTTGATCAAGTGGCTTGGACCCTTGCCCAGCCCGACCAGCCCGCGGCATCCACCACGCAGAAGCGGTTGCCCTCGGGGTCCTCCATGATCACGTAGTCGGCGTCCGCCGGCCTGCGGCTCCACTCGATTTCGCGCGCACCCAGCTCCGTCAGGCGCCGCACCTCCGCGGCCTGGTCCTCGGCGTACAGGTCCAGGTGGATGCGCGGCGGCAGCACGCGGCGGGAGGGAACGGCGTCGAGGGAAACGTTCGGTCCCTGCCCGGTCCGCGGCTGCAGCAGCGCGAAGTCGTCCTCCGGCGGCTCCCTCAGGACGTAGTCCAAGGCGCGCGTCCAGAAGCCGATCTGGGACGCCAGGTTGTCCACACGGATGACGATGGAACCAACGATCAGCATGCCCCGACCCTAGGATCGTCGTCCGGCGGGATCAAGGCATCCGGATCAAGGCACCCGAGTCAGCGCGTGTGCTGCGCCACGGCGCGCGCGGTGCCGCTGCGGCTAGAGTGTCCGGGTGAAGATTGCCCCGGCCCCCGACGGCGCCAAACTGCTGTGGAGCGAAGCGGGCGACGGCGACCCCCTCCTCCTGCTCGCCGGCCAGGCAACCGGCATGGCCGGGTGGGGTCCGACGGCGGACGCGCTCGCCCGTCACTTCCGCGTGATCCGCTACGACCACCGCGGCGTAGGCGGCAGTGCCAAGGGCAACCCGGAGCGCTACACCACCAGGCTCTTGGCAGCCGACGCGGCCGCCGTCCTTGATGCCGCCGGGGTCGGCTCCGCCCATGTGTACGGGCATTCGATGGGTGGCCGGATCGCCCAATGGCTCGCGATCGACCACCCGGACCGGGCCCGGGCCCTGGTCCTCGCCGCGACCAGCGGCGGACGGCGGGCGGGTGCCGGGGTGGACACCCGCACCTCCGGAACGGCCTTCGAGGCGCTGCTGAGCGGCGACCCGGATTTGATGGCGCCCCTGTTCTTCGATCCGGCGTGGTCCCGGGAACATCCCGACGCCGTGCGCGCCTTCTTCGGGACCCCGGCCTCGGCCTGGGCGAAGGCACGGCATTTCCAGGCCAGCCGCACGCACGACGCCTGGGATTCACTCGGCGCCATCCAGGCCCCAACGCTCATCCTGCACGGCACCGAGGACGCGCTCACTCCCCTTGCCGACGCCGTGCTTTTGCACCGGGGCATCCGCCGCTCCACGCTGGTGAAGGTCCCCGGCGCCCGGCACGGCCTGCACCTGGACCGCCCGGAAACCGTCACCTGGATCCGGCAGTTCATCGCCGCCAAGGGCGCTCCACGCGGAGAGGCGGCCGGGCCCTCGGGCTCCTCCGCTATGCAACCCTGGTGATCGCCACCGTTACCTGGGGAGCCGCGCCACCCCCGCCGGACAGGATGCCACGCAGCGGAGAAACATCGCGGTAGTCACGCCCGGCGGCTACCGTCACGTGCAGATTGCCCGCCGGTTTGTGGTTGGTGGGGTCCCAACTGTTCCACTGCCCGTCCCACCATTCAAGCCACGCGTGCGACTGCCCGGCCACGGTTTCCCCCACGGGCGCTTCCGGATTGGGATGGATGTATCCGGAGACGTATCGGGCGGGAATTCCGAGGCTCCGCAGGGCCCCGACACCAAGGTGGGCCAGGTCCTGGCACACACCCGTGCGCTGCCGCCATGCCTGTTCGGCATTGGGTGGTGACACCTGTGACGCCCTTGACGTACTTCATCTCACCCCGCATCCATGCCATCACCGCAGGCGCGGCATCCGCGGGCCACAGCCCTTCCGCTGCGTGCGAAACAGCGGCCCGGACCTCATCACCGATCTCCGTCAGCCGGGTGGGGGCGAGCCATTCAGCGTAGGCATCCGTCACCTCGCCGGAACGCAGGGTCTCCCAGTCCACGGCATCCGCCTTGGGCGCGGGCCGCGAGCGGTCGACTTCCACGGTGGTGGTCGCGGTGACGTTCATCTTCTCGTGCCAGTGCTGCAGGTCGAAGGTGGTCACCCGGGTGCCCCAATAGTCGCTGTAGCTTCCCACCGCTGCCGACGACGGTGCCACCTTCACGCTGTTTTCCAGCACCATCTGCCCGTCCCGGCTGAGCGGGGTCAGCCGGGCCTCGTTGTAGGAGCGGGCGACGCCTCCGTTGTACAGGTAGGACGTGGTGTGGACGATCTTCAGGCGGGTCATGAGACTTCCCCTATCCATTCGAGTTCCTTGGCCTGGTTGAAGTACTTGAGCGAGATTGCCTCGGAGGCCTGTGCCACGGCCTTCTGGACGCGGTCCATGTGTTCCGGGAGTTCTTCCAGCAGGTTGTCCGTGCGGTGGAACTCCAGGAAAGTCCGTGCCTGGCCCACGATCCGCCGGGCGTCGTCGATGAAGCCGACGCGCTGCGAGGACGGATCCAGCTTGGCCAGGCAGTCCTCGGCATCGCGCAGCGCGTACACGATGGAGCGGGGGAACAGCCGGTCCAGGAGCAGGAACTCGGCGGCGTTCCGGTCCCCCGAGGACCCGCCGCTATTGCGCAGGAAGGATTCGTAGGCACCCGCGCAGCGGAGCATGTGCACCCAGGAGATCCCGCCGCTGAGGAGATCCCGTGTGGACAGCATCCGGGCGGTCATGTCGGCGCGTTCCAGGGACCGGCCCAGCATGAGGAAAAGCCAGCTTTCGTCATGGCTGACGGTCGAGTCCGCCAGCCCGGTGATGACGGCGGAGCGTTCGAGGACCCAGTGGCAGAACCCGAAGGCGCCAACGAGGTCCTGGCGGTGCCGGTTGATGCCGTAGTAGGTGGTGTTGAGTCCTTCCCACAACGACGACGAAACGGTCTCCCGCGCCCGGCGCGCGTTTTCGCGGGCTGCCGAGAGCGAGCCGGCAATCGACGCCGGATTGAAGGCGTCGTAGGCGAGGGTCCTGAGCAGGACCTCGCGCGATACCGGCTCCGGCCCGGCATGGGTGCCGACGAGTGCCAGGAGGTCGCGGGAAATCCGCTCCTGCTGGAACTCGGGGAGGTTGTTGAGGCGCTCCAGGTGGACATCGAGGATCCGGGCGGTGCCGTCGGCACGTTCCACGTAGCGTCCGATCCAGAACAGTGATTCAGCAATCCGGCTAAGCATCGTCTTCCACCTTCAAAGGCACGTCGGGGGTTGTAGGAGGGTTGGTCACTGGTCCGCGCCGTCCTGCCAGTTGCTTTCAATGGGCCACACCGATACCTGCTGCCTGACTGGGATGGACGGCCGGGAAGGAAGCGGAGGCACATCCTGCGGCGCTTCCGCCAGCACCCAGGTGTCCTTCGAACCGCCGCCCTGGGAAGAATTCACAATCAGCGACCCCTCCTTCAGTGCCACCCGGGTGAGGCCGCCGGGCAGCACCCAGACGTCGTCGCCGTCGTTCACGGCGAAGGGCCGCAGGTCCACGTGGCGCGGGCCGAACTTGTCCCCGGAGAGCGTGGGCACAGTGGAGAGCTGCAGCACGGGCTGGGCGATCCAGCCGCGCGGGTCCGTCAGGATCCGTTGGCGCAGGGCGTCGAGTTCGTCCTTGGAAGCATCCGGGCCGATCACCAGGCCCTTGCCGCCGGAACCGTCCACGGGTTTCACCACGAGCTCGTCCAGGCGGTCCAGCACGTGTTCGCGGGCTTCCTTCTCCTCCAGGCGGAAGGTGTCCACGTTGGCGATGACCGGTTCTTCCCCCAGGTAATAGCGGATCAGGTCCGGAACGTAGGAGTACACCAGCTTGTCATCGGCGACGCCGTTGCCCACCGCGTTGGCGATGGTCACGTTGCCGGCGCGGGCCGCATTCACGATCCCGGGGCAGCCGAGCATGGAATCGGAACGGAACTGCAGGGGATCCAGGAACTCGTCGTCCAGGCGTTTGTAGATGACATCCACACGCCGTTCGCCATCCGTGGTGCGCATGTAAACCCGGTTGCCGCGGCAGATGAGGTCGCGGCCCTCCACCAATTGCACGCCCATGAGGCCGGCCAGCAGGGTGTGCTCGAAATAGGCGCTGTTGAAGACGCCCGGGGTCAGGACGACGACGGTGGGATCGTCGACGCCGGACGGTGCGGTCTTGCGCAAGGCGGACAGCAGGCGGCGCGGGTATTCCTCCACTGCCCGGATGGGCTGCTGGCCGAAGGCCTCCGGCAGGCCCTTGGCCATGGCGCGGCGGTTTTCCAGGACATAGCTGACACCCGAAGGCACCCGGACGTTGTCCTCCAGGACCCGGAAATCACCGGCAGCATCCCGGATGACGTCGATCCCCGAAATATGCACCCGAACCCCGCCTGCCGGTTCGAAACCGTGCACGGCCCGGTGGAAATGCGCACTGGTGGTAATCAGCTGCCGCGGGATCACGCCGTCGGACACCACGGCCATGCGCCCGTAAACGTCGTTCAGGAACGCTTCCAGCGCCTTCACCCGCTGCGCGACCCCGCGTTCCAGGACACCCCAATCGTCCGCCGGGATCACCCGGGGCACGATGTCCAGCGGGAAGGGACGCTCCTCCCCCGCATAGTCGAAGGTGACGCCGCGGTCCAGGAAAGTCCGGGCCATGGAGTCCGCCCGGGCCGTGACGTCCTCCAGCGCGAGGCTGTCCAGGGCCGCCGCGACGTCGGCGTACGAGTCCCGCGTCAGCATGTCCGGGCCGAACATCTCATCAAACGCACCGCTGCGCCTGATGCCTCTTTCATAGTCTTCAAACAGGTCTGACATTCCGCTCACCTTTCACGAGTGGGATGAGTACATCCCATGGTTATTGCGGAATTGTTTCCGGCCTGAAACAGTCTTTGCCGCGCAAAAAGGGAATAGCCCCGGAAATATCCATAGTCGGAATTTCCGTAACTTAACACCCATGAAATAACCGGGAAACTGCGGCTCCCTAGCGTGGACAGCGTTTGATATCGCGGCGCCTCGAACCGGGCTCCGCAGGCGGACAGGCAAAAAAAGGGGGACCAATGTCCGATCCACAAAGACCAGTGCACGATCCTGCCGGAGACCTGGAGAACGAACGCGAGCACCTTGGCGACGTGACGCTCGCAGCGCAGGATTTCTCGAGCGAGGACTCCGGCTACCACAAGACGCTCAAGCCCCGGCAGATCCAGATGATCGCCATCGGCGGTGCGATCGGAACCGGATTGTTCATGGGGGCCGGCGGCCGCCTCCATGGCTCCGGCCCCGCCCTGATCCTCGTTTACGCCGTCTGCGGCTTCTTCGCGTTCCTCATCCTGCGCGCCTTGGGCGAGTTGGTGCTGCACCGCCCGTCGTCCGGCTCCTTCATCTCGTACGCGCGCGAGTTCTACGGGGAGAAAATGGCCTTCGCCGCCGGCTGGCTGTACTTCTTGAACTGGGCCATGACCTCGGTGGTGGATGTCACCGCGGTCGCGCTCTATGTGAAATTCTGGGCACCTTTTTGGGAGCCGCTGCAATCCGTTCCCCAGTGGGCCATCGCGCTTATGGCGCTGGTGGTAGTACTCGCGCTCAACCTGGTCTCGGTCAAACTCTTCGGCGAAATGGAGTTCTGGTTTGCCTTGATCAAGGTCACCGCCCTCGTCCTTTTCCTCATCATCGGTGTGTGCTTCCTGGTATTCGGCGGCCGGACGGACGTCGGCGCTACGGGCTTCAGCGTCATGGCGGACAACGGAGGTCTGTTCCCGATGGGTGCTGTTGCCCCCTTGCTGGCGGTGAGCGGAGTCGTCTTCGCTTACGCCGCCATTGAACTGGTAGGCACGGCTGCCGGCGAAACCGAAAAGCCCAAGGAAGTCATGCCCAAGGCCGTGAACACGGTGGTCTTCCGCATCGGCATCTTCTACGTGGGCTCGGTGCTCTTGCTTTCGCTGCTCCTGCCGTTCACCGAATACAAAGCCGGCGAATCGCCGTTCGTGACGTTCTTCTCGCACATCGGATCCCCCGACGCCGGTGCCACCTCGGCCTCGATCATGAACTTCGTGGTGCTCACCGCCGCGCTCTCGAGCCTCAACGCCGGCCTCTACTCCACGGGCCGCATCCTGCGCTCCATGGCCGTCAACGGTTCCGCGCCGGGCTTTACGGCCAAGATGAGCAGCAACGGCGTCCCCTACGGGGGCATCCTGCTTACGGCCGTCATCACGCTGCTCGGCGTCGGACTGAATGCCGTGTTCCCCTCGGAGGCCTTCGAGATCGTCCTGGAGGTCTCGGCCATCGGCATCATCGGAGGCTGGGCCACCATCATCCTGTGCCAGATTAAGCTGCAGAAATGGGCGGAGGAAGGAAAGCTCGAACGGCCATCCTTCCGCTTGTTCGGCGCACCCTTCACGTCCTACCTGACCCTGGCGTTCCTGTTGTTCGTCATGGTCTCGATGGGCTTTTCGGAAACGGGACGCTGGGTGCTCGCCTCGCTGGTGGTGCTGGTGCCGCTCCTCGTGGCGGGCTGGTTCGCCGCGCGGAACGGCATCTATGCGGCCGCCAAGGAGCGGTCCGGTTACACCGGAGGCTTCCCCGTGGTCGCCGAGCGGCCGGCCATCGACGCCGCCCTCAAGAAGTAGCGCCGGCAGCCCGACGACGGCGGGCCGGGCCGCACAGCGCAGTCCGCCGTCGCGCTCGCGAGGCCAGGAAATGATAGTTTGGTACGCGTTGTGCTGAGCCGCCCAAGCGGTTTTCCTGCACCCGCCGCACGCCGACGCGCCTGTTGATCCGGTGCGGGAGGTCATCCACCAGCGTGCCGCAATCCGCGCCCATTACGCCCGGGCGCCGGAACCAACAACACCGGAGGACTCTTCATGCTCAAGGGATTCAAGGACTTCATCCTTCGCGGCAACGTGATCGAACTGGCCATCGCCGTGGTGGTCGGCACCGCCTTCACCGCGCTCGTCTCGGCCTTCACCACCAACATCGTCAACCCGGTCATCGCCGCGGCCGGCGGCGTGAACGCCGGCGGCCTGGGCTTCAGGATCTGGCCGGACAACCCCGCCACGTTCGTGAACTTCGGCGCAGTCATCACCGCCTTCGTGACCTTCATGATCACCGCCGGCGTCGTGTATTTCATCTTCGTGGCGCCCATGAACAAGCTCAACGCGCTGGTCAAGAACCGCCGAGGCAGCGAAGAGGAAGCCGCTCCCGAGCCCACGGACACCGAATTGCTGGTGGAAATCCGCGACTTCCTCGGCGAGCTTGCCGCGGGCAACCGCGCATCCCGGGATTCGGACCTCACACGCTAGCGAGGCTGGCGAACACAAGGGGCCGGCAGCTCCGCGAGGGACGCTGCCGGCCCCTTTCCTTGATGCCCCACATTCGTGACCGGGCGGCAACGGGGGCGAAACACCTTCCGGGGAACATGGGGGCATGAAAGCCAAGCAGCAGACGCCGGCCACCGCAGAGCTCAGCTGTGAGGTCTGCGGCCGAATGCCCGAACCTCCCAAAGCACGGTTCACCGTTGCCCAGATCGCCGCGATGCTTCCCATCGAGCTGCTGGTCCACGCGCTCGTGGTGGAAACCCACCTCCCCTACCTGGCCAAGGTGCTGCTGTTGACAGTCACGGCCACGGCACTGGTGATCTGGGTGGCCGAGCCGTCCGCCGCGCGGGTGCTGCGCAGCTGGTTGCACGCACCCGCCCTCCGGCACCGCCGCCGGTTGCACTCGGCGCCGGCACTCTGGCGTGCCCGCACGCTGGTGCGCGACCAGCCCGGCGCCCTGCAGAAACTCACCCAGGCCCTCGCCCGGCTGGACACCAACATCCTCAGCATCCATGTCCATCCGATGGACGGGGCGGCGCTGGATGAGTTTGTCCTCTCCGCGCCCGGCCACCTCGGCGAGCAGGAGCTGCTCAAGGCGCTGGCCGACGGCGGCGGGCGGGACTCCCATGTCTGGCCCACCACAGCCCTGGCTATGGCGGACGGCCAGACCAAGGCGTTGAGCATCGCCGCCCGGGTGGCCGGCAACCCGGACGAACTGGCCCTCGCCGTCGCGGAACTGCTGTCCGCGCAGGTGGTCCCGGCCGGACCGGGAACGCAGGCAGGCGAGGCGGGTTCCGGCGTCGGGCATTCCGGGGCCCCGAACGGCGGCACCCTGTTGAAGATCCCGACGGCCTGGCACGGTCCGCTGGTGTTTTCCCGCCCGGGCGAGCCTTTCACACCGGCCGAGTCCGCCCGGGCGCACCGCCTGGCGGAGCTCGCCGAGATCCTGGCCCACGGGCACAACGGAGTGGCGTAACTCTCCGTAGCGCCCGCGGCAGAGTGTGACCGGACGGCCGCCCGGTCACATTTGGTTGCGTGAGGCAGGGCACAGAAAACCCTTGACAGTGGGACACCTCACACTTAGTTTTGTTTTGGGATCCCAAATCGGGATCCCAAATCTTGTTACGGATCCCACCGGCAGAACGAGCAGCTTGCCGCCGAACCTCCGGCAATCGAACCGCCCGCCGAACCGCGAACGCGAATCCCCCAAGAACTCCTCCGCATTCAGTCCCCCCAAACTAAGGAGAAGCGTGTCTCTCCATAATTCCCAAACCACCACGGAAGCCGAGCGTCCGCAGGCGGGCAGTGTTGCCGGCAAGCGCCGCACCAACGTCCGGTGGAAACTCTTCCTCCTGCTCCTGGTCCTCGTGGCCGTCAACTACATCGACCGCGGCTCCATCTCCGTGGCACTGCCCATCATCCAGAAGGAGTTCAACCTCGGCCCGGAGATGGTCGGTCTTCTGCTCTCGGCCTTCTTCTGGACCTACGCCCTCATGCAGGTCCCCGTCGGCTGGCTGATCGACCGCTTCGGTCCCCGCAAGGTGGTCACGGCCTCCTGCGTCGGCTGGGGCGCAGCCACCGCGGCTTCCGGCATGGCCGGCGGCTTCCTGAGCATGTTCATCGCCCGCATGGCCATCGGCGTCACCGAAGCCGGTGTCATGCCGGCCGGCGGCAAGCTTAACGCCCTCTGGATGCACTCCAAGGAGCGCGGCCGCGGCGCCACCATCCTCGACGCCGGCGCACCGCTGGGCGCGGGCGTGGGCGGCATCCTCATCACCTGGCTGATCTCCGCCGCCGGCGGCTGGCGCATGGCCTTCATCATCGCAGGCATCCTGACCGTGGTGCTGGGCCTGGCCATCTGGTGGTACGTCCGCGACAACCCCCGCGACCACAAGGCCGTCAACGACGCCGAAGCCGAGTACATCGAGGCCTCGCACCGCGCCGAGGACGAGGCTGCCCAGTCCCAGGGCGCGACCACCACCCGCCGCGGCCTGCTCCCCTACATGAAGTTCCGTTCCTTCTGGGCCATGTGCTTCGGCTGGCTCGGCTTCAACGGCGTGTTCTACGGCCTGCTCACCTGGGGTCCGCTGTACCTGTCGCAGGCCAAGCACTTCGACCTGAAGACCATCGGCTGGTCCACCTTCGTGATCTTCGGCGCCGGCTTCATCGGCGAAATCCTCGGCGGCACCATCGCCGACAAGTGGCGCGAATCCGGCGCTTCCGCCAACAAGGTGATGCGCACCCTGCTGGGCATCTCCAGCGTGGTTGTGGTGGGCGGCCTGGTGGGCGTCACCGTGGTCCCGGACCCGATCACCGCCGTCATCCTGCTGTCCGTGGTGCTGTTCTTCCTCCGCTGGGTTGGTCTCTTCTGGGCCGTTCCGGCAACGCTCGGCGGCCGCAGCAACGCCGGCATCCTGGGTGGAGCCATGAACCTCAGCGGCAACATCGCCGGCATGGTCACCCCGATCGCGGTCGGCTTCATCGTGGGCGCCACCGGCGGCTACACCTGGGCCCTGCTCTACTTCGTGGCCTCCGCCGTGATCATGGGCATCTCGGTCCTGACGCTCGACTACAGCAAGCGCCTCCCGGTCTAAGGCCGGGAGACAGGACAGCCAGTATCGAAACCCGGGCAATCCCCGGAAATCCACACTGCAACACAGTTTGGGATCCCAAAACCATTGACAGCGAAGTCGCCAGAACTTACCGTCATATTTGGGATCCCAAACAGGCACACTCGAGGACGAACTCCTCACCGCGAACGCCTCCGGACCGTTCACCCGGAAGCACATGTAAGGGCACCGAGAGCCACCGCCTCGCCCGCCGCCTATTGCAAGTAACCGCTCATCCGATGAGCCAGTCGCAACGCCCAGGAGGGCCAGTGTCGATCAATTCCCAGACCCACAGTTCCGTCCCCGGATCCACGAAGAAGGACTCCACGAAGAAGGGCGGCGGGAACTCAATGAAGAGGGTCGTCGCGGCAAGCTTCGTAGGGACCACCCTCGAGTACTACGACTTCTTCGCCTACAGCACGGCAGCATCCATCGTCTTCCCCGCCTTGTTCTTCCCCGGCTCGGATCCGGCCACCGGCCTCCTCCTGGCCCTGGCCACCTACGCCGTGGGCTACGTGGTCCGCCCGCTCGGCGCCGCGATCTTCGGCCACTTCGGCGACAGGATCGGCCGCAAGAACGTCCTTGTCACCACCCTGCTCCTGATGGGCCTGGCGAGCGCCGCCGTCGGCCTCCTGCCCACCTACCAGAACGTCGGCATCTGGGCTCCCATCCTGCTGGTCTCCCTGCGCTTCCTGCAGGGCGTGGGCATCGGCGGCGAATGGGGCGGTGCCGCCCTCATGGTCACCGAGTCGGACAAGAGCGGCCGCCGCGGCCTCTTCGGCAGCCTCGTCCAGAGCGCGGCCCCCACCGGCCTGCTGCTCGCCACCGGCATCTTCACCCTGATGACCACGGCCCTTCCCAAGGACGCCTTCATGGCGTGGGGCTGGCGCATCCCGTTCCTGATCAGCTTCCTCCTGGTGGCAATCGGCCTCTACATCCGCATGAAGCTCGCCGAATCCCCCGTCTTCGAGGAAGCCGAAAAGAAGGCCGAAGCGAAGAAGCAGGAAGAGGTCAAGGCCCCGCTCGTCTACGTCTTCAAGCACCATCTGAAGGCCCTGGCCCTGGCCGTCGGCGCCCGCATCGGCAGCGACATCGCGTTCTACATCTTCGCCCTGTTCGTCCTGGTCTACGGCACCGAACACCTCGGCCTCCCCAAGAGCCTGGCGCTGGCCGCTTCCACGATTTCCGCCGTCGCGCAGATGATCGCCATCCCCCTGTTCGGTGCGCTCTCGGACAAGGTGGGCCGCCGCCCGGTCATGATCGGTGGCGCCATCGGCGGCATCATCTACAGCTTCGTGTTCATCGCGATGCTCAACTCCAAGGAACCGTTCCTGGTGCTGATCGCACCGGCCATCGGCCTGGTGATCGTGGCCGCGATGTACGCCCCCGTGGCGTCCTTCATTCCCGAGCTGTTCCCCACCAAGGTCCGCTACACCGGCTCGGCCGTGGGCTTCCAGCTGGCAGGCGTCTTCGGCGGCGGTTTCGCCCCGCTGATCGCCATCCAGCTGATCGCCCTCACCACCTCCGGTTTCTCCGTGGCCGGCTATCTGTCCGCGACCCTGCTGCTCATGGTCTACTGCGTCTTCGTTGCCAAGGAGACCTCCAAGATCGCCATGGCCGATGCCGGCACCAAAGCCCCTGCGGCCAGCCGTTAGAAAGTCCCCACAATGAACAACACCGTCCTGCCTTCCGCGGAGGCCCCGGCACGCGCCGTGGACAGCACCGGCCTGACCGGCCTCTCCATGGTCCAATGGGCCGCCGCGCTGCGGGAGCGCCGGCTGACCGCCGTCGAATGCCTGGAACTGCACCAGGCACGGATCGCCGAGGCCAATCCCGGCCTGAACGCCGTCGTCACCCCCAATCCACGGGCACGTGAGGAAGCCGAGGCCGCCGACGCCGCAGCAGCGGAGGGCCGATTCCTCGGGCCCCTGCACGGGGTCCCCTTCACCGTGAAGGACACCCTGGCGGTCAAGGGGTTGCGCTCGACGGCGGGAAGTCCCCTTCTGCGCGACTACATCCCGGCGGAATCGGCGACGGCGGTCCGCCGCCTGCAGGAGGCAGGTGCGGTGTTGCTCGGCAAGACCAACTGCTCGGAATTCGCGGTGGAGACCCACAGCCGCAACCCGCTCTTCGGCGAAACCTGGAACCCCTGGGACACCACGCTGACGTCCGGCGGTTCAACCGGAGGCGACAGCGCCGCCGTCGCCTCCGGGATGGCCGCCTTCGGCCTGGGCACGGACTTCGGCGGGTCCATCCGCTGGCCCGCGCACTGCACGGGCATCACGAGCCTGCGACCCACGGTCGGCCTCATCCCGGAAACGGGCCTGCTGCCCTACGTTCCGCCGGCCGACGGCAGCCTGCCCGCCCCGAACTCGATGTCCGCCCTGCACCGCCTGGGCAGCGTGGCGTGGCTGGCCCGCAGCGCCGAGGACCTGGGCGTGCTGCTCGGTATCGTTGCCGGGCCCGACGGCGTGGACCCCTCTGCCGTGCCGGTGCCCCTCGGAGCTCCGCTCGAGAGCCTGGACGGACTGAGTGCCGCCTGGTTCGAGGACGAGGGCACCCACCCCGTGCGGGCGGACCTGGTGTCCGTGCTGCGTTCGGCAGCCGAGGCCCTCGCAGCTCTTGGTGTTCCGGTGACGCACGGACGTCCGCCGGGACTGGAGCGGGCAGCGGCCGCCTTCGTGGAGCTGCGCACTGCAGAGGGCATGCCCGAGGTGGCGGAGCTTGCCACCGGCCGCGAGGACGAGCTCGGCGCCCACCTCCATGGCCTGCTGGGCACGCCCGCCACCGTCGTCGATTACCGCAAGGCCGCCGCGGAACGGGACGCCATCCGGGCGGAGGTGCTGGCGTCCATGGAGGAGCACAACATCCTGCTGCTCCCGGTGGCCTGCGTTCCGGCGTCGGATCCGCGGCAGCAAAGCTTCACCGTGGAAGGCAAGGACATCCCCTGGACCGAGCTGGGTTCCTGCTGCCGGGCCATCAGCATCCTGGGCTTCCCCGTGGCCGTGGTGCCGTGCGGACTGTCCGAAGAGGGCCTGCCCGTGGGGATCCAGGTGGTGGGCCGGCCGTACCGCGACCGTGAATTGCTCGCCGTGGCCGTCGCCCTGGAAAAGGCGTTCGGCCGCTTCAGCCCTCCGTCATTCAGCACCACGACATCCAGCAGCAGAGGGCGGGACTGAACCGCGATGCACACCACTGAGGACGTAAAGTCGCTAAAAACCCCACGAATGGAGCAATGATGCTGGCAGCAGAAGAAACCCCCGCCTCCGACCGCCCCCTCCGCGAGGCCGTGCGGGACACCCTCCGCACCCGGATCTTCGAAGGCCACTACGCCCCCGGCACCCGCCTGGTGGAACGTGACCTGGCCGCCGAGTTCAACGTGTCGCGCCTGCCTATCCGGGAAGCCCTGCGCATGCTTCGCCAGGAGGGCCTCATCCGGGACCGTGCCTCCCGCGGCTCCGAGGTGGCCGGCCTGAGCGCCAAGGATGTGGAGGACCTGTTCGATGTCCGCGAATCCCTCGAGGTGCTCGCCTGCCGGCTGGCGGCAAGCCGCGCCACCGAAGAGGACCTCAAGCGCCTCGCCGGGCTCCTGGACGACGCCGAACGCTTCCTCGCCAAGGGCTCCATCCTCGAAGCGCACCGGGCCAACAGCGAATTCCACGACGCCATCACCGCCATCGCCAACAACAACTTCCTCCGCTCGGCGCTGGAGCCCCTCCAGGGCCGCATGCACTGGCTCTTCCGCCACGTCAGCGACCTGCCCGAACTGATCCAGGAACACCGTGACCTCTACGCCGCCATCGCCAGCGGCGACCCGGAGCGCGCGGCCGCCCAGTCGGCGTCGCACATCGGCAAGTACCGCGAACAGTTCCCCGAAGACTCCCCCGCAAGCGAACTCACCCTGCAACGGAAACGAACATGAAACTACTGGTCATCAACCCCAACATCAGCGAAGACGTCACCGCACTGATCCAGGCCGAAGCCCTGCGCTCCGCCGGCCAGGACACCGAGCTGATCGTGCGCACCGCCCCGCACGGCGTCGAGTACATCGAAACCCGCTTTGAATCGCTCATCGCCGCCGGCGCCGTCGCCGAACTGATCGCAGAGTACGCCGGGGGCAGTGCAGCCACCGACGGCAGCCGCGTGGACGGCGTCGTGGTGGCGGCCTTCGGCGATCCGGGTATGCCGGCGCTGAAGGAGCTCGTGGATGTTCCGGTCATCGGCATCACCGAAGCCGCGCTCTGCGCCGCGGCGCTGCAGGGCCAGCGTTTCTCGATCATCGCCATCTCGGACCGCATCACCGCCTGGTACCGGGACTGCGTGGAGCACTTCGGACTCGGCGGCCGCCTCGCCTCCATCCGCTCCATCAAGCAGAGCCTGCACGGCATCGGTTCCGTGCAGCACGACTTCAAGGACACCCTCCTGGCACTGAGCCGGCAGGCCGTCGAAGAGGACGGAGCCGACGTCGTAATCCTGGCAGGTGCGCCGCTCGCCGGACTTGCCCGCGACCTTGAGGGACAGATCCCCGTCCCCGTGGTGGACGGCATTTCCGCCGGCATCCGGATGACCGAGGCCGTGGTGGAACTGCAGTCCGGCTTCCACCGGCAGGGCGCGTTCGCGCCGCCGCCGGTCAAGAAGCGGGCCGGCCTGTCCGAAAACCTCGACGCCGCCCTCGCCACCGCCCAAGCCAATGTAGCCGCCCAGTCCAATGCCGCCGCTGCCGCACCCGTTTCACAGAAGTAGGAGGACACCGATGTCCCTCATCCCAGAACTCGTCATCGCCAACGGCACCGTGGTGAACTCCCGCTTGTCCGGTGGACCGGCACGCCAGGCCGCGCACATCGTGGTGCAGGACGGCCGCATTGCAGAGCTGATCGACGCCTCCCAGCCCGTCCCGGCAGCTGCCCGCACCATCGACGCCCAGGGCAAGCTCGTCATCCCCGGCGGCATCGACGGCCACTGCCACGTGGCCCAGGTGACCGGCCGTTTCCGCACCCTGGACGACTTCGCCGTCACCTCCACCGCGGCCCTCTGGGGAGGCACCACCACCATCATCGACTTCGGCATCCCGCGGGACGCCCAGGAAACCCCGCTGGATGCCGTGCTCAACAAGAAGCGCCTGGCCGCCGAATCCCGCTGCGACGTGGCCCTCCACGGCTCCGTGATCAGCTGGGACGAGACAGTGCCGTGGCAGCTGGAACAGCTCGCCGCCGAGGGCGTGCGCTCCGTGAAGATGTACACCACCAACCGCGGCTCCACCATGGCCGACGGGGACACCATCGTGAAAGTCATGCGCGAGATGGTCCGCCTGGACGGACTCACCTACATCCACGCCGAACACGACGCCATCATCGCCGACTGCACCGAGCAGCACGCAGCGGACGGGCTGATCGGGATCGAGCACCTGCACCGGACCCGCCCGGAGCTGGCCGAGGAAGTCTCCGTCAAGGAAACCCTGGCCCTGGCCAAGTACACCGGCGCGCCCGTGTACTTCGTGCACCAGTCCACCGCCGGAGCCGTGGACCTGGTGACCGAAGCCCGCGCCGAAGGCCAGGAAGCCTACTCGGAAACCTGCCCGCACTACCTGACCCTGGACGATACCGTGTACGGCAGTACTTTCCCCGAGTGGTACGCCTGCTGCCCGCCCATGCGATCCCCGGAAACCGTGGCCGCCCTCAAGGAACGCCTCGCCGCCGGCGCCATCCACACCGTTTCCTCGGACCACTCCTGCTACGACCTCTCGCAGAAGCGCGAGCGCACGGACGACATCCGCTTCATGCCGCACGGCCTGCCCGGTGTCGAAACCCGCATGCCAGTGACCTTCACCGCCTTGGTCACCGAGTCCGGCGGTTCCGTGGAGGACTTCGTTGAAGTCTTCTCCGCGGGCCCCGCCCGGATCAACGCCGTGCCCCGCAAGGGCAGCATCGCCGAAGGCTTCGACGCCGACCTCGTGATCTTCGATCCCGCCGAGGAACGCAAGGTCGACGGCGGCGCGCTGCACATGGGAACCGACTTCTCGCCGTTCGAGGGGAAGGCGCTGAACGGCTGGCCCGCCGTCGTCGTCTCCGCCGGACGCGTGGTGCTGGACGAGGAGGGCTTCCACGATCCCGGCCCCGTGGGCCGCTTCGTGGCCCGCAACGGCTTCACCGAGCACCGCGACGCCGTGGCCGCTTCCCCCGCTACTGTCTAGGAGATTCCCCTTGCCTTCCGAAAACCGCCCCGTCCGCATCGGCATGATCGTGCCGTCCTCCAACACCTGCCTGGAGCCGCAAAGCTACCGGATCCTCGGCGAGCGCACGGACGTCACCCTGCATTTCACCCGGATCAACGTCACCCGGATAGCCTTGGACGACTCCTCGGACAAGCAGTTCGACGCCCCCGGGATGCGCGCGGCCGCGGAGCTGCTCGCCACTGCGGACGTGGACGTCATCGCCTGGAACGGCACCTCGGGGTCCTGGCTGGGTGCCGCCCACGACGAGGAACTCGTCCAGGAAATCACCGACGCCACCGGCATCCCCGCTACCACCTCCACGCTGGCATACCTGGCCGCGTTCTCCGCGTTCGGCACCGAACGGATCGGTATGCTCACCCCGTACACGGCCGACGTGAACGAGGCCGTGGTTGCGTCCTACGCCAAGCATGGTATTAAGACCGTGGACCACCGGCACCTGGACTTGAGCGACAACGAATCCTTCGCCCGGGTCACCGACGAGGAGATGCTGCCGGGTTCCCTGGAGCTGGCCGCATTGAAGCCGGATGCCCTGATCTACCTCTGCACCAACCTGTACGGTGCCAACATCACGGCGGAGGTGGAGTCCCGCACGGATGTACCCGTGCTGGACTCCGTGGCCGTGACCCTGTGGCACTCCCTGAAGCTTGCCGGCGCCCCCTTGCTCGCCCCAAGGTGGGGCCGGTTGCTGGCCGACTGACTCCGTGTCAGCCTGCCGGCACCCGGCCTGAACCTGCCGCGCCCCGCACTATGCAGAGTGCGGGGCGCGGCATCCGGGAAGAACGACGGCGGCCCGCCCCTCTTGCCCCGTGTGGGGTTGAGGGGCGGGCTGCTTCTTTGCCAGCCTTGCCCGGCCTACAACTATCATCGGACTTTGGGTTCTCATTCCGGGCTCCCCGCATCGCCATAGCCGGGCGGCAATGATTCAACGCTGAAGGATACACATGGACCGGGCAAGCCTTGACCAGATTGACCAGCGGATACTGGAAGAGCTCACCAGGAACGCCCGAATCAGCCACGCCGAACTGGCCGCCAAAGTCCTCCTCTCCCGCAACGCCGTGAGGCAAAGGATCGACCGGATGGAGCGGCACGGCCAGATCCAGGGCTACACCGTGGTTTCCGGTTCGCCCGGACAAGCGCCTGTTACCGCATATCTGATGATCTACCGTAAGGACCGGGTACGCGGCTCTGATGTAGTCGCCGCACTCCAAGCCATTCCGGAGGTTGTTCTTTGCGACGTCGTCAGCGGTGATTTTGACCTGATTGTCCGCTTGGAGTCCCGCTCGCTGGAACGGATCCAGGAGATCTGGGAAAGGATCGCGGCCCTTCCCGGCGTCAAGGACACCGTGACAGCGATGTCGCTCTCCAGCTATGTAAGCCGCGGCGCGGTCACCCCTCACCGCGCTTGATGCAGATGACCTTGGGCTGGGTCATCTCCTCGTAGGCGAACCGGACGCCTTCCCTTCCCATGCTCCCGTATTTCGACCCGCCGAACGGCATGCCGTCAAAGCGGTAGTCGGAGGAATCATTGATCATCACACCGCCGGCGTCGAGCTTGTCCGCCGCATCGAGGGCTGCATTCAGGGATTCGGTGAAGATCCCGGCATGGAGGCTGAACCCAATCCCGTTGGCCATCGCGAAGGCTTCCTCCACCGCATCGAATGCCTGCAGCATCACCACCGGGCCAAAGACCTCCTCCTGCCACAGCCTGGAACCGGTAGGTACGTTTTCCAGGACGGTGGGGTGGAGCACGTTGCCTTGGCGGAGATTGCCCGTCAGGCAATGGGCCCCGGCAGCGATCGCCTCATCCAGCTTTTCCTTGACCTCCGCCAAGGCGCGCGAGGTGATCATGGGGCCAATATCGGTGCCTTCCTCCATGGGGTCGCCGGCAACCAGGAGCGAAGTCCGCTGGAGGAAGCGACGGCGGAATTCGGGATAGAGCGGCCGCGCCACCAGGATGCGCTGGACTCCAACGCAGTTCTGGCCCGCCGCCCAGAAAGCACCGGACACGCAGGCGTCCACGGCGGCCTCAAGATTTGCATCGTCCAGGACCAGCACCGGAGCATTGCCACCCAGGTCCATGGACAGTCGCTTGAGCCCGGCCGAGCGGGCGATGCTTTCACCGGTGGAGAATCCACCGGTGAAAGACACCATCCGGACGTCCCGGCTCCGGATGATTTCCTCTGCGAGCTCCCGGCCTCCATGCACCACCGTGAGCACGCCCCGCGGCAGTCCGGCGTCTTCAAGGGCGCCCGCCAGCAGCTGGGCGGACAAAGGCGTCAGCGCGGACGGTTTGAGAATGACGGCGTTGCCGCCGGCAATGGCCGGGCCCAGCTTATGTGCCACCAGGTTCAGGGGGTCGTTGAAGGGCGTAATGGCCGCGATAATGCCCAGCGGTTCGCGGGAGAACCATCCCTGGCGGTCCCCGGAGCCTTCAAACGAGTCAAAGGGGATGACTTCACCTGCATTCCTCCGGGCCTCGGCAGCGGAAAGACGCAGGGTGTTGACCGCTCGAAGCACTTCCTTGCGGGCCTGGCGGATCGTCTTTCCGGCCTCTGCTGTGATGGTCCGCGCGAATTCCTCACGCCGCTCCTCAAGTGCCGCGGCCGCGGATTCCAAAATCCGGCCACGGTCGTGGCGGGACAGCCTGCGGGCCTCGGCCGCGCCTTCCCGGGCTGCAGCAAGAATCCCGCCAACTTCGGAGGGAGCAATAACCGGAACAACGCCGAGCAGGCGGCCATCAAAGGGACTGGTGACTTCGCAGGCGGCTTGCAGTGTTTCAAGCATGTGCGGCCACTCCTGCCTTGGCAGCGTGGATGGCGATGATATCCGAAAGCAAGGCGTAGGCGGTTTCCACCCTTCCGGCCCCGGGGCCGGAGACCGTCACAGGGCCCAGCAGGTCCGTGGTGAACGAGACGGCGTTGGTAGCGCCGGAGACGCCAGCCAGTCCGTGGCCAAGCGGCAAGGCAACGGGTTCGACACCTGCGCTCACGGTACCGTCAGGGTTCCGCTTGGCCGAGCCCACCAATTTCCAGCGCCTGCCTGCAAGCGCCGCATTCTTGACTTCCTTCGCGGACAGTTCCGAGATTCCCCGCCGCGTGACGTCGCCGAGGGAGATGCCTGCGCCAAGGAGCTCATTCGCGAGGATCAGGACCTTGAGCTGAACATCGAAGCCTTCGATATCGGCCGCCGGGTTCGCTTCCGCGTAACCCAACTCCTGGGCCTCCGCAATGGCCTTGCCCAACTCCATCCCGGTTTCCATCCGACCCAGCACGTAGTTGCTGGTTCCATTGAGGATGCCCTCGAACCCGGCCAGCCTGAGGCCGGCGAACATCTTCCGCGCCAGGCGGATGACAGGCGTGCCACTCATCACCGCGCCTTCGAATTCGAAACGGACGCCGTTGCGTTCGGCCAGTGCGGTAAGTTCCGGGCCACGCAGTGCCACCGGCCCCTTGTTCGTTGTGCAGACGCTCTTGCCCGATTCCAACGCCCAACGTACGTGGGAGACGGCTGGTTCCCCGTCTTCCGGGTTGGTGAACGTAGCCTCACAGACAATGTCCGCGCTGCAGGTGCGGATGACATGTTCGTTGTCCGGCGTGACTGATCCGCCATGGTCGGCGAAGGTATCGCTGCCGCCTCCCAGCCGCAGGGCCATCGAAAGGTCGATGCCGCCGTCCTTGACCAGGGAACCGAGCCGCAGGTCCGTGATCGCGACGACCCGCAAGCCAAAGCCCAGTTCGCTCTTCAGGGAGTCTCCACGGTCGTGGATCAGCTGGGCGAGGGTTCGGTTGACGCCTCCGAACCCGATCAACGCGATGTCATACGTGGTCATGGTTTTCCTTCGTGTCGAGATGGTCTGTGCTCCCATCGTGGGGCCGGCGGCTGTCCGTTGGACCATGTCCGACAGCCCGAATGCCTGGTCTGAATGACCAAGCTGCAGGCAAAAAGACATAGTGACCATCCGCGAGCGATGTGCAATATAAGCAAGTTCACATGTTTTTGATGACTAACAGGCATACGCCGTGTTACTTTCGTCACGATTGGCGCGCTATTCACACCCCGGCACCAACCCCGACACTGGAGGCACCCTTGCAACCTTTAACTCCACTCAAGCCAGCCGTCCGGCAGGACGGACCACCCGCAGCAGAGTCCGGCCTGCGCCGCTCCATGGGGCCCAGGCACCTGATCATGATCGCCATGGGCGGAGTCATTGGGTCCGGATTGTTCCTCAGCTCGGGCTATACGATCTCGCAGGCCGGACCGCTGGGCGCGGTCATCGCGTACCTGGTGGGAGCATTCGTGGTGTACCTCGTGATGGCCTGCCTGGGCGAACTTGCCATCGCCTACCCGGTATCCGGCGCCTTCCATATCTACGCGTCACGGTCAATCGGCCCGGCCACCGGCTTCACTACAGCGTGGCTTTACTGGCTGTGCTGGGCGGTGGCCATTGGCTCGGAGTTCACGGCGTCCGGATTGCTGATGCAACGGTGGTTCCCGGATGTGGAGGTGTGGGTGTGGTGCCTGGTTTTCGCCGCCTTGCTCTTTGGCCTGAACGCCGTCTCCTCGAAGTTTTTCGGGGAGTCCGAGTTTTGGTTTGCCATCGTGAAGGTCGCCGCCATCATCGGCCTCATTGTCCTTGGCGGTGCGGCGCTGCTGGGATTCCACCCGCTGAGTCAGGGCGGCGACCACCCGCTCCTGTTCGAAAACTTCGCCACTGAAGGCGGGCTGTTCCCCAACGGTTTCACCGGTGTCCTGGTAACGGCCCTCGCAGTCTTCTACGCGTTCTCCGGCTCCGAGTTGATCGGTGTTGCCGCCGGGGAAACCAAGGATCCGGCCTACAGCATCCCGAAGGCCATGCGGAGTACGGTCATCCGGCTCCTGGTCTTCTTTGTGGGAGCCATCGCGGTCATTGCCGCAACCATTCCTTTCACCGAGGTTGGGCTTGATGAAAGCCCGTTCGTCACAGTCTTTTCATCCATCGGGGTCCCGTTTGCCGCGGACATCATGAATTTCGTCATCATCACGGCCCTGCTTTCCGCGGGCAACAGCGGCCTCTTCTCCTGCGCCCGAATGCTGTACTCCCTGGCGGACGAAGGGCACGCACCGCAAGCCTTCAAGAAACTGACGCGGCGGGGAATTCCCCTGATCGCCCTGTCCGTCAGCATGCTAGGCGGACTGGCCTCCCTGATCAGCAGCGTCGCCGCACCGGAAACGGTGTACCTGGTGCTCGTCTCGGTGGCCGGATTTGCCGTGGTCGGGGTCTGGATGTCCATTACCGCTTCGCACTTCTTCCACAGGCGGGCGTTCGTGCGGAACGGCGGGAACGTGGCCGGGCTTTCCTACAAGGCTCCCCTCTTCCCCTTGGTACCCATCCTCGCCTTCTCCCTGTGCCTAGCCTCGCTGGTGGGCATCGCCTTGGACCCCAACCAGGTGGCCGCCCTGTACTTCGGCGTTCCCTTTGTCGCAGCCTGCTACGGATTTTTCCACTTCAAGTACCGCGCAAAGACGGCGCCGGCGGCCTGAGCCGCCCCCACCAAAGCGGCGGCCGGCAGCATTTGTTGCCGGCCGCCGTCGTGCATAACTCCCGGCCCCGGCAACTGTGTGAGGATAGGCTGGTTGCCAGGGCGGGAGGAGCAGCAGCAAATGGAGACTTCCCCGGAGGCGTCAACCATGGCGCAGGGACTCAGAATCGTACGGCTCGTGACGGAACGCGAAAAGTCCGGCAGGCAGCTTTTGGGTGTTTCGCAGCTTGCCGCCGAACTGCAGCTGGACCAGAGCCGGGTTTCCCGGCTGACACAGGAACTGTGCGACATCGGGTTGCTGGAGCGCGCAGAGCGCGGACCGTTCAGGGCAGGCCCACAGTTCTTTGGGCTCGCGGCTTCCCTCAATAACGGCTGGTACCGCGAGGCCCGCACCGAACTGGAAAAGCTGGTCTCATCCTTGGGCCTTCGGGCCCGCCTTTCAGTCCGCGTTGGTTTCCGGGTGCTCCTGGTGCGCGCGTCCAGCAATGACATGGCGGCCGGAAGTTTCGCCTATCCCGGAATGATCACCCCGGTATGGTGCACCGGGGCCGGCAGGGCACTGTTATGGGACCACAACCGGAAGGGACTCGAAGCGCTCCTGCAGGATGTCAGCTTCATCGGCGTGGGAGGTCCGCAAGCAGCCCACTCAGTGCCGGAAGTCTGGGAGCTGATGGCCAGGGACCGGCTGCAGGGCTATGTGGCTGCTGCCGAGGAATTCGAGCACGGTATCCATGAGCTCGCCGTTCCAGTGCGGGATGAAAATGGCCGCATCACAGCAGCGTTGAGCGTCCTCGGGCAGCGCCAGCAATTGCGGGACAAGCCGGGCCGCGTCGCGGCGGCGCTCTTGGATGGCGCCGCGCGCCTGAGCGGCGTGCTCTGAACGGAGCCCGCTAGGCGTGTCCCAAGCGGGACTGCAGCCAGTTTCCTTTCTCCACCAAGGCGGCAGCGCACTCCTGCTGTTTAGGCTCAAGGCGTGATTTCGGCCCCACTATCTGGAGGGCCGCAACAACGTCTCCCTTGAAATCCCGGACCGGGACCGCCAGTGAGTACAAGCCGGGCTCCGCCGCTTCGTCCACCACCGAGTAGCCGCGGGAGCGGGCGGCTGCAAGACGCTCAAGGAAATCATCCACGTCAACGGGCGTGTTCGGCCCGTGACGGACGAAGTCCACCTGGGAAAACATCGTGCGCACCTCGTCGTCGGACGCTTCCCACAACAAGGCTTGCCCCGCGTCACTGCAGTACGCCGGGTAGGGGCGGCCGATCCAGGAACCGACGAGTTTGGTGCTGTCGGGAACGCTTTCGGCGATGGTCACGGTGCTGTCACCGCTCAGCACACCGAGGTAGCAGCCTTCATCGGTATCCCTGGACAGCGCGTCGAGGGCGGCCGCACCGTCAGTGGTAAGCCGACGCCGGGTGAGCACCATGGCATCGGTCATCACGGACCAATCGGGAGCGAAAGTGCGGTACGGGGTGCGCTGCAGGAATCCTTCCTGCTCGGCTGTGCGCAGGCTGCGTGAAACCTGGCTGCGGTCCTTGCCCAGATCGGCGGCAATCTCCGCGACTGTCCCGCCGGGAAGGCCCTGCGCCTGTCTGGACGCCGCCGCCAGCACGGCCATGATTCCACGGCCCATGCTGGAGGTCTTTGACATGGACTCGATCTTAGACGACCCAAACCGGCGCAGGGGCCACCTCAGGAAATGGCAAATACCCTCGCCGGGAACCCGCTGCCTCCCAAGGGCTTGGCCCATGAGGCAACGATTACCGCACCTGCTTCAGGAAGCCCACCAAGATTGGCCAGCAGTTCGATCTGCCAACGGTCCTGGGCCAACACGTAGGTTTCCAGGCTGAAGTCCTGCCGGGACGTTGCCTGGCCCGGATCGGTGTCCGTCTGTTCGTGGCCCACTGCGGCAACAGCGCGCTCCTCGATAAGGAAGGAAAGCACCTCACTGGACCACCCCGGAGTATGGCTGATGCCCTCCGGATCCCGGTTGGCCATCGCTTCAGGGTCCGGCCAGCGGCTGCTCCATCCCGTGCGCAGGGCCACGAAGGCCCCCTCGGGGATGGCACCGTTGCGTTCCTCCCAGAGCCTGACGTCCTCCATCGTGGGGGTGGCGTCCGGATTCGCGAGCACCGCGTCCGTGATGTCCAGGACCACCAGGGGAAGGATCATTTCCCGCACGGGGATATGGTCCAATGTCCTGCCGCCCCGGATGAAGTGCGATGGGGGATCCACGTGCGTTCCCCATTGCCCGATGATGGAGTACCGGTGCGCTGTGAAGCCGTCCCCGCGCTCAAGGTCGAACACGGCCTCGCGTGTTTCATCCGGGAACGCCGGGAAGTGTGGCTGGCCTGGGTGGAAGGCGTGCGTCAGGTCCGTGAATGCCCGCCCGTCAAGGCTTGCCTTCAGTGATTCCCACAATCCGGTGGCCATCGTTTCCACTACGCGGCCTCCCCTTCAAGCTCGCCGGCCCGGCGGTGGGCAGCGATGGTCACTGGCCCCGTCAACTCGATGACCGGCAGTTCCCATGGGTGGATTTCCGCCAACTGGTCCATGAACCCTTCAACAGCATCGTCGGAGAGCTGGGCGTCGAAGTAGGTGGTGAAAACAAAAGTGGGTGAGATGGTCCGCTCCCCGACCTTTCCAAGTGTTGGCGTGGCTCCCTGTGCGCAGGTAAAGCCCTCGAAACCAACAGTGGACTCAAAAACGTGCTTGTAATTTCCGAAGTCACCCAGATCCTGGAACTGCTCAACGGCCTGCAGGAGCGAAGCAACTCCCTGGTCCCCTGACAGGGCGCCCAGGTCTCCCGCCGCAGCCCGGTTGAAGGTTTCTGCGCTGATCGGCCAATGGACCCGGAGTTTACGGGCTGCCCTCATTTGGATACTCAAGGAACTCTCCTTCTGTGTGCGTGTTGCATGTCATACTCGCACAGCCAAATGGGCATTACAAGCATAACTAAGTGCTAATAATGACCATTTCAGGATCCGTTGCCGGTTCGCGCGTATCCGGCACTACACCCGCACCAGCAGCGCCCCGGGGTCCACCCGGGCCGTAAACGTCGATGCCTTGCCTTCATGGTCGCCGTCGAGCTGGAAATCGTCGGGTTCGTCCAGGCCGACCTCCACGGACGTACCCCGGAAGTACTCCACGGAAGTGTCCTTGCTGCGGCCCTTGCCGATCACGCCCGCAATCACCCCGAACCAGCCCAGCTTTCCCGGCGCCACCACCATCAGGTCGAGGATGCCGTCGTCCACCGCGGCGCCGGGGAAGATTTCCACGCCGCCCTGGATCCTGCCGCAGTTGCCCACCATCACGCTGCGGACCCGGCGGCTCACCACCGGCTCGCCGGCCACGCTGATCTTCGCCTTGATCGGCCTTCCCTGCAGGTTCCGGATGGCGGCGTCCACGTAGGCAAGCCAGCCCACCTTGTCCTTGAGCTGCGAGTCGGTGCTTGCCATGACGCTGGCGTCGAAACCCAGCCCGGCCATCACTAGGAATACCTGTTCGGGGCCGCCGTCACGGGAGGAACGGACCACGTCGATCTTCCGCTCCTGCCCCAGCAGAGCAGCCTCCGCCGCCCCCTCGACGTCCGCGACGTTTAGGCCGAGGTTCCGCGCCAGCAGGTTGCCCGTGCCCAACGGGACCAGCCCCATCGCAGTGCCCGTGCCGGCAAGTACTTCGGCCACGCAGCGGACGGTTCCGTCGCCGCCGGCGGCGATGACGACGTCGACCCCCGCCGCAAGTGCCTCCCGTGCCTGCCCGGCGCCTGGGTCTTCCGCCGTGGTTTCGAGCCACAGCACCTCCTCCCAGCCATGCCTGCTGCCGAGCCGGGCGACGATGCCGCGGATGTCCCGCCCGGCAGACTTGGAGGGGTTGATGACGACGGCGGCCCGCATGCTACGGGGCCAGCTCGCCGGCCCGGGCCCAGCCCAGCGCTTCGTAGCGGGCCGCGGCTCCTGCGTCCACGGGAGCATAGACAATGTCCGCGCCCTCGACGAAGGCTTCCTCCGCCAGCCGGGCCAGCACCACGGCTTCGTGATCGGGCGCAAGCTCGTCGCCTTCCACGGCTCGCACCGGTCCCAGAACCGCGAAACCTTCGCCGAACGCCACCCGGCCACGCGCCACGGGGCGGTCGAAGCGGACCAGCTCCACGACGTCGTAGTCCTCCAGGGGCGCCTCGAGCACGCCGAATTCGGACGCCAGCGGCGGCGCGCCGTTGACCTCGCCCGGCGGAGCGGTCATGAGGATGCCGGCCGGCGGCGTTTCCTCGCCATCGTTGAGCCGTGCCCAGAGGGGCTGCCAGTCGTGTGCCTTCTTGTCGGATGCATTGTCCGGTGCGCTCATGCTTCCGACCCTACCCCCGCGAACTTAGATGTGCTCGGCTTCGTAGCGGACCTTGAGGGCGCCGCGCTTGATCTTCAGTTCCAGCACGCGGACTCCGGCCAGTTCCTCGAGCCGGGCCACGTGCGTGCCGCCGCAGGGTTCGCTGTTGACGCCTTCGATGGTGACCACGCGGTGCCCTGCCCGGTCGGTGGCGGCGCTGACCGCCCCACCACCGGCCAGCACGGCGTCGAGGGCTTCCTGCAGTTCGGCACGGACCTGCTCGCGGAGTTCCGGCGTCGCGAGTTCCGCCTCCAGTCCCTCGGGCGAGAAGTCCAGGCGCGCCTGGCCGGGGTAGTGGCTGTGGCCGGTGCTGGTCCAGCCCCGTGCCTCGCCCAGGTGCCCCAGCACGTGGCCGGCGGTGTGCAGCGCGGCGTGGCGCTTGCGGAGTTCCGCATCGATGGCGCAGTCGACGGCGGTGCCCGGCTCCAGCGAGGCAAGCCCGCGGCCGCCGGACAGGACAACCAGGCCGTCGTCGTTGCGCGACGGAACCACCGGTGCACCGTTCAGCGTGCCTTCGTCCGAGGGCTGGCCGCCGCCCTTGGGGTGGAAGATATTGGGGCTCACGGCGGCCCACGCACCATTTTCGTCAGTTCCGGCGGCCACCACCGTGGCGGCCGTTTCGAAAAGGTAAGTGTCGCCGTAGTAGGCCTGTTCCTGCTGGATGCGCGGTGCTGCGGTGGCGGTCATTCTCCAAGCTTATGGGGTGGCGCAGGCGCCTCAGTCCGCGTCGATGCGTTCCAGCAGTTGCCCCAGCGCCTCACGGATATCGTCGTGGTCGTACTGGGCTGCCCGGCTTTCGGCGGAGATCACGGCGCAGCGGTGGATCTTTTTGAAGTCGCCGTAGGGAAACTTGTAATGCCCTTTTTGGTCATCCGGATGCTCGTCGTCCGCACCGAGATACCACTCGGAATATTCGCCGTATCCGTGCTTTTCCAGGAACTCGTTCTCATCCTCGGCCGACGGGGCATGCTCGCTCCAGTCGTCGCGGACGTCTTTGACGGTTTTCCCGTCACGGATCAACTGCTTTGCGTGATCAAAGGCTTTCTTGTTGAGTTTCACAGCCACAGCACAACCCCGCTTGGTCTTGGCATTCAGTAACTGGCACAGACAAGCCTAGGACGGCCCCGGAAGCCCATCAATATCGAGGGAAGCGTCAATTGATGCCCATTTGGCGGTGCCGCGTTCCTCGTCGTGGCCGGATCCTTCATCAGACGGAAAGATTTTTCCTCGAGCGCTCATCAGAAGACAGATCAACCTCAAGGGCCGCTTGGGATGCCAGCAGATGCAAGGCTTCAGCTGCTGGCGTCCCCGAATCAGCCGTATACATCAGAATCCTGTGGCCCGACTCGTCAGGCGGCGTCAGCACCTCGAAGTTCAGCGCCAGATCCCCAACCTCAGGATGATGCATGTACTTCAGCCCTGACATGCAATTCTCGACCGGATGCTTTGCCCACAGCCCTGCGAACTCCGCGCTTTTCATGCTCAGCTCGCCCACCAGGGAAGCGAGCTCTTGGTCATCAGCGGTCCGGCCGGCGACCAAGCGCAGAGACGCCACTGCACGTGTGGCTTCCTCACGCCAGCGCGTATAGAGCTCACGGGTGTGCTGGTCAAGGAACAGCAACTTGGTCATGTTCGGACGCGTCGAGGGTGTCTCGGGTGATGCAAAATCCAGGTGCCCGGCAACAAGACGGTGCCCGATCTGATTCCAGGCCAGAACTTCGCTTCTGCGGCCCAGGACAACCGCCGGGGTTCCCGACATGGATTTAATCAAACGCAGAGTGCCGGCCCGGACCTTGTCCGGCTTGGACAAGGTCCTGCGCTTCGCTTTGCCAGGCTTGGCCAAGTTGAACAAATGAGCCCGCTCGTCGGTGTTCAAATTCAGGGCCCGGGCGATAGCGTCGATTACTGCTTCAGACGCATTACTGCTCAGACCCTGTTCAAGCCGCGTGTAGTAGGTATTGCTTACCCCCGCCAGCATGGCCAGCTCTTCTCTGCGGAGGCCAGGAACGCGGCGAATGCCGTAATTCAGAAGGCCAACATCTTCCGGTTGCAGGGCAGCCCGTCGGACGCGTAAGAACTCCCCAAGTTCATTCTGCTTGCTCATTCGGCTTATTCTCCCGTGCCCCCCGGGTTCTGTCCTGTCACTGGCAGTGCTAGGCAAGGGGGGGTGTGGTTGATCCTGCCCGATTCCACAACGCTGAGGTACTGAGAGGGCCGCCTCTGCGGCCACACCCACAGACAAGGATCATCCACATGACCACCCAACCGGATGTAGCCGCCACCCCAGGCGTCACACCCCATGCGGACAAAACCGCCGCTCGCGGAAAGATGAACGGGCGCAAAAGGCTTGCGCTGATCGTCTTGCTCGCCGCAAGCTTTACCCTTGCCGTCGACTTCTCCATCCTTAACGTCGCGCTGCCCACAATCGGCGCCGACGTCGGTTTCACCTTGGAAAACCTTCAATGGATCGCCACGGCATTTGCCCTGTGCGCGGCCGGCCTCACGCTTCTCTTCGGCCGGATTGCCGATCTCGCCGGTCGTCGCAGACTCTTCCTTCTCGGCATGGCGCTACGCGGAATTTCCTCCCTGGCCGGTGGCCTGGCAGCAGACCCTGCGCTGCTGCTAGTAGCTCGGGTCGGCCAAGGCGTCGCGACCGCAATCGTGGTCCCGGCAGCACTGGCCCTGCTTCTGGATGCGTTTCCCGAAGGACCCCTGCGGGATAAGGCTCTCGGCCTGAATGGTTCCCTCATGGCTGCAGGCTTCACCACGGGAGCAATCCTCGGCGGTCTGCTGACGGACCTTCTGAGCTGGCGCTGGGCGTTCTTCATCAACGTCCCGGTAGCTATCGCAGTGTTGCTAATCGCGCCCGTTGTGCTCGCTGAAAGCAAGCCGGCAACGAAAGCACGCTTGGATGTTCCTGGCGCTATCACGGTGACCCTCGGACTCCTGGCCCTGGTCTTTAGCCTGACGAACGCGGCCGAGCACTCCTGGACCGACCCGTTCACCCTCGGATCGCTGGCAGCAGCCATCGTTCTCTTTGCCGTCTTCACCGCAGTCGAAAACCGGGCCACGTCGCCGCTGGTGCCGCTTGGCATCTTGAAGCGATCCTCGATCGCGTGGGGCAACATCGCCGGAATCCTGGCATTCGTCACCGAAACATCCCTGGTGTTCCTCCTCACCCTCTACCTGCAGCAGGTCCTCGGGTACACACCGCTCGCCGCGGGCCTGTCTTTCGCGGTCCTGGGGCTGGGCACGGTCCTGGGTGGCATCCTCGGGCCGAAGGTAATCGGCAAGCTCGGCAGCAAAAAAGCCATCGTGTACGGCTTCATCATCCAGGCCATCGCCGCGGGATCCCTGGTATTGCTCAGCGGCGACCCTGCCTCCATCGCATTGCTCCTCATCGCCACGTTCGTCGGAGGCGTTGCGAACCTTGTCGTCATCGTCGGTTTCATGGTTACTGCCACCTCCGGACTGTCTGACACGGAACAAGGCTTGGCCACCGGTCTGGCCACGATGAGCCAGCAGATCGGAATCACCATGGGTATCCCGATCATGAGCGCCATCTTCACCGCCCAGCTGCTCACTTTCGATTCCAACTCAAGCGCAGCAGTACTCAGCAGTGTCAGCACGGCCATAACCGTAAACGCCGCGCTGTGCCTGGCCTCGGCGTTGGCCGTGGCAATGTTCCTGCGCACCAGAAAGCCTGCGCCCACCATCTGAGCATGCCCCGTTGGGCTTCCTAATGAGCACCCTTGCCGGCGAAATCGAAGACCATCCTCACAAGCCCTTGACGGCCCCCAGGACCTTGGTCAGGGAATCCTTGGCATCCCCGAACAGCAGGGTGGTCTGCGGTTCGTACATGAGGTCGTTCTCGATCCCCGCGAATCCTGGCCGCATGGAGCGCTTGAGGAACACCACCTGCCGGGCCTGGGCGACCTCCAGGATGGGCATGCCGTAGATCGGCGAGCCGGCGGTGGTCTTCGCTGCCGGGTTCACGACGTCGTTGGCGCCCACCACCAGGGCCACGTCCGCGGTCTTGAACTCGGAGTTGATCTCGGCCATTTCCTTGAGTGATTCGTAGGGCACGTTGGCCTCGGCCAGCAGCACGTTCATGTGCCCGGGCATGCGTCCGGCCACGGGATGGATGGCGAAATCGACGTCCACCCCGCGCTCCTCCAAGGCGAGCGCCAGTTCGGCCGCGGTGTGCTGGCCCTGCGCCACGGCCAGCCCGTAGCCGGGGACGATGATCACCCAGCTGCGCATAGCCCAGGAGCACGGCCACGTCCTCGGCGCTGGACGAGCGGACGGGGCGTTCGCTCACGGCGGTGGATCCCGCCGTCGAGCCTCCCCGGAAGGCGCCGAACAGGATGCCCGCCACGCTGCGGCCCATCGCTGCCGCCATGGCACGGGTGAGGATGGTGCCGGAGGCGCCCACCAGGGTGCCGGCCA
The DNA here is from genome assembly GCF_056279005.1 of Arthrobacter sp. TE26545. The sequence goes on from NZ_JBWBQM010000001.1 coordinate 3,904,238, forward strand.
CCACCAGCAGCACGTTGCCGAGCACCAGCCCGGAGGCCGCTACGGCCAGGCCGGTAAAGGCGTTCAGCAGCGAAATGACGATCGGCACGTCCGCCCCGCCCACCGGCAGGACCAGCAGTACCCCGGCCGCCAGGCCCAGCAGCAACAGCCCGACGGCGAGCGCCTGGGAGCCGCTGAGCACGACGCCGACGCCGGTCCCCACCGCCGCGAGCAGCACCAGCGCCATGACGACGGGCAGCCCCGGGAACACCACGGGCCGGGTTGTCATCAGTTCCTGCAGTTTGGCGAAGGTGATCGCCGAACCCGCGAAGGACACAGCCCCGACCAGCAGCGTGAACACCACGGCCACCCGCATCCAGCCGTCCTCGCTGTGCGCCAGTTCCAGCAGGGCCACCAAGGCCGCGGCCCCGCCGCCCACGCCGTTGAACAGCGCCACGAGCTGCGGCATCTGGGTCATCTTCACCCGTCGCGCCACGGGGGCCGCCACTGCCGAACCCACGGCGATCGAGCCCACGATCCAGGGGATGTTGTCCAGGTGCACCGACAGGAAGACCGCGACGACGGCGATCACCGCACCGAAGGCCCCCACCAGGTTGCCCTGCCGGGCGGTGCGCGGTGAGTTCAGGCCCTTGAGCGCGAGGATGAAGCACACCGCCGCGGCCAGGTAGAGCAGGGCGGTCCAGACCGGGCTGAGGAGGGTCATCGCGCCTCCTCCTTCTGTTTGTCCACGCCGGGCTCCGGTCTCCCGGACGCCGGTTTTCCGCCGCCGGGTTTCCGGCCGCCGGGTTTCCGGCCGCGGAACATCTCGAGCATGCGGTCGGTCACCACGAAGCCGCCCACAAGGTTGGCGGTGGCCAGCACGACGGCGAGCAGCGCCACCGCGAGCACCAGCGGCTCGTGCGCCTGCCCGGCCACGATGATGGCGCCCACCAGGATGATGCCGTGGATCGCGTTGGCCCCGGACATCAGCGGGGTGTGCAGGGTGCTGGAGACCTTGGAAACCACCTCGAAGCCCACGAAGACCGCCAGCACGGTGATCGTCAGCAGGCTGATGCCGTCCATCAGTTCGCCCCTTCCTTCCCGGAGTCGGCCGTGGTGAGTGCCGCCAAAGCCTCGGCCGTGGGCGTGTGCCGCACAGCGCCGTCGTGCGTCAGGCAGCTGCCGGCCACCACCTCGTCCTCCCAGTCCGGCGCAAAGGCGCCCTCCTTGACAAGCAACTCCACCAGGTTGGCCACGTTCTTCGCGTACAGCCGGGAGGCGTCGGCGGGCAGCGCGGAGGCCGCGTCCTTCATGCCCACCAGGGTGACGGTGCCGCGGCCGTCCTCCGTCGGGATCACCGTGTCCTCCCCGGCCACCACGCCCTCCACGTTGCCGCCGGATTCCGCGGCAAGATCCACCACCACCGAGCCCGGCCGCATGGCCTGGACCATCGCGCGGGTGACCAGCAGCGGGGCGCGGCGACCGGGGACGGCCGCCGTCGTGATCAGCACATCGGCCGCAGCCACATGCGGGGCGAGCAGTTCGCGCTGCAGGGCCCCGCGGTCGGCGGTGAGTTCGCGGGCGTAGCCGCCGGACGCCTCGGCCGTTTCGACGTCGAGCTTGATGAAGGTGCCGCCCATCGAGGCGACCTCGTCCGCGGAGGCGGGACGGATGTCGTTGGCGGAGACGCGGGCGCCCAGCCGCTTGGCTGTACCGATGGCCTGCAGGCCCGCGACGCCGGCACCCAGGACCAGCACCCGGGCCGGCGGGATGGTGCCGGCTGCAGTCATGTAGAGCGGGAAGAAGCGCGGCAGCCGCGTGGCCGCCTCCAGCACGCAGCGGTACCCCGCCACGAGCGCCTGCGAGGTGAGCGCATCCATGGACTGGGCCCGGGAAATGCGCGGCACCAGTTCCAGCGCGAAGGAGGTGACGCCCGTTTCGGCGAGCGCCTGCACCGTGGGAAGTTCCGACGACGGCGAGGCCAGCCCCACGGTCACCGCACCCTGCCTGAAGGACCGGGCTGCGTCCGGCTCGAGCGGGCGGACGTGGAGGAAGAGGTCGAGGGTTCCGGGGTCCAGATCCTTGACGATCCAGGCGCCGGCGTCCTGGTATGCCTCGTCCGGGTGGCCGGACTCGAGGCCGGCACCGCTTTCAACGAGGACCTCAAGGCCGAGGCCCGCCAGTTGCTTGACGGTATCCGGCGTGGCCGCCACCCTCCGCTCGCCCTCCCGGCGTTCGCGTGCAATGCCCAGCTTCATCGCGCTCCTTCCCGGAACCTCCGTTGGTCCGCGGTAAACACAAGCCCGTGCAGTCGTTGGCATGAGCCTAACCCCCGGCGGGCGCAGACGGGAGGGGCTGGGTGCCGGGTATGCGTGAATGCCCCCTTAGGGAAGCGCGAACGTACACTTGCGGCCCCGTTTTCGCGGATTTCAGGGCCCCAACTGTACGTTCGCGCCGCGCCGGGACCGTTCCCTTCCGGCGGCGCCCCCGTTAGCGACCCTCGGCGGTTAGGCTTGCTAGGGGCTGGGGGCCTCCAGCCCCACCACGACCGTCGACGAGCCGGTTCCGGCCGCGCCGTCGGAAAGGACGCAGACATGGCACCGTACAAGATCGGCTACCTCGTAGGCAGCCTGTCCAGCAATTCCATCAACCGGATCCTCTCCAAGGCGCTCATCAAGCTGGCCCCGGAAGAACTCGAATTCACCGAAATCCCCATCAAGGACCTGCCGCTCTACAGCCCGGACTACGACGCCGACTACCCGCCCGCCGGCCGCGCCCTCAAGGACGCTGTGGCCGCCTCGGACGGCATCCTGTTCATCTCCCCCGAATACAACCGCTCCATTCCCGGCGCGCTCAAGAACGCCATCGACTGGGGCTCCCGGCCCTGGGGCACCAACTCCTTCGCCCGCAAACCCACGGGTATCATCGGCACCTCCCCCGGAAGCATCGGCACCGCCGTCATGCAGTCCTCCATGCGCAGCGTGCTCAGCTTCCTGGACGCCCCGCAGCTGAACGCGCCGGAGGCCTACATCAAGTTCAACAGGGACGCCTTCGCAGAGGACGGCACGGTCTCCGACCCCAACACCGCCGAACTGCTCCGCCACTACATGGAGGAATACAGCGCCTTCGTCCAGCGTGTGCTCGCGGCGAACGCGCCCGGTCACATTGGCGACGAGCACCCGGATTCGGCCAAGCTGACGCGGTAGCTTTTCCCGCTCTCTGGAAGCGCGAACGTACAGTTGGGGCCCTGGAATCGCCGATTTCGAGGCCCCAACTGTACGTTCGCGCGTGGACGGGGGGAGCCGGGAGGCGCATCATGGCCCGTATGGGAACCGTCACGGACTATCTCCACACGATCAGTGCACCCAACAGGGACGTGCTGGAACGCGTCGTTGCGATCGCACGCGAACTGGCGCCCGGCGTCGAGGAGGGCACCAGCTATGGAATGCCCGCACTGCTCCTGGACGGCAAGGGATTCCTCAGCGTCCTCGAAACCAAGAAACATCTGGCGCTCTACCCGTTCAGCGGCCAAATCCTGGGGCGCTTGGAGGACGAGCTGGACGGCTTTTCCTGGTCACCCGGGACGCTGAGGTTCAGCGCGGACAATCCCGTGCCTGACGAACTGGTCCGCCACATCCTCGAACTGCGGCTCGCGGAGCTCGAAAAGTAGCCGGCGAGCCCGTCAGCGCTTCGCCGAGATATCCGCCGAGATCAGCTCGGCCGTGCGCAGGATTTCCTGGCGGACGGAGTCGAGGTAGGCGTCCGGGTCGGCCTGAGCAGCGACAGTCTGCGCCTGCAGCGAGACGTTGACGGCGGCCACCACCTTGCCGGCGGCGTTGCGGACGGGGGCGGCGATGGACATGAGCCCCAGTTCCAGTTCCTGGTCCAGCAGGCACCAGCCCTGCTCCCGGACCGTCTCCAGCGCGGCAACAAGGTCGTCCCGCGTGCTGACCGTCCGCGGGGTGAGGGCCTTGAGCTCGACGGTGCTGAGGTACTCCCGCAGTTTCGCCTCCGGCAGGCCGGCCAGCAGGACCCGGCCCATCGACGTCGCGTACGCCGGGAAGCGGGTGCCCACCGTGATCCCCACCGTCATGATCCGGCGGGTGGCCACCCGGGCGACGTAGAAGATGTCGGCACCGTCCAGTACCGCGGCCGACGTCGACTCCCCCAGTTTGTGGGACAGCTCCTCGAGGTGGGGCTGGGCCAGCTGCGGCAAAGTCAGTGCCGACAGGTACGAGTAGCCGAGCTGCAGCACGAGGGCGGTGAGCGCGAAGGTCTTGCCGTCGGTGCGTACGTAGCCCAGCTCCACCAGGGTGTGCAGGAAGCGGCGGGCCGTGGCACGGGTGAGCCCGGTGCGGGCGGCAACTTCGCTGAGGGTCATGAGCGGGTTGGCGGCGTCGAAGGCGCGGATCACGGCCAGGCCGCGCGCCAGGGACTGCACGTACTGGTCACTGGCCTGAGGGGCCGCGGGTGCTTCGCTCATGGTTACCTATCCTATTGGCGTCCCGTTGCCGCGAACGTACAGTTGGGGCCCTTAAATCGCAGGATCCGGGGCGCCAACTGTACGTTCGCGCTCAAGAAACGGCGGGCTTCAGCGGCAGCGGGACGAGGGCCTGGAGTTCCTCGAAGGTGCAGCCGAAGGTCTCACGCACGGTGACGCCGTCGGGCCCGGTGAGGAACACGGCCTTGTCCGTGTAGACGCGGGTCACGCAGCCCACCCCGGTCAACGGGTACGTGCACTGCTCAACGAGCTTGGACACCCCGTCGCGGGTCAGCAGCGTCATCATCACGAACACGTCCTTGGCACCCGTGGCCAGGTCCATCGCACCCCCGACGGCGGGAATCGCGTCCGGCGCGCCGGTGTGCCAGTTCGCCAGGTCGCCGCCCGCCGAGACCTGGAAGGCGCCCAGCACGCAGATGTCCAGGTGCCCGCCGCGCATGATCGCGAAGGAATCGGCATGGTGGAAGTAGGACGCCCCGGGAAGTTCGGTGACGGGGATCTTGCCGGCGTTGATGAGGTCGCCGTCGATCTGATCCCCCACGGCTTCCGGGCCCATGCCGAGCATGCCGTTCTCGGTGTGGAGCGTGATGTTCTGCTCCTCGGTGAGGTAGTTGGACACCAGCGTGGGCTGCCCGATACCCAGGTTCACGAAGGAGCCGGGAACAATGTCCCGCGCCACGAGGGCGGCGAGTTCGTTGCGGCCCAGCGGCTCGGCGGACGTTTGAAGGGAGGTTTCGAGGGTGCTCATCTCAGGCCACCTTTTCTGTTGCAGAAGCAACCCGGACGACGCTGTTGACGTAAATCCCGGGGGTCACGATGTTCTCCGGGTCCAGGGCGCCGATGGGCACGATCTCCGAAACCTGGACGATGCTGTGCTTCGCCGCGGCCGCCATGATGGGGCCGAAGTTCCGCGCGGTCTTGCGGTACACGAGGTTGCCCTTGCCGTCCGCCTTCAGTGCCTTGATGAGGGCGACGTCGGCGTGGATAGGGGTTTCGAAGACCTGCCATTTGCCGTCCAGGAAGCGGGTTTCCTTGCCTTCGGCGAGCATGGTGCCGTAGCCGGTGGGCGTGAAGAAACCGCCGATGCCGGCCCCGGCCGCACGGATGCGCTCGGCCAGGTTGCCCTGCGGAACCAGTTCGAGCTCGATCTCCCCGGCCTTGTACTTGGCGTCGAAGTGCCAGGAATCGGACTGCCGCGGGAAGGAGCAGATCATTTTCCGCACCCGGCCTTCCTTGATGAGCAGCGCCAGGCCTTGGTCCCCCTGCCCGGCGTTATTGTTCACCACGGTGAGGTCCGTGGCGCCGGAATCCAGCAGCGCGTCGATGAGTTCGAAGGGCTGCCCGGCGTTGCCGAAGCCGCCGATCATGACGGTGGATCCGTCCTTGATCCCGGCCACGGCCTCGCCCACAGAATCAACAAAGGTCAGCATGTCCCTTATGCTCCTTATTCCGAAACACCAGTAGTGACGTTTTCGAGCACAACGGCCAGGCCCTGCCCTACGCCGATGCAGATCGCCGCGACACCCCACCGCTCACCGCTTGCCTGGAGCGAGCGGGCCAGGGTGCCGAGGATGCGGGTGCCGGAGGCGCCCAGCGGGTGGCCCATGGCGATCGCGCCGCCGTGCCTGTTCACGATCGCGGGGTCGATCCCCCACGCATCGATGCAGGCCAGCGACTGCGCGGCGAACGCCTCGTTGAGTTCGACGGCGCCCACCTGGTCCCAGCCGATGCCCGCCTTCGCGAGGGCCTTGTTCGCCGCTTCAACCGGGGCGAAGCCGAAGAACTGGGGATCGTTGCCGTGCGCCCCGCGCCCGGCGATGCGGGCCAAGGGCTCCAGGCCGAGCAATCCGGAGGCAGCCTCGGATCCGATCCACGCCGCGGAGGCGCCGTCGGACAGCGGTGAGGCGTTCCCGGCGGTGACAGTGCCGCCGGAAGCAGCGCCGCCGTCGGGCCCGGAAGTCTCCGCACGGAAGACGGTCTTCAGGCCGGCGAGCTTCTCCGCCGTCGAACCGGCACGGATGCCCTCGTCGCGGACCAGTTCGGTGCCCGGCACCGGCATCACGAGGTTGTCGTAGAAGCCCTCGTCCCAGGCCGCCGCGGCGAGGTTGTGCGAGGCCGCGGCGAATTCGTCCTGGCGTTCGCGGGTGATGCCGTACTTTTCGCGGAGGCGTTCGGTGGCCTCACCGAGGGAGATGGTCCAGTCGGGGTTCATCAAAGGGTTGACCAGGCGCCAGCCCAGGGTGGTGGAGGCCAGGGTCATGTCCCCGGCCGGGTAGGGCTTGGCGGTCTTGGGCAGCACCCAAGGGGCGCGGGACATCGATTCGGCGCCGCCCACAAGCATGAGTTCGGCGTCGCCGGCGTTGATCTGGCGGGAGGCGATGATCGCGGCGTCGAGGGAGGAGCCGCAGAGCCGGTTCACCGTGGTGCCGGGGATGGAGACCGGGAGCCCGGCCAGCAGGGTGGCCATGCGGGCCACGTTGCGGTTCTCCTCGCCCGCGCCGTTGGCGTTGCCGAATACCACCTCGTCGATGCGTTCGACGTCGAGGGCCGGGGCGCGCTTCACGGACTCGCGGACCACGTGGGCGGCGAGGTCGTCAGGGCGGACACCGGCGAGCCCGGAGCCGAACTTGCCGAAGGGCGTGCGCACGGCGTCGTACACGTAGGCCTGGTTCATGGAGTTTCCTTATCTGGGGTTCTTGCCCAACTGACTCGCATTTGTTGTCGTTTTGAGGGCTCAAAACGACATTAAGTGCGAGCTAGTTGGGTGGGGTGGGGGCGGAGTCGAGGTCCGCGAAGACGTTCTGGGCTGTCTTGAAGGCGGTGTTGGCGGAGGGAACCCCGCAGTAGATGGCGGTCTGGAGCAGGATTTCCTTGATTTCATCCCGGTCCAGGCCGTTCCGGAGGGCGGCGCGGATGTGCATGGCCAGTTCTTCCCAGTGCCCGTGCGCCACCATCGCGGTGATGGTGACGGCGGAGCGCATCTGCCGGGAGAGGCCGGGCCGGGTCCAGATCCCGCCCCAGGCGATCCGCGTGATCATGTCCTGGAAGTCGTCGGTGAACTCGTCCTTCGCCGCGTTGGCGCGGTCTACGTGCGCGTCGCCGAGCACCTCGCGCCGCACCAGCATGCCGGCGTCGTAGATTTCCCGGGAGGTGGCGTCCGGCTGGACGGCACCGTGTCGATTAGAACTCATGCCGAAGCCTCCTTCATGAAGCCGCGCATCAAATCCGCGACGGCGGCCGGTGCCTCGGCGGGCGCGAGGTGCGCGACGCCGTCGAGCGTTTCAACAACGGCGGTGCCGCCGCCGGCGGTAATTCCGTCCGCCACTTCCGCAGCGGTCGACGGCGGTGCCACCGTGTCTTCAACACCGGCAATCACCTGGGTGGGGACGGTGATCGTGCCGAGTTCGGCGCGGACGTCGAAGTCCGCGAGCGCCTCGCAGCAGAAGGCGTAGCTGAAGCGGTCGGTGTCGCGCAGCACGTGCAGGAGCCGGCTGCTGACACCGGGTTCGCGGTCCATGAAGCCGGCGCCGAACCAGCGCTGCGCCGAGCCCTGGATCATCACGGGCGTGCCTTGGTTCCGGACGGTGTCGGCCCGTTCCAGCCAACCCTCCGGGGTGCCGAGCTTCGCACCGGAGCACTGCACGGAGAGGCTGAGGAGCCGTTCGCCGTGCTTGATGCCCAGCTGGAGGCCGGTGGCGCCGCCGAGGGAGACCCCGGCGTAGTGGAACCGCGAACCCGGTGCCACCGAATCCACCAGCTCCACGACGGCGTCGGCAAGTTCGGCCACGCTGAAGGTCTCCGTGGCTGCGGGAGAGACGCCGTGGCCCGGGAGGTCCCAGCCGATCACGTCGTACTCGCCGCCCAGCAGTTCGGCGGTCCCGTTCCACAGGATGGTGGAGGTACCGAGCGAGGGGCCCACCACGAGGAGTGGCTTCTCGCCGAGGGGTCGCTGCGGGGAAAGCAGCACGGCCTTGATGCCTGGCTTAGGCATGGGTGGCTCCCTTCATGGTTGTTGCGGCGTAGTCCGGGTAGGCGGCGAGGATGCGGCGGCTGATTTCCGCCGCCTCGCCCAGGTAGTTGGCGTGGTCCAGCAGCTCGGCCAGCCGAGCATCCGGGAGCAGCTCCGCCGGGACGGCGACGCGCAGCAGCTTCGCGTAGGTGGCGGCCTGTTCGGTGGCAGGGACCTGCAGCACGGCGTCGACGACGGCCTGCAGTTCCTGCTTCCCGCCGGCACCCAGCAGGGGCCCGACGGCGGCGGCCACGGCCTCGCTGAGCAGCAGCGGTCCGGAGAGTTCCAGGTTGCGGCGCATGGCGTCGGGGAAGACCCGCAGGCCTTCGGCGAGTTCGCGCAGTTGCACGGCGGCGCCGAGCGTCAGGGCGAGCAGGCTGTGCAAGGCCGGCCATTCGCTGTGCCAAGCACCGTCCGGGCGTTCGTCGTTGAAGGTGGCGGCGGCCAGGTGCAGTTGCCCGGCGGCGGCCGGGGCCTGCAGCGCCGCGCTGCGGACCAGCACCGACAGCACAGGGTTCTGCTTCTGCGGCATGGCCGAGGAGACCCCCCGGCCGGCGGCCAGCGGCTCCCCGAGCTCGGCCACCTCGGGGCGGCTGAGGAAGACCACGTCCGCGGCGATTTTCCCGAAGGCGTCCGTGAGGGCTGCCAGCGCGTCCCCCAGTCCGGTTACCGGGAGGCGGTTCGTGTGCCACGGCGCCGGGGCGGCGGCGAGGCTAAGCTTCGCGGCGAGGACATCGGCCAGCTCGAAGGGGCCGGAAGCCGTTCCCGCGGTCAGCACGGTGGCCGAGGCCAGGGTCCCGCCGGCGCCGCCGAACTGCAGCGGCAGCTCCAGCAAGTCCAGGCGGCGGGCCGCGGCGGCCACGCCCTGGAACCACTGCGCGGCCTTCAGCCCGAAGGTGTACGGCAGCGCGTGCTGCGTCAGGCTCCTGCCGACGCACAGCGTGTCCGCATGCTGTTCCGCGAGGGCGGCGAGCGCCGTCGTCGTGCCCCTGACTTCGCTGAGCACGGCGGCGCGGACGCGGGAAGCAAGCAGCATGAGGGCGGAGTCCAGCACGTCCTGGCTGGTCAGCGAGCTATGCACGGCAGCCAGCGCTGCCGGGTCCGCCGAACGGACCCGCGCCCGGAGGTCACCCAGCAGCGGGATCACCGGGTTGCCGCCGCCCTGGGAGCGTTCGGTTATGGCCTCCGGGTCATAGAGCGCCGGGTCAGCTGCCTGCTCGACGACGGCGGCCGCGCCCTCCGGTGCCAGGCCCGCCTCTTCGAGGACGGCAGCCCAGGCGGCCTCGACGTCGAGGATCGCCGCGAGCACCGCCCGCTCGCCCGTCAGCGCAGCCACCGTGGGTGAGGCCGTCACGGGGCTCAGCAGGCCGAAGCCGCTCATCGGTACGCGCCCGTCCCGGTGGCGGTGCCCTGGAAGTCAAGGAACACGGTCTCGTCCGGGCCCCGCAGGCGCAGGTCCCAGGTGAGGCCGCCGTCGGGGTCGCGGCGCGCGATGAGCGTCTTGCGGCGTTCTTCCGGAAGGGAGGACAGCAGCGGATCGCTGGCGAGCGCTTCCTCGTTCTCCGGCAGGTAGATGCGGGTGAAGAGCCGGTTCATGAGGCCGCGCGCGAAGACGGCCACGGAGATGAACGGCGCGGCACCTTCCGAGGTGGGTCCGGGGTTGACCGTGGTGAAGGTGAAAACGCCGGTGTTCCCGACGGCGCCACGGCCCCAGCCGGTGAAGGTGTAGCCGTCGCGGACCAGGGATCCGGTGCGCTGGACGACGTTGCCCTCGGCATCCGGCTGCCAGATCTCCAGGATGGCGTCAGGGATGGTGTGGCCGGCGCCGTCGTACACGGTGCCCTGAAGGCGGATGCTGCCGGGCGTTCCGGGGGCCAGGAGCTCGTTGTCCTTGTTGAAGGGCAGGGCGTAGCCGTAGAAGGGGCCAACGGTCTGGCCCGGTGTCGGTGTCAGTTTGCTCATTTCTGCCTACTCCTCTGCCTCATCAATGCTGTCCCCGGCCGTACCAAACGCTTCGTTTTCGGTCCAGGTCCGCTTGGACCCGGTGAGGATGATGTCCCAGGTGTAGCCAAGGGCCCATTCGGGTCCGGTGAGCTCATGGTCGTAGTTGGCCACGAGCCGGTCGCGGGCGTCCTGGTCGACGATCGACTGGTAGATCGGGTCCAGCGGGAAGAGCTGGTCGCCCGGGAAGTACATCTGGGTGACGATCCGCTGCGTGAACTCCTGGCCGAACAGGGAAAAGTGGATGTGGGCCGGGCGCCAGGCGTTGAGGTGGTTCTTCCACGGGTAGGCGCCGGGCTTGATGGTGGTGAAGCGGTAGGAGCCGTCCGGGCCCGTGATGCAGCGGCCCACGCCCGTGAAGTTCGGGTCCAGCGGGGCGGGGTGCTGGTCGCGCTTGTGGATGTAGCGGCCCGCGGCGTTGGCCTGCCAGATCTCCACCAGCTGGCCGGCGACCGGGCGGCCGTCGCCGTCGAGCACCTTGCCGGCCACGATGATCCGCTCGCCGAGGGGTTCGCCGTTGTGCTGGATGGTGAGGTCCGATTCCAGGGCGTGCACGTCCTGGTGGCCGAAGGCCGGCGAGTACAGCTCGATGGTCTCCGGGTCCGCGTGGTGCAGGCTCTTGGTGGGGTGGCGCAGGAGCGAGCTGCGGTACGGGGCGAAGTCCAGGCGGGGCTGGGTCTCCGGGGCGGCGCCGTCGCCAAGTTCGCGGCGGTAGGCCTCGCCGAGCGCGGCGATTTCGGCGCTGATGTCCGCCTGCGACTCGGCTGCGGCGTCCAGGACGTGGGCCGCATGGGCTTCGGCGGCCGGAACGAGCTCGTTGTTTTCGTCCTGCCAGTCTGCGTCCTGCGCAGCGATGCCCGGCACAGCTGCGTCCTGCTCCGGGCGGCTGTCGGCGCGGTGCGTGCCATGTGCGTCGATGGTCATGGCCGGCTCCTTTCGGTTGCGTACTTGGTGGTTGCGTTTCGGGGGTCGGTTTCCCCAACTAGCTGGCAGTTGTTGTCGTTTTGAGGGCTCAAAACGACAACAAATGCGAGTCAGTTGGGGGAGCTGCGGGCGTGGTCGTATTGGACGGCGTGGCGCACCGGGGCGTTGGGGGCGCCGTAACCGTCGTAGCCGCCGCGGCGTTCCACCATTTCGAAGAACACGCTGCCCACGGTGGCGGTGTAGAAGTGCAGGAATTCGCCGCTGGCATCGCGGTCGTAGAGCAGGTTGAGCTCCTTCAAGGTGGCCAGGAAGCCGGGCTCCAGGCTGAAGCGGGCGGCCAGGTCCTCGTAGTAGTTGGCCGGGATCTCCAGGAACTCCAGGCCGCGGCTCCTCGCGGCGCGAGCGAGTCCCACCAGGTCGTCCACCGCGAAGGCGATGTGTTCCTGGTAGCTCTTGTGCCTGCCGACCTGCTGTCCTGTGTCATCCTGCTGGATCAGCGGAGCCAGGTTCAGGACCAGGCGCACGGCCCGGTCCGTGGTCTGCATGACCTGCGAGCGCACCAGGCCGGAGGGGCTGGGCACCTCGGCAAACGGCGCGGGTTCCAGGGCCAGGGCGCTTGTGTAGAAGAGCACGGCTTCGTCGAAGTGCTGCCAGGGCTGGGCCAGGTTCACGTGGTCGATCACGGCACCCGTTCCGGCAACTGAGGAGACGCCGTCTCCAAACTCATGAGTCCAGGCCGCCGTGCCGTCCGGGCTGCCCTGGCACAGGAAGATCTCGGTGGAGTCCGGGGCGGCGATGCCCTGGAAGACTTCCTCGTCTGCCTGCACCTTGCGCGGCACCACCGGGGCCTTGAGCTGCTGGGCGCGGGCCGAGGAAATCACCGGGGAGTCGACATCGAAACCCAGCGCCGCGATGGCGGGCTCGGTGTGCGAGGGCGCCTGTTCGTTGATGATCACCCGGGCGTGGCCCATGGTCCACAGCTGCACGTCCTTGGTCCGGTGCCGGCCCTCGAACTCGAAGCCCAGCTGGCCCAGAAGCTTCTCGAGGCTGGCGGTGTCGTCCGCCTTGACCTCCGCGAAGTTGAAGCCGGCCGGTTCGGCCACCTTGGGCAGCGTGGCCAGTTCCATCGGATAACGACGGCGGCCGGTCACCTTCGCCGGGCCCGCCCCGGAGGCTCCGGCGGCGGAGGCTGCGGCAGCACCGGCGTCGTTCGCGTCCAGCCATTTGGCGCTCTGTTCTTCCAGCCAGATCAGCGAGCGCATCGCGTCCACGGCGGTCCGCTCCACGTCGGACTGGCGGAAGACGTCGTTGAAGACCTCCAGCGACACCGGCCCGGAGTAGCCGGCGCGCACCACGTGGCCCATGAACTTGGCGAGCTCGAACTGCCCCTCCCCGGGGAAAACCCGGTAGTGGCGGCTCCAGGAGAGCACGTCCATGGAAAGCTTCGGTGCGTCCGCCACCTGCACGAAGAAGACCTTCTCCGCGTTGATCTTCTCAATCGGTGCGGTGTCCCAGTCGCGGGAAAGAATGTGGAACGAATCCAGGCAGGTGCCCAGGTTCGGGTGGTCCACCATCTCCACCAGGCGGTGGGCGTGCTCGTAGTCGTTGACGTATTTGCCCCAGGCCAGCGCCTCGTACGCCACCTTCACGCCGTGCTCCCCGGCCAGCTGCGCGAGTTCCGCCAGTTGGGAAGCGCGAAGGTCGTCGTCGTCGATTTCGGCGGTGGCGACGTTGCTGCACACCAGCATGGTGTCCATGCCCAGGCGGGACATGAGCTCGAATTTGGCCTCGGCGCGGCGCAGGTTATCGCGGAGCAGTTCCTCGGGGACGCTGTCGAAGTCGCGGAAGGGCTGGTAGAGGTCCAGGCCCAGGCCGAGGTCGGAGGCCATGGTGCGGACGGCCTCCGGGCTGAGCGCGGAGGTGACGAGGTCCTGTTCGAAGATCTCGATGCCGTCGAAGCCCGCAATGGCGCAGGCCTGCATCTTTTCCTTGAGCGTGCCGGAGAGGCAGACGGTGGCGATCCCGGTGCGCATCAGGCGGCCACCGTGTCCTCGGCGGCGATCAGTTCGAGGAAGTGTTCGCGCATCCGGCCGGCGTCGGCGTCGCGGCCCGTGAAGATGCGGAAGGCGTCGGCGGCCTGGCCCACGGCCATGCGCCCGCCGTCGAGCACCCGGCAGCCCTTGGCACGGGCCTCATGCACCAGCTGCGTCTCGATCGGCCGGTAGACGATGTCCGCCACCCAGTGCCGCGCTTCAACGAGGGCCATGTCCAGCGGGGTGCCCGGATGCGCGGCCATGCCCACCGGGGTGCAGTGCACCAGGCCGTCGGCCAGCGGCATGAGCTGCGGCAGCTCCGCCGTCGAGCGGGGCGTCACGGTGGCCTCCGGGAAGAAGCCGGAAAGTTCGGCGGCGCGTTCGGCGCAGCGGGCGGGGTCCGTGTCCACCAGGTCCAGGATGCGGACGCCCGCGGACAGCAGGGCGTACGCGACGGCGGACCCGGCACCGCCGGCGCCCAGCTGCACCACCCGGTCCAGGGCGGCGCCCGGGAGGCCGCCCGCGAGTGCGGCGGCGAAGCCGGAAAAGTCCGTGTTGTGCCCGATGAAGCGGCCGTCCCGGATCAGCACGGTGTTCACGGCACCCAGGCGGCGGGCGTCGTCGGAGATTTCGTCCAGGTGCGGCAGTACCAGCTGCTTGCAGGGGTGCGTGATGTTCAGGCCGTTGAAGCCCAGGCGGTGCGCTGCGGTGAGGAGATCGCCGACGGCGGCACCCGGCAGGGCGAGTTCGAGCAGGTCGATGGGGCGGTAGAGGCAGCGCAGGCCCTGGCGGTCCGCCTCGCGCTCGTGCATGGCAGGCGAGAGGGAAGGCGTGACGCCCTCGCCGATCAGGCCCACCAGATAGGACTCGGCTCGAGTGCTCATGCTCATTGCTCCTTTGACAATTCCGATGGCGAGGGTTCCCGTGAAGCCCGGCGCCTTGCGGTATGAACCAGCTTACACAACATGTTCACATATTGCACTAGTGTTCTAATCGCGAACAAGCTTCGGGCAGATGAGCGCGAACGTACACTTGGGGCCCCCAAAACCGCAGATTTGGGGCCTCAGCTGTACGCTCGCGCAACCCGTCAGCGCTGCGGCAGGCGCGCGGAGAGTTCCGCGGCGGCATCCCTCAGCAGGGGGACCACGGCCTGGAGCTGCTCCACGGTCATCCGGAACACCGGGGCGGCGGTGGCGAGCGAGGCGAAGGCGACACCCTGGGCATTGAGGACCGGCACCGCAATGGCCCGCATGCCCACTTCGTTTTCCTCGTCCATGAGCGCAAAGCCCTGGCGGCGGATCTTCTCGATTTCGGCCCGGAAGGCGTCGCGGTCAGTGATGGAGAATTCGGTGAGTGGCTCCAGTTCGAGCTCCTCGAGCAGTTCGGCACGTTCGTCGTCGGGGGCGAAGGCCACCAGGGCCTTGCCGACGGCGGTGGTGTGCAGCTTGCCGAGGTATCCGGGGTCGCTGGTGACCCGGAACATCTGCGGCCCGTCCACCTTGTTCACGGTGAGGTGGTGGTGGCCGTCCCGCACGGCGAGGATGGTGGCCTCGCCGGTCCCCTCGGTCACCTTCTGCAGAATGGGACGGGACGTGCCGGCGAAGCCGTGATGGTTGGAGACGCGCTGGCCGAGCTGGAACACCCGCAGGCCGAGATGGTAGCGGCGGCCGTCCGGTTCGTAGTCCACGAAGCCGTCGCGCGTCAGGGACCCGAGCAGGCGGTAGGTGGTACTGAAGGGCAGTTCGGCCTGCCGGGAAAGCTCGGAGGCACTGGCCCCTTTGGGCTCATTGCCCAGCAGCACCAGGAGGCCCAGGGCCTTGCCGATCATGTCTGTTTTGGTGTCCTCTTTGACGCTCATGGGGAAAGATTGCCACATCGTGAGAGCTTTAGCTAGATCGTGAGAAGATTTCTTGACAGGTGACCACGCTCACAGTCATCATTTCTATATTGCAAAAACAGTTCCCACATTGTGGGAGCTGTATCGCTGAAGCCTCCAGTCAGGGCTCTCAGCCGAGACGTTCACCGGACCGCCTCCCACCGGCCTCATGAAGAGCAGCCGGGGAAGCGCCACGGACCCCCGCTTCATCCAGATGCGACACCGTCGTCACACCGAAGGAACACCATGAGTCACACGATCCCGTCTACGACGCCGGGAGCCGGCACCGCAGGCACAACGCAGCCGGGGACCCCGAAGAAGGCTGCCCTCGCCAGCTTCCTGGGCAGCGCCGTCGAGTATTACGACTTCTTCATCTTCGGCTCCGCCGCGGCCTTGATCTTCCCGCACGTTTTCTTCCCGAGTGCGGATGCCAACGCGGCGATCATGTCCTTCGCGACCTTCGGCTTCGCCTACGTGGCGCGGCCGGTGGGCGCCGTGATCCTGGGCCACTTCGGCGACCGGATCGGCCGGCAGCGGGTCCTAATGTTCACGCTGGTCCTCATGGGCGCGGCCACCTTCATTATCGGCTGCCTGCCTGACTTCAGGACCATCGGCTGGTGGGCACCCGCCCTGCTGGTGTTCGCCCGGCTGTGCCAGGGCCTTTCCGCCGCGGGCGAGCAGGCCGGCGCATCCTCGATGACGCTTGAGCACGCGCCGGACCACCGCCGTTCCTTCTTCACCTCCTGGACCCTCACCGGCACCCAGGGCGGCCAGATCCTCGCGGCGCTCGTGTTCATCCCCGTGGTCGCCCTTCCGGACGAGATCAAGTACGGCATCGGCTGGCGCGTCCCGTTCTGGCTGAGCGCCGTGGTGGTCCTGGTGGCCTTCTTCATCCGCCGCACCCTGCACGAGCCGCCGGCGTTCGCCGAGGCCAAGAAGCACCACCAGATCTCCAAGCTGCCCGTGGCCGACCTCCTGAAGCTGCACTGGCGCGACGTACTGCGCGTTGTCTGCTGCGCGTTCATTGCCGCCGTCAGCACCGTGTTCGGCACGCTGGCCATCAAATACGCCCAGGACGTGGCCCACGTCAGCAGCACCATTACCCTCTGGCTCGTGGTGGTCGCGAACATCGTGGCCCTCGGCACCCAGCCGCTCTTCGGCAAGCTCGCCGACCGGATCGGCCGCAAGCCCGTGTTCATCTA
Organism: Arthrobacter sp. TE26545; assembly: GCF_056279005.1. The sequence goes on from NZ_JBWBQM010000001.1 coordinate 3,920,763, forward strand.
CGGTGCCCTGGCCAGCGCCGTCATGACCCCCGTGTTCCTGCTGACCCTCGAGTCGGGCATGGTTCCGCTGATGTTCCTGGTTTCCGTGGCCTACTTCTCCTTCGGCTACGCCGCCGCGAATGCCGTGTGGCCGTCCTTCTACGGTGAAATGTTCAGCACCCGGGTGCGCTTCTCCGGCCTGGCCATCGGCACCCAGCTCGGCTTCCTGATGGCCGGCTTCGCCCCGGCAATCGTCACCGCGATCGGCGGCACCAAGGCCGGCGGCTGGGTGCAGATCAGCCTCTTCACCGGCGCCATCTGCCTGGTCGCCGCAGTCTCCGCGCTCACCGCCCGCGAGTCCTTCAAGACCCCGACGGCGGAACTCGGCTCGAGGTAGGAACCGCACCACCCGCCGTCGCCCCTTCCCTGGAGCGCGAACGTACAGTTGAGGCCCCGAATCTTCGGATTTCGGGGCCTCAACTGTACGTTCGCGCGGGTTAAACGGAGCCGAAACCGCCTTGCAACATTCGCCCTCCACACTGGAAGTGCCGGCAAACGCTGGCAGCTCCAGCCAAGGAGGCCACCATGTTGAAGGAAGTACCAGTCCGAACCACCCGAATCCGCACCCTCGACCAGCTGCACCGCGGCGACCACATCGAGGCCCGCCTCTCCGTTGGACCCGCGTACGATGACGTCGTCATCCGCAGGGGAAGCGTCCAGGAGACCGCGCCGGGCATCGGCGTCGTATGGATCATGGACCAGCTGAGCGGCCTGCGCAAGGCCATCAACACGGACGAATGCACCCTCTGGCGAGTTGCCTGAGCCAGCCCGCCCAACCGTCTCAACCGCCGGCCACGGACTGGATGATCAACACCTCCTGGCCGGCAGCCACTTCGGTTTCCAAGCCTTTCAAGCGCCGGATTTCCTCGCCGTTGACGTAAATATTCACGTAGCGGCGCAGGGTTCCGGTTTCGTCCCGGAGCCTCCGGGCAAGCACCGGGTAATCTCCGGTCACAGCGTCAAGCAGCGCACCCACCGTCACGGCACCGCCGGCGGGCGCAGTCAGCACGGACTGCCCGCCGGCGAGAGGCTGCAGGACACTCGGCAGCACCACGGTGATGTCAGCCAACGGCGCTCCTACGCAGGAACCGAAGCCGCGGGCACAACCGCGTCCGACACCACTGCGGCCCGGACGCAGAGCACATCCGGCAGGTGCGAAACCACCTCGGTGAAGCTCTCGCCCTCATCCGCACTGGCGTAGACCGCGCCGCCCCGCGTCCCGAAGTACACGCCGACCGGTTCCGCCGTGTCCACCGAGGCGGCGTCGCGCAGCACCGAGTTGTACTCGTGGTCCGGCAGCCCGGTCTCAAGCCGCTTCCAGGACCTGCCGGCGTCGTCGGTCCGGTGCACGGCGAGCCGGCCGTCCGGCGGTATCCGCTCGCCGTCGGCCTTCAGCGGGACCACCCATGCGGTTCCGGAACGGCGCGGGTGCGTGAGCATCACGAAGCCGAAGTCGGCGGGCAGGCCCTCCGCGATCGATTCCCAGTTCTCGCCATCGTCATCGGTGCGGTACACCCCGTGGTGGTTCTGCGCGTAGAGGCGGCCGTCGACGGCAGCATCCGCGGCGATCTTGTGCACGCACTGGCCGAACTCCGGGTTGGGGTCCGGCATGAAGTAGGCCGAGATCCCCTTGTTCCGGGCCTCCCAGGAGGTACCGCCGTCGAGCGATCTGTAGACGCCGCCGGTGCTCATGGCGATGTGCACCTTCTCCCCGCTCGGGTCCACCACGATCGAGTGGGCTGCGGCGCCGCCGTAGCCGGCGCCCCATTCGCTGCGGTGCGGGTGGTCCCACAGCCCGCGGTTCAGTTCGAAGTGTTCACCGCCGTCGGTGGACTTCCAGACGGAAATCGGCTCGCAACCGGCCCAGACGACGCCGGGCCGGGACTCGGCGTCGGGGTAGATCTGCCAGACGCGCTCCAGGGCGGCCTCGGTGTCTTCGGGAAAGGAAATGGCGCCCTGTTCCGGTTCGGTCCAGGTGGCGCCAAGGTCATCGGAGTGGGCAACCGTTGGCCCCCAATGTTCGGACCGCACGCCGACCATGATGCGCGGGGAATCCCCACGGGTATCGATCCCGATGCTGGGGATCTCGCTCATGAGGAAGTGCGGGCCGTTGAGGGACCATTCCTTGCGGTCCGTGCTGTGCGCCAGCCACAAGCCTTTTTTGGTCCCGATCGCCAAGATGTAACTCTCTGCGTTAGCCATGGTCCCCATGCAACCATCCGCACCTGCGGGCCGCAACGGTTTTCTTTGCCGCTGGCCTCACGGCTTCGTGGCGGGCCCCAATGCTGCGCTGATTGCCTCGAACATCGCCGCGGCCGCCGGGCCCGCCACGGGGTCGACGGGCAGCGCCGTTGAGGAGAACTTCACGCCGACGACGCCGGTGCGCCGGTTGATGTAGACCATCTGCCCGTGGATGCCGAGGCAGTAAGCCGTGTCAGGGTCGTCGGACAGGAACCAGAACTGGCCGCGGTACCGGCCTCCCGGCATGCCCTCGGATTCCTTGCCGGCCGCGAATGCCTCGGCGGAGTCCGGGCCCCCGGCGAAGATGTCGTCAACCCAGGCGGTGTCCAGTACGCGTTCGCCGCCCAGGGAGACGCCGCCGTCGCGGATCATGGCGCCGAACAGGGCCATGTCGCCGAGGGTGGCGCAGATTCCGCCATCGAACATGCCGGTGCCGGAGGAATCAACCGTGATGAACGCGTCATGGCGGGCCCCGAGCCGCAGCCACAGCACCTCGGAGGCGAGTTCGGCGAACGGCCGGCCACTGGCCGCTTCGCACAACCAGCCGAGCACGTCGGTTTCGCAGCTGCGGTATTCGAAATGACCGCCGTGCTCCCGCGCCAGCTCGAGCGTCGGCAGGAATTCCTTGAGTGTTGCGGCCCCGCCGCGCGCCGGTGCCCAGCCCACGGCCTCATCTAGTTGCCGCACCTCGGAAGACGGGTCGAGGTACTCCTCCGAGAACCTGATCCCACTGCGCATGTCCAGCAGGTCCCGCACGGTGGCGCCCCGGTAGCCGCTGCCGACTAGCTCGGGAATGTAGTGCTCCACCGGACGCGCGGTGTCGATCTTTCCCTGCCCAACCAAGACGCCGACAACCGAGGAAACAACGGACTTGCTGACGGACATCAGCAGATGCCTGGTTCCGGCATCCATTCCGCCGAAGTATTCCTCGGCGAGGACCTCGCGGCTGTGCATGACCAGCCAGGCATCCGTGTTTGTTCCCGCCAGGACGCCAGCAACGGTATCGACCGAACCATCGGGCAGGGTGACGGTCAGTTCTTTGAGCCTGCGGGCTCCGGGCCCGACGCCGGACGGTCCGGCACTGCTGGCGGCCGCACCCCCGGCGCGGATCACCGCGCTCGGAAACAGCTCATCCATGTGCAGGAACGACCACGCCAGGTTGCCCGGTTCCTGCCAGTTTCGAACACTGATGCCGAGTTGTTCCGAAGCGGTGCCCATCATGCTGTTTTCCTCCATTGGAAATCTTTAAGCGAAAGCCATTCGCTTAAAGCCTACGCACGGCGTCAACAGCAGCAGGCCTGCCTTAGTCCACGAACTCCGACTGGGTTTCGATGAAGTCCCAGTCCGCCGCACTCAGGCCGCCGCCGGGATCGTCCGGATGCGGTCCGCCCGCTTCAGCGATTCCCTGAAGGACCGTCAAAGGCAGCTCCGTGACCCGAAGGTTTTCCCGCAGCCATTCCTTGTGCTCCAAGTCCAGATCCAGCCACCACATGAAGATTTCCACGCGGACCACCCCTTTCTGTGCCTTAACGCTAGGCCCGGCCGGGGCACTCTTCAAGGTCCGCCAAGCCTGTTCATTGGCCTGGCATCGCGCGACAATTTGAGTATGTCTGACGGCTTCAGCGGACGGGACCCGTTGCTTCTCGGCATTGTGCCGGAGCAGCATCCCGAGGTGTTCCAGACGGCAGCCACCTTCGCCCAGCGCCTCAACGCGCCCTTGGTGTGCGCCTATGTGGACGAGGCCAGTTACCTCGTCGAATGGGACCCCTCCCGGGACACCCACCGATTGTCCCTGCACCCGGAAAAGGACGACGCCGACATCGCCGCCGTGCGCCAGGGACTGAAGGGACGCATTACCGAACTCGCCCAGGGCAGCGGCCTGGAATGGACCCTGCGGCTCCTGGCCGGCGATCCCGCCCGGGCGATCGGCCGGCTCGCCGCGGAACTCAACGCCTCCATGATCATCGTGGGCAGCCCGGAGCCCGGGATCGGGCACCGCATCTCCGAGGCCCTGAACGGTTCGGTGGCGTCCTGGCTGAGCCACCACCAGAGCCGGCCGGTGCTGATCGTGCCGCTCGCCAAGGCGGTCCAGGCCCGGCACGCGCACCGGGCCGGGGACGAGATGGACGAGGACGGCGAGGACGGTTCCGCCGCGTCGTGACGCGCCACGAAACCGCCCGGGAACGGGCCTGGAAGGCCAAAACAGGACGGTTGAAACTAAAGCAAAAGTACTTATTCGAGGTGGTGGCGGTGCGGGAAATCGGCACGTAAGCTGATTGTCAGCAGGAACCGCAAGGCACCTGTCCAAAGGCCGCTCCGGAGTGCGTATCCCCCAATAACGCACTCCGGAGCTCTTTTGTTTAAGCCCCGTGTCGCGGTCTTAGCAGTGTCTTTGTTTGAGCCGTGTGGGCAGCGACGACGGCGGGTGGCCACCCGGGCGGCTAACGCGCCGGGGTGGCCACCCGCCGTCGGGGGCTGTCAGGCTAGACGAACTGGTACAGCAGCACCGCCATGCCGAAACCGACCACGGAAAGCACGGTTTCCAGCACCGTCCAGGTCTTCAGGGTGTCCTTGACGGACATGTTGAAGTACTTGGAGATGATCCAGAAGCCGCCGTCGTTGACGTGGCTGGCGATGATCGAGCCGGAGGAGATGGCGATGGCGATCAAGGCGAGCTGCGGCTGGGAGTACTGACCGGCCGTGAGCGCCGGGGCCAGGATGCCGCCGGTGGTCACGATGGCCACGGTGGCCGAGCCCTGGGCGATGCGCATGCCGCAGGCGATCACGTAGGCGGAGAGGATCACCGGGAGGCCGGCCGTGGACAGGGTATCCGCAACGGCCTTGCCCACGCCGGTTGCCGAGAGCACGGCACCGAAGAAGGCGCCGGCGCCGACAACCAGCAGGATCATGCCCACCGGCTTCAGGGAGGCGGAGCTGAGTTCGGACAGGTCCCTGGCTGTCATGCCGCGGCGGATGCCGAGCAGCCACATGGACAGCGCGACGGCGACCGTCAGGGCGATGGCCGGGTTGCCGAAGAAGACCAGGACGTCGCGCAATGTGCCCTGGGGCAGGAAGACGTTGCCGAACGTTGCGCCGAGGATCAGCAGCATCGGCAGGCCGATGGCCAGTGCCACAAGGCTCATGGGCGGCTCGTGCCCCTTGGCTTCCTCGGCCTCCGGGATCACACGGTCTTCGGGGACGGTGACATAGACGCGCTTGCCGATCCAGGTGCCCCAGAGGATGCCGGAGGCGAACCAGGCGGGGATGCCGCAGGCGAGGCCCATGATGATGATCCAGCCGAGCTCCACGTGGAAGAGCCCGGCCGCGGCCACGGGGCCGGGGTGCGGGGGCAGGAAGGCGTGGGTCACCGAGAGGCCCGCGAGGAGCGGCAGGGCGTACAGGGCCAGCGACTTCCCGCCACGCACCGCGGCCACGTAGACCAGCGGTGCAAGGACGAAGATGCCGATGTCGAAGAAGACCGGGATGCCCAGCACGAAGCCGGTGACACCCATGGCAATCGGGGTGCCCCGCTCGCCGAAGACCTTCACGAGCTTGCCGAGCAGGACTTCCGCGCCGCCGGATCGTTCGAGGATGGCGCCGAGCACGGTGCCGAGGCCGATGATGAGGGTGATGTGGCCGAGGATGCCGGCGAAGCCCTTTTCAATGAGGGCATCGCCGCTCTTGACGGGGGAACCGACGAGGGCTTCGACGGTCACGCCGCCTACGAGGGCCACGAGGACGCTGGTGCCCACCAGGGCGATGAACGGTTCGACCTTGAGCCTGATGATCAGGAAAAGCAGGAGCGCGATGCCCACCCCTGCCAGGAGGAGCAGGCCGGCTGTGTCGTGCCGCAGCCAGTCCAGGAATTCATTCATTGATTTTCCTTTCCGGTGGGTTCCTACTTGAGGGCGCCGGTGAACGCGGCGGCCCTGGCTGAAATGTCTGCCCAGTCGCCGGCGGCGACGGCGGCGGGGGGCACAACGCTGGTTCCGCAGCAGACCGCGGCGGCTCCGGCGTCGAGGTAGCCCTTGGCATTGGAGGCGTCGATGCCGCCCGAGGGCAGGAGCTTGATGCCCGGGTACGGGCCCTGGAGGTCCTTCAGGTACACCGGTCCGAGCTGGCGTGCCGGGAAGATCTTCACGGCTGCGGATCCGAGATCCAGGGCCTGGGCCACCTCGGTGGGTGTCATGGCGCCGAGGCTGAACGGGATACCGGCCTTGACGGCCACCTCGGCCACCTCCGGGCGCAGGCCCGGAGTGACCAGGAACTTCGCGCCGGCGTCGATCGCGGCCTTGGCCTGGTCCGCGGTGAGGACCGTGCCGATGCCGACGGCGGCGCCGTGCTCCGATGCGGTGTCCGCGGCGCGGCGCACATGGGTAAGGGCGTCCGGCGTCGTGAAGGTCAGCTCCACGCTGCGGATGCCGCCGGAGGCCAGGGCGCGGCAGAGCTCGGCGGCGTCGGGGATGCCGGAAGCCCGGACGACGGCGAGGGTGCGGTCGGCCTCGAGCTGCTGGATGAATTCTTCGGGAGTCATGCTTGGGTACCTTCTTTTCGGGCTGTTCGCGTGCGGCCGTCGGGGCTGCGGCGCAGGGCACGGCCGGCCCGCGCGCCGGTGGGCTGCCCGCTGTCGATCGCTGCGGTGCCGTTGACGAACACATAATGGATGCCGGCTGCTGCCTGGCGGGGGTTTTCAAAGGTGGCGGTGTCGCGGACGGTCTCCGGGTCGAACAGGACCAGGTCCGCGGCGTAGCCTTCGCGGACCAGGCCGCGGCGGTCGAGCTTGAGCCGCGCGGCCGGCCGCCCGCTGAGGTGGTGGACGGTTTCCTCCAGGCTCATCAGGCCCAGCTCCCGGCTGTAGTGGCCGAGGTAGCGCGGGAAGGTGCCCCACGCCCGGGGATGCGGCTTGCCGCCCACCAGCAGTCCGTCGCTGCCGCCGGTGTGCGTGCGGTGCACCATGATGGCGCGGACGTTTTCCTCGTGGCCCACGTGCTGCAGGATGCCGGTGCCGAGCCGGTCGTCGAGCAGGATCTGGGTGAAGACCTCGAACGGTTCGCGGCCTTCGTCCAACGCGATCTGGGCGATGGTGCGGCCGACGTACCCGGCGAGCGCCTGGTTCTGGACGCCACTGATTTCCAGGGTGTCCCATTCGGCCACCACGCCGTGGCAGCCGTCCGAGCCGTAGATCTCCACGGCCTCGCGGATCCTCGCCTTGCTCTCCGGGTCGCGGAGGCGGCTGAGGGTGGCGTCCGTGCCGCCGGCGGAGGCCCAGCTGGGCAGGATCGCCGAGAGCGTGGTGGCGCCGGGCAGGTACGGGTACGTGTCCAGGGTGATGTCGACGCCGGCGTCCAGGGCTTCGTCGATGAGGGCCAGCAGTTCGCCTGCGCGGCCCTTGTTCTCGGCGAAGTTCATGGTGGCGTGGGACAGGTGCAGGGCGCAGCCGGTGTCGCGGCTCAGGCCGATCATCTCGGCGTAGGCGGCAAGGGCTCCCTTGCCGTAGGAGCGGTGGTGCGGGGCGTAGAAGCCGTCCAGCTCGCCGACCACGCTGCACAGCGCCCCGAGTTCCTCGGTGGTGGCGTACATGCCGGGCGTGTAGGTCAGGCCGGAGGACATCCCGACGGCGCCCTCCGCCATCGCGGTCCGGACCACCTCGCGCATCTGCTCCAGCTGCTCCGGGGTCGCCTCGCCTTCGTCGAAGCCCATGACGAGCGCCCGCACGGTGCCCTGCGGCACGAGGTAGGCGGCGTTCGTGGCGATCCGGCCGCCGTCGTTCTCAACGCGGTCTTCGTCAACGCGGTCTTCGTCAACGCGGTCCAGGCGGTCCAGGTACTCCCCCACGGTGCGCCAGTCCCAGTCGAAGTCCTCCGGGTTGTCGTTCCAGCCGGCGATCTTTTGGCGGATGCCGGCCAGGGTGGCATCGTCCACCGGCGCGTAGGAGAGGCCGTCCTGGCCCAGGAGTTCGGTGGTGACGCCCTGGCTGAGCTTGGCGTAGTGCTCCGGGTTGACCAGCAGCTGCAGGTCCGAGTGGGCGTGCATGTCGATGAAACCCGGGCTGAGGACCAGTCCCGTGGCGTCGATGGTGCGTTCCGCGCCGGTCCCGGCGGCGGTGAGGCTGCCGGCGTCGGCGATCTCTGCGATCACGGTGCCGTCCACCAGGACGTCCGCGTTCCGGCGGGCCTCGCCCGTGCCGTCGATGAGGACGGCGTTGCTGATGAGTGTCTTCATCCTGTTCTCCATAAGGTCATGCGCTCCTAGAAGAAGGTATGGATGAGGTCGACGACGGTCTGGTCACCATCCGTATCGGCCAGCACCGGGATCAGAGTCCACTTGTCGAAGGCCGTGCACGGGTGGGAGAGGCCCAGCCGCACCACGTCGCCCAAACGGACCGTGGTGGTGGCGGGATCGAAGCTCAGGAAGGAGTGCTGGTCGTTGACCGCGGTGATCTCGGCACCTTCCAGCGGGCTCATGGGGCCGCCGAGCGCAGGCCCGATCAGCTGCGGGCGCGGCAGGCCCTCGTCCACCGGCAGGTCGCGTTTGCCGGCGTCGAGCAGGGCCAGGCCGGGCTCCGGCTGGGATACCACGCGGGCCCAGCCGTGCATGGCGGAGCTGAAAGGCTTGCCGCCGTGCCGGGAGAACGGCGAGATCACGCGGTAGAAGCCGTCGTCGTGGATGATGTAGGCGCCGCTGCGGATAAGCAGCTCGACCCTTTTGCCCTTACCATTCCCGGCGCCGTCGCCTTCCGTGATGCAGGGCGAGAGGACGTCGACGACGTCGTCGAAGTAGGCGCTGCCGCCGGCGGTGACGATCAGCTCGTCGGAGCCGTACAGCCCGTCCGCGAGCAGCCGTTCGTGCAGCCGGAGCATCTGCCCGAGGTAGCCGCGCACGGCAGCCAGGGCGTCGGCGTCGGCGGTGTGGGCCAGCGACCCCTCGTAGCCGCTGACCCCCACCAGGCGGACATGCGGCGAGACCGCCGCGGCCCGGGCCACCTCAAGGGCGGCCTCGATGCCGCGGGCGCCGGTGCGTCCGCCGTGGGCGCCGAGCTCCACGAGGACGTCCAGCACGGCGCGGCTTCCGGCGGCTTCGAGGGTGCTGCCGATCAGCTCAACGGTGGCCACCGAATCCACCCAGGACACGATGGTTTGCTCCGGTCCCACGACCGAGGCGACCCATTCGATGGCGTGCGGATCGGTGAGGCTGTTCGCCAGCTGGAGCCGGCGCACGCCGAATTCGCGGGCCACCCGGAGCTGGGCGTAGTTGGCCAGGGTGATGCCCCAGGCGCCGCGTTCGAGCTGTTCGGCCCAGAGCTGCGGGGCCATGGTGGTCTTGCCGTGCGGGGCGAGCCGGACGCCCTGTTCGGCGCACCAGGCGGCCAGGCGGTCGGCGTTGCTTTCCAGCGCGCGGGCGTCGAGCGTGAGCAGCGGTGTCTGCAGCTCCGCCAGCGTGTGGCGCGCATGGACGAAGTCGCCGGCAGTCGTTCCGTTTGCGGCGGCGGGCACGGCCTTGTGCCGCCAGCTCAGCGGAACCGAAGAAAGCCGCGCGACGGCGTCGGCGGCGATGGCGGAGGCTGTTGATCCGGCTTCGGAGGCGGACATGTTCACCAATCTGTTCCTTTCACGGGGCCGGTCGGTCATTGTCCGGCCCCAAGGATCTGCGTTGCGTATTTTGCAACGCTGGTTGCAAAGCTGTTGCAGATATGTCTAACATGGTCCCGGATTGGGCGTCAAGGCCTTCGGTATACCTGGAGTTAGGGGAGCTTTCGTGTCAACAGCTGTCTGCATAGGCGAAACCATGGCCATGCTGACCCCCGTGAACGGGGTTCCGCTGGACCGGGCCGAGGAGCTGCACTGCAGCATCGGCGGAGCCGAATCGAACGTCGCCATGGGCCTGGCAGCGATGGGCCTCGACGCGCACTGGGTGGGCCGCGTGGGCCACGACGGCTTCGGCACCCGGATCATCGAAGACCTCAGGGACCACGGCGTGGGCGTCACCGGCGTCGAAGTGGATTCCAGCCTGCCCACCGGGCTGTACGTGAAGGTTCCCGCCCAGGAATCGGATCCCGACGCCGGCAGTTCGGTCCTGTACTACCGGCACGGTTCCGCCGCCTCCGCCATGGCCCCGTCCACCCTGGCGAACCCGGCCGTCGCGGCGCTGATCGAGAAAGCCGGGCTCATCCACCTCAGCGGCATCACCGCCGCCCTTTCCGCCGATTGCCGCGCCCTCCTCGAGCTCCTCCTCAAGGCCCCGCGCGACGGCCGGCTCATCACCTTCGACGTCAACTGGCGCCCCGCCCTCTGGGCCGGGCAGGACAAGTCCGTGCTGCAGAAACTGGCCAACCTCGCGGACATCGTGCTGGTGGGCAAAGACGAAGCCGAACACGCCTTCGGCACCACGGACGAAAGCGAGCTCCGCGCGCTCATGCCGGATCCCGCCGTCGTCGTCATCAAGAACGAAGCCATCAGCGCCATCGCGCTGCACCGGGACGGCCGCCGCGACGAAGTGCCGGCACTCTCCGTGGAGGTGGTGGAACCGGTGGGCGCGGGGGACTCCTTCGCCGCCGGATACCTCAGCGGCGTGCTGTTCGGGCTCAGCCAGAAGGCGAGCCTGCGCCGCGGTCACGTCGCCGCGGCCTGCACCCTGACGGTGCACGGAGACCGCGGCCCGCTTCCCGAGGCCGATGAACTCGCAGCGATCCTGGACTGCGGCGATGAACAATGGGCCGGAATCCGGGTCACCACCGGGCACTTCGAGGTGCCGGCAGCGTCCCCGGGCACAGCGTCCCCGGGCACAGCGTCCCCGACCGAAGGGAGCGTGGCCCCGTGAGCCAGAGCCTGCTGCGCGCGATCGAGCTGCTGAACGAGCTCGCAGCGAAACCTGCAACCTTGGACGAACTCGCCAAGAGCGCCGCAGTGCACAAGACCACGGTGATGCGCCTCCTGCACGCCATGGAGGAGAAGCGTATGGTAGTGCGCGACGACGAGCAGCGTTTCCGGCTCGGCTCCAAGCTGTTCGAGCTGTCCTCCCTGGCCCTGGAGCAGCGGGACATCCGCGAGGTGGCCCGCCCGCACCTGGCCGAGCTGAATGCCCGCACCGGGCACACCGTGCACCTGGCGGCCTTCGAGGGCAAGGACGTCGTCTACATCGACAAGTTCGAGTCCCATCATCCCGTGCGGATGTATTCGCGGATCGGCCTGACGGCATCGCTGCACTCGGCCGCCGTCGCGAAGGTCCTGCTGGCGGACCTGCCGCGCGCCCGGCAGGAGAAGATCGCCGCCGGACTGGACTATGTCAAAGTCACCGAGAACACCCTGACCTCCCCCGAGGCACTGCTGGCCGAGCTGGACGTGGTCAGGAAGCAGGGCTGGGCCCATGACAACGCCGAGCACGAAGCGTTCGTGCACTGCATCGCGGCCCCCATCCGCGATGCGAGCGGCGCCGTGGTGGCCGCGGCATCCTGCTCCGTGCCGATCGTCATGCTCGACTACGAGGGCCTGATGGGCCTGCTCCCCGAACTGACCGAAACCACAGCAGCCATTTCACAAGATCTCGGCTGGACCCCAACCGAAAGGAACGCAGTATGAGCGCCAAGACCATCGTGCGCACCGACAACGCCCCCGCCCCGGCCCACACCTTCTCCCAGGGTGTGAAGAAGGGCGGCATCTTCCAGGTGTCGGGCCAGGGCCCCATGGACCCGGCCACCAACCAGTACATCGGCGACGGCGACGTCCGCGTCCAGACCCGCCGCACCCTGGAGAACGTCAAGGCCATCCTCGAAGCCGGCGGCTCCTCGGTTGAAGACGTCATCATGTTCCGCGTCTACCTCACCACCCGCGACGACTTCGCCGCCATGAACGAGGTCTACGGCGAGTTCATCAACGAGAACGTCCCCAGCGGCCAGCTCCCCAGCCGCACCACGGTCTTCGTCGACCTGCCGCACGAGGTAATGCTCGTCGAGATCGACGCCCTGGCTGTCACGGCCTAGTTTTCGCCTTAACGCCCGACGCCGGCACGCACCTTTGGTGGACGTGCCGGCGTCGGGCTTTTGCGCCGGTGCTACCGGGAGGGGCGTGGCATGCTGGGACCATGCCGCAGGGGATCACGGAGGAGCAACACTCGCTGCTGAGCCAATGGCTCGGACCGTACTCCGTCCTCAAGGACCACTCCTGGCCGCTGCAGGACACCGCCGTCCTGCACGTTTCGTCAGCGGACGGCAGCTTCATCGTCAAGGCCAGCACCACCAGCCACCACATCCGCCGGGAAATCGCCGCCCACAGCCTTGGGATGCCCGGACCGAAGGGGAGTTTTCCCACACTTCGGCATGCTTCCGCGGACGCCGGCATCCTCGTCACGGAATTCCTCCCGGGCGCACCTGTGGAGGGCACGCCGGCCGAAGACGATCCGGGGACATACCACCAGGCCGGAGTCCTGCTGGCCCGGTTGCACCGTCCGGTCACGGTCTCAACGGAGTACGCGAAGAAGCTCAGTTACACCACCACACTCTTGATGAAGAAGGGCCGCGGCCTGCTGGATGCGGGCACCCTCGAGCACCTCGGCAAGCGACTCGCGGCGCTCTCCCCCGGGCCGGTGCATCTGGTCACCACGCACGGCGACTACCAGCCCAGGAACTGGCTGCAGGAGAACAGCCGCATCAAAGTAATCGACTTTGGCCGCGCAGATGCCCGCCCCTGGGTCCACGACCTCGTCAGGCTCTCCCATCAGCAGTTCCTGGGCCGGCCGGCCCTGGCCGATGCCTTCATGGCCGGGCTGAAAAACCGCATCGAGGAATCAGAAAGCGATATCTGGCAGCTTGAGAACCTGAACCAGGCCATGGGAACGGTGGTGTGGGGCCACGGCATCGGAGACTACGCCTTCAGTCAGGCCGGCGTGGAAATGGTCCAGCGAATACTTGCCGGCCTTCCCGTCGACACCACCCCGTAGGATCGGTACACACAACCGGAACCCAGCAAGGAGATGCCCATGCAGGCCAGGATCCATGTGACCAGCGTCTTTGTCGACGACCAAGCCAAGGCCCTGGAGTTCTACACCGACAAGCTGGGATTCGTACCCAAGGAAGACGTGCCGGTCGGGGACTACCGGTGGCTGACCGTGGTCGGCGCAGGCGAACCCGAGGGCACCCAGCTCCTGCTCGAGCCGGACCAGCACCCCGCGGCGAAGGCCTACAAGCAGGCGCTCAAGGCAGACGGCATCCCGGCCGCGTCCTTCGCCGTTGACGACGTCGAGGCCGCCCACCAGGAACTCGAAGCGAAGGGCGTCGCCTTCACGCAGCAACCGACCCCCATGGGCCCCGTGGTAACCGCCGTCCTCGACGACACCTGCGGGAACCTCATCCAGCTCGTGAGCCGGCCCGCGGCTTAGCAGCACGGGTTAACAGCCCGACGGCGGCACCGCACCTTGACCGGCAAGGCCGGGTGCCGCCGTCGGGCTTTGGATCAGGCGCTGCGCGTGATGGTGACCTTCAGGTGCTTCATGATCGGCTGGTCGCTCTGCGTGCTGTAGTCGCCGATCGCGCAGAGGACATTCATCTCAGGCATGTAGCCGGCCGCGCAGCTGCGTGGAATGTCGTACGGGACCGCGAGGTAGCCCTCCAACGAGCGCACGGATCCGTCCTTCGCCGTGCTCACGATGTCCACGGGGTCGAGTTCCTTGATGCCCCGGTCCGCCATGTCCTGGGCGTTCATGAAGACCAGGGTGCGCAGGTTCTTGATCCCGCGGTAACGGTCGTTGTCCGAGTAGATCGTGGTGTTCCACTGGTCGTGCGAACGCATGGTTCCCAGGGCGATGGTTCCCGAAGCGGGGATGACGTCCGGCAGCGGCGCGGAGGAGAAGCCGGCTTTTCCGGAAGGCGTACCGAACACGAGTTCCCGGGCGGGCTGCTTGAGCCGGAAACCGAGCGGAAGCCGGACGCGGCGGTTGAAGTCCTCGAAGCCATCCAGCACCTTGGACATGGTGTCCCGGATGCGGTCGTAGTCCCCCACGTACCAGTCCCAGGGCGTCTTGCTCCCCGGCAAGGCGGCCTTGGCGATGCCGGCGATGATGGCCGGTTCGGAGCGCAGCTGCGGGGATGCCGGGCGTTTCATGCCGACCGAAAGATGGACCATGCTCATGGAGTCCTCCACCGAGGTGCTCTGGAGCCCCTTGGCCTGTTCGTCCTTCTCGGTGCGGCCGAGGCACGGCAGGATCAGGGCCTGGCGCCCGTGGACGAGGTGGCTGCGGTTGAGTTTGGTACTCACGTGGACCGTCAGCTCGCAGTTGCGGAGCCCGGCCTGGGTGTACGGGGTGTCCGGGGCCGCGAGGGCGAAGTTTCCGCCCATGCCTACGAAGACCTTCACGTCCCCGCGGTGCATCGCTTCGATGGTCCTCACCGTGTCCAGGCCGTGCCCGCGCGGGGATTCGATGCCGCATACTTCGTCCAGCCGGGCCAGGAACTGCTCGGCGGGCCGGTGGTCGATGCCGCAGGTCCGGTTGCCTTGGACGTTGCTGTGTCCGCGCACGGGCGAGGGTCCGGCGCCTTCGCGGCCCAGATTGCCGCGCAGCAGCAGGACGTTGACGATTTCCCGGATAGTGTCCACGCCATGCTCGTGCTGGGTGATGCCCAAGCACCAGCTGATGATGCTGCGGTCGGCGTTGCGGTAGACGCGGGCGGCCTTGAGGACGTCGGCCCGGGACAGCCCGGACTGCCGCTCAATGTCATCCCACGGGGTGGCCTCGCACACGGCACGGTATTCCTCGAAACCGGCGGTGTGCCGTTCGATGAACTCCTTGTCCAGCGCCTTGGCGTCGGTGGCGGACATTTCCAGGATCGCCTTGGCCATGCCGCGCATCAGTGCCATGTCGCCGCCAATGCGCGGCTGCAGGTTCAGGGTGCTGGTCTTCGTGGAGCGGAAGACGGCCATGTCCAGCACGTCATGCGGAACGATCGTGCGGCTCGCGGCGGCTTCGACCAGGGGGTTGATGTGCACGATCTGCGCCCCGCGGCGGTGTGCTTCCGCCAGTGCGGTCAGCATCCTGGGCGCGTTCGAGGCCGCGTTCACGCCCATGATGAACAGGGCATCGGTGGCTTCCCAGTCCGCCAGGTCCACCGTCCCCTTGCCCGTGCCGAGGGCCGCCTTGAGCGCGCGGCCGCTGGCTTCGTGGCACATGTTGGAACAGTCCGGCAGGTTGTTGGTGCCCAGTTCCCGCGCGAGGAGCTGGTAGAGGAACGTCGCCTCGTTGCCCAGCCGCCCGGAGGTATAGAACGAAGCCTGGTTAGGATCGTCCAGTTCCCGCAAGGAGCGGCCGATCAACTCGAAGGCGTCGTCCCAGGTGATCGGCACGTAGTGGTCCGTGGCCGCGTCGTAGGCCATCGGCTCGGTCAGCCGGCCCTTGTTCTCCAGCTCGAATTCGCTCCATCCGGACAGTTCCTCCACCGAATGCTCCGCGAAGAACTCACGGCCCACCCGTTTGTGGGTCATTTCCCAGGTGACGTGTTTGATGCCGTTTTCGCAGATGTCCAGGTGCAGGCCCTTGGTGTCGTCCGGCCAGGCACAGCCCGGGCAGTCGAAGCCCTTGCCCTCATGGTTCATGCGGAAAATGGCCCGGGGGCCGTCCAGCAGGGTGCGTTCACGGAGCAGGATCCGTCCCACGCTCATTGCGGCTCCCCAACCGGCCGCAGGGTGGTGGTACGGACCGCTGAACCCGGGCTTCCCCTTGGCCGCCTCCCCACCGCCATCCCGCGCAGTAGCTTCCAAACCGTCCAGTTGCTGCTTGTTGTCGAAGGCGTCCAAGCTGTTCCACCCACCCACGGTCGGGGCGTGCGGGGCACACGCCGTCGTTTTGGAGCCTAGACCCGGCAGGCGTGACAGGACCAGCCCCAAAGGCCACCCGCAGGGCCGCGGGCTTACAGGCAGGACCCCGGAAATGGCGGCGCAATCACGGCTTTGCACAAGGTTCGACGGCGGCACCGCGCCTTTGCAAGCAGTGGCGGGTGCCGCCGTCGAACGTTCCGGGGGGGCCGACGACGGCTGGGGGGAGAGCCCCGGGCCCCGGGCCCCGTGGAGCTCTCACGTCGCCGACCCCGCCTCAAAAAACCGTGGTCCAAGGCCTTGGGAGGAAATCTTCTGCTACATCTATTCAACGCCTTGGCGGCCCGATTGACTCCCGCGCACGGTGCCTTCATTTCGCTGCGGCGGTTCGGGGCATCCCGTTGCTTCATCTTGACTCCAGTTGGCGGCCGTAATGCCCTAAGCTTGAGCCTCGGCAAGGGGGTAGGGCATGGAACTCGATACGTTAAGCCTGAGGGTGGCTCTCGGGGTTGTAACAGTGATCCTGTGTTTGTTGTTCTTCGCGTCGTTCCGCCAGACGCGGTCACAGTACAGCGGCTGGTGGTGCATTTCGCTTGTGGCCTTCCTGGCGGGGAACCTGGCGTTCCTTCTGACCGGAACTCCGCACCAGGTCTGGGCCGACCCGCTCGGCAACGCCTTCGTGGTCGGCGGGGCATTCAGCGTCTGGGCCGGCGCCCGCTCGTTGAGGCTGCTGCCCACCCCGCTATGGCAGATCATCGCGGCCCCCGTGGTCACGGCCGTGGCTTCGGTGCTGGAGCATCCGGAGTCCAACGAATGGTCCGGCGGCCTCGTGTACCTGGGCCTGATGGCCGTTGGCATGGGCCTGGCAACACGCGAGCTTGTGCTGCTGGAACCCCGCAGCTCTTACGTCAACCGCTCGCTGGCCGTCGGCTCAGGCGTCCTGGCAGCCTTCTACCTTTGCCGCTGGCCCGTCTACCTCATGGAAGGACCTGATGGGCCGTTCTTCCGGAGCTACTTCAGCCCCGCGGTCACCAGCCTGCTCACCATCGGCCTCCTGGTTACGGTGTCCTTCAGCATGACGGCGCTGAGCAACGCCCAGCTGATCAACGGCCTCAACGAGCGCGCCAACCGGGACAGCCTCACGGGCGTCCTCAACCGCAGGGCCTTCATGGAACTGGCTGCCCGCGAAGTGCAGCGCATGGACTCGAGCGGAACAGCCTCCACGTTGATCATGGCGGACCTGGACAATTTCAAGGCACTCAACGACAAGTACGGCCACGCAGCGGGTGACGCCGCGATCCAGGCGTTCGCCTCCGCCGCCGTGGCATCGATCCGCTCCACCGACCTCGTGGGCCGGTACGGTGGCGAAGAATTCCTCATCCTGCTCCCGGGAGCCGAACAGGAAACCGGGGAGGTTATCGCTGCCGTGATCAGCCGGGCCTTGGCCAACTCGCCGGCGCCCCCCGGCGTCGTGTTCCCCACCGTGAGTTACGGCGTCGCGGCAAGCGCAATCGCCGACGCCAACCTTCCGCGGATGGTCGAGGCCGCCGACGCCGCGCTCTACAAGGCCAAGGCCCTCGGCAGGAACAAGGTGGTCTTCGCGAGCCGGCAGCCGTAGCGGCGCCATCGTCCACGGATCCGGTCAGCTGTAGGCCTTGACGGTCCTCGGCGCACCTACCGAGCCCCGTTTGATCAGCCGGGCGGCCAGGTCCGGCGCCGCAGTCGGCTTCCGCCCCTCGATCTGCCGGATCAGGGCGCTGGCCGCGGCCACGCCCATGTCGTACACAGGCTGCGCGATGACCGTCAGGGGTGGGGTTGTGAGCCTCGTCCAGGCGAAATCGTCGTACATCAGGAACGAGACGTCTCCCGGGATGGATAGTCCGAGTTCCTGGATCGCTTCGATGACGCTGAGGGCGATGAGGCCGTCGGAAGCCACGACGGCGGTGGCCGGCTCAGGCATGAGGAGAACGTCGCGCGTGATGCTCCGGATGGACGCGGCGTCGCCAGCGTTCAGGCGCACCAGATCAGCGGAGAGCGCCAGCCCTTCCTCTCCCAGTGCCCGGCCCATCCCGTCCAGGCGCTCGGCGATCTGCGAGGAATCCAGGAGCATGCCTCCGGCGAAGGGGGCGTCCGTCTTCAGGGTGGAGATGAAGGCAATCCGGCGATGTCCTTCTGAGAGCAGGTAGCGCGTGGATTCGTAGGCGATCTCCGTCATGTCCACGGCCACCGCCTGGGCAGCGAGCCCGCCGGCCGCGCGGTCCAGCAGGACCAGGGGGCGGGCGGCTTCCTGCACCCGCTGCAGGTGGCCGGTCTTCAGCGAGGACGCTGGAGCCACGATCAAGCCGTCCACGCGCTTGTCCAGAAGCACCTGGACGGCGTCCACCTCGGCAGAGACGTCCTCGTCCGTGTTGATCAGGATGACGTTGAAACCGGCCTTTTTTGCCGTGTCGGTAATGCCGCGGGTGGCGAGGCCGAAGTGCGGGTTTTCGATGTCACCCACCACCACGCCGATGGTGTTCGACTTGCCCGTGTTCATGCTGCGCGCAAGTTCGTTGGGCCGGTACGCGAGTTCCTCGGCGGCAGCCAGCACGCGCTCCCGGACGTCGTCGCTCACGGCGCCGTAATTGCCCAGGGCGCGCGCGGCCTGGGCTTTGGAAACCTGCGCGGCTTTGGCGACGTCGGCGACTGTGACGTCGCGCCGCCGCGGATTGTTGCTGCTCATATTGGCCTTCCGGAAGGGCCTTGACGGCCACTGTGGCTTAGGTTACATTTCTAATCAACCCCGATGTGAGTCCGGTCTCAATCCTAGCGGGTGAGACCGGACTCAACAAGGACTCACCTACCAAAGGCCAAAGGCGCCTCCTGCTCCCACGATTGGAAAATGCTGTGACCAAACGACTGAACTTCCGCCCGGGGGTGATCGTTGCGGCAGCCGTTGCAACACTCCTGGCACTCTCCGGCTGCGGCGGATCGACCCCCGCGACCACCTCGACGGCGGGCAACTCTTACGGACTCATCCAGCCCGGCACCATCCGGGTTGCAAGCCTGGGCGACGCCAAGCCGTACACTTTCGCCGACGCCCAGGGCAACTTCACCGGATTCGACGTCGAACTGTTCAAGGATGTGGCCCACCGCGCAGGCGTGGACAACGTCGTCTTCACCGGACAGGACTTCTCCGGCCTGCTGGCGGCGGTGGCGAACGGCCAGTTCGATGTCGGCGTGGCCGCCATCGGCATCACGGACAAGCGCAAGGAAACAGTTGACTTCTCCGACGGCTACCTGGCCGGCTACCTGACCGTCATCACCACCGAGACCTCGGGCATCAAGGATGCAAACGGCCTGGCCGGCAAGCGTCTGGGCGTGGTCCAGGGAACCCTCCAGGAAGCCTATGCGGTGAAGAACTTCACCTCGGCGAACCTGGTGCGCTTCCCGGACAACAACACCGCGATTGCCGCGCTGAACAACGGCTCCGTGGACGCCCACTTCCTGGACTACGAGGCGGCCAAGTCCTACGAGAAACAGCACGGCCTGATCAGCGCGGCGGACATCCCGTCCTTCGACGCTCCTGCCGGATTCGCCATGGCGAAGGGCAAGACCGCGCTCAAGGAGGCCCTCAACAAGGGCCTGGCCGAAGCGATGGAGGACGGCACCTGGAAGAAGCTGTACCAGAAGTGGTTCCCCGGTTCTCCGATGCCCGAACAGTACCTGCCCAAGGCCGAGCAAACGGCTACTCCCGCCCCGAGCAAGTAGGCGGGCAGGCCGGCTAGGCCGGCCACCATATGTCCGGGCGGACCGCCCCGTGCGGTCCGCCCGGGATTCACAAGCTAACTACGTCTGAGAGCAACCATGGACTGGCTCAACACCATCATCCGCACCTTCTTCGATTTCGGCGCGATGGCCGAAGTCCTCCCCCAACTCCTCGGGGTCGGGCTCCTGAACACGCTCATTATTTCCGTCGCTGCCACCGTCATCGGCATGGCGCTGGGCATGATCGTCGCAGTCATGGGGATCTCCCCGTCCAAGTGGCTGCGTGTTCCGGCCCGGATCTACACTGACCTTTTCCGCGGCCTGCCCGCGATCCTGACCATTCTGCTGATCGGCCAGGGCTTTGCCCGGTTCAGCCAGTCGATCTTCGGCCCCTCACCCTACCCCCTCGGGATCATCGCGCTCAGCCTGATTGCGAGCGCCTACATCGGCGAGATCTTCCGCGCCGGCATCCAGAGCGTGGACAAGGGCCAGGGCGAAGCCTGCCGCGCGCTGGGGATGAGCTACGCCAAATCCATGGCCCTGGTGGTGGTCCCGCAAGGCATCCGCAGGGTCCTGCCGGCCCTCGTCAACCAGTTCATCGCGATCGTCAAAGACTCCTCTCTGGTCTACTTCCTGGGCCTGCTGATCTCCGAACGCGAACTCTTCCGCGTGGGCCAGGACGCCGCCGTGCTGTCCGGAAACCTTTCGCCGCTGGTCATGGCCGGCATCTTCTACCTGGTGATTACCGTGCCCTTGACCCACCTGGTCAACTACTTCGACAACAGATTCCGGACCGGCCGCCGTCGCCCCTCCGCGCCCACCAGTGGCCTGAAGGAAGTCAATGAACTCGATGCGGCTTCGCCGCTGATTACCGGGAGCAACACGTGAACCTCACAAACAGCAGCACCAGCGCCGGCACAAGCAAGACAGCCGTCGAGACCTTCCACGGCTCCAGCCTGGAACTGAAGAACCTCACCATGGCCTACGGAGACATCGAGGTGCTCCGCAACGTCAGCCTCACCGTGGCGCCCGGCACCACCACCTGCATCATCGGTCCGTCCGGCTCGGGCAAGTCCACCTTGCTGCGCGGCGTCAACCGGCTGCACGAACCCAAGAGCGGGGACGTCATCCTGGCCGGCGAGAGCGCCCTCCAGGTCAAGCCGGATATCCTGCGGGCCCGTATCGGTATGGTCTTCCAGCACTTCAACCTCTTCCCGGACCACACCGCCCTGGAGAACGTGGCCTTGGCTCTTTGGAGCGTCAAGGGCATGTCCAAGGCCGAGGCCAGGGAACGCGCCCGCCGCCGCCTCGCCGAGGTGGGCCTCGCCGAACGCGCCGACCACCGCCCCCGGGACCTCTCCGGCGGCCAGCAGCAGCGCGTCGCCATTGCACGGGCCTTGGCCATGGAACCCGAAGTGATGCTCTTCGACGAAGCCACCAGCGCCCTGGACCCCGAGCTCGTCAAGGGCGTCCTGAACCTCATGGCAGGCCTTGGCCGCCGCGGCATGACCATGCTTGTGGTCACGCACGAAATGGGCTTCGCCCGCAAGGTCGCGGACCAGGTGGTCTTCATGGACGAAGGCGAAGTCGTGGAGGCCGGCACGCCCGCCGAGCTCTTCGACAACCCGCAAAGCGAACGGCTCAAGCGCTTCCTTTCGGAGGTGCTGTGATGCAGGGGGGCGCTGGGGAACCGGCACCGCTCCGCACCGCCGTCGTCGGATTCGGAGTCTCCGGCAGGGTCTTCCATGCCCCGCTGATCGCCGCGGATCCGGACTACTCGCTGGACGCGATCGTGACGGCGGACCCGGCGCGTGCCGCCGCGGCGGCGCGACTCTACCCTGACGCGACGATTGTCCCGACGGCGGAGGAAGCGTTCGCGCTGGACCTTGACCTGGTGGTCCTGGGGACCCCGCCGTCGACCCATTTCGAACTGGCCGCGGCGGCCATTGCCCGCGGGCTGCATCTCGTGGTGGACAAGCCGTTCGTTCCGTCCTCCGCCGAAGGCGAGGAACTCCTGTCCCTGGCGGCAGACGCCGGCGTGCAGCTGACGGTGTTCCAGAACCGCCGGTGGGACGCCGACTTCCTCACCCTCCGGAAGCTCGTGCGGGACGGTGCGCTTGGCGAGGTCCGCAGCTTCGAATCGCGCTTTGAATGGTGGCGGCCGGAAGGATTCGGGAACTGGCGCGACTCCGCCACCCCGGCGGAGGGCGGCGGCCTGCTGCACGATCTTGGCGCCCACCTGATCGACCAGGCCATCCAATTGTTCGGGCCGGTTGCCGAGAGCCACGGCGAAATGGCAAACCACAGCCCGCGCTCCGACGGCGGGGAAACCGAGGCGTTCGTCTCCCTGCTCCACGATTCCGGGGTCCGCTCCCGGCTGTGGATGAACGGCATGGCCGCCCGGAACGGCGCACGCTTCCATGTGCTGGGCTCCGCCGCCGGCTACACGAAATGGGGACTGGACCTGCAGGAAGCTGAACTCGCGGCCGGCGTCCGGCCCACCGATCCGGGGTACGGAATCGAACCCGAGGATTCTTGGGGGATCCTCGGAGTCGGCGATTCCGGCACTCCGGTACCCGCCGAACGCGGAGCCTACCCCCGCTTCTACGCCGAGCTCGCCGACGCCGTCCGCGGCACAGGCCCACTTCCCGTCGATCCGCGCGAATCCCTTGAGGTGCTGCGGGTCATCGAGGGCCTCCACGCTCTTTCCGCCTGATACTGCCCGCGCCACCTCGCGGCGCCCACTATTCCTTTGACCATGAAAGGGAGAACCATGTCCTCCACGTCCCCCAAGAAGCACGTAGCCGTGATCGGCGGCGGCATCCTCGGAGTCTCCACTGCTGCACACCTTGCCAAGGGTGGTGCGCAGGTGACGCTCGTAACCGCCGGGCCGCTCGCGGACGGTGCCTCCAGCCGTTCGATCGCGTGGCTGAATTCTTCGGGAGCCCGTTCCGCGGGCTACCACTACCTGCGCATGCTTGCCATCGACCGCTACCGCACCTGGAGCGCCCGCCACCCGGAAAGCCGCGGCTACATCCGCTTCGACGGCGCCCTGAAATGGGCAGGTCCCGGTGAGAGTTTCCGCGAAACCTTCGCTTTCGAACGCGCGGGCGGGTACGACGCCGTCTGGGTGGACCGAGCCGACGTCGCGCGCGTTGCGCCCGATGTAAATCCCGACGCCGTTGCCGAAGAGGGTGCCATCTACAACCCGGGCGAAGGCTGGGTGAACATGCCCGATTTCATCCCGGTGCTCGCCGCCGAAGCGACGGCCCACGGCGCGCGCGTCATCGAACAGGCCGGCAATGTACGGGTAGACGTGCAGCATGGCGCTGCGTCCGGCGTGATCCTCGGCGACGGAACCCGGTTGCCCGCCGACGAAGTGGTGCTCGCCACAGGCGGCGCTGTTCCGGCCCAGCTTGCCGCCCTGGGAGTGACTGTCCCGGATGCCACGCCTGCAGCCTTCGTGCTGTTCACGGACCCGGTGGATGTCGAAGTGAAGACCGTGCTGAACACTCCGCGCGTTGCGGTTCGGCCCATGCCCGACGGCCGGCTTGTGCTCGACGCCGACTGGGCCGAACAGACAGTTGTCACCGAGGACGACGGGTCGTTCACCGTGCCCGAGGAGTCGGTGCAGGGCCTGCTCGATGAAGCCTCGAAGGTGCTCGCCGGCAACCCGCGGCTGACCGCGCAGCGCGTGGGCGCCGGGCTGAAGCCCATTCCGGGCGACGGCGAACCCGTGGTTGGCCCGGTGCCTGCGATCGCTGGCCTCCACACTGTGTTCACCCACTCGGGAGCGACCCTCGGGCTGATCCTCGGGGAACTCCTCGCCGAAGAGATCCTCACCGGGGCGCCTTCGCCGGTGCTGAAGACCTTCCGTCTCGACCGCTTCGACGCTGCGGCGGCACCGGAGGCTGTCGGCACGGGCTCCGCTGGGCCCATCAGCACAGGCGCCTGGGCGCCGGTACACCAGTAGCCAGCCAAGGACGACGGCGGACGGGTCAAGTCCGCCGTCGTCCTCACCGGGCCTGGGCGGTTACCTGGGCCCCAAGTCCTGTGCCGCCTGGAAACCGATCGTCGGCGTGGCCCTGAAGGCGTTAACAGCCCTGTCTGCGATAACCTCGGCGTCGCTTCCGGAATCAAGGATCGTGTTCCGGGCGGATTCGGGATCGACCATGACGGCCGTAACGGCGAGGCCGTCCGAAGCCTCGGTCGCCAGCAGGGCGTCCACCTGGGCCTCGAAGCAGGAGTCACTTGACTTGGCGTGAACGTCCATCGCCACCACGTGGTTGTTGGAGACGAAGTTGCCGAACCCCGCGATCAGCCGGATGATGACAGGCGTCGCACCTGCCGGCCGGATGCTCTGCGAGTCGATGACCTCGGAGAAGTGGTTGCCGACGACGGAGTTGTGGCTGCCGCTGACACAGAGAAGTCCGTTGAGGTCGTCCAGCCCGTTGTCGACTCCCAGGAAGGGCGTCCAGGGCTCATGGTCACGCAGGAAGTGGTTCGTGGCCACGAGGTTTTCCGAACTGTTTGCTGCGAGGACCACCATGCCGGGGTAGAACGCATGCAAACGGTTGTTGGTGACGCTTGAACGCGTGACGCCGTGGAGATGGACGCTGCTCGCACCACGGGGGAAGACGTTATTCGCGGTGATCAGGAGCCCGCCGTGGTTCTCGGCGTAGATCGAGTGGCCCTTGGGTCCTGCGCCGACCAGGTTGTCGGTGATCTTGGAGGCCTGTCCCCAGCCGCGCAGCTCGATGCAGCTCCCGCATTCCGCGATGAAGTTGTCGTGAATGGAAAGCGCGTCCGCGTGGTAGATGGTGAGGGCATTCTCAAGGTAGACGAACCCCATGCCGTTTACGCGGAAGGAGTCGTTGGCGTTCGCGACATAGATACCGGTCTTGCCATTCACGTAGCTGTTCTCCGGATGCATTCCCGAGCCATCCGGGTTGAAATGCAGTCCGTCGATGCAGAAGTTTGAGAACTCGACCGAGCTGATCCGCGGGCTCCCGCTTCGCTCAACGTAGAAGGCGGCGCCCTTGGATTCCTCCCCGCCTTCGCCGAGGGGAATGTCGACGAGAATGCGGCTGCCTCCGGGCCACAACTCATGCAAGTCGGGCCATTCGTCCTCGGGAACGTTGAACCGGATGCTCGACGAGGTAAAACCGTGTCCCGAGCCCTGGATCCTGAGGAAGCTGATGTCGATCACCACTTGGGTGCGGAGGTGGTAGTCCCCTGGCGGGAGGTAGATCACCGCGCCTGGCTTTCCTCCGTTGTTCACATCGGTGGCGGACTGCCGGTCCTTGATGTCGGCGATGATGCTGTTGATGACTTCGCCGACGTCCTCGGACGGATTGCCGACGGGCCACGTAGTCACGTCGTAGTAGTTGTTGCTGGACATAGCTTCTTTCCTTTGTGTCCCGGTTAGCTGAGCGTTGAGACGGCGAGCTTCAGTATTGTTGCCGAGCCTCCCTCGGCCGATAGCCAGTTCTCCTGGTTTCCGGCATCGGGGAAGACGAGATCAGTCAGGACCACCCTGCCGCCCTGGACGAATACTTCGACCGAGCAGTGGTCCACCACGATAAGCAGCTTGAGCACACCGTTTTCAAGGTCAACCGGTGCCGACTCGGCCGAAGCGAATTTCCCGTGGAAGGAGGTGTTTCCTGACTGACTGCGGTCAAGGGTGAGCTGCGCGCTGCTTGTGTCGTAGCTCAGGGTGGTGCCCATGCTCCCCTCGCTGCTTCCGAAGAGTCGGAAATCAAGGCGTTCGGCGCTTCCGGGCAGTATCTCCGCCTCGATGATTTGGGCGCTGCCGGGTACCGCATCCGGCAATCGGAGGGCTGAATTGCGCAGCTCAAAGGCGTCTGCGTTCATGACTTCCGCGGACTGCCCTGCTCGTGCACCGGGGCCGGCCAGGATCGGTTGCTGGATCAGACGCGCGGAGCCGTTGACTGCCGTGAGCCGCACTTCGCGTGCGAGGGTCATCGAGGACCGCCAGGGGTCGGTCGGGAGCTCGTTGGCATAGTCCCAGTTGTTCATCCAGCCGATGATGATGCGACGGTCATCCGGGGCGTTGCTAAAGGATACCGAGGCGTAGCAGTCGCGCCCCCAGTCCAGCCATAGGCATTGCCGCAAGGCGGCAGCGGCTGCCTCCGGATCGGCGATGGCGGACACTCCGCCCGGCGCCGCAAGGGAACCGGCGTCCGGAAGGAACCGGGCGCCGTCGAAGTGCCCGATGAAGTACTGGCCGCCGGAACCGCCTGCCACGGCGCCGGGGTTGATGTTGACGATCAGCACCCATTTGATGGTGTCCGGGTCCCCGTCCACCGCCAGGGGAAAGAGATCGGGGCACTCCCATTCGCCGGCATCGGCGTTGGCCGGGCCGAAGTCGCTCAGAAAGTCCCAGGATTTGAGGTCGTCCGAACGATAGAAGACCACCTTTTGCTGCTGCGCTTCGACGGCGACCATGACCCAGCAGGCACCTTGCTCCCCTTGGTAGCGGAAGACTTTGGGGTCGCGGAAGTTCGCGGAGTTCCTGGTGAGGATGGGGTTTGCTTCGTATTTCCGCCACGTCATTCCCGCGTCCGTGCTGTAGGCCAGGGACTGGGCCTGCGTGCCGCTGTGTTCGGAGGGGGCCTTGAAGGAACTGGTGTAAATGGCTACGAGGGCAGGTGCGCCCGCCGTGCCGAAACCGGAGGTGTTGCCGTGGTCGACAACGACACTCCCTGAAAAGACGTCCTCCGTCTCGTCGCAGGCAATGGCAACAGGGTGTTCCGTCCAGTGCAGCAAATCACGGGAGGTGGCGTGGCCCCAGGACATGTTGCCCCAGACGTTGCCGTACGGGTTGTTCTGGTAGAAGAGGTGGTACAGGCCGTCGTAGAAGACCAGGCCGTTGGGATCGTTCAGCCAGGTATCCCTTGCCGTGAAGTGGATGGCAGGCCGGAACCTGGAGGTTCCGGCCGGGGTTGTTTCCGGGCGTGCGGCATCAAGGCGACTGGTCATGTCTGGGCGTTCCTATTGGGAAGTGGAAGGGGCTGGCTGCCTACGGCCGGGGAGCCGCGATGGAATCGCGGCGCACGAGGGGGCAGCTCAGAATGGTCGGGTGGAGTGCCATGAGGGTAAGGTCGGTCTTCCCCTCGATGGCGTCAATCAGGTGCTCGGTGGCCCAGGCACCCATCTCGTAATGAGGCAGGGCAACGGTGGTGAGGCTCGGATAAAGGTTGGCGGCGATCAGTTCCTGGTCATCGAAGCCGACCACCGAGAGGTCTGCGGGGATGGCGAGTCCCAACTCCGCAGCGGCGCGGTAGGCTCCCATCGCCATCCGGTCGTTGTAGCAGAACAATGCCGTAGGCATGTCGGCGCGGTCCTCGCGCGCCAGGATCCGCCGGGCCGCTTCATAGCCGCCTTGCACCTCGGAGACCTCGGACTCGACAGGTGCCGCGTCGCCGTCGAGCCCAGCTTCTGTCAGCGTGGCCCGGAAGGCCTGGAGCCGCTGATGGGTTGCGGGGACATCATCGGTGTTGTTGATGAAGCCCACCCGGGTGTGGCCCGCTTCGAGGAGCGCGCCCACGGCGGCGCGTGCACCACCTTCTTCGTCAGGGATCACGGCTGTGATGTTTCCGCCGGTAGCAACCGAGTCGACCAGGACGGAAGGCACGCTGCCGAGGTTGGCCGGCAGCTCCACGTTGCGGTGGTACATGGTGGCGTAGAGGATTCCGTCCACCCGGCGTTCCAGGAGTGCCTGGACGTCGGCCTGCCGGGATTCGAGGCTGGCTGAGCCGGGGGTATTGATGATCATGAGGTTGTACCCCCGGGCTTTGGCGGCCTCGTCAGCGCCGAGGATGATCCGGCCGGCGTGGGGGGTGGTGGCGATATCCTCGCTGACCAGACCCAGCATGCCGGTCCTCTGGGTGCGAAGGGCCTGGGCAAGGCGGTTGGGGCCGTAGCCCAGTTGCTCCGCAATGGCCCGGACCTTGTCCCTGGTTTCGGGGCTGATCCGCGCGTAGGAAACATCGTTGAGGACGTGGGAGACAGTTGTCACCGAGACGCCGGCGGCGGTGGCCACGTCCTTGATACCGATGTTCTTGTTGCTCATCTGTCTCCCACGTCCTTATGGTTCGGTGATGCCCCTGGGGGCTACCAGTAG
This sequence comes from Arthrobacter sp. TE26545, assembly GCF_056279005.1. Next base: position 3,948,732 of record NZ_JBWBQM010000001.1, read on the forward strand.
GCTACTGGTTGATGGTGGTCCAGCCCTTGACGGCGCTAGCCCTTGACTGCCCCGAGCGTCATGCCTGCGACGATCTTGCGCTGCAGGAGAAGCGTCAGGAGGATGACCGGGATCGAGTAGACCGCCGCGAGCGCGGTCATCGACCCCCAGTCCAGGCCGAACTGGGTCTGGAAGTTCGCGATCACCACGGGCGTTGTCTGGGAGCGGATCGCCGTCATCAGGAGTGCGAAGAGGAACTCGTTCCAGGACGCCAGGAAGGCGAAGATCGCGGTGACCGCGATGCCGCCGGAGACCACGGGGATCACCACCCGCCACAGGGCCCCGAGCCTGCTGCAGCCGTCCACGGTCGCAGCTTCCTCCAGGTCCCGGGGCACGGCCTCGAAGAAGCTGGACATCAGCCAGATCGAGAGCGGCAAGGAAATGGTGGTGTGCGCGATCGAGAGCGCAATCGGAGTATCCGCCAGCCCCACCGAGGACATCATGCCGGCCAGCGGGATGCCGATGGCCACCGGCGGCACCATCCGGGTGACCAGCGCGGCCATGATGAACACGCGACCGCTGGGGGTCTTGTACCGCGTGATCCCGTAGGCCGCCGGGACCGCCAGCACCAGGGACAGGAGGGTGCTGATCACCGCGGTCTGGGCGCTGTTGATGAACGAGGCCAGCACTCCGTTCCGGCCCAGGGCGTTGGCGTAGTTCTCCAGCGTCCATTCCTTGGGAAGGATGGTGGGCGGGACCGCGATGGTATCGATCGGCGTCTTGAAGGACGTGAACAGCAGGTAGAGGAACGGGAAGCCGTAGAGGACCATGGCTACCGCGAGCAGGATCCACAGCAGCGCCCGGGTGCTGCGCTTGCCGGCTTCGAGCCCTTCCGCGTGGTGCCGGCGGCGCCGCGGTTTACGGACGGCCGGGGCCGCCAGCGGTTCCCCGCGGCGTTCGGTCTGCACGGCTGAGGCGAGCGGAAGCACGACGCCGGCCTGCTGGGGGCGGTTGGCCGCGCCGTCGGCGGCGTGACCGCGGGGACTGGAGTCCACAGTGCGCATCAGTTGTCCTTTCCTGGCCGCCAGATGGTGGCGACGGCGAAGAATGCGACGCCGAGCATTGCCAGCAGGTAGATGGTGCCCATCGCGCTTGCCAGGCCGGGATCGCCGAAGCGGATCATGGTGCGGTAAATCAGCAGGCTCATGGTCTCGGAAGCGGACTGGGGCCCGCCGTTGGTCTGGATAAGGATGGTGTCAAAGGCCCGGGCGGCGTCGATGCCGCGGACCACCAGGGCTACGGCGATCACAGGCCGAAGGAGCGGGAGGATGATCCGGAACAACAGGGCCGGTGCGCGTGCACCGTCCAGCCTCGCGGCCTCGATGAGATCGCCCGGGATGTTCTGGAGCCCCGCGAAGAGGACCAGGCACATGAAGGAGGTGGTCAGCCAGATGTCCGGGATGGCCACCGAGAACAGCACGATGTCCGGGTCGGAGAGCCAGCCGATCTGGTTGGGGTCGTTGAGGATGCCCGCCTGGTGCAGGAGGGTGCCGATGAGGCCGAAGTTGTCGATCATCAGGAACTTCCACAGCAGGCCTGCCACGATCGGGGCGATCATGAGCGGGTACAGGAAGACGGTCCGCCATACCTGGGACTTGCGGCCCAAAGTGGTGAACAGCAGGGCCATGCCGAGGCCGAGCGCGAATTCGAGGGTGACCACTACAGCCGTGTAGGCCAGGGTCCGCCAGCCCGCACCCATGAACGCCTCGGACGCGAAGGCCCGGAAGTAGTTCTCGAAGCCGACGAAGTCCCGCGGGCCTCCGGCAATCGGCGAGATCTTGAAGAAGCTGTCCGCCACGAGGCGAAACAACGGGTAGGCCACAAATACTGCCAGGAAAAGCGCCGCAGGGGTCATCAGGAACAATGCGAAGCGGCGATCGGAGATACGCACGGTTTTCTCTTCCGCTGGTTGGAGCCACGGCCGGCACCGCACTGGCGGTGCCGCTTTGGCGGCGCCTGCATGGGCAGGTGCCGGCCGCGGAGTCTTACTTGAGGAGTGCCTCGATCTGCTTCTTGGCGTCAGCGAGGAGGGCGGCGGAGTCACCGCCGGCTACTGCCTTCTGCAGGGTGGGAATGAGGACAGTGTCCACGATCTGCTGCCACTTGGCGGTCGCCGGGCGGGTGGCGGTGGCCTTGCCGTTGAGCGTTTCGATCAGCGGCTTGAAGCTCTCGTAGCCTGGCTTGTCCTGGTACTTCTCGAAGGCTGAAATGCGTGCGGCCAGGCCCAGGCTGGATTCGATGCCCATGCTGTTGTAGTCGTAGGCGCACTTCACGAACTTCTTGGCCGCCTCGGTGTTCTTGGTGGCCTTGGGAACGGAGAGATACCACGGGCCGGGAACACCCGCGACGCCGGCGCTGCCGCCGATCATCGCCGCGGCGCCCACCTTGCCGGCCACCGGGGAATCCTTGGGGATCTGGCGGTAAGCGTGGGCCCAGAAGCGGGTCATGGCCGTCTTGCCCTGGTTGAACAGGTTCTGCGCCGCGGCCCAGTCGACCTGCGCGGCGCCGGACGGGGCGGACTTCACCAGGCTGGTGTAGAAGTCCAGGGCTTCCTTGTGGGCTGCGTTGTCGACGATCACCTTGCCGTCGGCGTCCAGGACCATCGGGGAGCCGGCCTGCAGCACGTGTGCCAGCCATTCGGTTTCGACGGCGCCCTTCACATCCGTGCCGTACATGCCGTCGCGGGTGAAGAAGGCGGAGATGTCCTGGTATTGCTTCCAGGTGGTGGGAGCGGCCAGTTCGTAGCCGTACTTGGCCTTGAAGTCGGCCTTGTTCTTGGGGTCCTCAAAGAGGTCCTTGCGGTAGAGGATGATCTCCGCGTTGGTCCAGGCCGGCATGCCGATGAAGTGGCCGTCCACGTTCGCTTCCTTGACCAGTGCCGGGAAGATGTCCTTCTTGGCCTCGTCGGTGAAGAGTTCGTCGATGGGCTGGACGGCGTCCTTGAAGCTCGGCAGCCAGACGGAGTCCAGGGCCGCGACGTCGAAGGAGACGTTGCCGGAGGAGAATTCGCTGGAAAGGCGGTTGAACATGCCGTCGTAGGGCAGTTCGACGAAGTTGACGTTGACGCCGGCGTCCTTCTTGCACTGTTCGGCGACGCCGGTGAGTTCGGCGTGGCCGCCGGCCTCGACAAGGACGTTCACGGTGCTGTTGGCGGCGCCACCCGTGGACGACGGGCCCCCTGCGCCGCACCCGGTTGCCGCAAGTGCGACGGCGGTGCAAATGCCGCCAATGACGGCGAACCTGCTGATGGTCTTTCGAGTGGACATCGCTGTCGACTCACTTTCTCTCGAACGGAAATGGCGAGATTGATCGGGGTGAAGAATCGTTTTGCCAAAACGACTTGGCAAAACCGTAAGCGTCTTCGCCGGACGTGTCAAGGGTCACAAGGAAAATTGTTTTGGCAGCCGTCGCAATGACTTTCATCCTTGACGCAAAGGTTTGCGCGGCCCTAAGGTCATCGAGCGGCGAAAAACCGTTTTGGCAAATTTTGGCCGCACCCGGAAAGCCGTCACCGGAAACACCAGTTCAAGGGAGAACAGATGAACCCCATCCCGGACATCAGCCGCCGGAACGTGCTGCGCGCCTTCCTGGCCACGGCAGCCGCAGCGGGCTCCGCCGTCGCAATGACAGCATTCGGCAGTCCAGCCAACGCGGCCCCGCCGGAACAGCATCCGGCTCCCGGCGCCGGGCTCCCGCCGTCGGGCACCGGGCACCGCCACCTGATCGGCGTCCTCTAAGAATCGGCGCCGCCTAAGAGCAGTACTGCCAGTCCCCCAACGATGTGAGGAGAACAAGCTTTGACCACCGTTTATGACGTCACCACCTGGTCCGTACCGGGCAATCCCTCGGCCACGCCCTACAACGACATCGGGCTGATCATCAACAGCATCATTGCCGACATCAAGAGCCAGCAGACCGGCCAGGCCTCCAAGCCCGGCGCCGTGGTCTACATTCCGCCCGGAGACTACTCCCTCAAGACCCGCGTCAACGTGGACATCAGCTACCTGACCATCCGCGGTTCGGGCCACGGCTTCACCTCGCTGAGCATCCGGTACAACGCCGGCAACACCTCCAGCTGGCACGAGATCAACCCCGGCGGCAGCCGCGTGCGCGTGGAGAACACGGACGGCAACAGCGAGGCATTCCGGGTCTACCGCACCGGCGACCCGCGCCTGAGCGCCGTGGTGTTCGAGAACTTCTGCCTGGACGGCGTTTCCTTTGGAAGCAACCAGAATTCCTACGTCAACGGCAAGACCGGCATCCTCTTCGATTCGGCCAACGATTCCTGCCGCGTCGAAGGCATGGGCATGGTCTACCTGGAGCACGGCCTGGTGGTCAGGGACGCCGATGCCCTCAGCGTCAGCGGGAACTTCCTTGCGGAGAACGGCACCTGCGTGAAGCTGATCGGCTCCGGCCAGGCCTCCAAGGTGACGGACAACCTGATCGGCGCCGGCTACGTGGGCTTCTCGATCTTCGCCGAAGGCCACTACGGCCTGCTCGTCTCGGGCAACAACGTCTTCCCCCGCGGCAAGAGCATGGTGCACTTCAAGAACGTCACGCGCTCCTCGATCAGCGCCAACCGGCTGCACGGCTACTACCCGGGCATGGTGTACTTCGAAGGCGTCTGCACGGAAAACCTCATCGGCGCCAACCACTTCTTCCGCGAGACCGAGAAGTTCGGTCCGCTGATGCAGTACAACAACGGGCTCGACGAGCTCTTCGGCCTGGTACACCTCGAGGGCGGCAACAACACCGTCACGGGCAACCACTTCAGCTTCGATGTGCCCTCTGCTTCGGTCACGCCCACCGGCGCCACGCCCACGATCATCCTGGTGGCGTCCGGGAACAACAACTACATCGCCGCGAACAACACGGTTTCCGCCACCGCGGTCAAGACCGTCGTGCTGGATTCCGCGACCACCGGAACCAAGGTCCTGGACAGCGGCAGCCAGGCCCAGTTCGAGCCCTACCAGAGCAGCTACTCGTTCAGGGCGACGCCGTAGGGCTCCTGGCGCGGCCGCTTGGCGGCCAAAACAACGACGACGGCGGACGCCGCCCCCTTAGGTGACGTCCGTCGTCGTCGTTCGCGGTACTGCGCGCTCGATCTACTGCGCGTTCAAACTACTGCGCGTTCGATCTACTGCGCGTCCGATCTACTCCGCGTCCGCTGTATTGCAAGGCAAGCACTCTTGAAAGGTCTGTCAACGATGACCAGACGCACCAAAGCACTGCTTTCACTAGGAACGGCTGTGGCCCTCACCGCCGCCTCTTTCGCCATAGCCCCGAATGCTGCCCTCGCCACCGATCCCGATCCGGCGACTCAGCAATACCGGCCCTACCTGCATTACACGCCGGAAAAGAACTGGATGAACGATCCCAACGGACTCGTTTACCACAACGGCAAGTACCACATGTACTACCAATACAACCCCAATGGGACCCGCTGGGGGGACATGAGCTGGGGCCATGCTTCGTCCACGGATCTCATCCACTGGCAGGAGCAGCCACTCGCTATCTCCCGCGGCTTCAGCGGAACACAGGTGGTTGAAGAGATCTTTTCCGGGTCCGTGGTGGTGGACACCCAGAACACCAGTGGTTTCGGATCCCGGCAGAGCCCTCCGCTGGTTGCCGTGTACACGAGCAATTACACCGGCGCCCACCCCACTCTCGCCGGCAAGCAGGCGCAATCACTGGCCTATAGCCTCGACGACGGGCAGACCTGGACCAAGTACGGCAACAACCCCGTCCTCAACAGGAACAGTTCCGGCTTTCGCGACCCCAAGGTCTTCTGGTACGACAACCCGTCCGGACCGGACTATTGGGTGATGGCCGCCGTCGAGGCCGATGAGCACCGGGTTCTCTTCTACAAGAGCACCAACCTGAAGGACTGGGTCTACCTGGACGACTTCGGGCCGGCAAATGCCTTCGGCGGGCAATGGGAATGCCCGGACCTCTTTCCCTTGGCTGTCGACGGCAACCCCAACAACATCAAGTGGGTCCTCGCCGTGAACATCAATCCGGGCGCAGTGGCCGGCGGCAGTGGCGGCCAGTATTTTGTGGGCGACTTCAACGGGACAGCGTTCACCGCCGAGAACATCGATCCAGCGGACCAGCTACCGTCCGGCAGCGCCCTTGCCGGCTTCAACAACGGCAACTACAGCGGGTGGAACGTCCAGAACGATCCTTCCAACAGCGCCGGTCCGTGGGGAAGCGTCCCCGCCGCCGGAAGCCTCGCAGGACAGATGCCGGTGGCAGGCAACATCGGGGCCGGACTGGTGAACGGTTTCCATGATGGAGACGACCCCGTGGGCACCATGGAATCGGCACCCTTCACCGTGGACAAGGACTACCTCAACTTCCTGGTGGGCGGCGGGAAGCACCCGCAGGGGCCCGGCCAGCAGTCGGGCAACCAGGCGCCTCCCGGGTACTTGCTGTTCGACGGCTTCGACTACCCCGGAACGCTCACGCAGGCTGGCTGGCAGCTCACCGGCGACTTCCAGGCGGCATTGAACCCCTCGACGTCGGGCGGTGAATTCGCCCTCGGAAAACGGATCAACACCTTCGAGGGCGGCCCGTACCAGGACAACAACGTCGGCACCATCACGTCCCCCGAGTTCTACCTGACCAACACCAACATCGGCTTCCTTTTGGGCGGCGGCGAACGGAACGACGGGCAACTCCAGGTGGAACTGCTGGTGGGCGGCGTGCCGGTCCGCAGCACGAGCGGCACCAATTCGGGGGACCTGAACTGGAAGAACTGGGACGTTTCCCCTTGGTACGGCCAGATCGCCCGCATCCGGATCGTGGACAACGCGACGGGCCCGTGGGGGCACCTGACCCTGGACAACATGGTGCTCGGATCCGAGCCGGCAAAAGTCCGGAGCAGCGAAACCACGGTGAACCTGGTGGTCAACGGCCAAACAGTCCGGACCGCAAGCGGCGCTAACACCGAACACCTGGCATGGACCGCGTGGGACGTCAGCGCCTTCAAGGGCAGCCAGGCCACCATCAGGATCGTTGACAACAACCGCGGCGGCTGGGGGCACATCCTGGCGGACGAGTTCGTTTCCTCGGACACTTCCCGCTTGGAGCCCCATGACTGGCTGGACTGGGGAAGGGACTACTACGCCACGGTGTCCTTCAATGATGCCCCAGGCGGGAAGCGCATCATGCTGGGCTGGATGAACAACTGGGACTACGGCCAGGACACCCCCACCACCACATGGCGGGGAACCATGGCCCTGCCCCGCGAAGTCGTCCTGACCCAGACTGCTACCGGTCCGCGGCTGCAGCAGCAGGTGGTATCCCAGGCGGACGCGCTCAAGAACACCTCCGCGGCGTACACCATTTCCACCGGGCAGGACATCCAGCCGGGAACGAGCACCCTGCCCATCACAGGTGACACGGTCCAGATTGACGCAGAGTTTTCTCCCGGAACGGCGTCATCCTTCGGCTTGAAGGTGCTTGGAAATTCCAGTGAATCAACCAGGGTCGGCTACGCCCCGTCCACGCAACGGCTTTCCATCGACAGAAGCAATTCCGGCAATGAAGACTTCCACCCGGCCTTCAGTTCGGTGGAGGACGCTCGTGTGGAACTGATCGACGGCCGTCTACGCATGCGCCTTTATGTTGACCGGGCGTCCGTGGAACTCTTTGCCCAGGACGGCCTGGCAACCATCACGGACCAGGTCTTCCCGGGTGCCGGCGCCAACAGCATCTCGCTCTTCTCCGAGGGAGGGACCGCCCGGCTTGAAAGCCTGACGGTGACGCCTCTGTACCCGGCAATGTGGGGTGGCTGAGGCCCTGAGGACCCCGGCGGTTCATCGGCTTCCGGGCAGCCTGAACCCTCCGGATCGATGGTTCCCGCACAGTTGGATGGTGGCCCCGTCTAACCGTGCGGGAACCGCCTGATTGGCGGTCCAGTGTCAGGGTGCCCGGCGGCGGCAGCTGGTTCCGGCGTCGGCCACATCAATGACGGGGCGTTGCACCACCCGGCAAAGATACCCCCCGGGGGTACTTGCCAAGTACCCCCGGGGGGTATACATTGGTGACATGAGCACGGTAGACCCCCTCACCACCCCGGCCGGCGTTGCCCCTGTTTCGGACACCCCCGAAGAGCCGCATGCCCAGCACGGCTACACCTCGAACAAGGACTCCTACCTGCGCAGGCTGAAACGGATCGAAGGACAGGTCCGCGGCATCGCCCGCATGGTTGACGAGGACAAGTACTGCATCGACATCCTCACCCAGGTCGCCGCCGTCAACAAGGCGCTGCACGCCGTCAGCCTCGGCCTGCTGGAAGAGCACATCGGGCATTGCGTGGTGGGAGCCGCCTCGGAGCCGGACCCCGAGTCCCGTGCGGAAATCGTCAACTTCAAGGTCAAGGAGGCCACGGATGCCATCGGGCGCCTGCTGCGGTAATCCCGCGAACTCTCACCACACCATCCAACTCACCACCAAGGAGCACGCCATGGGACAGAACAGCGCCACCATCCAGACCAACGTCAGCGTTTCGGGCATGACCTGCGGGCACTGCGTTTCTGCGGTCAGCGAGGAAATCGAAGCCCTCGACGGCGTGAAGTCCGTGGCGATCGACCTGAACGCGGGCGGCATCTCGACAGTGACCATCACTTCCAACCAGGAGCTCTCCCCTTCGGAGATCGGCGAAGCCGTTGCCGAGGCCGGCTACCTGGTAGTGGCCAACGACGCATAGGGGGGCATCGTGGGGAACCAGGAACTACTCCATCAGCAAGGTACCCGCATCATCGAACTGGATATCGAGGGCATGACCTGCGCATCATGCGTGGCCCGGGTGGAGCGGAAGCTCGGCAAGCTGGACGGCGTCGAAGCCTCCGTGAACCTCCCCCTCGAATCCGCCAGCGTTACGGTCCCGGCGGACATCACGGACCAGCAGGTTCTGGACACGGTCAACGCCACGGGCTACAAGGCCTACCTCAAATCCCAGCCTGGCGCCCACGAGCACCACGCTGTTGAACACGAGCACACGCAGCACGGCGGTCACGCCACCAGCGAGCACGCAGAGCATGTCCCTGGCGGCGTCGCAGCAGGCGACCACACCGCCGTTGACAACGAACAGCACGGCGGCCACAGCGCCGCGGCAGGCGACCACATGCACCACGGGCCCGGCGCCAAGACCCTGCGCCCGCGGCTGATTGCCGCTGCCGTGCTGACCGTGCCGGTGTTCGCGATCTCCATGATCCCGGCGCTGCAGTTCGCGAACTGGGGCTGGGTTGCGGCCGTTCTGGCGTTGCCGGTGGTGAGCTGGGCGGCGTGGCCGTTCCACCGGGCCGCTGCGATCAACGCCCGGCACTTCGCCTCCACCATGGACACGTTGGTTTCGATCGGCGTGCTGGCGGCCTACCTGTACTCGGCGTGGCAGTTGTTCGCGAACCCGCGGATGACCGAGCACCCGGGCATGGAAGCCATGGCGGGCATGGGCGGTGGCCTGTACTTCGAGGTCGCCGCCGTGGTCACCACCTTCCTGCTGCTGGGCCGCTACCTTGAGGCGAACGCCAAGGCCAAGGCCGGCGACGCCCTCAAGGCCCTGCTGAGCCTCGGCTCGAAGGACGCCACGGTGCTGCGCAACGGCGTCGAGCACAAGATCCCGGCGGACGAGCTCAGTGTCGGCGATGTGTTCGTGGTCCGCCCGGGCGAGAAGATCGCCACCGACGGCGTGGTCACGGAAGGCGCGTCCGCCGTCGACGCCTCACTTCTGACGGGAGAGTCCGTCCCGGTGGAGGTCGGCCCGGACAGCCCGGTCACGGGCGCCACCATCAACACCTCGGGCCGGCTGCTGGTGCGGGCTACCCGGGTGGGTTCGGAGACGACGCTGGCCCAAATGGGCCGGCTGGTCAGCCAGGCGCAGACCGGCAAGGCGCCGATCGCCAGGCTCGCCGACCGCATCAGCGCGGTGTTCGTGCCGGTGGTGCTGGTCCTCGCGATGCTGACCTTCCTGGCCTGGTTCCTGGCCACCGGGGAGCTGAACGCGTCCTTTACTGCCGCCGTCGCGGTCCTGGTGATCGCATGCCCCTGCGCCCTCGGGCTGGCGACGCCGGTGGGCCTGCTGACCGGCACCGGGCGCGGCGCGCAGCTGGGGATCCTCATCAAGGGCCCGCAGGTCCTGGAGGACACCCGCACCGTGGACACCATCCTGCTGGACAAGACCGGCACGGTGACCAGCGGAAAGCTGGCCGTGGATGGGACCATACCCTTCAACAGCGGCGCACTGAACGGGTACCGCGACGCGGAGGTCCTCGCCCTGGCGGGCGCGGTGGAGGCTGCCTCGGAGCACCCGATTGCGCACGCGATTGCCGCAGCCGCCAAGGATGCACTGCCCGACGGCGGAAGCCTGCCCGCGGTGTCGGACTTCAGTTCCGCGCCCGGCGGCGGAGTCCGCGGAACGGTGACGTCAAACGGCACCCCGCGTACCGTCGTCGTGGGCCGCTCCGGCTGGCTGGAAACGAACGGGATCGTCCCTGACGAAGCGCAGCGCAAGGCGCTGGCGGACTCGGAAGCCGGCGGCGCCACCGCGATCTGGGTGGCCGTCGACGGCACTGCGGCCGGGATCGTGGCCTTGCGGGACACTGTCAAGGACGGCTCCGCGGCGGCGATCGCGCAGCTGAAGGAACTGGGCATCAGGCCGATGCTGCTTACCGGCGACAACGCCGCGGTGGCAGCCCAGGTGGCGGACGCCGTCGGGATCGCACCGGAGGACGTGTTCGCCGGCGTGCTACCTGAAGGCAAGGTGGACGCCGTCCGCCGGCTGCAGGCCGAGGGCGCCACGGTGGCGATGGCCGGTGACGGTGTGAACGACGCCGCGGCCCTGGCGCAGGCGGACCTGGGCATCGCGATGGGCTCGGGGACGGACGTGGCAATCGAGGCTTCGGACCTGACCGTGATGGGCAGCGAGCTGGGGCAGCTGGTGCAGGCGATCGAATTGTCGAGGAAGACCCTGGCGACGATCAAGACCAACCTGTTCTGGGCGTTCTTCTACAACGCGGTGGGCATTCCGGTGGCGGCCCTGGGGCTGCTGAACCCGATGATCGCCGGCGCCGCGATGGCAGCCAGCTCCGTGCTGGTGGTGGCCAACTCCCTGAGGCTGCGCGGCTTCGGCAAGTAGCCAGCCGGAGTCGGCCCGGGTGTCGATGGGGGAACTCTTCATGGGGATCTCTTCATGGGGAGGCGTGCCCATCGACACCCCTCGCGGGACCGGGATAGGTTCTAGGTATTGGGGATGCCGAAGAGTTCGGATCCGCGAATTCCTAAGGAGAAACACCATGGCCATGTGGGGCGCAGATGTACAGCAACTCAAGACCCTCGGCAGCAAGCTCAGCGCCGGCTCGAACGAAATCGAGCAGCAGCGCAACACCCTGAACAAGGTCCTGCACAGCACCGACTGGAAGGGCCCGGACGCCGACAAGTTCCGCAACGAATGGCAGTCCCAGCACATGACCGCCCTCCAGAAGGTCGCCCAGGCCCTGGACGAAGCCGGCAAGAAGGCCACCAAGAACGCCAACGAGCAGGAACAGGCCTCCAACGGCTAGCCCTTCGGATCCTCTCTCAGGACCCAACACACCGGGCGAAACACAGATGACCCCCTCAAATTTGAGGGGGTCATCCACGTTTAAGCCGGTGTATTGGAAGCGGTGCCGAAGCGGATCGCAGCGCGGGCCCTGGCCTTGGCGGCTTCCTCTTCACGGCTCTTGGCGGGACCGTGGCTCACCAGGGAGTCGAGCAGGTGCTGCGTGATGTGCGCTATCTGGTGCACCGCCTCGTCGAACGCGGCTTCGTTGGCCTTGGACGGTTTGGTGCTTCCGCTGATCTTGCGCACGTACTGCAACGCGGCGGCTTCCACTTCGGCTGAGGTGGCACGCGGTTCAAAATTGTGGAGGGTATGGATGTTGCGGCACATGGCTTCATGCTAAGCCGCACCGCCGGCATTGGGCAGCCCCGGAAAGGCGCCGCACGCAATTCCCGGCGCGGCCTATGCAACGGAATTCGAGTACACAATGCCGGGGATATGAAGAATTGAGCCGGAAATCCACGGAAAAGACAAGTACCGGCTACTCGGGTGCCCCGAAGTACCGCACGCCTATCCTTCAAGCAGCGCGCACTTGGCGTGCTGGTATTCATCAGGAATGCCGCGTCTCGAAAGGCTGGACGGTGGAGACGGTAAAGCGGGGGTGCCATTTGCGCCACGTATCCAACGACGGGATTTATTGCTGAACGTGCCGGCCAGTACGTACAGACCGGGCAGTCCGTGATTAGGCAGCCGCGGCCTGTGGATAGTGAAACATGGTTCAGAACCTGGATTGAGGAACAACGAACATGAAAAAACTATGGGCTGCCGGCGCTGTGGCCGGACTCGTCCTGTTGGGCATTGCACCTTCGGCGATGGCTTCGCCGCCGCCGGACCACCAAGTCACCTACTGTCACGCAACACACAGCGAGAACAACCCCTTCGTGGTCATCACCACCGATGAGATAGCTGTCGTGGCTGGACACCAGAACCACCAGGACTTCGAAGATGTCATTCCGCCCTTCGATTGGGCCCTGCCCAACACAAGCGGACATTTCGACGGCCTGAACTGGGGCCCCGGAGCGGAAGATTTCATCGCCAACGGTTGCGTCTCCAGCACCCCGACGAGCTGATCGGGAGATTTCCCTCCGCAAAGAGGGAAGCAGGGGGGCCGGCAATTGCCGCTCCTTGGCATGAAGGCCTGGTCCCTAACGGGATCGGGCCTTCATGCTTTAGTTCCGGAATCCGCCGACTTGATCGTCTTCATGGTGAAGCGGGACGAGACCTTCTGCAGGCCAGGAAGGCTCATGACCCGTTCGGTCAGGAAGGATTCGTAGGCCGGCAGGTCCTTGACGGCCACCCGCACGAAGTAGTCCGGCGAGCCGAAGAGCCGGTGCAGTTCCACCACTTCATCCATCGCCGCCAGCGCTTCCTCGAAGGCGTAGACGGTCTCTCGGTCGAAAACGGTGAGTTCGACGTCGAGAATCACTTCGAAGCCCCGGTCCAGCGCAGCCGGATCCACCACAGCGCGGTATCCACGGATCACTTTCTCCTGCTCCAGCCGCTGCACCCGGCGCAGGCAGGGGCCCGGCGTCAGGTGGACGCGCTCGGCAAGCTCCACGCTGGGAATGCGGCCGTCCCGCACGAGTTCATTGATTATTGCCCGGTCCATCGAATCCATGCTGATATATTGCTCCGAAGCCCACGGCGAGGGCAATCTTTGCAATCGGCTGCCTGGCGTTTCCGGGCACCATGTAAAGCGTGAACCTGATTGATGCGGAGCCCTCCGCTCCACCTGTTTTCTCCCGACGCCGGGAAGCCGCCAAGGGCCTGCGCAGCTCCCTTGCCGCTGGCCTTGGCATGTTCCCGCTGGGAATCGCCTTCGGCCTGCTGGTTGTCCAGGCCGGGCTGCCCTGGTGGGTGGCACCAGCTCTCTCGACGGCTGCATTCGCCGGCTCCCTGGAACTGCTGCTCGTTGGCATGATCGTAACGGCGACTCCGCTGGCCACCATCGCCCTGACCACACTCCTGGTGAATTTCCGCCACGTCTTCTACAGCTTCTCCTTCCCGCTGCACGCGGTGAAGCATCCCTTCGCCAAGGCGTATTCGATGTACGCCATGATCGATGAGGCCTATGCGGTCACCGCCGCCTCCAATGACCGCTGGAACAGCTGGCGCCTGATCAGCATGCAGATGGCTTTCCAGTCCTATTGGGTGCTGGGCGGCCTGGTGGGGGTGGGCATTTCGTCGTTGCTTCCGGGACGGATCGAGGGACTTGAATTCGCGCTGTGCGCCCTGTTCGTGACGCTGACGCTCGACGCCGCCCGGAGCCGCGAGCAGCTCCCCTCACTGCTGCTCGGGGCAACAAGCTTCGCTGCCGCCGTCGTGCTGGCTCCGGATGGCTCGCTTTTCCTGGGCCTGCTGCTGTTCCTCGCCCTGCTCATCGTCCGTTTCGCCCTCAGTCGCCGGGGATCCGATGCCTGAAACCTCCTACCTCCTTGCCGTCCTCGGGATCACTTTCGCCATCACCTTCGGGTTGCGGGCGCTGCCGTTCGCGGCCTTGAATCCCCTGAGGAACTCCGGACTGGTGCGGAAGCTCTCGCTCTGGATGCCGGTGGGAATCCTGGGCATCCTCGCCGCCTCGACCCTGCGCACCACGGTCCCGGCGGCTTCCGGTGCGTTGCTTCCCGCCGTGGTTGCGGTGACGGTCACCGTTGCGGCCCATCTACTCGGACGACGGCGGACCCTCCTCAGCGTGGGGCTGGGAACGCTCGTTTTTGTCGCCCTGGTGAACCTCTGACGCGCGCCGAACGCGCATGGGATCTCTTCATGGGGAGGCGTGCCCATCGACACCCCTCGCGGGACCGGGATAGGTTCTAGGTATTGGGGATGCCGAAGAGTTCGGATCCGCGAATTCCTAAGGAGAAACACCATGGCCATGTGGGGCGCAGATGTACAGCAACTCAAGACCCTCGGCAGCAAGCTCAGCGCCGGCTCGAACGAAATCGAGCAGCAGCGCAACACCCTGAACAAGGTCCTGCACAGCACCGACTGGAAGGGCCCGGACGCCGACAAGTTCCGCAACGAATGGCAGTCCCAGCACATGACCGCCCTCCAGAAGGTCGCCCAGGCCCTGGACGAAGCCGGCAAGAAGGCCACCAAGAACGCCAACGAGCAGGAACAGGCCTCCAACGGCTAGCCCTTCGGATCCTCTCTCAGGACCCAACACACCGGGCGAAACACAGATGACCCCCTCAAATTTGAGGGGGTCATCTGCGTTTAAGCCGGCGCCTAACGGAACCGTTACTCCTGGCGGTTAATGTTCCGGGACCGTCCGCACCGAAGGCACGGGTTCGACGTCGTTCGCGTGGTCAAGCTCCGCGCACGGCTCGGCGTGGCCGGGCACGGAAACGTCCAGGCGCTCGGCGCGGAGTTCGTCCACGCGCACCAGCACCACGCCGAAGATGATCAGAGCGCCGCCCAGGAGCTGGATGGGGCTCGGCAGCTCGGACAGCAGCAGCCAGGCCCAGACGACGGCGAACAGCACCTCGGTGAGCGAAATGAAGGACGCCACCTTGGAACCGAGGCTGCGGGCAGCCATGATGCCGGTGACGTAGGACAGCACGGTGGACAGCAGAACCAGGCCGGCGACCGAAACCCACCACGGAGTGCTCCACGGGCCAAGGTGGGTGTCCGCGGTACTGAAGGACATCGGCAGCAGGCCGAAGGCCGCGGCGGCCCACATGACGATCGCACCGGCCAGCAGCCCGCCGGCGGCGAGGACCAGCGGCGGGAGGCCGTCGTTCTGTTTGGCCGTGATGAAGAAGTAGATCACCAGGCAGACCGCCGCGGCCATGCCCCAGAGCACACCCACGAAATCCACCTTGACTGCGCCGGTGAGGTCGAGCACGAAGACCAGGCCGCCCAGGGACAGCAGGGTGCCGATCGAAGTCAGCGCCCGCGGGCGGCGCCGGGTGGCCGCCCAGAGCCAGAGAACGATCATGGTGGGTGCGAGGTATTCAAGCAGCAGGGCAACACCCACGGACAGCCGCGCCACGGCGTTGAAGTAGAAGAGCTGGCAGCCGGCCACGCCGATCAGGCCGAACAGCATGATGGTGAGCCAGTTTTCCTTGAGCTGGTGCCAGCGCCCGCGAAGTGCGACGACGGCGGGCACCGCCAGGACCAGCGCCGCGCCGCTGAGGCGGACCGCGACGGCGGAACCCGGCGTCCAGCCCGTCTCCAGGAGGGATTTCGCGAAAGAGCCGGACAGCCCGAAGACCGCGGAGGAGAAGAGCGCAACGCCCAGGCCGGAGGCCATGAAGCCCGCCGCGCCCTGGCCCTTGGCAGCTGACACAGCACGCCTCCTGTCAGGAGTAAAATGGGTTACGCTCCTGACAATACGCCCGAGCAAGTAAGGAGTCAAAGTGCTTTTTGCACCTGACACTGAGGTGGCCCTGCGCGCCGTCGTAAATTTGATCAACACCGCTGCCAACGGCGGCGAGGAACTGGTTTCTCCGGAGGACCTGGATGCCTTCCTGGACGCCGAGGAATTCTCCGGCGTGCGGGCGGGAACGGAACAGGAATTGGAGAGCGTCAAGCGGCTCCGCGGGGAACTCGCAGCGTTGTGGACAGCGGATGAGGACACCGCGGTCCAGGCGATCAACCAGTTGCTGGTGAAGGCGAAGGCACTCCCCCAGCTGGTAAAGCACGATCACTGGGACTGGCACTTGCACGCAACCACGCCGGATGCGCCGCTCGTGGACCGTATGGGCACCGAGGCGGCCATGGCACTAGTGGACGTAATCCGCAGCAAGGAGAGCGAGCGCATGCGGGTCTGCGCCGCGGAGGATTGCGACGCCGTGGTGCTGGACCTGAGCCGGAACCGCTCCAAGCTCTACTGCGACACGGGAAACTGCGCCAACCGGGCGCATGTGGCCGCGTACCGGGCGCGCCGCGCGAGCGCCTAGGACCATCCGGCGCGCAGGACACGCCGGCGTTGCGTCAGTTGTTCCCGGGCTCCGGGGTCTCGGGCTTTTCCGGGGCGGGGCCGGAAGACGCGGGGCCGGGAACGGCGCCGCCGTGGCTGCCGGGCCTGCGGGAGGTCAGGTTGACGCCGGAGCCCTTGCCCAGGTGCTCGGCGTTTTCCTTGTAGCTCATGGAGAGCATCGCAGCCATGACCAGGCTGACGATGAAGGCGATGCCGCCGCCGGTGAAGGCGAGGTCGAAGCGCGGCGAATGGCCGCTGCCGCCCGAGGCGAAGATCAGCACGGCGAAGAAGACCAGCACGCCCCAGAATGCGGAAAACATCAGCGGCCCCTTCACCGAGGTCCGCATCTTGCGCGGCTCTCCTGGTTTCTGGTCTGCCAAGGTTGTCCTCCAATGGTGCCGTGGTGCCGGCGCCTCGCGCGCCTCAAGAGTTCTACAGAAAGTAGAAGGTACGGTAACTAGTTTACGTCCTCGGCGGGCACGCCGTGCCCACCGTTCCCGCGGCCGCCGGCGTCATGCCGCAGGCTCAGCCCGGAGAGCATCCACAGGACGCCTGAAATGATGGCGCCGCCGCCGGCTACGCCAAGCAGTGCGTGCGCTCCGAGACCGATGAAGAAGGGCAGCAGGGCCGCCGTCCCAACACCGACGACGCCGGAGATCAGCCAGTCGCGCGCCAGCACCTGGCGTCCGCGCTCGCGCAGCCCCTGCAGCAGTTCCCACAGGCCGAGCACCAGGAGGGCGAAGGAGGCGGACAACGCGGCACCGGCGTCGGACTGGAGGAGCAGGGCTCCCACGCCGCCAAGCGCTACGACAGCTACCAGGCCAAGCGGAGCGCTTCCGCTGCGCAGCACGGCAAATGCCGTCGCCAGCAGGTACAGTCCGAGCGCCCAGGCGAGGACCTGCACGGAGGGAGCCCCCCAGAACACCGTCAGCACCCCGAAAACGAGGGCGATTGCGGCGCGCAGCAGCACCGGCTTCCACGGCGCGGCATCATCGGAGCCGGAGAGCCAGGAAGGGACAGATGCTGACGAGGAGGGGGAAGTCACCAATCCAGTTTAGCGATCAGAACCCGTCCTCCCGCCGGGGCCTCCTGCGGGCCGGGGATCATGACCCCAGCACCATCCACTTGTCGCTGCGCGAGCGCAGGCCGAGGGTGACGCCGCGGGCCAGCATGTAGCCCAGGCCGAAAGCCGCCCAGAGCCAGAGCAGCCCGGCCGCCCCCTCGGGCCGCGCCAGGTGGACGGCGGCGAGCAGGGGGAAGTAGAAGGCGAGGTTCACGACGCCGGCGATCGCCAGGTAGCGGGCGTCGCCCGCGCCGATCAGCACGCCGTCGAGCACGAACACGAAGCCGGCCAGCGGCTGTCCGGCGGCCAGGATCCAGAGCGCGCCGGTGAGGGCGGACTGCACGGCGGCGTCGGAGGTGAAGAGCAGGCCGGCCCAGGGCGCGGCCGCGGCCAGCAGGGCGCCGGTCACGACCCCGAAGCCAAGGCCCCAGCGGATCATTGTCCGGGTGAGCAAGCGCGCCCGGGCGGGCCTGGCCGCGCCGAGTTCCTTGCCGATCAGGGCCTGGGCGGCGATCGCCAGGGCGTCCAGCGCGAAGGCCAGGAAGGAGAAGATGGTCATTGTCAGCTGGTGCGCGGCCAGGTTGACCGCGCCCTGCGAGGTGGCGACGAGCACGGTGGCGAGGATCGCCAGGCGCAGGGAGAGCGTGCGGAGCATCAGCCAGGAACCCACGGTGGTCATAGCACGGATGCCGTGCCAGTCCGGCCGCAGGGACACCCTGTGCCGGCGGGCGTTGCGGCCCACCATCACCAGGTACACCGCGGCCATGGCCCACTGCGCGATGCTGGTGCCAAGCGCCGAACCGGTGACCGAAAGGTGCAGCCCGTAGACCAGCACCCAGTTGAGGGCGATGTTGAGGGCGAAGCCGGCGGTGGCCACGACCAGCGGGGTGCGGGTGTCCTGCAGGCCGCGGAGCACTCCGGTACCCGCGAAGATCAGCAGCATGGCCACCAGCCCGGGCATGGACCAGCGGAGGTAGTCGACGGCGAAGCCGCGCACCTCTCCCCCGGCGCCGAACAGGTCTACGAGCGGCCCGGCGGCGAAGAAGCCGGCCACAGCCAGCACCGCGCCCAGCAGCAGCGCCAGCCACACGCCGTCGCGCCCCGCCGCGAGCGCCTTGGACAGCTTGCCGTCGCCGATCGCCCGGGCGACCGCCGGCGTCGTCGAGTAAGCAAGGAAGACCATCAGCCCGACGGCGGTGTGCAGCAACGTGGAAGCCAGCCCGACGCCGGCCAGCTGGCTGACGCCGAGGTGGCCCACGATGGCCGAGTCCGCCAGGAGGAACAGGGGTTCCGCGATCAGCGCGCCGAAAGCCGGGACGGCGAGGCGGAGGATCTCGCGGGCATGGGACGGGCTGGCGGCACGGGCTACGGTCTGGGGCACTTTTCCACCATAACGGGCAGGGCGGACAGGCCAGGGGCTTCGTTGCTCCCCGTCACATTTACTTGACACTTCAAGCATATTTCGCAAGGCTGCTTAAGGAGGGCGTCGCAGATCCCGGCCCGCGCCGGAGCGTCCCCGGACCGCCAACCGCAACGAACGGTGCAAAAACCCATGAACAAGTCCACCCTGACCAACACAGCCCTTACAGTCCTGCGCGTCATCGTCGGATTCATCTTCGCCGCGCACGGCTGGCAGAAATTCAATGAATTCACCATCCCGGGCACCCAGGCCGCCTTCACCCAGATGGGCGTCCCCGGTGCGTCCGTCGTCGCGCCGCTTGTGGCCGGACTGGAACTCGTGGGCGGCATCGCGCTCATCGCCGGCCTCCTGACCCGCGTCTTCGGCGCCCTCCTCGCAGTGGACATGCTCGGCGCGCTGGTGCTGGTACATGCGCCGGCCGGCGTCTTTGTCGCCAACGGGGGCTACGAGCTGGTGCTTGCGCTCGGCGGCGGCGCCCTCGCCGTGGCCCTGGCCGGGGCCGGGCGGCTCTCTATCGACGCCGCCGCATTCGGCCGCAAGGGCTCCAAGCTGGGCGTCCTCGCCTGAGCGCCTAAGGAAATCACGCAGCACGAAGCCGGAATGAGCAGCGCACCCGTTTCGGCGGGTGCGCTGCCCTGTTTGAGGCTTCCGGACTCAGCCCTCGACGCCGGTCAGCTCGTTCGGCACGACATCCAGCACGCCGCTCTTGAGCACCTTGCGGCTTTCCAGGTCCACGGCGTGGATCTTGCGAGCCGCCGGCTCGGTGACGTACGCAGTCGAGCCCTGTACGAAGAGGGTGGGCCGTGGGTCCTGCCAGGTGGTCGACTCAGTCCAGGGAGCCGTCACCTTGATGGTGGAAACGACCTTGCCGCTGGCGGGATCGATTACGCGCAGGCCGCCGTCGGTTCCGAGGACCAGCGCCTCGCCGGACGGGCCGCGGCCGAGGGAACGGAAGGAATAACTGGTCCCGAGGTCCACGAGCCGCAGCTTGGCGGTGTCGGTGTTGACTAGGGAGATCCGGGTGGGCCGCTCCAGCTCAGCATCCTTGTCCACCTTGTAGTCACCCAGGATCACCGGGGAGTTTTCGGATCCGGCCTGGTTGCCCATGCGCCCGTACTTGTCCGGGCTGGCCACCTTGGTGAACCTGCCGCCCTTGTAGATCAGCATGCCGTTTTCGCAGCCGAGTACAACGGTGCCGTGCGCGGCGACTGCCTCGCCGTGGACACCGGGGCAGTTTTCGTTCCGGGCAATTTCCTTGCGGTCCTGCCCCTTGCCGGGGCCAAGGACGACGGCGCCGGAGCGGCCCTCCTCCGTGCCCAGGGTCACCAGCAGGCCGCCGCCCTCTAGCGGAACCGCGACGCCGTGATGGGCTTCCGATGCCGTGTAGACATCGGTCTCGGGCAGGCCGCTTGCGAGGGCCTTCGCGAGCCCCGCGGGATTGAAGCTTTCAACCTTTCCCGAGCCGTCGCTGAACAGCACTGTCCTCCCGGCATGGCGCACCACGTGGCCGGCCTTGCTTGCCTCGAAGGAGCGTTCCGTCAGGCGCGGTTCGCCGGCGTAATGATGGCTATGGTCGCCGTGCGGCTCGCTCCAGGAGCCGGCGTCGAACACGCGGAAGGCGTCCCCGGTGGAGACCAGTACATGGCGGCCGTCGCCGGCCGGGTTCAGGCGGTTGAAGCCGCCAAGGTCCGCTCCGCCCACGGGCTTGAGGGTCTTGGCATCGAGTACCGTGATGCCGCCGTCATGGGTGAGGACGAGGCGCGGCGTGGGTCCCTGGGCCTCCTTCGCCGCGCCGGGGGAAGCGTCACTCCCGGGCGGCTGCGAGGCGGCCCTCGGGGTAGCCGCTCCCGGCGAAACGGCGGCGCCACAGCCGGCGAGCAGGACGGCCGAAAGGGCGATGGATGGCACCGCAAGAACGCGGCGGGCAGGACGTTTGGACGAGGGGTGAGTGATCATGCGCTAACAATAATGACTCTCATTAGTAGTAGTGAAATTGGCGCGGCCCCCGGCTGCCTTTTGCCGTCCCGGCCCGAAGGTGACGGGCGCCGTCACACAAGGCACCGCCGTCGGACCCGTGGCTAAACTCGCCTCATGAGCGAGCCCGCACCGCACTCCGTCACCCTTCGCTTCCTGGCCGCCCCCACCGACGTCGGGCACAGCGGTTCGGTGGACGCCGGCACGGTCCTCGAGTGGGTGGACAAAGCGGCGTATGCGGCCGCCGTCGGCTGGGCGAAGTCCTACTGCGTGACGGCATACGTCGGCAACATCCACTTCAGCGATCCCGTGAACAGCGGCGACATGGTGGAAGTGGAGGCGACCATCGTCTACACGGGCCGCTCCTCGATGCACATCCGCACTGTCACCTCCGCCGCTGACCCCAAGGGTGGCCCTGCCACCATGCGCAGCCAGTGCCTGGTGATTTTCGTGGCAGTCGGTCCGGACGGCAAGCCGGTCCCGGTCCCCCAGTTCACACCCTCGACGCCGGCCGAAATCGAACAGCGGGACAGCGCGCTGGCGCGGATCGCCGTGCGCGAGCAGATCGTCGAAGCGATGAACGCCCAGGAATATACCGACGCCGGCACGGCCGAGCGCGTGGTGCTGCGCTTCATGGCCGCCCCCACCGATGTGAACTGGGGCGGCAAGGTGCACGGCGGCATCGTCATGAAATGGATCGACGAGGCCGCTTACGTCTGCGCCTCGCGGTATTGCGGCAGGGATACGGTTGCCGTATTCTCCGGCGGCGTGCGCTTCTACCGGCCGCTGATGATCGGCGATGTGGTGGAAGTGGAGGCGCGCCTGGTGTACACCGGCAACAAGGGCATGCATGTCGCCGTCCACGTGCGTTCCGGCAGCCCGAAGAGCCGGGAAATGCGGCTCACCACCTACTGCCTGACGGTGATGGTGGCCCGCGACGACAGCGGAACCTCGGTGCCGGTACCCCAATGGGTGCCGGTCAGCGAAGAGGACAAGCGGCTACACACGCATGCCCGGGACCTGCTGGAAATCCGGGGTGGCGCACCGGGCAACCGCCTGCCCGACCATCTGCTGCAGGACCCCCAGCATCTGCTGTAGGACCCCGACCATCTGCTGCAGGACGAGGGCGCCCAAGCGGTTCCGGGATCCGGCCGGGGCGCCTGGGCGGCGCTAGAAGCCGCCGCCGCCCGTGTCGCCGGCCATGTTGGCGAAGCGCGAATAGTGGCCCTGGAAGGCGACCACGATGTCCTTGGTGGGGCCGTTACGGTGCTTGGCAACCAGGATGTCCGCCTCGCCGGCGCGCGGGGACTCCTTGTCGTAGACGTCTTCGCGGTGCAGCAGGATGACCATGTCGGCGTCCTGCTCGATGGAGCCGGATTCACGAAGGTCCGAGACCATGGGGCGCTTGTCCTGGCGCTGTTCGGAGCCACGGTTCAGCTGGGACAGGGCAATGACGGGCACCTGGAGTTCTTTGGCGAGCAGCTTGAGCGCACGCGAGAACTCGGACACTTCCTGCTGGCGGGATTCGACGCGCTTGCCGGAGCTCATGAGCTGCAGGTAGTCCAGGACCACGAGCTTGAGGTCGTGCTGCTGCTTCAGGCGCCGGCATTTGGCACGAATCTCCATCAGGGACATGTTGGGGCTGTCATCGATGAACAGCGGGGCGTCGTTCATCCGGCCCATGGTGGTGGCGATCTTGGACCATTGCTCGTCCTTGATGGTGCCCTTGCGGAGGTCCTGGAGGCTGATGGTGGCCTCTGCCGACAGCAGGCGCATGGCGATTTCGTTCCGGCCCATTTCCAGGGAGAACATCACGGTGGCGAGGTTGTGCTTGATGGCCGCCGAGCGGGCGAAGTCCAGCGCGAAGGTGGACTTACCGACGGCGGGCCGGGCCGCGATGACGATCATCTGGCCGGGATGCAGGCCGTGGGTCAGCTCATCGAGCTCATAGAAGCCTGTGGGAACGCCGGTCATGCCCTCGCCACGGTGCCCGGAAGCCTCAATTTCGTCCACCGTCGATTCCATGACGTCCTTCAGGGCGACATAGTCCTCGGCAGTGCGGCGCTCGGCCACGGCATAGACCTCGGCCTGGGCCTGGTTGACCAGGTCCTCGACTTCGCCGTCCTGGCCGTAGCCCATCTGGACGATCTTGGTTCCGGCATTCACGAGGCGGCGCAGCACGGCCCGTTCTGCCACGATCTCCGCGTAATAGCCGGCGTTGGCCGCGGTGGGGACCGTCTGGATGAGCTCGTGCAGGTAGGCGGGGCCGCCGATCTTGTTGATCTCGCCGCGCTTGGTCAGTTCATCGGAGACCGTGACGGCGTCGGCCGGCTCGCCGCGGCCATAGAGATCGATGATCGATTCGTAGATGGTCTCGTGGGCGGGACGGTAGAAGTCGTGGCCGCGGACGATCTCCACGACGTCCGCGATGGCATCCTTGGACAGCATCATGCCGCCGAGGACCGATTGCTCTGCGGCGATGTCCTGCGGGGGAGTCCGGCCCAGCTCGGATGAGCGGCCGCCCTCAATAGAATCCAGGTGCGTAACTGACAAAGCCGTCCTCCATGTGTACCGCTGGGTGCTTCAGGACGGCCTGGCGCACCCCAAGGGGCTGCCGGCTGCCTGGTATCTGCCGTTGCCCAATCCTCGCCGAGGGCACCGACAATCTTCCGCCGGCACCATCCGGAGCCGGCAGATCAGGATTTCCCCAGCAATCCACGGGTTATCCACAAGGAAATCCACAAGGCCCGGAAAGGACCTGTGCACAAAGCTCCCGCGGCGGCGAAAACAGGGCAATCCACGTACCAGAAAGGGGTACCCAGCCACGTTATCCCCGCTCTTTCGGGGAACCAAGTCGCGCCTGTGGATAACCCGTGGATAACGTGGCGCTGCTTGTGCACAGTCTGTGCATCATCCTGTGGAAAGCAAAATAGTTTCTCCCAAAACACGCCCCTGAACTGGGAAAACTCTTCGAACAGGCTGTGTAACAAAAGTATTTTCCGGCTTTCCCCATCCACAGCCTCAATGCCGCGGAGCGCATGGACGAGCCGCTCGAGACCGCGTCCGGCGCCAAAATATGCCCCGCATGTGATGTGGCCCACAAATTCCCCGGAAATTCGACAGTGTTCTCTCAAAAAACATGCCCAGATGGGAATGTGCTGTGGATAACTGGCAACTGGCATAAGCTCTAAACATGGACTTCACCTTGGGGGATGCGCTGATTGTCGCAATGCCTGCGGCCATCCTCGTAACGGTGATCTGGGCAGTGAACCATGCCCTCAAACCCAGGGACTTCGGCATCTCTGACGCCGAGCGCTATCAGCGTGAACTCGCCGAGCGTTCCGCTGCCCACCAGGCCGAGCAGGCCCGCGCCGCCCTGGCCGCCCGTGCCCGGATCAACGCGTCAACGCTGCCGAGCCAGAACGAGCAACAGGCCCGCCAGCAATCCGAAAGCCACCAGCCACTGCAGGACGCGGCAGCGCGTCCGCCGGCCGGACACCAGGCGGCGGCGGGAGCACCGGCGTCGGGGAGGCGCCTCCAGGCGGTGCTTCCAAACGGCCAGCTGAATCCGGAATTCGTACGGCAGTTGCAGACCATGGCCCGCAACGGGCAGAAGATCCAGGCCATTAAACTTCTACGGGAGTACACCCGCACGGACTTGCTTTCCGCAAAGAACTACATAGATCGGCTCTGATACATGGAATCCCTGATCGTCCCGGCCCTGATCCTGGTTGCCGTGGTCATCGCCGTCCTGCTGCTGAACCGCAGCTTGAGCCGCCGTGCGACGGAGTACCGTGCGGCACATGACGCCGCCAGCGCGCCTGTGGACGCCGTGGAACTGGCCCGCGAATCCGCCGCGAAGCTAAGCGAGGAGCAGCACCGCCGGCTGTATTCGCTCATCGCCCAGGGGCAGGCCATGGCCGCCATCAAGCTGTACCTCAGCAGCACGGGAGAGGGCCTGCGCGCCTCCCGCGACGCAGTGGCAGCCCTCGCGGCACACCCTCAGCCGTTCCGGCAGCCTGAACCGCCGCCCGCTGACCTGCTCCCGGAGGAAGAGGAACCCGAGCGTTTCCCGTACCGCTACCGGGCCATCGCCAGCAAGGGCGACGTGATCCGCGAGGTCAGCAGCAACATGCTCAATGACGACATCTACGGGCGGATCCGCACGCTCGCCAAGAGCGGCGACGTAGAGGCCGCCGCCCTTGCGCTGGTGCGCCACTCTGACATTTCCCTCGCGCAGGCGCGCGAATTCATCGCCCTGCTGGAGGACTAGAAGTCGAAGAGGTCCCCCAGCCAGCTTTCCTTCTTCTTATGCCGCCGGTCGTAGCCCTGCTTGCCGTAGTTGCGGTCCTCGTAGCGCGGCTTCTCCCGGTTGTAGCGTGGATCCTGGACGTTTCCGTAACCGGGCTGCTCAAGGTAGCCGCGGTCGTAAAGCGGCGGAGGGGCGGGCGCAGGCGGAGCCTGGGGTGCGGCGGGTGCGGACTGCCCGCCGTACTGGCCCGCCGCCCGGTCGATGATCTTGTCGAGCTCACCCCGGTCCAGCCAGACGCCCCTGCACTGCGGGCAGTAGTCGATCTCCACGCCGTTCCGGTCGCTCATCACCAGGTCATTTGAATCCACAGGACACTTCATGTTCGGCTCAACGACCCGGGCCGGTAAAAAGTTCGGTCCGTCCAGCGGCCGGTGGCCTGGTGGGTGACGGGTGGCGCGGGCTAGCGGCCGCCGGTGATTCCGGCGAGGAGCTGCTCGAACGGCAGGGACTCCATCGAATCGGCCTTGCGGTGCGGTTGTTCGCCGCTCAGCAGTTGCACCAGTTCCCCGGCCGCCCGGTCCACGCGGGCGGACAAGGGCGAGCCGCCGCCGTCGTTGTTCCCCCAGTCCTGGGGGCCGGCGAAAACGGAGGTCTGGGTCATCCGGGTCCGCAGGTAGCTGAAGAGCGGCCGCATGGCGTGGTCCAGCACCATCTGGTGGCGGTCCGTGCCGCCGGTGGCGCCCATCAGGACGGCCTTGCCGTCCAGGGACTTGGGGTCCAGGACGTCGATGAAGGACTTGAACAGGCCGCTGTAGGAGGCGCTGAACACGGGGCTGACCGCGATGATCCCGTCGGACTGCTCGACGCCGGAAATCACCTCCGCGAGGCGCGGGCCCGCGTAGCCGGTGACGAAGTTGTTCGCGATGTCCACGGCGAGCTCGCGCAGCTCGATGACCTCGACCCGGGCGTCGTAGCCTGCCTCGCCGAGCTGTCGCTTCGCCGAGGCGGCGAGCTGGTCGGCGAGCAGGCGGCTCGACGACGGGACGCCGAGTCCGGCGGATAGGACGGTAATGCGGCGGGTCTCCATGGTGTTCTCCTGATGCTCGGTGGTTCGTTTTCAGACTACATGCATTTGCATCTATACCACCAAACGACGGGATCCGTTGAAGTATTCCCGGCGGCCCTTCCCCAGCTAAGCACTCTGCGCGAACGTACAGATAAGGCCCCGTTTTCGCGGATCCAGGGGCATCATCTGCTCGTTCGCGCTCGAAAAGCGCGGGCGCGCTGACGGACTTCCGCCGTCCTGTCGCGGGGCGTACCGCGGGGCGGATCCTGGGAGTAACATCAGTCGCAGGCTGGGGCGTCGTCGCAACCGGTGCTTCGCGAACCGCCATGTGCCGGCAGTGACACTTTCTGTATCCGTGCGCAGAATCCGCGCCGTCGAAAGTCACCACCATGCCCAGTAAACTCAACCCACTCGTCACCGCGGTCCTCATCGGCGGTCTCGCCATCGCGGGGGCCGCCCCCGCCAGTGCGGAGGTCATTGAACGCTACAGCCTCGATTTCTCGACCAGCGGCGTCGTCGACGACTTTTGCGGCTCGGGGCTGCAGCCCTCATTCACCTATGACCAGACTGGTTCCGGCTCCATCAAGATGCGCGGCAGCGATGGCCCGCTGTGGTTCCACGAGGAGGCCAGTATCGTCCAGACATTCACCTACAACGGGATGACCGTGACCGACATCCAGCCGAACACGCTCGCCAAGGACCTCAAGATAGTCGACAACGGCGACGGGACGCTCAGCATCACTGCGCTGTTCACCGGAGGAGACCGGCTTGTGGGAAGCGACGGTAAGCTCCTCGCCAAGGGCGATGGCCAGATCCGCACCCTCTTCACCATCGACACTGCGTCCGGCGAGGTGATCAGCGACGAGCTGATCTTCGGTTCGACGGGCACGAACGACGACTTCTGCGAAGCAATCCTCGCTCACTGGGGCGTCTGACCGATCGCTTCGCCCTCGAGCTAAAGCAAAAGACCCCCGCCTCCGGAATCCGGGAGCGGGGGTCTTTCGTGCAGTCAATGACTACTTGCGCTACTTGCTGGCAACGACCTCGAGGTCGATGACAGCGGAAACGTCCTCGTGCAGGCGGACGTTGGCCTGGTACGAACCAACAGACTTGATGTGGTTCGGCAGTTCAACGTTGCGCTTGTCGATGGAGCCGAGACCAGCAGCCTCAACAGCAGCTGCGACGTCGGCCGGCTTGACGGTGCCGAAGAGACGACCGGACTCGCCGGCCTTCACTACGAGCTGAACCTTCTTGGCGGACAGCGCAGCGGCCTGTGCCTGTGCAGCTTCAACAGAAGCGTGGGCGCGGGCAGCACGTGCAGCCTTGATGGACTCAACCTGCTTCTCGCCACCACGGGTCCAGGTCAGAGCGAAGCCGCGGGGCAGGAGGTAGTTACGTGCGTAACCGTTCTTGACCTCGACAACATCGCCAGCAGCACCGAGACCGGTAACTTCGTGGGTCAGAATGAGCTTTGCCATGTTAGTTAATCCCTTCCTTAGCCGCGGCCAGCGCCGGAGTAGGGCAGCAGTGCAACTTCGCGGGCGTTCTTGATTGCCTGGGCGATCTTGCGCTGTTCCTGAACGGTAACGCCGGTGACGCGACGAGCGCGGATCTTTCCGCGGTCGGAGATGAACTTGCGCAGCAGTGCTACGTCCTTGTAGTCGATGACGGTGATGTCAGCGGCCTTCAAGGGGTTGGACTTTGGTTTGGGCTTACGGAGTTCAGCCTTAGCCATCGTGGAGCTCCTTTTCTATGGAGCCCGTGGATATTGATCCACGGGATGGTGGGTGTCCGACGGCGTCTGCCACCTTGGGTGCCTTGCGGCACCCGGGCGGGTTCCGGCGTCGGACGTGAATGTTTGTTTAGAAGGGAGGTTCGGAGTCCGGGCCGTTGCCCCAGCCGCCTGCATTGCTGACGCCGGGGGTAGCCCACGGGTCATCCTGCGGCGCGGACTGGTTGCCGCCCCATCCTCCACCGGGGTTGCCGCCCTGGTTTCCACCAGAACCGCCCCCGAAGCCACCGCCGCCGCCGAAGCCGCCCTGGTTGCCGTTTCCGCCGCCAAATCCGCCACCGCCGGAGCGCTGGGTACGGTTGACTTTGGCATTGGCGTACCGAAGGCTGGGGCCGATTTCGTCGACCTCAAGCTCGATGACGGTGCGCTTCTCGCCTTCCTTGGTTTCGTAGGAGCGGCTCTTCAAACGGCCGGAAACGATGACGCGCATGCCCTTGGTGAGGGACTCTGCCACGTTCTCGGCTGCTTCACGCCACACCGACGCGCGGAGGAACAGGGTTTCCCCGTCCTTCCACTCGTTGGACTGGCGGTCGAAGGTCCGGGGAGTAGAAGCGATGGTGAAGTTCGCTACTGCCGAGCCAGACGGGGTGAACCGCAGCTCCGGGTCATTGGTGAGATTACCGATGACCGTAATAGTGGTTTCGCCTGCCATCTACTGCCTCCTTGTTCGTTCCTACGGGGTAAAGATTGGAAAGTCCGGAGCTGAATTACTCAGCAACAACCTTCTGGTCTTCGGGGCGGATGATCTTGGTGCGCATGATGGTCTCGTTCAGAGACAGCTGGCGGTCAAGTTCCTTGGCGGTAGCCGGCTCAGCGGTGAAGTTCACCACGGCGTAGATACCTTCAGACTTCTTCTTGATGTCGTAAGCCAGGCGACGACGGCCCCAGATGTCAACCTTCTCGATGGTTCCACCATCGGTGGTGATGACATTCAGGAACTTCTGAAGCGACGGCTCAACGGTACGCTCTTCGACCTCGGGGTCGATGATTACCATCAATTCGTAAGGACGCATATGTGAACCCACCTCCTTTGGGCTAAGCGGTTACGGTATTTCCGTAACAGGAGGTTCATTTGCGATGCCGTGCAAGGCTCCGCCACCGGAAATTTCGGGGACAGGGCGCAGCACAGACTTCAATATCTTAGTCCATCTCCTACACCCAAGGCTATTCGGCGTGTTCGCGGGGCGGAAGCTGCGGTTCCGGCTATGTGGACAACCGCCTGCTCGGCGTCGCCGTCATCATGTTCGCGCCGCGCGCCGGCGGCTAGGCAAAAAGAACACCCCGGTCCGTGGACCGGGGTGTACCTGTTGTGCGCGGAGGGGGACTTGAACCCCCACCCCCTTTCGAGGACTAGCACCTCAAGCTAGCGCGTCTGCCATTCCGCCACCCGCGCAAGGTGATCCGGAGAAGCCGTGTTTCGTTTTTCTCCGTAGCAGCGACAAAGACCGTAGCACGGGAACCCCGCAGCTGCCGATTCGGACACTCCGCGCGTGTCCAGCGAAAGGCCGGTCGGCTGATCCCGGCACGGCTAGGGTGGCCCTATGGACGCCGCACCGCTGAACGCCATCGTGATTCCCGTACTCTCCGCCGCCATCTTCCTGTACGCCCTGTACTTCGTGGTCCGTTCCGGGGTCCGCGACGGCATCCTGCAGGCCGAAAGGAAGCGTGACGGGGAAGGCGGATCCGATGGCCGCCACTGAGCGTGCCCGGCGCAACCGGCTGCGCATCGCCGTCATGTTCGCCGCAGGTGCTGCCGCCGCCCTGGCTACCGGCATCGGGGGGCACTGGGTGGCGGCACCTACAGTCGGCTGGACCACGGCAGCCCTGGTGTTTGTCACATGGGTGTGGCTCGTTATCGGGCGCATGGATCCGGACTCCACCAAGAGGCACGCGACGGAAGAAGACCCCTCCCGCGGCACGACGGACGTGCTCATCCTCGGCGCCAACCTGCTGAGCCTCGTAGCGGTGGCCGCCGTCGTCGTCGGATCACACCAGGACGACGGCGGCGGGCTGGGTGGCCGGCTCGCCGCGGGAGCGCTGGCACTGGTGAGTGTCGCGCTGTCCTGGACGTTGGTCCAGACCCTGTTCACCCTGCGCTATGCCGAGCTGTACTACGAAACCGGTGAGGACGCGGGCGGGGAGGAGGGTGGCATCAACTTCAACCAGAAGGAACCCCCGCGGTACACGGACTTCGCGTACCTCGCCACGAGCCTGGGCATGACCTACCAGGTGTCGGACACGAACCTTGAGAACCACCGCATCCGCGCCGAAGCCCTGAAGCACAGCCTGCTGTCCTATCTTTTCGGCACCGTGATCCTGGCCGCGACCATCAACTTGGTGATCGGCCTGGCGGGGTAAGGGTTTAGGCAGCCGTCCGGAAGAACAGCTTCGCGACGGCGGCCAGCGAGTGCGGGTCCTCGGTGCCGCACAGCTCGCGGGCCGAGTGCATGGACAGCAGCGCAATGCCGACGTCGACCGTCCGGATGCCCAGCCGGGTCGCCGTCAGGGGGCCGATGGTGGAGCCGCAGGGGACGTCGTTGTTGGAGACGAATTCCTGGTACGGCACCCCGGCCTCTCCGCAGAGCCGTGCCCAGAACGCGGCGCCCGGGGCGTCCGTGGCGTAGCGCTGGTTGGCGTTGATCTTCAGCAGCGGCCCGCCGTTGAGGACAGGACGGTTGGCGGGGTCGTGCCGTTCCGGGTAGTTGGGGTGCACGGCGTGGCCGGCATCCGCGGAAACGCAGAACGACGACGCGAAAGCCTGCCGCCGTTCACTCACCGAGGCGCCCAGGCCGTCCGAGATCCGGGTCAGGATGTCTTCCAGGATCGGCCCGCACGCACCGGAGCGAGACGCGGAGCCGATTTCCTCGTGGTCGAAGGCGGCCAGGACCGCGATCGGGCCGCCGGTCGGCGCGCCCGCGGACCCATGGGCGATCAGTGCCGCCAGGCCCGCGTGTGTGGAGGAGAGGTTGTCCAGGCGTCCCGAGGCGAAGAACTCGCCCTTGGCGCCGAACACCGCCGGGGCCTGGGTATCGGCGACCACGATGTCGTAACCGCCGATCAAGGCAGGATCCACCTCCTCCGGCGCGCCGCCGTCGTCATCCGCCGGAGAAACAGAAGCGGCGAGCAGCCCCAGTAAGTCCTCCGAGCCAGGGTCCCCCAGACCGAACACCGGGTTCATGTGCTGCTGCTTGCCCAGGGTCAGGCCTTCGTTGACGGCGCGGTCCAGGTGGATGGCCAGCTGCGGGAAGCGCAGCAGCGGGCCGGTGGCGGTGAGGTGTTCGGTGCCGTCGAGCATCACCAGCCGGCCGGCGAGGCGGAGTTCGCGGTCCAGCCAGGAGTTCAGCAGCGGGCCGCCATAGACCTCGACGCCTGCCTGCAGCCAGCCGAACTTGCCGGTGGTGGGCTTGGGCTTGAGCTTGAAGGACGGCGAATCCGTGTGGGTGCCCAGGATGTTGAAGGGCGTGGCCGGTCCGGCGCCGCCGGGAACCACCCAGGCGATGAGGGCGCCGTCGCGGACCACGTAGAACGAGCCGCCGCCCTTCGCCGAGACCGGCCAGGCCTGTGCCTCGTCCAGCTTGGCGAACCCTGCGGCGTCGAGCCGGCGGGCTGCTTCGTGGACAGCGTGAAAGCTCGACGGCGACGCGGTGACGTACGCGCCGAGGTCCTGGATGTGCTCATGTGCGGTGGCAGGCATGGCTCCGAGTCTAGATGGTCACATTCAGTGCCGCCGTGTAGCCCGCCGACGCCGAGCCGGTCATTGTCGCCAGCTGGTAGACGCCGCCGTCGTCGCCGAAGACGTTGTCCGATTTCAGGGTGGTGTTGGGGAAGTTCGCGGCGCTCGTTTCGTAGCCGGCGGTGGCGTAGACATCGCGGCAGGCCGCGTCCGTGAGCGCGATCTGCGAGACCGCCAGGAGCCGGCCCGCGCTGGTGGCATTGCTCAGGGACTCGAAGACTTCGAAATGGATGTGCGGCCAGCGGCCGTTGTAGGCGCCGGGGAAGATGGTGGTGAAGCTCAGCTGGCCGTTGGCGTCGGCCTCCTGGACGCCGCGCAGGTAGTTCTCATTTTCCAGCCCGGAATCGTAGAGCGAGTACTTTCCGTCCCGGTCGCAGTGCCAGGCGTAGACGGCGGCGCCGGAAAGCGGGACGCAGCCGTTCGCGTTGTCCAGCAGGGTCAGGGTGACGGTCAGCGGGACGCCGTCGACCTTGGTGCTGGAGGTGCCGAAGCTGGAGGTGATGTCCTGGCGGACCACCCCGGAGGCTTCCAGCACATTGGGTCCGTTGGAGCCGTCGCCCGGGTAGGGACCGGCGGTTTCCTGCGGGATCTCCACGCCGCATTCGGCAAAGGCGCGGGTGACGGTCGAGGATGCGGAAGCGGACGGCGAGGCGGCCGCCGTCGTGCTGCTGGTGGCAGTGCTGCTGCTTGCGGTGCCCGACGCCGTAGCGCCGCCTGCGCTGTCCGTGGCGGTTCCGCTGCCGGTTCCGGCGGGGGTGCAGGCGGCGAGGGCCGCGGTGGCGGCGCCGCTGAACAACACGCCGAGGGTGTTGCGGCGGCTCAGCAGGGTGGAGAGATCGAACTCGAGTCCGCGGTCGTGGTCGGGATGGGGACCGTTGGAAGTTGTCATGGCTCCATGGAAGCCCGGCGGCCTGTGCCGTGTACATGCGGTTTCTGTGCCGGGGCTGTGAGTGCGGCGTCAGTAGTCCGGATTGTTGCTGGGAATCACCAGCCCGCTTTCGTAGGCGTACACCACCACCTGGACCCGGTCCCGCAGGTGCAGCTTGGTGAGGATGCGGCGCACGTGGGTCTTCACGGTGGCCTCGGAGAGGAAGAACTTGTGTGCGATCTCCGCGTTGGACAGGCCCTCGGCGATGGCCTGGAGCATCTCGGTTTCGCGCGGCGTGAGCTCCTCCAGCAGCGGGTCCCGCGGCGGCGGAGCGTGCCCCGCCGGGGACTGCCCGTGCGGGCGGGCGCCCCGCACGTAGGTTTCCAGCAACCGCTGCGTGACCCGCGGCGCCACCACGGCATCGCCGCTGGCCACCAGCCGCACCGCGTGCACCAGTTCCTCCGGGGCCACGTCCTTGAGCAGGAACGCCGAAGCGCCCGCCTGCAGTCCGGCGAAAGCGTACTCGTCGAGGTCGAAGGTGGTGAGGATGATGACCCGGGCCGCGGAATCAAGGGCGCTGAGCCGGCGGGTGGCCTCGATGCCGTCCATCCCGGGCATCCGGACGTCCATCAGGATGACATCCGGATGCAGGGCCGCGGCCTGGGCCAGGGCTTCGTTTCCGTCCGAGGCCTCACCCACCACCTCCAGGTCGGGCTCGCCCTCGAGGATGAGCCGGAAGCCCATGCGCAGCAGCGGCTGGTCGTCCGCCAGCAGCACCTTGATCGTTCCGTCTCCGCTCATGGCTTCCCCTTGTCGCCGTTCCAGTTCAATTCCGCGTGGACGCGCCAGCCGCCGTTCGGCGCGGGGCCGGCGTCCACGGTTCCCGCGTAGATCCGGGCCCGCTCCCGCATTCCGTTGATGCCCTGCCCGGTCCCGATTCCGGAACCGCGCACTCCGTGGCCACCCGCCCCGGCGACATCTTCCCGGACGTCCCGGCCGTCGTCGAGCACATCAATGGTGACCCGGTCCCCGTCCCGCAGAACGAGCACGTCAACCCGGCCCAGCGCACGCCCGTACCGCAGCACATTGGTGAGCGACTCCTGCACGATCCGGAAGACCGTGAGCCGGAAGGCGGGATCGTCGGGCAGGGCCGGTCCGGTGTGCGTGAAATGCAGCGGCAGCCCGGCGGTGCGGAAACCCTCCAGCAAGGTGGCGAGGTCCCCCGAGGCGGTGGGTGCGAGCGGCGCGGGGCGGCCGGAGTCGTCGCGCAGCACCCCGAGCACGCGGCGCATGTCCGCCAGCGCCGTGCGGCCGGTGCGCGAAAGCTCGCCGAGCACCTCCGCGGCGCGGTCGGGATCCTTCCGGACCACGACGGCGGCGCCGTCCGACAGGCTGATCATCACCGTGAGCGAGTGCGCGACGACGTCGTGCATCTCCCGGGCGATGCGGTTCCGTTCCGTGACGGAGCCCAGGCGGGCGGTCTGCGCGGCCCAGGCGCGGATCTCGGCTTCGTGCTCGCGACGCTGGCGCACCGAGATGCCGATGCCCGTGGCGATCAGGTTGGACAGCAGGATGCTGATGGCCGCGGTGATGTTGCTGATGAGGTGGTAGTTCTCCGGCAGCTCCGCATCCGCTGTCCCGCCGGGCCCGCCGGGGCTGGTCCACATGAACAGGTACAGCAGCGTGAGCGGCAGGCTCGCGGCGGCGAAGACCGTGAGGGCGGAGCGCCGCGGCCGCACCACCGCCACCGCATACAGCGCGAACCAGAGTCCTGCGGAGACATTGGTGCCCCACGGGTGCAGCAGGGTCACCCCGAGTTCCAGCAGCGCGACGGCGGCCGTCACCGTCAGCGGGAAAACCCGGCGCAGGCACAGCGCCCCGGCGGTGGCCAGGAGCAGCAGCCCGGCCGGCCATTTGCCGTCCACGACGCTGCTGATCAGGGTGGACAGCGCAAGCAGCAGGTAGCAGAGCACCACCACGGCATCCATCACGCGCGGGTGCTCATAGAAGTACCTGCGCACCCTGCCGCGGCGCCGGGCCGTGATTTCGGCGAAGGACGCCTCACCCAAGGGGACTGCCGGCCCCGGGGGGACTGCGGGGTCCACCGGGGCCGGCGCCAACGCCTGCGGTTCTTCGCTCATGGAACGAGCCTATTCGGCCTGGCGGCCGGCCAAGCTGTTGCCGGCAGGATCAGACGTCCCGCTTCTTGAGGACCACCAGCGCCGGAACCAGGAAAAGCACTACGTAGCCGAGGAAGATGAGGCCGCCCTGCCAGGGGTCCAGGATGCCGTCGGCGTGGCCGATCGAAAGGAACCGCCCCGCCGCCTCGCTGGGCAGGTACTGGGGAACGTACTTCCAGAACTCCCCGGGCGCGAAGGCCAGGAACGAGCCCGCGAACGGCAGCACGAACATGATGCTGACGAGGATGGTGATTCCGCCCGCGGAGTTCTTCAGCAGGGTGCCCAGGGACAGCCCGATCAGCGCCACCCCGGCGACGTAAAGCCCGCCGGTCAGCAGGCTGTACAACACGCCGTCGGTCCCCCAGTCCAGCGTCAGCCCCATGCCGGTGAACATCGGCGCCGAGAACAGGAAACTGAGCGCCCCGCCCAGCACGGACAGGATGTAAGACACGAGGACCAGCACCACGGCCTTGGCCACGAAGGTGGACAGCCGGTCCGGAGCGGCGTTCATGGTGGAACGGATCATCCCGGTGGCGAATTCGGAAGCGATGAACAGCACGGCCAGGGAGCCCAGGACCAGGATGCCGATGTTGAGGCCCGCGTTCGGCAGGTTGTACAGGTCGAAGCCCTGGCCGGGCGGGAAGGACTGCACGGCCTGCTGCGCCGTCAGTTTCTGCCCCCCGGGGCCCAGCCCCTCCGTAAGCTGGCGCACCACGCTCCAGCGGACCAGCGCGGACAGCACGCCGACGCCGACAATCGCCACCAGGGTGGCAATGACCAGCAGCTTGGTGCTCATGAGCGTGCGGAACTTGATGAACTCCGAGTTGAGGACCCGCAGAAAGTTGACGCCGTGGTTTGCGGCGGACGAAGCGTGTGCCCGGGTGGGGAGGGCGGCGGAGCTCATCGCTGGGATCCTTCCAAAGTGGGGGCGGGGACGGTTCCCGGGCCGGTGGCCTGGCCGGGACCGGATTCAAGGTGCGAGTGGTATTCCACCTCGTCCTTGGTGAGCTGGAAGTAGGCCTCTTCGAGCGAAGAGGTCAGCGGCGTGAGCTCATAGACAAGCACCCGGTTCTCGAGGGCCAGTTCGGCGATCCTGCGGGGTTCCAGGCCGGAGACTTCGAGGGTCTCCGTGGCGTTCTGTTCCACGCGGACGCCGTCTCCGGCCAAGAGCTGGCCCAGGCGCGAGGCCTCGGAGGTGCGGACCAGGGTGCGCTTGCGCGTCTGGCTTTCAATCAGGGAATCGACCGTGGTGTCCGCGATGATCCTGCCCCGGCCGATGACGATCAGGTGGTCTGCGGTCTGCGCCATTTCGGACATCAGGTGGCTGGAAATGAAGACCGTCTTGCCCTGCCCCGCGAGGTAGCGGGCCAGATTGCGGACCCACTGGACGCCTTCCGGATCAAGGCCGTTGACCGGCTCGTCGAGGATGAGGGTCTGCGGGTCGCCCAGGAGGGCGTTGGCGATACCGAGGCGCTGGCCCATTCCCAGGGAAAAGCCGCCGGCCTTCTTCCTGGCAACTGCGCTGAGGCCGGTCATGTCGATGACCTCATCGATGCGCTGCTTGGGGATGCCGTGCGTCGCGGCCATGGCGCGCAGATGGTTGTAGGCGCTCCGGCTGGTGTGCACGGCCTTGGCATCGAGCAGCGCACCGACCTCGTGCAGGGGAGCCTTGTGTTTGGCGTATGGCCGGCCGTTCACGGTGACGCTGCCGGCGGTGGGCCGGTCCAGGCCCATGATCATGCGCATCGTGGTGGATTTTCCGGCGCCGTTCGGGCCTAGGAAGCCCGTGACCTTTCCCGGCTGGACGGTGAAGCTGATGCCGTCCACGGCGGTCTTGTGCCCGTAGACCTTTCGCAGCCCGTGTGCCTCAATCATGAATTGCCCCGATCATGGAAGTGTCCCTTCCCTTTCGCTGAAGCCGAGTGTTGTTGACGGTATTAACAACGCTAGCCACATGCGCTCCGGGAATCGCCTGCCCCAGGGATGATTCAGGGTCGGATCAGGGTAGTCCTCATGGATGATCCCCACCTTCGGCGAGCTGGCCCGGCGAGTACACCCGCAGGTGCCCGGGCCGGACGCTGAACTCCGCGCTGCGCACCCCGGGGAGGGGCTCGCCGTCGACCGCCAGCACCAGCGGCGCGCCCAGCGCTTCGACGGCGATCCGGGAAGCCTCACGCAAATGCGTGACCTTGGAACTGCCGGCGGTTCCGGTGAGCACGCCCCAGAGCAGCCGGAGCCGGGCAAAGCGCTCATCCGCCGTGACCATGCGGATGTCCAGGACACCGTCGTCCATCACCGGGCGGGCCAGCGGCGCCAGGTCCCGCGGGTAGTAGCGGCCGCGGCCCAGGTAGAGGATCCAGATCCGGTGCCGGACGCCGTCGATCAGCAAGGTGGTGGGTGAGGCCGCCGCGAAGGTGCGCAGCCCCGCGATCAGGCCGGCCAGCGGCTTGCCGAGGGCGCCCTGGAGCCGTTCGCGCCGGCGCACGAGGTTCGGATAGACCCCGATGCTGGCGGTGTTCAGCATCGCGAACTCGCGGATTTCGTCCGTCCCGTCCTGGCCGCGACCGGCCGCAACCCTGGCCGTGTCCGCGCGGATCCCGCTCCCGGTCTCCGCGGCAGCCACGGCATCCGCGAGGGTGGAGATGCCCACGTCGCGGGCAAAGTGGTTCAGCGTCCCGCCGGGCAGCACCAGCAGCGGCAGTCCGTGCCCGACGGCGGCAGCCGCCGCGGTGCCGACCGTACCATCGCCGCCCCACACCCCGAGGGCCTTGGTCCCGGGCCGTGCGGCGGTTTCCTCGATGACCGCATTGATGTCCTCGTCGTCGCCGGCCTCGCGGATGTGCGCCTGCGGGAAGGCCTCCTGCAGGAGGTTCCCGGTCTCCGGGGTGTAGGAACCGCCCTTGGCGTTGACAACGATCGCCAGCCCGGCGCCGTCGTCGATCTTCGCAAGGGCCTCGGGGGTGCGCCGGACCGCCGGCTGTGCTTCCCGCGCCGGCCACCAGCGACGGGTGAGCAACGCCGCCCCGGCGCCGATCGCCGAGCCGAAGACCACGTCGGAGGGCCAGTGCGCCCCGGTGTGGACACGGGAATAGGCCACCCCGGCGGCCACGGGGGCGAGCAGCGCGCCGAGGGCCGGCTGCACGAAGGAGACGCCCAGGGTGAAGGCCACGGCGGACGCCGAATGGCCCGAAGGCATCGAGGAGCTGGTGGGCTGCGGGTGCACGAAGCGGAAGACCGGGAGGTGTTCGGGCAGGGGGCGGGTGCGCGGGAGGAGCGCCTTGAAGCCGAGGTTGGTGACGGCGGACGCCACACCGAGGGCAAGGAGGCCGTGCACGGCGGCGCGGCGCGGTTTGCCGGGAACGGCGGCTAGGGCGCCGGCGACGGCGAACCAGAGTTTGCCCTTGGTGGCGGCGGCGGAGAGATTGCGGAAGAAGGCGTCGTGGTTCCCGTGCGGCCAGCGGGAAATCCGGCGGAGCACGGCCCGGTCGAAATCGGCTATTTTGCCCGGGCCGCGTCGCAGGCTGCGCACAGCACGCAGGCGGTGCGCAGCCTGCGACGCGAACCCTCGGCGCAGCCCGTGCACAGGGCGCAGCCCGAGGCTCCGGCGCAGGATTGTCCGCATGGGGCCAGCGTACTCCAGGGGACTGGCGGGAGCCGGGCGGTTCGGGGTCGGGAACGACGGGCGCCGCCGTCGCGCATTAGGAGCCGCTATTAAACGGGTGCCGCCGGCCACGGAACGGGGTGTGGCCGGCGGCTTGTATTTCCGGTCGAGGGAGTGCGTTTTCCACCGGAATCTGTAGGCCCGGACCGCAGGTCCGGGCAGCTTAGGGGCGGTGCGGCCCGGCGGCTTAGTCGCGCCGGTCGAACACCAGGCCGCCCGGAACCTGGAAGGTGGGCATGATCTCCAGCATCCCCACGTTCACGTGCCGGGGGGTGTCCACGGCGTAGTCGAGGGCGTCCACGATGTCCCCCGTGGTGAGCGACTCGTAGCCTTCGTAGTACGTCTTCCACGCCTCTTCCATGGCTTCCGGGGTGCCGCCCATGTTCCGGCCGAAGATCTCGGTTTCCACCCGGCCGGGGCAGATTTCCGTGACCCGGATGCGCTTGCCCACGGTGTCGTTGCGGAGCTGCCGCGAGATCTGGTGCACGGCTGCCTTGGTGGCGTGGTAGACCGTGTGGCCGTAGAAGTTGTAAGTGCCGGCGATCGAGCTGATGTTGACGATGTGGCCGAGGTCCCGCTCCACCATGCCCGGAAGCACCAAGCGGGTCAGTTGGAGGAGGCCGCGGAGGTTCACGTCAATCAGTTCGTCGATATCCGACTCGGACGAATCCAGGATGTTCCCGGGGCGGGAGACCCCGGCGCAGTTCACCAGTACATCCACTTCCAGGCTTTCCAGTTCCGCGGCGACGGCGGCCGTGTCCGTCAGGTCCACCGCGTGCGGGATCGCCCCGGTGCGGTCGGCCAGCTCCTTGAGCCGGTCTTCGTTGCGGGCGAAGGCGTGCACCGTCAGCCCGTGCTTGGCGAGGCGCTCGGCGATGGCGGCGCCCATGCCGGTGGACGCGCCGGTCACCACTGCGGTGGTGTAGTCAGAGAAGGACATGGTTACTCCGGATGTCTTGCTTGGCGACGCCGGGCCTCCCGGAGGGGAGGACGGCACCGGATGGAAAGGGATCAGGCGTCGCGCAGCGGCTCGTGGGCGCGGTCCTTGACCGTGCTGACCGCGGCGAGGGTGCCCAGGGCGGTGATGACGGCGTAGAAGGCCGGCATGTAGATGTTGCCCGTGCTGGAAATCAGCCAGGTCATGAGTAGCGGGGCCGTTCCGCCGAAGAGCGCGGAGGAGATGTTGTAGCCCAGGCCGTAGGCCGAGTAGCGGACGCGGGTGGGGAACAGTTCCACGATCAGGATGTGGATGACGGCGGTGTGGCCGGCGAAGACGACTGCCATGAGGGAAGCGCCGAGGATGGCGAGCCCCATGTTGCCGGTGGCGATCAGCGCGTAGGCCGGGATGCCGACGATTGCCATGGCGATCGCTGCACCGGCAATGACTTTCTTGCGGCCCACGCGGTCCGAGAGGGCGCCCATGAACGGAATGGCGATGCAGATGACCACCAGGCTGCAAGCGGTGACGATGAGGGCTTCGCCGATGCTGAAGTTCAGCTGCTTGCCCTTGAGGAAGGTGGGCATGTAGGAGAACAGGACGTAGTAGCCCGAGCCATTCATCAGCGGGATGAACAGGGCCAGCAGCATGGCGCGGCGGTGTTCGGCGGACTTGAAGGCTTCCTTCAAGGGGTTCTTGGACAGGCCGCCCTCTTCTTTGAGCTTCACGAAGTTCGGGGTGTCGGCGATGGCCTTGCGGATGTAGAAGCCGATGATGCCCATGGGGATGGCGACCAGGAACGGAACACGCCAGGCGAAGGAGCCGAAGCCGCCGCCGTCGATCGCTGCCTGGGTGAGCCACGGAGACATGGAGTAGGCCACGAGCGTGCCGGTCAGCAGGGCAGCGAAGGAAGCGATCTGGGCGTAGGAGGTGATGACGCCGCGCTTGCCTTCAGGGGCGTGCTCGGCCAGGAAGGTCATGGCGCCGGCGGCCTCGCCGCCTACGGAGAAGCCCTGGAGCATGCGCAGCAGGACCAGCAAGATCGGTGCCGCGATGCCGATAGCTGCGTACGGCGGCAGCAGGCCGATGCCCGCCGTAGCCACGCTGATCAGCATGATCACGAAGACCAGGAGCTTTTGCCTGCCGATCCGGTCACCGAGGTAACCACAAACGACGGCGCCCAGGGGCCGCACGAAGAAGGACACGGCGTAGCCGGCGAACACGAACAGCAGGGCGTTGTCCGGATTGCCTGGGGCGAGGAACACCAGGGCAAGGGTTCCCGCCATGAAGGCGAAGATGCCGTTGTCGTAGAGTTCCACGAAGATGCCGACGCAGCCGGCGGTGACGACCTTGCGGGTCTGCCGGCCGGTGAGCCGCTCGGGCTGCGTTGACGCAGCGTTGGTGCTTGTTGACATGTGTTTTCCCTTGATCTTTGGAGCTTAACAAGGCCCCATGACGGTGGCGAGGGTTTTCAGATGGCGATGGCCGGTGGCAGTTCCCGCCAGCCGGGTTCGTCTCCGACGCCGAGGAGTTTGAAAACGGTGTTGACGGTTGTTCGGAGGGATTCGAGCCGCCGCATGGCGGCCCGGTAGGCCA
This sequence comes from Arthrobacter sp. TE26545, assembly GCF_056279005.1. The sequence goes on from NZ_JBWBQM010000001.1 coordinate 3,989,839, forward strand.
GGGTCGCCTCGGCAACGGTGGTCTTCCGGAAGCGGACAACATCCCCGGGCCGGGCCTGTGCCAGGACATCGAGTCCAAGGCTGGTGGCGACAGCCAGGACCGGGTACCCGGCGGTGACGCCGCGTCCCCGGTGCAGGACCAGGAGTTCCTCCCTGTTGGGGACTTCGACGGCGCCCACCGGGACACCGCGGGAGAGGACCTCCGCGTTGGACATCCGTTCCGGCAGCTGGCCGCCGAGCCGGAGTCCGATGTGGTTGCTGCGCCCACTCACCGTGTAACCGGAGGCGAACAGCAGGCCGGCAGTGTCACCGAATTCGGCCACATCCGGGCCGTCGGTGACATCCACCACGAGTTCCGAGCCCATGGCAGGACGCTCTAGGCCCAGGCGGAACAACGGGATGTCGAAGTAGGGCTGCCGGAGCGGTGCAACGCTGCGCCGGATCCCGAGGACGGTTCCTTCGCCCAGTTTCAGGCCGAAGCCGATCACGGTGTCCGGGGCGCAGCTGCCCATCAGCAGGGGCGCGTCCACCGAGCCATGGATAGCCAGGTAGGAGCGCAGTCCCGTGTGGATGCCGCGGATCGCCACGGCCTCCCCGGCGCAGACCGAAACAGGTTCCCATTGGGGCTGTTCGCGGCCGCCGACCGTGAGGGTCAGGGGCGCACCGGTGACGGCAATCAGGAGGTCCTGGTCTGCGCGCATCCGGAAGTCCAACGCGGTCACTTCCAGCAGCGGGGCGTTGTCCGGGTTGCCGGCAAGGATGTTCGCGGCGCGGGCCGAGAACTGGTCCAGGGCGCCGTTGACCGGCAGGCCGAAGCGCGGTCCGCGGAAGCGGCCGAGGTCCGTGACCACGGAGTTTCCGGGCTGCTCGACGACGATGCGGCCGTTCACAGCGCCACCTCCGGGTGCAGGGCGGACGGGTGCAGGGCGGACGGGTGCAGCGCGGACGGGTGCAGCGCGGACGGCTGCAGGGCCGCAAGGTGCTTGCCGACGTAGCCGTCGAATTCCTCGTGGCTGATCGGACGGAAGCGCAGGGTGTCCCCGGGAACGTACGGGACCAGCGGTTCCCGGCCAAGGTCGAGGACGGTGAGCGGGGTCTGGCCGATCACGCACCAGCCGCCGGGCGCCACTGCCGGGGCAATGACCGCCTGCCGTCCGGCGACGGCGATCGCGCCGGCGGGGACGCTGAGGCGCGGGTCCTTCAGGCGCGGAACGGGAAACGGGAAGTCGGGGCCGTCCATCATGGGCGAACCTGCCGGAGCGCCCATGCAACGGATGGTGTAGCGCTTGGCCGAGTGCAGGGCAATGACCTCGGCCACCGTGATCCCCTGCTGCTCGGCAACCTTTTCCAGGTCCGGGCCGAAGCCGCCGCCGTAGGCGACGGGCACTTCGAACTCCTGTGGCCCGCGGGCGGAGCTGCCGGCGAGGTCCAGCTGGCGCAGGCCGAGCTGGACGAACGCGCGCAGCTGCTTGGCGGAGACCAGGGCGGGGTCGAACTCGACCAGCACGGAGTCGTAGGTGGGGACGGCGCCGTGGAGGCCTTCGGCCTCGCAGGTGTCCAGCCAGCCGGCCAGGCGGTGCACGGTTTCCCAGTTGCGTTCGGAGTCCGTGGAGACGGCCACGACGCGGACGGCGGAATCGCCGGACTCGTGGATCTCGACGGCGGGGGTGGCGAAGGTGCTCATGTCAGGCTGCTATCTGCCTTGTACCGGTTGTACCGGGCGCCCAGGACCTCGGCGAGCGGAGCAATGCGGACGCCGGCGGCGGTGAGCTCCTTGCGGATGAGCCGGGCCAGGGCGACGGCGCCGGGGTTGTCGCCGTGCAGCAGCACGGTGTCAGCCTGGATGGCGACGTCGGCGCCGGCCACCGTTTCGATGACGCCTTCTGTGACCATTCGGACGGTCCGTTCGACGATGACGGAGGGATCGTGCAGCACCGCGCCGGGCTGGCTGCGCGGAACGAGGGTGCCGTCCGCCTGGTAGGCGCGGTCAGCGATGCCGACGATCGCGACGCCGAGGCCGCGCTGTGCGGCTGCACGGGCCAGTTCGCCGTCCTGCGCGAGGACGATCAGGGAGGGGTCGGTGCGGAAGGCGGCGTCAGCAACGGCGTCGGCGTAGTCTGTGCGGGTGGCGACGAGGTTGCCCAGGCGGCCGTGCGGGGCGATGTGCGAAACTCGGGTGCCGTGGTACGCGGCGAAGGCGGAGAGGGCGCCGAGCTGGTAGAGGGTGTCGGTGCGGACTTCCTCCGCGGTGAGGTCCATGGCGCGCCGGCCAAAGCCGCGCAGGTCCGGGAAGCTGGGGTGGGCACCGATGCCGACTCCGCGGCGGACGCATTCGGCCACGGTGCGGTCCATGATGTCCGGGTCGCCGGCGTGGAAACCGCACGCGATGTTCGCGCTGGAGACGATGTCCAGGAGATCCTTGTCCTCGCCCAGGGTGTACGTGCCGAATCCTTCTCCCAGATCCGCCACGAGATCGATCACGGCAGTCACGGTGTCCTCTTTCCTCGCGGATGTTGCGGGCATCACTTCCCCACACTTCGAGGGTTCCACCGTGACGGCCCTCACGACAAAGACCTATTGGGCGTCCCACCATAAGAAAGCCTTATGGAAAGGGCGGCCGAACCCGGAGATCATGGCCAGGACGGGGTATCAAAGACTTGTTCTGCTTCACCGCATAAGCTCTTGCTATGAGGCAGGGCCGTCGAGGGACCCTTCGGAAAGGCGCACAAGATGGACACACGGAAGCTCGAATACTTCGTGCGGATCGTGGATTCAGGAAGCATCACCAAGGCCGCCGCAAGCCTCCACGTCGCCCAGCCCGCCCTGAGCCAGCAGGTCTCCTCGCTGGAAAAGGAACTCAAGCAGCGGCTGCTCATCCGCAGCAAGCAGGGCGTGGAACCCACCTCCGCGGGGCACGCCCTGTACCGCCATGCCCAGACCATCCTGCGCCTCGTGGAGCAGGCGAGGACCGACGTCGAGGCTTCCGGGGCGGCCCCGGCCGGCCGCGTGTCAATCGCGATCGCCCCGTACAGCATGGTCTCGAAGCTGGCGCCGGAGATCGTGCGCGAAGTGGGCGAACGGTACCCGGACATCGTCTTGCACCTGACGGAAACCTTCGGTGGCGTGCTGAGCGAGGCGATCAAGAACGGCAAGCTGGACATGGCCCTGATCTACGAACCGGGGCCGATCCGTGGCGTCCAGTTCACCACCATGGTCGTGGAAGACCTGCACCTGGTAGCGAACGCCAACCTGGAAATCGGCGACGGCGAGACGGTGACGCTGGCCGAAGTAGCCGGCCAGCGGCTCTTCCTGCCGGAGCGGATCCACACCCTGCGCCAGGTGGTGGACAAGGGCCTGGAGGATTTGGGGCTGCCGCTGAAGCTGGCCGGCGAAGTGGAGTCCGTTCCTGTCCTGGGCCGGTTGATCGCCTCGGGCCTGGGCTCCACGATCTTGCCCCGTTCGGCTGCGGACGCCTTGTTCCACTACGAAGACTTCCAGGTCCTGCGGATCGTCGAACCGGCCCTGCAGTGCAAGATCGCGCTGTGCACGGCCGAACACGAGCCGTTGTCCGAGTCCGCCTCCGCCGTGTTGATCATCATCCGCGAAATGATCCGCAACCGGCTCCTGGAAGACTACGGACCCGGCCTTACTCCGCACGCCCGCCCGTAGAAGCTGCTTATGTTCGTCCTTGACCTTTCGAAGGCAGCCTGATGCCGGCCATGCATCAGGGTCGCGGGAGCGCTGCGGGGTCGCCGGAACATTCCAGCGACCCCGCAGCGCTCCGGCGGACTCAGCGCGAAGCGGCTGTATGCAACAGCAGGCTCATTCCTCGACCAGCAGGCCCTTGGCCTTCAGCTTGTCGGTGAGTTCGCACAGCTCTATGGTGGTGCCGCCGTCGTGGTACAGCTTGATCAGCTCGCGCTCGTGGTCGTCGCGGGCCTGGGACAGGGCGATGACCTCTTCGGCTTCTTCGCGGCGCACCACCACCACGCCGTCGGCGTCACCGCGCAGGATGTCGCCCGGGTAGATGATCTCGTCACCGATCACCAGCGGGTGGTTGATCGGGCCCAGGGTTTCCTTGACGGTGCCCTTGATGCAGACGTTGCCGGAGAAGACGGGCAGGCCGAGTTCGATCAGGTCCGCGGTGTCCCGCACGCCGGATTCGGTGACCATCGCGGCGATGCCCTTGGCCTTCATGGCGTTGCCCAGAACGTCGCCGAAGATGCCGGCTTCCTCGTATTCGCCGGTGCCCACCAGCACCACGTCGCCGCCCTGCGCGTAATGGATGGCCACCTGGAGCATCAGGTTGTCCTGCGGGGCGCAGCGCACCGTGACGGCGGGGCCGCAGAAGGACATTTCGCGGTCGATCGGCTTGATCTTCGAGTTCAGCGCGCCCTTGCGGCCCTGGGCCTCGTGGATGGTGGCGGAGGAGAACTTCGAGAGCCGCTCGACGACGTCGGCCGCCGGGCGTTCGAACTTGGTCTTGACGTGGATCATGGCTGTGTCTTTCTGCTGGGTATTCGGAGGCGGTTCGGCGCGGTTCAGCTGAGCCGCGGTTCAGCTGAGTGCGCGGTTCAGCTGAGCGCGCGGACGGCTTTGTCGATGGCGACGACGGCGGACTGGATGGTGTCCAGGTCCGTGGCGAAGGAGATGCGGAAGTACGGTTCCAGGCCGTAGGCCGAGCCCTGGATCACGGCCACCGAGGCGGCGTCCAGGAGGTACAGGGTGAAGTCCTCGTCGTTGCGGATGGTGGTTCCGGCCGGCGTCGTCTTGCCGATCACGCCGGAGCAGTTGACCCAGGTATAGAAGGCGCCGTCGGCTGCAGTGCAGGACAGCCCGTCCACGGCATTCAGGCCGGCGACGGCGGCATCGCGGCGGGTGCGGTAGACCGCCACGCTTTCGCGCACAAAGGACTGGTCGCCGGAGAGCGCGGCGGCCGCAGCGGCCTGGCTGACCGAGGACGGGCAGGAGGACATCTGCGATTGCAGCTTGTTGATGGATGCCACCACCGGGGCGGGGCCGGCCGCGTAGCCGATGCGCCAGCCGGTCATGGCGTAGGCCTTGGACACGCCGTTGACCAACAGGATGCGGTCCTTCAGCGGGGGCGCCACCTCCACCAGGCTGGCGATGCGTTCGCTGCCGAAGTTGATCTCGTCGTAGATCTCGTCGGTGAGGACCAGCAGTTGGGGGAACTCCTCCAGGACCTCGGTGAGGGCGGCGAGTTCGGCGCGGCTGTAGACGGCGCCGGTGGGGTTGGACGGGGTGTTGAGGATGAGCCACTTGCTCTGCGGAGTGATAGCGGCGCGCAGCGCCTCCGGGGTGAGCTTGAAGCCGGCGTCCTCGCCGCAGGGCACGATCACCGGAGTGCCCTCGTTGGCGAGCACCATGTCCGGGTAGGACACCCAGTAGGGGGCCGGGATGATGACTTCGTCACCGGCGTCGAGGGTTGCCATGAGCGCCAGGAAGATGACCTGCTTGGCACCGCCGCCCACGGTGATTTCGTCCCTGCCGTAGCTGATGCCGGTGTGGCGTTCCAGGCGGCCGAGGATGGCGGACTGCAGGGCAGGGGTTCCGGTGACCGAGGTGTACTTGGTTTCGCCGGCCTGGATGGCGGCGACGGCGGCGGCCTTGATGTGCTCCGGGGTGTCGAAGTCCGGTTCGCCCACGGTGAGGTCGATGATCGTGCGACCCCCGGCCTTCAGTTCGCGGACCCTGGCTGCTGCCGCGACGCTGGGGGACGACTTGATGCGGCTGACGCGTGAAGCCGGTGCGTACGACGCCGATGAATAGTCGGGCATGATCTCCTCCGAAGCAGTGTTGGTGTCCCCGCTGTTGGGAACACGGCCCTTGGAAACCGGGATCTTGGGTGTAGGGCTCCTTCCGAGCCTAGGTATGCAAATGCCGCATGGATAAGACCAATTGTGAGTGGGTTGATAAGGCATCCTTATGGTTTCCCGCAACCTTGGTATCGCGTTTGCTTATGGATTCACGCGGTTTTGGTATTTCCCGGGCCGCGCTTGCCGCGGTTGGCTTTCTTCCATGGACGTTCAGCTGACGCGTGGCACTTCCCTGCCCGCAGGCGGGTACCGCTACGGCACCTCGCAGCGCGCCGCGCGCTTTTCCCCGTCCGCTTCCCGCCTCACGGCCGGGGCGCCCGAAGGAAGAACGGACGACGGCGGCCCTTTCCGTTCGGGGCTCACGCAGCAGAGGCAGCGCCTCGCCCGGGCGGACAGCAGCTTCCGCGCGCTGATCGTCCGCCGCAACGAACTCATCGCCCAGTGCGTGCAGGACCGCGTGCCCGTCACCATGATCACGTCCGCGCTGGGCGTCTCCGCCTGGGTGGTGCGGACCGCCGCCGCAGATGCCGCCGGCCTGCCGCCGTCGGGCATGTCCCGGCAAAGCCGCCTCGGGCAACTGGAGGAGGCCGCCCGGGAACTGGCGGAGGCGGACGCCGAGCGGCTTGGCTACGAAGCGGAACGGCAGTCCCTCGTGGCCGCTGCGCTCCGGGACGGCGTGCTGGACGTCTTCGAACTTGCCTCGCTCACGGGCCTCACCCCGGAGCACATCCGCAAGATGACACGGGGGATCAGGAAGGCCTCCTAGGATGGGCTGATGGGGAGCCTCCAGCCACGCAGACTCAGCCCGGGCGCGACCGTCGCCGCGGCCACCGTTCTGCTCGCCGTCGCCGTGCTCCTTGGGGGAATCCTCCTCGCAGACCCACGCCGGCCCCCCTTCCAGTCCGCCGACACCGCCTGGCACGACGCCATGCTGGGCCTGCGCAACCCGTTCTGGGACGCCGTGAACCTGGTGCTGAACTGGGCCGGCTACACGGGCATGTTCGTCTTCCACGCCCTGTTGGGCGCGGCGCTGCTCGCGCGCCGCCGCCCGAAGATGGCCCTCTTCAGCGTGGTCGCCGGCGTGGCAGTGACGCTCCTGGTCCAGCTCCTCAAGTGGCTTATCCAGCGCCCGCGCCCGGGCGACGCCGGGGTGTTCACGGAAACCTATTCATACCCTTCGGGGCATGCTTCCAGCACGGCGGCATTTGTCGTGGCCGCCGCGCTGCTCATCGGCCGGGCCTGGGCCTGGGTGTTGGCGGCGCTCGGGGCGGTATCGATGATGCTCAGCCGCACGTACTTGGCGGCCCACTGGCTCAGCGACGTGCTCGGCGGCACGTGCTTGGCTGCCGCGGTGGTGCTGCTGCTGTGGCTCCCCGTCCAGGAAGCATGCCTCGCGGAGAATATAGATGCCCGGAGGATCCTTACTTGGAAGGCAAGGGTTTCGCGGCGCCGGCGAGGAGCAGGGCCAGCAGGATCGGCGCCCCGATAGCCAGCAACGCGAAGCGGATGCCGGTGTGGTCACCCAGATAGCCCAGCAGCGGCGGGCCTGCAAGGAAGGCGATGTAGCCGATGGTGGACACCACGGACACCCGTGCGGCTGCGTGCCTCGGATCGTCGGCAGCGGCGGACATGCCCATCGGGAACGCCAGGGCCGCACCGATGCCCCAGAGGGCCGCACCGATCGCGGCCAGGACGATGTTCGGGGCGAAGACGAACAGGGCCAGGCCCAAGGCGGCAGCGCCCATGCTGGCGCGGAGGACGGCCACCCGGCCGTAGCGGTCGATCGCCCGGCCGCCAAGGAAGCGCATCAGGGTCATCGCCGCGACGAACAGGGCGAACAGCAGGGCGCCGGCGGATTCGCTGGCGTGCATGCCGTCCACCGCTGCCTTCGCGATCCAGTCGTTGCCTGCACCTTCGGTCAAGGTGGCACCGAGGACGACGACGCCGATCAGCAGCGTGCGGCCGTCACGCCAGGCCGAGGCGCCCTTGGGGGCGGCAGCACCGCCGTCGGGATCCGCGTGCGCGGCAACGTGCGGGATGAAGTAGCGCGGCGCGGTCAGGGCCAGCGCCACAGCGACGGCGGCGATGACCAGCAGGTGCTCGGGCAGGCCGACGCCGAGCTGCGAGAGCCCGGCACCGATCAGCGCACCGACGAAGGCGCCGCCGCTGAAAGCCGCATGGAACTGGGGCATGATGGTCCGCCCGAGGCGGTGTTCGACGTCGGCGCCCTCGATGTTCTGCGCCACGTCCCAGACGCCGACGCCCATGCCGAGGAAGAAGAGGCAGACCGCGGTGGGCACTACGGCGGCCGCCATCAGCGAGAACGCCACGCCGCAACCGGCGGCACCGAGCAGCAGGCCAGCAAAGCGGATGGCGTTCGCCGTGCCGATCCGGCCGATCACCCAGCCGCTGGAGGGCAGCGCCACGAGGGAGCCGACGGCGATGCAAAGCAACAACGTGCCGATCTGGCCAGCGCCCAGCTGCAGTGACTCGGCGACGGCCGGGATGCGCGCCGCCCAGCTGGCGAAGACCAGGCCGTTCATGCCGAAGACCAGGAAGGTGGCCACGGCGGCGGCACGGACGTTGGTGCTGGTGGTGAGGGTCATTCGTGTGTGGCTTCCCTGAAACGGTCGAAGGCAGTGGGGTCGGTGGTGGTGATGCGGGCGACCGCCTCGGCGGTGCGGGCCCGGCTGTGCGGTTCGGGGTCGAGCGGTTCGGTGTCTTGCGCGTCCGTGTCTTGCGCGTCGGTGTCTTGCGCGTCTGTATCCAGCGCCGCGTGGATGGAGAGGCCCTCGATCAGGGCATCCAGCATGCGGCAGGTGACAGGGTCGAAATGCAGGCCCAGGGCCCGCCTGCTGCGGGCCATCCAGTCGCGGGTGATGCGGCGGAATTCGGGTTTCCGGGCGGCCAGGGTGTAAAGCTCGTGGGTCAGGACCAGTTCCCGCTGCGAGTCCAGGAGGTCCTCGTGGATCAAGTCCACCACGGCCTGGCGCGCCGCGTCGATCCCAACGGCGCGGCCGAGTCGCTCGTCGAAGCGGTCCGAGATGGAGGTGCCGAAGCGGGTGAAGGCCTCGGTGAGCAGTTCGTCCATGCCGCTGAAGTGGTAGCTCATGGAACCGAGCGGCACTCCGGCACGGGCAGCGATCTTTCGGTGCGAAGCCCCCGCGACGCCTTCGGCGGCAATCACATCCAAAGCAGCGTCGATGATCCTGTCCCGGCGGTCCGGATCAAAGCGGCGCGTGGCCACGCCTAGATCTCCCGGATGACGCGGGCAGGGTTGCCGACCGCCACGCAGTTGGCCGGAACGTCCTTGGTGACGACGGCGCCGGCGCCGATCACCGAGTTCTCCCCGACCGTGACGCCGGCCAGCACGATGGCGCCGCCGCCCAGCCAGACGTTGTCCCCGATGGTGATCGGCTTGGCCGCTTCCAGCCGGTCGCGGCGGGGCTGCGGTTCCACGGGGTGCGTAGGGGTCAGGAGCTGGACGTTCGGGCCGATCTGGCAGTCTTCGCCGATGGTGATCGGGGCGACGTCCAGGGCTGTCAGGTTGTAGTTGATGAACGTCCGGGCACCCACCGAGATGTATGTGCCGTAATCGACATATATCGGCGCCTTGATGTGCACCTCCTCGCCCACACTGCCCAGGAATTCGGCCAGGATGGCCTGTGATCCCAGCGGATCCTCCGGGTAGGCGGCCGCGAACTTCGCCTGCAGGGCCATGGCCCGCTGGGCTTCCTTCTCGCTTTCGGGGTCGTCGGCGATATAGAGGTCCCCGGCGAGCATGCGTTCACGGTTGCTGCGCGGATCTCCGGCGAAGTAATCGGTCATGCGTACGATCGTACACAACGGACCCTGCCATACGGAAGACGACAAGGTGACGACGGCGGCCGGGTGCCGCCGTCGTCGGCTCAGCGGTAGCGCTCACCCGCCGGCGCTCCGCCGGTACGCGAAGGGGGTGCAGCCGTATTCCTCGCGGAACTGGCGGTTGAAGTTGGACAGGTTCCGGTAGCCGGAGGTGAAGGCGGAGCTGAACAGCTGCTGCTGCAGCGCCGGCGCGCACCCGGCAGCGCACATGCCGTCCACGGTCAGGCTGCCGTGGTTGGTTGCACCCAGCGCCACGTAGTCATCGACCATGTCCCGCAGATCGGGCCAGAACCGCAAGGCGAACCGGGGGCCGAGACCTGGATGTCGTTCATGGCGTCATCGGGCAACGCCACGGAGCAGTACGGCCAGTCCAGCTTGTCCAGCGCGGGGAACCAGGTCCCGTCGAAATTCGTGCCAGGGTCCAGCGTGGTTCCGGGGATCAACAGCACCACGTCGCGGCTGGCGCCGCTGATATCGGCAGTGCATTCGATCGTTTCCACATTACGGAAACGGAGTTCCAAATTTTAAACGCCTTCGCCGCACGGATGTAGCGCGGTGGAAACACGCCGCCCATAACGTCGTCAGTGACCTCGGCCAGGAGTCCTTCCTGGCTTCTCACAGACAGGCACTCCTATGAAGATCCCCGCAACAACCGCTGCCATGCCAGCGGCAAAGAAGCCTTTGTACCAGTCCTTGTTCGTCCAGATCCTGGTTGCCGTAGTGCTGGGGATAGCGATCGGCTACTTCTGGCCAGACATAGGTTCCGGCCTCCGCCCGCTCGGTGACGGTTTCATCCAGCTCATCAAGATGATCATCGCTCCGCTGATCTTCCTGGTCATCGTCACGGGCATATCAGCCGTGGGCGACGTTAGGTCCGTCGGCCGTGTGGGCGTCAAGGCACTGCTGTACTTCACCGCTGCCACTCTTTTCGCCCTGGCGTTCGGGCTGGTTGTTGCCAACCTTGTCCAGCCGGGCGCCGGCCTGAACATCGACCCTGCCAGCCTGTCCCAAGACGCCCTGAACGCCAAGACCACGACGGCGCCACCCAAGGACGCCGGGCAGTTCCTGCTCGGGATCATCCCCACCAGCGTCATTGGCGCCTTCGCATCCAACACCCTGCTGCAAGTGTTGTGCTTCTCCGTCTTCTTCGGGGCGGCCATCGTGGTGGTGGGCCGGGACAGGTGCAAGCCCGTCATCGATCTCATGGAAACCACACTCGAGCTGTTCTTCAAGATCATGGCCTGGGTCATGCGGGTTGCCCCGGTGGGCGCATTCGGAGCCATGGCGTTCATCATCGGCCAGTATGGCCTCAGCTCCTTGAGCACCTACGCCCTCCTGGTCGCCGCCTGCTACGGCTCAGCCCTCATCTTTATCGGCCTGCTGTTCATCGTGGCCTGGGTCTACCCGAAGGTGCCGCTGTGGAAGTTCATCAAATATTCCCGCGAAGAGTTCATCCTGGCACTGGGCACGGCTTCCACGGAATCCGTCCTTCCCCGCATCATGACCAAGCTGACCAATGCCGGCTGCTCCCGGGCAACTACCGGACTCGTGGTGCCTACGGGCTACTCCTTCAATCTCGACGGTGCTGCCCTCTACCTTTCAATCTCCCTGCTGTTCCTGGCCCAGGCATTCGGCCACAACCTTGACCTTGGACAGCAGTTGGCAGCCCTGGGCATTCTCATGCTCACCTCCAAGGGCATGGCCGGTGTTCCCGGCTCGGCCTTCCTCGCTCTCTCCGCAACAGCCGGCGCCCTGGGCATTTTCCCCGTCGCCGGTGTGGCATTGCTTCTCGGCGCGGACAGGCTCATGGATTCCATGCGCGTAGTGGTCAACCTGCTCGGGAACTGCGTGGCAACGTTCGTGGTCTCCAAATGGGAGGGCCAATTCGATCGCGACGCAATGCTCGCCGCATTCAGCCGGCAGGACAACGCAGGCGAGGATCCCACGCGTAGCCCCGATGAAGCCGCGAACGAGCCGCAATCCGACGAAGCTGCCATCACATCAGTCCGATGAGCCCGACGACGGGCGCCTGCCCCCACAATTTCCCAGGAGCACCCCGTGCCCACCACCTATGAACACACTCCGCCCATACAGGAACGGGCTCAAAGCCAAGCCACCGTAGTCAACAGGGCGTACGCCTTCGTTCCCAAGGGCGCCTCGAATGACGCGGCCGCGCGCCCGTTGAGGGGCTGGACCAAATCCCGTGCCTGGATCATCGCCGCACCGTCAAAGGGCTTCCCGGACCGGTTCTCCCAATACAGCGTCGAAGTCCATCCCGGCGGCGGAAGCCGCAGCCCCGAACCCGAGCCCGGCGTCGAAGCCGTGGTCTTCCTGACCGGCGGCACACTGCAGCTGACACTCGACGGGGAAGCGCACGCACTGGAGGAAGGCAGCTACGCCTACCTGGCCGCCGGAGCGGACTGGACCATGCACAATGCTTCGGCCAAGACCGCGCACTTTCAATGGATCCGCAAGGCGTACATTGCCCTCGACGGCCACAGAGCCGCCTCGTTCGTGACCACGGAGCGCGAGGCTGAAGCTACGCCCAACCTTGGAACCAACGGTTCCAGAAGCACCACACAATTCGTTGCCGCCGATGACCTTGCCCACGACATGCACGTGAACATCGTCACTCTCCAACCCAACGGATCGGCCGCCCTTACCGAAACCCACGCAATGGAACACGGCATTTTCGTCTTGTCCGGCAGTGCTCTCTACCGGCTCAACGAGGACTGGGTACGGGTCCAGGCTGGTGACTCGCTCCTGCTGCGGGCCTTTTGTCCGCAAGCCTGCCATGTCACCGGCCCGGAAGAGTTCCGCTACCTCCAGTACAAGGAGGTAAACCGGCAATGCCGCCTGACCTAGAACCCCTACCGCGCCCGCTCCACCCGGCTTTCGTCCCACACCGGCTCGGCTGATTCGTAGACCTTGCCGTCGGAGCCGAACACCAGGAAACGGTCGAAGGACTTGGCGAACCAGCGGTCGTGGGTCACGGCCAGCACCGTGCCTTCGAAGGCGTCGATTGCACGTTCCAGGGCTTCGCCCGAGTGCAGGTCCAGGTTGTCCGTGGGCTCGTCCAGGAGCAATAGGGTGGCGCCGGAAAGCTGCAGCAGCAGGATCTGGAAGCGGGCCTGCTGGCCACCGGACAGGGACTCGTATTTCTGCTCCGCGGAACCCACCAGTCCGTAGGAGTCCAGGGCGCCGGACGCTGCTTCGCGGCCCAGGCCGGAGCGGTGCTCATCGCCGCGGTGCAGGATGTCCAGCAGTGTGCGGCCCAGCAGATCCGGGCGGGAGTGGGTCTGTGCGAAGAACCCGGGGCGGATACGGGCGCCGAGCTTCACGGTACCTTCGTGGGGCACCTCGGCGATTTCGACGTCGGACACCGGCAGGTGCTCGCGCTCCGGATCGGTGCCGCCCGCGGCGAGCAGGCGCAGGAAGTGGCTCTTCCCGGAGCCGTTGGAGCCCAGCACGCCCACACGGTCGCCGAACCAGATTTCAGTGGAGAAGGGCTTCATCAGGCCGGTGAGTTCGAGCTTCTCGGCCACCACGGCGCGCTTGCCGGTGCGGCCGCCGCGCAGTCGCATCTGGACGTTCTGCTCCAGCGGCAGGGCCTCAGGCGGGCCGGCCTCGAGGAACTTGGCCAGGCGGGTCTGGGCGGCCTGGTACTTGTTGGCCATGTCGGAACGGAACGCAGCCTTGGTCTTGTACATGTTGACCAGTTCCTTGAGCTTCACGTGCTCTTCGTCCCAGCGCTTGCGCAGTTCCTCGAAGCGGGCGTTGCGGTCCGCCCGGGCCTCAACATAGCTGCCGAAGCCACCGCCGTGGATCCACGCGCCGGCACCGTTGATGCCCGGTTCGAGGGTGACGATCCTGCCCGCGGCGTTGTTGAGGAGTTCACGGTCGTGGCTAATGAAGAATACGGTCTTCTTCGACTCGTTGAGCTTGCCTTCCAGCCAGCGCTTGCCGGGGACGTCCAGGTAGTTGTCCGGTTCGTCGAGGAGGAGCAGATCGTCTGGGCCCGCGAAGAGCGCTTCGAGGACCAACCGCTTCTGCTCGCCGCCGGACAGGCTCGACGCGCGGCGGTGCTGGGCCTTGTCGAAGGAAACGCCGAGCGCAGCCATGCAGACCTCGTCCCACACGGTCTCGACGTCGTAGCCGCCGGCGTCTCCCCAGTCCACGATCGCCTGGGCGTAGCGCATCTGGGTGGGCTCGTCGTCGTGCTCCATCATGGCGAGTTCGGCGTCCTCCACGGCCTTCGCGGCCGCGGCCAGCGCGGGCGGAGCGGCAGAGACCAGCAGGTCCCGCACGGAGGATTCGTCGCGGACCTGGCCCACGAACTGGCGCATGATGCCCATGCTGCCGGAGCGGCCCACGGTGCCTTCGTCCGGCGTGATGTCTCCGGCGATGATCTTGAACAGGGTGGTCTTGCCGGTTCCGTTCGGCCCGATCAGCGCCGTCTTGCTGCCGTCCGGGACCTTGAAGGTCACGCCGTTGAGCAGCTGGGTGCCGTCGGAGAGGAAGTAGTCGATGCCGGAGACGTCAATATGGGCCACTGCCCAATCTTCCCATGGGCCGTTCGCCCACGATTACCCGGAGGTGGTTCGCCTCCCCGCGGCTCTCAGGGACGAACACGGCCCCACGGCTTGTAAACCGCCAGCACCAGCGCAAAACCGAGCGACAGGAACGACACAATCGGAGGAAACAGCAACTGGACAGGTGCGGCGCCCAAAGCACGGCGCACGGCTGCGCCGCTGGCCCCGTCCGTGTCGCCCAACTCGGCAGGCAGGGAGCCAACTGCCGGAAGCAACGCCACGAACACCAAGGCGGTGAGCACGATTCCCAGCAGCAGCTTCACGAGCACCCACCAGTACTCAAACAATCCCCATTTCGTCCAGAGGCCCTGGGCCAGCCCCGTGGCGAGCATCAGCAGGCTCAGGGCAAGGACAGCCGGCGGAACGAATATTCCGATTGCGGTATAGACGGCGACGGCGGTCCGTCCGCTGTCGGTCAGCAGGCCGGTAAACACGAGAAACAGGAGCCCGACGTCGAGGCCCATCCATCCGACGCCGCCGGTGATGTGCAGGAGCAGGACCAGCTTCCGCCAGCCCTGCGGCAGCAGCCGCCGTTCAGCCATGGTCATCTCCGGGTTGCTCTGGGCCCGGCGCAGTTCCGGGCACGGCCGGCGGGGCCGCCTCAGCGGACGGTCCGACGACGGCGGCGGGCCGGCGCCGGGCGAATCCCGGGGCGTGCTCGGGCCGGGGACCGAAACCGATCATGAGCGACGGCAGCTTGCGGAGCCACGGAAGTTTGCGGGCGGCGAAGACCACCGGGCCCGGCGGGCCGGCCAGTCCGACCGTCACGGCAGGGCCGAAAATCACCTTGTGGAGCAGACGCTGCACGTTCTGGACCACCACGGTGGGAAGCCAGCGGCGCTTCTGGACCGCTGTCAGGTCCCGCTCCGTCAGTCGCCCGCGCAGCAGCGGCCCCGCAAGCCTCGCGGCTGCTGCCACCGCATCCTGGATGGCCAGGTTGATTCCCACCCCGCCGGCAGGGGACATGGCGTGGGCGGCGTCACCGATGAGGAGCAGGCCGGGTTTGTGCCAGCGGCTGATCCGGTTGAGCTTCACGTCCAGCATGTGCAGATCGTCCATGGAGCCGATTTCGCCGACCCGGTCGGCCAGGTCGGGGCGCAGGCGGGCGATGCGTTCACGGAAGCGTTCCACGCCTTCGGCGCGCAGCCGGGCATCCGCCCCCTTCTCCGCGATGTAGGCGATTTGGTAGTAGTCCTTGCGGGTGAGGGCAAGAAGCACCTCATTTCCGGCGAAGCGTGGCGTCAGGCTGGCGATCTGGCCTTGTTCGTCTTTGTTGCGCGAGAGCCGGAACCACCAGGTGTCGAAAGGAACCGGGAATTCGCGGGGGAGCAATCCGGCTTCCCGGCGCAGCACGGATCCCCGGCCGTCGCAGGCGACGGTCAGCTCCGCCCGCAGTTCCCCGGCTGCGGACTGCGCATCCCGGGTGCGGTACGCGACCCCGGCGACCTTCCCGCCGTCGTACAGCAGCCCGGTGACCTCCGTGTTCATCCGGAGAGTGAAGCGGGGTTCGTCGCGGGCGGCGTCGACGAGGAAGTTCAGCAGTTCCCATTGCGGCACCATGGCCACGTAGTTGTAGGGCGGCTTCAGCTGGTCGAAGGCGGCCAGGGTGATGTCGCCGTCGGGAGTGGGGAGCCGGAAATTGCCCAGCCTGCTCTGCGGGAGCGCACGGAATCCCGCGCCCAGGCCCAATTCGTCGAGGAGCCGGATCGTGGAAGGGTGGACGGTGTCCCCGCGGAAGTCCCGCAGGAAGTCGGCGTGCTTTTCCAGCACTGTGACCTCGACTCCTGCGCGCGCCAGCAGAAGCCCCAGCATCACCCCGGCGGGCCCGCCGCCCGCGATGACGCATGTGGTCCTTTCGGCCTGGTGCATGGCACCTCCCGGATGGCAGCAAATTCAGCAGGCGATGAATTTAAGTGTGCATGGCGGCGACGTGATGTCCAGAGCCCTGCTGCGGGCGCCCGCCACGTCAGCCCCCGTGGCTCCCGATGACCGCCTGATTACGGCCGAGGCTTTTCGCCATGTACAAAGCGGTGTCTGCGGCCGCGATGAGTTCTTCCAGGTCCGCTGTTTCTTTCCCGATCGGGATGATGCCGTAGCTTGCCGTAGGCATCGGGAAGCGGGCGGCCGCGCTGGCGGTTTCAAAGCGGTTGCTGATATCCGCGGCAATGAACCGCGCCCGCTCGGCACTGATCCCCGGCACCAGGAGGATGAATTCCTCTCCTCCGATCCGGCCCACGAGGTCACCTGAACGGACAGCTGCCCGGCACGCTCCGGCGAAAGCCTTGAGCGCAACGTCCCCCGCGGCATGTCCGTAGCTGTCATTGACGGCCTTGAAATGATCGAGGTCGGCCAGGACAAGGGAGCCGTGCCTGCCATCCAGCCTCATCCTACGAAGCTCATCACCTGCCTCCTGGAGGAAACCCGCACGGTTCAGGAGGCCTGTGAGACCGTCCTGGGCGGCAGCAGTCTTGAGCACCCGGGCCCGGTTTTCGCTGCTGAGGGCAAACATGCTGAATGAGGCGACGGCCAGGAACGCCATGCCGACCAAGGTGGTGACGGCGGAGCCGAAGAACGTGTTGTACCGGGGACTGCCTGCGCCGTCGAGAATGAAGGACATGAGGCGGCAGAAGTAGAAAATGGCGACCGAAGCGGCGGCAACGCCCATGGCCATCCGGATCCTGGAGGTCTCTGGCCCGCCGAGCCACAACTCCCGCGCGGCCAATCCGATCATGAGGCACATGAAGGCCAGGAACACGCCGTCACCGGCCCAGGGGTTGATGCCTGGACGGTCCACCGCGGCTGCGACGGCGGAACTTGCGGGTCCGGCGACAAGCACCCAGACAGGGGGATGGAGCGCCCTTAGAGAGCGGGCGCTGGCCCAGACGGCACACGCACCGGCCACCAACAAGGAGTTTCCCAGCGGGTTCGCCAACCAGCCGAATGCAGTGCCGTCAAGCAGGAACACTGCCGATCCGATCAGGAACAGGGCGAGCGAGATGGACCACCAGCCGCTGTAGGGGGAGCGCGTGCTTAGAAAATCCCCGAAATAGAACAGAATGCCGACGGTGAACGCGACTACGGCAAAGGCCACCCTCAGGCTGTTCGTGTCAAGAGCCATCGCGGCCTGCCTGGAGGCGGGCGGCGAGCCGGATCCCGGGCCGCTCGCGCTCTCCCCGGCCTGGTCTGGCGGGTTCACGCGACGGGCCAACGGGCATGTTGATCCCCTCAGCTAGATCCGATGCTCGACTGGATGCGAGCTTACCAAGCGGCCGGGCGCATGAGTAGATCCAGGCTCCTTGCGGGGGCTCGGATCGTCCGCCATCGGACCAGGATCCGGGGCCTTCCGTGCCGTGCTCTTGGCCCCTGTCGGTGGCCGCCGCGCGGCCCTACAATCGGGGTGTGCGACGCCGGGCAGGGCACCCCCGGCCTTCCAGCAGCACCAGGAACAGTCAAGGCGGTGCCGGCAAGGAAATGACCGCCATGCCCACCGAAACAAGCGAGACCGAACGCAAGTACGACGCCGGCCACGACGCCCGGGTCCCGGAGTTCACGGAAATCCCCGGCGTCGAGCAGGTCACCGGCACTCACGAGACTTTCCTGGAAGCTGTCTACTTCGATACCCAGGACAAGGTGCTCTCCGCCCGCAGGATCACCCTGCGCCGGCGCACGGGCGGAGCGGACGAGGGCTGGCATCTGAAACTCCCGTTGGGACCTGATGAGCGCCGCGAAATCCGGGCACCGCTCGGCCAGCCCGACGTCGTCCCTCGCGAGCTGCGGGACCGCCTCGCGGCCTATACCCGAGGCAGGGAGCTGACCCCGCTGGCCCGGCTGTCCACCCGCCGGACCGTCCAAGGCCTCTACGGGCCAGGCGGCGAGCATCTCGCCGACTTCGCCGATGACCGGGTCCACGCAATCAACCTTCGTGGGACCGACCAGGGCACGCACTGGCGCGAATGGGAAATCGAACTTGTCCACGCCACCGCGAAATTCTTCGACGCCGCCGCACCGGCGCTTACCGCGTCCGGCGCCGTCCCGGCCGAACATGCGGCCAAGATCGCCCGCGCCCTGGGCGATGGATGGCCCCCCGCCCTTGCCATCCGGCCCGCCAAGCCGCGAAAGAAAGGACCCGCGCGGGAGGTTCTGATCGCGTACCTCGACACCCAGATGGCCGAACTCATCGCCAACGACGCCGGAGTCCGGACGGGAGCGGGCGAGGCCGTGCACGACATGCGCTCCGCCGCCCGCCGTATCCGATCCGCTTTGCGCATCTACCGGCCGATGCTTCGCCGGGATGCCGCCGCCGCACTGGGCCGCGAGCTGCAATGGCTCGGCCGCATGCTCGGACGACCCCGCGACGCAGAAGTAAGGCGGGACAGGATCCTGGCGAAGCTGCACCAACTGCCCGGAGAGCAGGACGCCGGCCCCGCCCGGGGGGCCATCGAACACGAACTTGGCACCACCTACAACACCAGCTACCAACGGCTCCTTCAGGCCCTGGACACCAGACGATACTTCGATCTGCTGGACGCACTCGAGGACTTCCGGAACCGGCCCCCGGCCAAGGCCAAAGCAAAACGCCCGGCCCGCAAGGCAAGCGCCAAGCTCGTCAACAACGCAGCCCGCCGCATGGACCGCTCACACCGACAAGCCAAGAAGATCGGCGGCGGCCCCCAGCATGACAACGCCCTGCACGAGATCCGAAAAGACGCCAAACGCCTCCGGCATGCCGCAGAAACTGTCGCCGCCATCCACGGCAAGCGGGCTCGGCGGATCGAAAAAGCCGCCAAGCGCATCCAGCAGATCCTAGGTGAACGCCAGGACGCCGTAGTCGCCCGCGAACTGCTCCACAGCCTGGCCGCCGGCCCCGGCCTACCCGCAGGCACGAAGACCGTGTACGAAGAGCTCGCAACTGCTGAAACCCGGGCCGCGGAGCAGGCCGAGGCCGCCTATCGGAAGGCGCGCAAGAAAGCCCGCAAGCTGCGCCTTCGCTGAACGGGAAATATCGGGCGCCCCGCCTCGGCCTCCGCCGGATATGACCTCCGTAATATGTGCACTACAATGCACATATGCACTTAAAGGAGGAAGGGTGATGCTGCCGGTACTGCGGAACCGCACGTACCGGCGGCTGTTCTCCGCCCAGATCTTGGCGCTCCTGGGCACGGGGCTGCTCACTGTGGCTCTGGGCCTGCTCGCCTTCGACCTCGCCGGGCGGGACGCCGGAGCCGTCCTCGGCACGGCCCTCACCATCAAGATGACCGCCTATGTCGGCTTCGCCCCGGTGATCAACGCCGTCGCGGCGAAGCTCCCGAAGAAGCCGGTGCTCATCGCGGCCGATCTGGTGCGGGCGGCGATGGCGCTGTGCCTGCCCTTCATCACCGAGGCGTGGCAGATCTACGTGGTGATTTTCCTGCTGCAGTCCGCTTCGGCAACGTTCACCCCGGCTTTCCAGTCGTTGATCCCGGCGGTCCTCCCGGCAGAGCGGGACTACACCCGGGCACTGTCCCTTTCCCGGCTGGCCTACGACCTGGAAGCGCTGGCCAGCCCGGCGATCGCGGCCGTGCTGCTGACCGTGCTCAGCTACAACAAGCTGTTCCTCGGCACGGCAGCCGGTTTCCTGCTCTCCGCGCTCCTGGTCGTCCGCACCGCACTGCCCCCAACCGGGACTGGCCCGGCACAGGAGGCTCCGGCGTCGTTGTGGCACCGCACCACCCTCGGCGCAAGGATCTTCTGGCGGACCCCCAAACTGCGTTCGCTGCTGGCGCTGAACCTGGTGGTCGCCGCACCCACGGCCATGGTCCTGGTGAACACCGTGGTCTACGTCCGGGAGGTGCTGCACCGGCCGGAGACGGACCTTGCCCTCGCCCTGGCCTGCTTCGGAGCCGGCTCCATGGCCGTGGCGCTCGGTGCGCCGCGATTGTTGGAGCGTTTCGGGGACCGTCCGGTCATGCTCAGCGGAGCAGCCGTCATCCCCGTGGTCACCGCCGCCGCCGCGGCCGTGACGTTCCTGGCGGAACCGGGCACCGGAACAAGCACCGGGGCGGACAGCGCCTGGTGTTTGCTGCTTGGGCTGTGGTTCCTGCTGGGGGCCGGCAACTCGACGGTCCTGACGCCGTCGGCACGGCTGCTGCGCGAAGCCTCCGATGAGGCAACGCGGCCCTACGTCTTCACCGCCCAGTTTTCGCTGTCCCACGCCTGCTACATCGTCACGTATCCGCTGGCGGGCTGGCTCGGCGCCACGGCGGGGCTTGGCCCGGCTGCCCTCGCGCTGACTATTGTTGCGATGATAGGCAGTACGGGTGCGTTCCTCTCGTGGCCGCGCAGGCCTCGGGGGCGCGCGTCCGGACACCGGCCCGGACAGCCGGGAAGCCGCGGAACTCAAGCACTAGGAGCAGGCCTTTGAGCAGCGCCAACAGAGCCGGCAGCGCCGCCAGCGCCAGCATCGAGCGGCAAGAGTCCGTGCCCTCGCTCGTCCACGAGGTGACCCCGGACGCCGAGCTGCTCGACACCGCGGCCGGAACGCTGCGGATGCTCGCCGAACCCACCCGGCTTCACCTACTCTGGCAACTGAGCTCGGGGCCCAAGTCGGTCACCGAACTCACGGAACTGGCCGAGGTACCACGCACCGTGGTCAGCCAGCACCTAGCGAAGCTCCGGCTCAGCGGCCTGGTGGACACCCGCAAGGACGGCCGGCACGTCATCTACTCCCTGCACGACGGCCACCTGGTCCGGCTCATCCGCGAAACCCTGAACCACGCCGACCACCAGCTCACCGGCGAACCGTTGCACGACTGAGGCGGCCGGCTTGCCGGCCTGGGCCCCGTCAGTACCGGCTCGGGAGCGGCGTCCTCATGATGTGCGGCAGCTGCGAAATGATGCTCACAATGAAGATGAAGTAGGCAATGAAGAACAGGCACCCGGCGATGAAGAGCCCGATCCCCACCCAGCCCAGGACCTTTCCGTCCTGCGCCGGAACCCCATAGGCTTCGGCTTTCTTGGACTGCATGATCGCCAGCGGGCCGAAGACCACGCCGAGCGACACGATCCCCAGCACTCCGAACACGGCGGCCAGCCGGGCGTGCTTCATGCCCTCGAGGTACCAGCGCAGTTGGCCTTGGGTGACTGGAGCTTGGTCCGCTTGCGGGTACCCGGGCTGGAGATCCGGCGGTGGTGTGGACATGCGTTCCCCCTCGATGCTTGTTCCCGATGCGTGGCCTTCCCGGGAAGGTTCCGCGTGACAGCCTGAGGATATGTCCTGGCCGCAAGCAGGGACTACCCCGCCGCGGTCAGGAATTCCTTCAGCAGCGGTCCGCTGGTAGTGGCGCCGAGGCCGCCGTCCTCGACGAACACCGCCACTGCGAGGTCGCCGTGCACCGCCACGATCCAGGCGTGGGTTTTGGGCGGGTTCTCCTTGCCGAACTCGGCGGTGCCGGTCTTGGCACCCACCGGCGCGCCCGGGACCTGCGCCAGGAAGCCGGCGTGGCCGGAGGTGACCACGGCCCGCATCATGTCGCTGAGGGCGGCCGCTTCGGCCTTCGTCAGCGGTTTCGCGATCGCCGGGGCGGTAGCCGAGGCAGAAGAAGGAGCGGACGACGGCGGCGAGGCGCCCGCCGCGGGCGTGGCACCGCCGTCGGGCGAACCGCCGTCGGGGTTAAGGACCAGCTGTGGCGAGACGGGAGCGCCGTGGCCCACGGATGCAGCCATCACGGCCGCGGCGAGCGGCGAGAGCAGCACCTTGCCCTGGCCGATCATGGAGGCGGCGTGCTCGGTGCCTTCGGCGCTGCCTGGGACGGAGCCGAGGAAGGCGTCGGCGCCCAGTTTAGGTGCTTCCACGGCCACGCCAAGGGAGGTGGCAGCGGATTCGAGCTGCTGCTGGCTGACCTTGTCCCGGGCGGAGATGAAGGCCGTATTGCAGGAGTGCGCGAAGGCTTCACGGAGCGGGACCGAGCCCAGGGAAGACGCCGGATAGCCCTCGGCGTTCTTGAAGGTGCGGCCGTCAACGGTGAGTGTGGGCGTGCACTCGACCTTGGAATCGGGAGTCATGCCGTCGCGGAACATCGCCAGGGAATCAACGATCTTGAACGTGGAACCGGGGGCGTACTGGCCCAGCATGGCGGTGTTGTAGCCGTTGCTGCCGGGACCGGACGCGGCGGCAAGCACGGCCCCGGTGGAGGGCCGGATCGCCACAATGGCCGACGCCGGGCCGATGTCCGCCAGGGTGGTTTCGGCGAGCTGCTGCAGCCTGAGGTCCAGCGTGGTCTTCAAGGAGGTGCCGTCCGAGGCCGGGACTTCGAACAGGGTGCGTGGTTCTCCGCTTGCGCCATCGGCCGGGGCCTCCTGCCCGGACGCGGGCACGGCCGCCACCACCAGTCCGTCCTTTCCGCGCAGCAGGGAGTCGTACTTTTCCTGCAGGCCGCCGGTGCCGACGATGTCCCCGGCTTTGAGGGCGCCCTTGGACTTTTCGATCTGCTCGGCGCTGGCCTGGCCTACCGAACCCAGGACGGGGCGGGCGAAGGTGCGGGTGGGCGCAAGCGGCATGGTGCCCGGCAGGGCGACCGCGCCCGGGATTGCCTTCAGCTTCGCCTCGGTGATTTCCGGGGTGAAGCCGCGCAGCACGATCGCTTCCACGAAGGCCTGCGCACCGGCGCCCGCGGTCTGCTTGGCGTACTCCCCGGCGTCCAGGCCAACGAGTCCGGCCAACGCCCGGGCGGAGGAGTCCACCTTGGCCGCGTCCACCTTGGTCTTGTCCAGGCCCACGCGGATCACCTTGCGGTCCTGCACAATCGGGGTGTCTCCGGCGCCGAGGATCCCACCCCGCTTGGCGCCGACGGTGGTCACGTCCAGCACTTCGCCGTCCTTGAGTTCCGGGGCGAGCAAGGCCGGGTTCCACTGCACGGACCATTTGTCCCCGGATTTCTTCAGCTCGGCCTGGGAGCTGTACTTCCATTCGGCCGAACCCAGCTTCCAGCTGTAGTCCAGAGGCACGGTGGCCTTGCTCCCGTCGAGCTTCACCTCGCCGGCCTGCACGGCCGGTTTGATGTCGCCGAGGTCCGCGAACACGGCCTTGAGCTGCTCATTCGCCGCCGCCGTTTCCGTGCCGTCGAGGGCCACGGGTCCGAGGTCGAGCGCCGCCAGCGAGGACGCGAGCTGCTTGGCAGCGCCCTCCGCCCCGGCACGGCCGTCGTCGCACGCCGCCAGCGATCCGGCGAGCATCAGGGCCGCAAGTCCAGTTACCAGAATCTTCGTTGTTTTCCCCACCCGCGCCATTATGCCGTGTCCCCGAGGGACATCTAGGCGGGCGTCCCTTTAGCGGCCGACGGCGGCCGGTCACCTTCCAAGCGAAAGGTGACCGGCCGCCGTCGTACGTCAAGAGCAGCTGAACTTCGCGTCGCCCCACACGCCGTGGGCCCCGTTGATCGACCCGGATGGCTCGACCACCAGCTCCACGTATGCCGCACCTGTCAGGTCCACGTTGACCGATTCCGGGGCGAAGCCCGGCGTGTAGGTGCGGGACTGATACTTGTTCACCCCGTCGGCGTTGACCTTGAAAATGATGTTGCCGCCGAAGCCGCTCTCCAGCCCCACCTGCGAGGTGAAGGAGGAGCACTTGCCGCCCAGGTAGTAGGTGATCCGGGACAACGCGTGCACGCCCAGGCCCTTGCTGTAGCTGGGCTGCTGACCAGTGGCGGGGTCGGTGTAGTTGATGGCCAGGGGCTTGTCCGGGGACGTTGCCGAATCCTTGTTGGCCACATTGATGCCGATCACGCCATACCCATTGACAGCGTCCACCCAGGGGGTTTCCGAGGCGTAGACGGTGCCGTGCGGGGCCTCGGGCAGGGGCTGGGTGGTGACCTTCCAGTCGAAGAACTTCACCCGCGTATCGGTGGGCAGGGTGACGGAGGCCAGTTCCTTGGTGGGGTTGAGGCGCACCGTGTTGGAGAAGGCCTGATACTTGTACTGCGTGTATTCCGGGGACGGCCCGTTGGCGTTGTTGCGGCCCATCTCGGAGACCGCCACCACTGCCCCGTTCAGCACGCTGGGCTGGAGCCAGTTGGGGAAGAAGATGGATTGCTTCTCACTCGTTCCGTCCGTGTACGTCAGCGTCAGCACGGGACTGGTGCCGCCGCCCACCGCCGCCGATCCCAGCACGGCCAGGTGCGTTCCCTTGCCGCCCACGGCGATAGTCTGCCCGGAGAGCGCCACCGCGTTAGGGACATCCGGTCCGGCCGCAGGCCAGGTGTAGTCCACCTGTTTGGGCGTTCCGGCATTCACGGTCACCGTGCTGCCCGGCCGGACCCCTCCCGCCGGGATGGGCGCGGTAGCGAGCTGTTCGGCCGCGAAGGTGGCCCCGCCGCCGTCGAAGTTGCCCAGGGCCTTGTTTGCCACCGTGGTGACGGAAATGTTGTTGTACGCCGCGGCGAGGGAGCCGTAGGCGACATAGATCTGGTTCGCACCGGCGACCGTCTGCGCGGTGCCGTCCACAGCCGTGTACGACGCCGAGAATCTGACGGTCTGCGGGCCCGCCTTTGCGCTGGTGCCGGGTGAGATCACGAATGTCGCCGTCGCCGTCCCGCCGCCGGGAACCGTTGCTGCGGTGTCCCCGGCGGCGCTCTTGACCGTCCAGCCTTCGGGCAGCGACGGGGTGGTCTTGACGTTGGACTTGGCCGACTTTCCGGTGTTGACGAATTCGGCGGTCACCGTGGTGTCCTGGTCCTGGAAGACCTGCTGGCCGGTGGTGACGCGGACTTCGGCGGCGCTGGCTTCCTGGCTTGCGCCGCCCAGCGGTCCGGCCTGCTTCAGGAGCACGCTGGCGGACTTGTCCGAGGCGATCACGCCTGCCTTGACGTAGATGGTGCCGTTGTTGGCTGCATCGAAGTACCAGCCGGTGCTTGCGGCGTCGAAGGCTTCCTTTCCGGCGAGCCTGCCAAGGATCTTTGTGCCGATCCGGACCTCGGCCGGGGCGGCGCCGGCGTGCACTTTGAGCTGGTACGGCCGGGCCGCGGCCTTGCCCGTGTAGTCGCCTTCGCGCGGGTTGATCGTCACGGACACCGTTCCCGGGCCGTAGTCCGGGGCCTCGACGTCGAAGCGCTGGCGGGAGGCCTTGCCGTCCTTGTAGTTGCGGGTGACCTTGTCATCCTCGTACAGGGTGAAGCTGCCCTTTCCCTTGGCGTAGACGTCCAGGGTGATGGGCGAGTCCTCGGGAACCAGCGAGGCGTTGCGGGCCACGATGCCCTGCGGCACCACGGCGCCGGCCCGGACGAAGACGGGGAGCCTGTCCAGCGGGGCGTTGTAGCCGTTGAGGATCTGTCCGCCCTGGTAGAGCTTGCCGGTCCAGTAATCCACCCATTGCTGGCCGGCGGGCAGGAAGATGCCGTTGCGGACGTCCGTCTGGGTGAAAACAGGGGCCACCAGGAAGTCCTTGCCGAGCATGAACTGCTTGTTGGCCTCGTCCCCGTAGGACCACTGCTGATCCGGGAACTCCAGGGCCATGGAGCGCATCATGGACACGCCCGTGGTCGAGGATTCCTGGGCCAGGGTGTAGATGAAGGGCATGAGCTGCTGGCGGAGCTGCAGGTACTTGCGGTTGATGGCGGTGGCCTCGTCGCCGTAAAGCCAGGGCCGCTTGTCCTTGGCTGCCCAGCCGGACATCGAATACAGCGCGGGCGCGAAGGCCTTCCACTGCAGATCGCGGACGTAGGACTCGGGGGAACCGCCGAAGATGCCGTCGACGTCGCCCGTGGTGAACGCCAGGCCCGAGTTGCCGGCGCCGGTGAGGGCCGGGACCTGCCAGCGGACGGCGTCGAGGTTTCCGGAGTGGTCACCGGTCCACTGCATGCCGCAGCGCTGGGCGCCCGCCCAGCCTTCCACCATGAGCGCGGTTCCGCGGGCGTCGGAGTACTGCTCGATGCCGTCGTGCGCGGCCTCGCAGCCGGTGAGTGCCTGGCGGTAGCCCTGGCCCACCCAGGCGACGTCGAGCTTGCGCAGCCGCACTCCGGCTTCGCCCACTTCGTAGGCCTGGTTGGTCAGGGAGCGCTGCGTCCAGAGGCCCACCTTGAGATCGGTTTCCTGCTCGATGTTGGCCACGGTTTCCGGCAGTTGCTGGTACTCGCAGCCGTAGCCGTCGTTGACCAGCATCCAGCCGGCGGGCATGTCGTTCTCCACGAACTTGCGCGCGGTCTTGATGGCGTCAGGGGTTCGCTGTTTGGCGCCGTCCGGATCGCCGAAGCCCGAGGACGAGTAGCCCGGGTTGGAGCGGTTGTAGCAGTCGGCGTCCCCGTATTCCAGGGCGTAGACCGGCGGCAGCATGGGTTTGCCCGTGAGCGTGGTGTAGGCGCCCAGGGACTGCTTGTAGTCGCCCACGAAGTAGTAGGCGTCGAATCGCTTTTCCTCGTGGGTGATGCTCGGCTGGCTGCCGAAGTCGTAGGAGCCGCGGGCGAAGGTGTTGCGCAGTACCCCGTAGCCCTTGGAGGACATGTAGTACGGCACGGCGTTGGGGTAGCCGTCGTCGTCCCAGTCGAAGTTCCGGGCGATGTTGATCAAGGCGCCGGTGTGCACGGAGCGGCCGTTCTGCATGCCGCCGCCGATGAACTGCTCGCCCTGCTGGGGCTGCAGGTGCTGGGTGGCCGACTTGGCGCCGAAGGTGATCGGCGCGGATTCGGCGAAGACCAGGGAACCATCCGCGCGGCTGACCCGCAACTGGGTGGTGGCCTTGTTGATTTCCAGTGTGACCTTGGCGGTCTTGATGGTGAGCAAGTCGCCGTCTTCGACAGTCACCGCCGTGCCGGCGAACTTGTCCTTGCCGACCACGATGTTCGCGGTGCGGGCGGGATCGCCCTGGTCCGTATTCGCGGGGTCGGTGAAGCTTCCGGAGGGATCGGCCTCGAGGCGGAAGTTGACCTCGTCCAGGAAGGTCACGCGGAGGGCGCCGGCTTCCGCGGAAAGGTCAACCACATTGTTGTCCTGCGTGAATCCGGTGATCCTGCCCAGGGGAACGCCTGCGGCGTCCACCGGGACCTCGGGGGTGACGGTCTTGATGGCGGCCGGGTCTCCGGGGGCGGCAGCCGCGGCCCCCGCGAAGCTGAGCGCCGGAATGCCCGACGCCGCCAAGAGGGACGCGAGGGCAAGCGCGGTGGTCTTTTTCCTGAGGCAGCCCAGGGTTCGGTGGGAGGTGTTGGCCCGGGTGCCGGGCCGGGCGTGTCTGGGCAGGGCTTTTCCGGGCAGGCCTGATGAGGGTAGCGACATGGGACTCACTTTCGAGGATGACTTTTTATGATCTAACTCACAGTGAAACGTTCACTAATAGTCATGGCGAAAGGAGGTCAGGTCAAGCGTTTCACCAAAATTTGACATATTGCAGGCAGAGGAAGGCGCGGGAGGAAGCACGCAGTGTCGCGGCAGAAGGCTTTGGATTCCCGGAGGTCGGTTCTCCGAGTAACCCCGCATGATCAGGCGTCGCGGATGATCCGCTTTTGCCTGGCAACGGCGATCGCGGCCGTGCGGTTGTCCACGCCGAGCTTGGCGTAAATGTGCACCAGATGGGTCTTCACAGTGGCCTCGGAAATGAAGAGCTGCCGCGCGATGGCCCGGTTGCCCAGCCCCGTGGCCAGGAGCTCAAGGATCTGCAGCTCGCGGGGGCTCAGGGCCGTCTCCGGATTCCTGATGTGCCCCATCAACCGGGCCGCCACCCCGGGCGCCAGGGCGGTCTGGCCGGCCGCGGCGGACAGCACGGCCTGGCGGATCTGCTCGGGCGGGGCGTCCTTGAGCATGTACCCCGCGGCGCCGGCTTCGACGGCGGCCAGGATGTCGGCGTCGGTGTCGTACGTGGTGAGGATCAGCACGGGCGGCGGGGGAGTTCCGGCGTCGCCGGCTTTGATCCGGCCGGTCGCGGTGGCACCGTCCATCCCGCCGCCCATCTGCAGGTCCATCAGGACCAGGTCCACCGGTTCGCCGAGCGCATTCAGGCGCGAGAGCTCGGCCAGCGCGGCACCGCCGTCGGCTGCTTCCGACACCACGGTGACCCCTTCGAAATCGGCCAGCATGGCGCGGAGCCCGGCACGGACCACGGGGTGGTCGTCCACGAGCAGGACGCGGATGTCAGGCACCGGAGGCACTCCCTTCCGACAAACCGTCCCTTTCCGGCAGCGGCAGCCGGATGGCCACCACGGTTCCTTCGCCCGGCGCGGATTCGACATCCAGGGAGCCGCCCAGGGCGGACAGCCGCTCGCGCAGGCTGCTGAGCCCCACACCGCTGCCGTCTCCCCGCGCGGCAGCTGCCGGCAGCACGATGGCGGGGTCGAACCCCACGCCGTCGTCGTAGATGTCCATGGTCACCTCGGCATCCAGGAAGGACAGCGTGACGACGGCGGTCCGCGCCTTGGCATGCGCCCAGACGTTCGCAAGGGAAGACTGCGCCGCACGGAGGACCGTGGCCTGGTAGGCGTTGGGCAGCTCGACCGCCGTGCCGTCGAGTTCGAAGCGGCAACGCAATGACGTGCCCCGGGCCGCGGCCTCGCTTTCGGTCTTCACGCACAGCCGCCGCAAGGTATCCACCAGGGTCGACCGCTCAAGGGCGGGAGGACGGAGTCCGCGGACGAAGCTGCGGGCCTCATCGAGGTTGGCGGCGGCGGTCTCCTGCACGGTCTGCAGGCGGCTGCGCACTGTCTCCTGGTCCCCGGCGTCGAGCGCCTTCGCCGCCGAACGGCCCATGAGGACGATGCTGGAGAAACCCTGGGCCAGGGTGTCGTGGATTTCGCGGGCAAGCCGTTCACGCTCGGCCAGGACGCCGGCGTCGTGCTGGCTCCTGGCCAGTTCGGCGCGGGTGCGGCGCAGTTCCTCGGCCGCGCGCCGCTGGTTCTCGGCTTCCGCGTAGAGCGCCCGGTAGGCGAGCCCGGTGACGACGGCGAAGGCCGCACCGAACACGGGTCCCAGGACCATCGCGAGCTGCATGCCGCCGTCGCCGGCACCGCTTCCGGCACTGCGGCTGTGGAACCAAAGCGCACCCACCAGCAGCGCCGTGCTGGCGCCGATGGCGGGCAGGGCCCAGCGCAAGGGAAGCAGGTGCAGCTGCAGGAAGAAGAGGGGAAATGCCACCCAGGCGAAGTCGGAACTGACCGTCAGCAGGAGCAGCCAGAGCAGGGTCACGGCGACCAGCCAGCGGAGGGCAAAGGGGTTCGGGTCAAAGCGGGCGGGGTCGGCTGCATGGTGCTTCTCCAGGAGGGTGCCCGCCAGGTACACGGCCGCGAGCAACAATGAAAGCACCAGGCCCGCACCCAACGCCACGGGCGAGGCCGGGCCGATCACCAGCCGGACCACCGCCACAAGCAGCAACACGGCGAAGCCCACGTGCAGGCTCACCCGGAGGACGCGCAGGATCAGCGCCGTGCCGCCTTGGTTCTGCCCTTCGCCTTGCGGGCCCCGGGGCTCCTGCCGTTCCTCCATGCCTTCAAGACTAGCCACCGGCACCGACAGGAAAGCGCCGATTCCCGCGACGGAGCGGCCGAATCAACCGATCGGTTGATCCGCGGCTCAACCCCATGGTTCCCCCGGATCAACCCCGTGCGCGATGTCCCCGGCCCCCGCCGCGGACAGAGTGGAAACAGAAGCAAAACCGCCCCCAGGCTGCACGGCTCCGGGGCACGAACGAAGGATTCCGATGTTCCTCGCGCTCCGCGATCTCCGCTTTGCCAAGGGCCGCTTTGCCCTCATGGGCAGCGTGGTTGCCCTGATCACCCTCCTGTTGGTCATGCTGTCCGGCCTGACCGCCGGCCTCGGCAACCAGTCGACGTCTGCCATCGCCGCGCTGCCTGCGGACCGTATCGTCTTCGGCGCCCCGCCCGGCGGTGAGGCCAAGGCCTCCTACACGGAATCCGAAGTCACCCCGGAGCAGTTGAACAGCTGGCGTGCCCAGCCGGGCGTTGCCTCCGCCGGGGCGCTCGGCATCGGCCAGAGCCGGTTCCAGTCGCTCGGCGACGACGGCGCGGCCCGCGGCACCGCGAACGTGGCGGTGTTCGGCACGGACGGGACAGTACCTGCACCAGCCGCTGCGGGGCTCACGGACGACACCGTGGTCATCGGCGAAACCCTGGCCAAGGACTTGGACCTCGCCGAGGGCACCCGGGTATCCGTCGCGGGCAACAAGCTGACTGTCTCCGCCATCGTTCCGGACCAGTGGTACTCGCACACCGGCGTCGTCTGGACCACCCTGGGGACATGGCGCCAGATCGCGCACGCCGGCCCCGGTGAGGCCACCGCCCTGGGGGTGACGTTCGACGCCGGAGCCCCCGTGGACACCGACGCCGCCGATGCGGCGGCCGGGACGGTCAGCGCCACCCCTACGGGATCCTTCCAGGCGCTCGGTTCCTACAAGAGCGAAAACGGCTCACTTATGCTCATGCAGGCATTCCTTTACGGCATCTCCGCCCTGGTCATCGTGGCGTTCCTGACGGTTTGGACCGTGCAGCGCACCCGCGACATCGCCGTTCTCAGGGCCCTCGGCGGTTCCCCCGGATACGTGCTGCGCGACGCCTTGGTGCAGGCCGGAGTCGTGTTGCTGGCCGGCGCGGCGGCAGGCGGCATCGCCGGTGCGATCGGCGGCTTCTTCGCGGCCCAGGCGGCGCCTTTCCTCATCACGCCGCTGACCAGCCTCCTGCCGGTTGCGGGCGTGGTGGTGCTGGGCCTGGCAGGCGCCGTTCTCGCCGTCCGCGGCGTCACCAAGGTGGATCCTCTGCTCGCACTTGGCGGCAACTAAACCGCTGACCGAACCGGCAACTCAGCCCGCAACCGCAACCCGCAAATCAGCCCGCCCATCAGCCCGCCCAAGCAAACATTCCCCGAAAGGCATATACCGTGGCCACCCCGCTCACCCTCGTCAACGTCACCCTCGACTACCCGGACGGCAGCTCCGCCATCAAGGCCCTGGATTCCGTCAACCTCTCGGCCAACGCCGGCGAATTCCTCTCCCTCGTTGGCCCCTCCGGATCAGGCAAATCATCGCTCCTCGCGGTGGCGGCAACCCTCGTCACACCCACCTCCGGGCTGGTGCTGATCGACGGGCAGGACGCCACCGCGCTCGGGGCGGGGGAACGCACCGCCCTGCGCCGCGAAACAGTGGGCATCATCTTCCAGCAGCCCAACCTCCTGTCCTCGCTGACCGCCGTCGAACAGCTCGTCATCGGCGAGCACCTGCGGGGCAAACCGCTGCGCGGGGCACGCCGGCGGGCGGCGGAACTGCTCGACGTCGTCGGGCTAGCGGACGGGCTCAACAAGCGGCCACACCAGCTCTCAGGCGGTCAGCGCCAGCGGGTCAACATCGCCCGGGCGCTGATGGGAAGCCCGCGGGTGCTGCTGGTGGATGAGCCGACGGCGGCGCTGGACATGGAGCGGAGCGAGGCGATCGTGCGTCTGCTGCGGCGGGTCACCGATGAGTTCTCGACCGCAACCCTCATGGTCACGCACGACACCGAGTTCCTGCCGCTCACGGACTCCGTGCTCACCATGCGGGACGGGCGGCTTGGGGCAGCCGTAAGCACTGCCGCCTGACTCAGCGTTACTGGGACAGCAGCGCCTCATCCTGCGCCTCGTCATAGGCGTCCCGCGCGGCCAGGATGGCGGGCACGTTGCCTTCTGCCCATTTCCGCAGCTGCGCCAGGGGTTCCAGGAGGGAGTGGCCAAGCTCCGTCAACTCGTAGTCCACGCGCGGGGGTACCTGCGCGTGGATGGTGCGGGTGACCAGGCCGTCGCGTTCGAGGGAGCGCAAGGTCTGCGTGAGGACTTTCGGCGTGACGACGCTGACCATCTTGCGCAGATCGGAAAAGCGCACCGGGCCGCCCTCGAGCACCTGGACCACCAGCGATGCCCACTTGTCGCCGATCCGCTGGAAGATCACCCGAGAGGGGCAGTTGGGGTCCAGCACGTTGGCGGGGAGGCTGCTGTTGTCTCTCGCAATGGTATCCACTGGGTAACTCAGTTCCTTTGAAGCTATCAGTATCAAATAGATACCGTCTTTCCATTGCAAGATTAGCAACCCCGAGGAGAGACATGAAAATCGCAGTATTCGGCGCCACCGGCATGGTCGGCAGCCAGATCGTCAACGAATCCCTCAGCCGCGGCCACGAGGTCACCGCCATCTCGCGCAAGGGCGTGGATGTGGAAGGCACCCGCTCCCTCGCGGCCGATCAGGCAGACCCCCAGGCTTTCGCCGCCGTTGCGAAGGAACACGACGTCGTCGTGCTGGCTACGGGCCCCAGCCGCACCGGCGGCGACCACGGAGAATGGCTGGACGCCATGGCCACCGCGTACAGCAACACTGAAGGCACCCGCTTGATGATCGTCGGCGGAGCCGGCACGCTGGAGATCGACGGGGTGCGCCTGCTCGATTCCCCCGGATTCCCCGAGGCCTACCGGGCAGAAGCCACTACTGCGGCCAAGGCACTCGAGCTGGTCAGGCAGACCCCGGACAACGTGGACTGGACCGTCCTCGCCCCGGCTCCCGTAATCCAGCCCGGTGAACGCACCGGCCAGTACTCCACCGCCAAGGATTCCCCTGCGGGCAACAGCATCTCCTCGCAGGACTACGCGGTGGCAATGTTGGATGAGATCGAGACTCCGGCGCACCGCCGGGCGCGTTTCACGGCGGCCAACTAGCTCACATCGCCGCGGTCCCGGGGAACTTTCCGGGCCGCGGCTTCGTGATTTACGTGAACATTCAAGTACATCGAGAGGACGACCCATGGCCGGAAAGAAACGACCCTGGATCCTGGTTGCCGTAGCCGCCGTCGCGGCCCTTGCCGCACTCGCGGCTATCTTCGGTCCGCAACTCTACGCACAGTCCCAGGGCCCGGCACCGGCGCCGCTCTCCGTGGCAAGCTCCTCCTCCACAGCTTCCAGCCCCGCCGCGGCCAACTCCACCGATACCGGCACATGGACCGTCGCCTCCGCTTCCCAGGCCGGCTACCGGATCAAAGAGGTCCTCAACGGCGCCGACGTCACCGTCGTCGGCCGGAGCGAAAAGGTCAGCGGTTCCGCCACCGTTTCCGGCACCCAACTGACGAAGGCGAAGATCGACGTCGACGTCGCCAGCATCGCCACTGACAGCGGCAACCGCGACGACTACTTCCGCGGGACCGTCATGAAGGCCGATGCCTTCCCGACGGCGTCCTTCACCCTCTCCGCACCCGTCACCATTCCACCGCTCAGCTCAGCCCCCGCAACCGTCGAGGCGAAGGGAACCCTGGAACTGGCAGGGGAGAAGCGCGACGTCACGGCAAAGCTGCAGGTGGTCCGCGACGGGGCAAAGGTTTCGGTCTCCGGGACCATCGACCTCGTCCTGGCGGACTTCGGCATCACGGCGCCGGACCTCGGCTTCGTCAAGGTGGAGAACACCGGAAGCGTCGAGTTCCTGGTGCACTTGGAGAAGGCCTAGGGTCCCAGCTCCGGCAGCGGCAGCCCGAAGACGTCCTTCAGGGCGTGCCGGGCTGCGTGGTACCCGGGCATGCCGGTGACGCCTGGTCCTGGCGGGGTCGAGGAGGAACAGAGGTACACCCCGGGCAGCGGCGTGCGCCACGGATTGGTGGACAGCACCGGGCGGCGCAGCAGTCCGCGAACGTCCATCAGGCCGGCCCCGAAATCGCCGCCCACATAGTTCGGGTTGTACGCGGCGAGCCCGGCCGCCGTCGTCGTCTTCCAGCCGACCACCACGTCCCGGAAGCCGGGCGCGAAGGTTTCGATCCGCTCCATCACGGCAGTGGACATGTCCACCGTGGAGTTCCTGGGCACATGGCAGTACGTCCACAGGATGTGCCGTCCGGCAGGAGCGCGGCCCGGGTCCACCACGGAGGGCTGGGCCACGAGGACATACGGCTTCGCGGGGTGGCGTCCGTCGGCCACTTCATTCTCCGCGTCCGCCATCTCCGCGCGCGTCCCGCCCACGTGGACGGTTCCGGCGTCGCGCAGTTCGCTGGCCGCCCACGGCACGGGGCCGGCGAGGATGAAGTCCACCTTGCAGGCTGCATTTCCGAAGCGGAATGTTTCCAAGGCGCGCCGGTAGCGTCCGCCCGACGACCCGCCCAGTGCCGCGCCCGCGATGCCGAGCAGCTCCGGCGGCGCCACATCCAGCAGCACAGCGCGGGCGGGCCGGAGTTCCTCAAGGGAGCGAACCCGCACACCCCGCTCGAACACACCGTCATGGGCCTCGATATCGCGCACCATGGCGTCCACGATCGCCCCGGAACCACCCACGGGCACCGGCCAGCCGCCTACGTGGGCCAGGGTGCTGAGCATGAGCCCTGCGCCGGCCGGGACCAGGGAGGGCAAACGGCCAATAGCATGGGCCGCCACTCCGGTCAGCAGTGCCGGTGCGGCGTCCCCGGCGAAGCGCCGGTTCCACCAGGGCCCGCCCTGGGACAGCGTGGCCAGGCCCAGGCGCAGCGCGGCCACGGGCTCCGCGGGAATCCGCAGCAGCTGGTTCTGGGACACGTCCAGCATGCCCTCCACCTGCTCCACCAGGGGCCGCATCAGCCTGCCGAACGCGGGGCCATCCACACCGAGTCCGTCCATGGTCTGCTCCAGAGAGCGGTAGGCGAGGGCTGCCCGGCCGCCGTCGAGCGGTGTGCCGTACTGGACCTTGGGCAGCCGCAGTTCCACGCGCTGCTCCAGCCCGAAGTCGCGGAAGAAGCGCGAAGCCAGCGCCATCGGATGCACGGCCGAGCACACGTCGTACACGTGCCCGGGCTCCAGCAGTTCCGCCGTCCGGGCACCGCCACCCAGCGCGTCCGCCGCCTCGTAGACCCGGACGGCCAGGCCCGCGCGTGCCATCACCACAGCAGCGGCGAGGCCGTTCGGTCCGGAGCCGACGACGGCGACGTCAGCCATCGCGCCCGGCGTCGGCCATGGCGCGCCGCCACGGGAGCACCGATGCGCTCGGGCGCGCAAGGTCCAGCCGGAGCCAGTCCCGGGCGCGGTCGAAGGCGCCACCATGCGGATCGTCAATGCGTTTGGTGCGGAGCGGGTCCTGCCGCGGGTCCCAGATGTCCCAGGCGATCCGGACCATCAAATATGCCGTTGCGGCCATATGCAGGAGCACAGCCAGGACGTAATAGGGCATGTCCAGGTTGTGCTGTGGCAGGCCACCGCTGGTGTACTGCCCCAGGAACATCCACACGGCGCCCCAGTGCAGTGCCTCGGCAGCCTGCCACAGCAGGAAGTCCCGCCAGCGGGGCCGGGCAAGTGCGAGCAGCGGCACCAGCCACAGCACGAACTGAGGGGAGTAGACCTTGTTGGTGAGGATGAACGCCGCAACAATGAGGAATGCGAGCTGCGCCAACCGGGGCCGCCGGGGGGATGCGAGTCCCAGCAGCGCGATGAGTGCGCATGCCGCCACGAACAGATACAGGGCAAGGGAGTTGATGGTGGCCGGCCCCATCTGCATCCACTGCAGTCGCTCGGCCACCAGGTTGTAGGCGAACCACAGCGAGCTGAAGCCAGCCGGCCGGTCCTGGGTGAACTCGAAGAAGTAGCGCCAGCCCGCCGGGTTCATGATCGCGATCGGCAGGTTGACCACCAGCCAGCTGGCCGCCGCGGCCCCTGCCGTCACAAAGAAGGTGCGGAACTTGCCGCTGCGGACGGCCAGCACGAGCACAGCGCCCAGGACGAGCACCGGGTAGAGCTTGGTGGCCGTTCCCAGGCCGATGAAGACCCCGGCCAGGGCCGGTCTCTTCCGAGCGAAGAAGTACATGCCCACCGCGAGCATGGCCACGGCCCACATGTCCCAGTTGATGAATCCTGAGAGGACGATTCCCGGCGCCAGTGCCACCATGGCCGCGTCCCATGGCCTGCGGCGGTTGATTCGCGCCGTCGCCAGGACCGTGACGATCCAGACCGCTACCACCAGGGTTGCGTTGAGGTCGAAGTAGCCGCGGATCCGTTCCAGGTCCAGCCCCGAGCCAGGAATGAGCAGTGCCGTGGCTCCGGCGATCAGTCCCATGATCACGGGGTATTCGAAGAGGCTCTCCCGGTCGAAGAACGGAATCACGCCTTCGCCCAGGCCGCGGCTGCGGAACAGTTCGGGGAAGTCCGAGTAGCAGGTGGCATAGAAGTGCGTGGGGGTTTCCCAGCCGTTGACCCGGCAGTAGCCCTTGATCAGGATCCCCAGCAAAGCGGCGAGGACCGTGAAGACGACCAGCACCCGTTCAACGGTGAAGAAACCGGGGGAGACCGCGCCCGGCGCACTGTGGCTTCCCAGGGGTCCGCCGGCCACCTCGGTGAACTTCGCCAGGAAGGAATCGCTGCGGCTGGGAATCACAAAGCGCGCACGCTTCTCTTTGCGGTGCGGCTTGGTCTCCTGCATGGCTTCGAGCATACCGCTAGGTACTTTCGAGTATTACCGCGTATCTACGGGCATCTACGCAGGGTACTTTCGAGCATCTTGGAGTATCAGCTCTTAAAAGGCGGAAGCCCACGCGTAGCCGCGTGGGCTTCCGAGGCGAACGGTCCGATGTGTGCCATCAGTCCCTCCTGATTGTTGACTGGCGGGTTCATGATGGGCATTTAGCGGATGACACCCAGCTGGTGCAGGACGACGTAGACGTCTTCGCGGCGCTGGTCCAGGAGTTGGCCGTTGAAGACCGTTTTGTCCTTGACTGCCGGCTTGGCGATGAAGACCTCTTTGAGGCGTGAGACCACGGTTCACCTCCTTTCTTTGGGCTCGAATTACCTGGAATCGGGCACGGCAATTAAGGCCCTTGAATTCAAAGAAAACGGCGGACCTTATAGGCAGGAATAATGCCAGGCAAATGCGGGTAATCAGCGGGATTGCGGATTCCGGAGGAATCCAAGGACCCCTGGGGAAATGGACAGACGTCCCCAACAAGAAGCTGGTTCCGAACTATGAGGACTCTGCTCACCACGGCGATCGCATGGTTCCGCTGGGGGAGTTCCGCATTCAGGCACCGGCCTGGGCGGTTCGTGGCGTACCTCTGCCCCTGAAATCAGGCTCCTATGCCAGGAAGGCGGGTCAGGAGAAAGAGCAGGCCGCGAAATGCGTCAGGCGGAGATGCGGTTCCCGATGTGGCGGTTTCCCGCGTGCGTCCCGGAAAATGGGCGCCGGGCAGCGAAGGTCGGGGCAGCAGCAGAGACGGTCATCTTCCATCCGCTAGTCAAAGTAATCATTTTCCCAACCTCCTTTTCGCCTCGGACGCTGCACCGGTTGACTGACCGGACAGCGCACACCTCGTTCCCGGCGGGTCGCTCTGGGAACAAGAATAAAGCTACACCATGAATCCGGAGATTGACCAGCTAATTCACAGTTAATTCAGAAAATAATTCCCTAGAGGCCCCAGCGGATAATCGCGGGAGTCTTCTTGTCCCATCCCAGGGTGCACACTTTCGCGGTTCCGAGGAGGAAGTGCCGGCCTTCGCGGGCGTCCAATTCGAGCCAACGGGCGGTGAGGATCCGGGAGAAATGGCCGTGCGCCACCACCAGCACGTTGTCCATTCCGGATTCCAGCACGCGCGCGATGATCTTGTCGGCACGGGCCGCCACGGAATCCAGGGTCTCCCCGTTGGGCACTCCGTCGGTCCAAATGAGGTAGTCCGGGTTGTCCTTGCGGATCAGGTCCGAGCTGATGCCCTCGTAGTCGCCGTAGTCCCATTCGACGGCAAGCGGTTCGTGGATGGCGTCGGGGAAGCCGGCAAGTTCTGCGGTGCGGCGGGCGCGGCGCAGCGGCGAGGTAAGCACGAGGTCGAATTCGATGCCCTCCAGGACCTTGCGGGCCTCCACGGCCTGCTGCTCGCCCTCGACGGTCAGGGGCAGGTCCGTCAGGCCGGTGTACTGCCCGCTCTTGGACCATTCGGTCTCGCCATGGCGCATGATCCACAACTGCGGGCGGGAAATCTTTGCCGGGTCAATCACTTAGGACTCCTCTGCGGGCGTGTCATTCGAAGGGTCTTCGCCGGAAACTTCGTCAGCGGAAGGCTCGACGGCGGATTCGGGCTGCTCAGCCCACCAGGCCTTGAGTTTCGCCACCGCGTCGTCGTACTCCAGCGGGCCGTATTCCATCCGCTGGTCCAGGAGGAACTTGTAGGCGCGGCCGACGACGGGTCCCGGCTTCAAGTCGAGCAGCCCCATGATCTGCCCGCCATCCAGGTCAGGCCGGATCGCGTTGAGTGATTCCTGCTCGGCCAGGGCGGCTATCCGCTGCTCCAGGTCGTCGTAGGCGAAGGACAGCCGGTCGGCCTTGCGCTGGTTCCGCGTGGTGACGTCCGAACGGGTCAGGCGGTGCAGGCGCTCCAGCAGGGGACCGGCGTCGGCCACATAGCGGCGCACGGCCGAGTCGGTCCAGCCGGCATCGCCGTATCCATAGAAACGCATGTGCAGTTCCACCAGGCGCGCCACCGCCTTGATGCTGTCGTTGTCGAAGCGCAGCGCCTTCATGCGCTTGGCGGTCAGCTTGGCCCCCACTACGTCATGGTGGCGGAAGCTCACCGCGCCGCCCGGTTCGAAACGGCGCGTAGCAGGCTTCCCGACGTCGTGCATCAGCGCGGCGAACCGCAGCACGAAGTCCGGGCCCGGCACGGGGCCATCCGGTCCGGTCTCCAGGGCCGCGGCTTGCTCCAGGACCTGAAGGGAGTGCTGGTAGACATCCTTGTGGCGGTGGTGCTCGTCGGCTTCCAGGCGCAGGGCAGATACCTCGGGCAGCACGTATTCGGCGAGTCCGGTGTCCACCAACAGGTCGATACCAACCCGCGGGTGGGCTCCGTTGATCATCTTCACGAGCTCCTCGCGGACCCGCTCGGCGGAGATGATCTTGATGCGGTCCGCCATTTCGGACATGGCCAGGCGGACGTCGTCGTGAACCGAGACACCCAGCTGGGACGCAAAGCGGGCGGCCCGCATCATGCGGAGGGGGTCGTCGGAGAACGAGGCCTCGGGGGCGCCCGGGGTGGCCAGCTCCGCCGCGTGCAAATCGCGCACGCCGCCGAAGGGGTCCACGAGTTCCAAGGAGGGCAGGCGCAGCGCCATGGCGTTGATGGTGAAGTCGCGGCGCAGCAGGTCGTCCTCGAGCGAGGAACCGAAGGCCACCATCGGCTTGCGGGAATCGGGGTCGTACGCCTCGGCCCGGTACGTGGTGATCTCGATCTGGAAGCCGGCCTTCTTCATGCCGATCGTGCCGAATGCACGGCCGATGTCCCAGAAGTTGTCGGCCCATTTCCTGATGACGGAAAGGGTTTGCTCGGGCGTGGCGTCGGTGGTGAAGTCCAAGTCGGGGGAGGTCCGGCCCAAGAAGAGGTCGCGCACCGGGCCGCCCACCAGGGACAGTTCGAATCCGGCGTCAACAAAGCGCTGCCCGAGGTCCAGCACCACCGGGTCGAGCTTGAAGTTGACTGAAGAACTGTCCAATACCTGCGCCATAGTCCCTTAAGCTTGTCAGATTTTCGCCGCCCCATCACACAGCCCATCACACCCGGTCCGGGCATGGGCCCGCCGAAGACGACGGCGCGTCACCAGGAGGCAACCGCGAGTCCATGTCCCGGTCATCAAGACCGGGCAAGAGTCGTTAGAGTGGACTTCATGGCCAACCCGATCCCGAGTGCTCCTGGCAGGAGGACCAACGCACCGTTGCCGTCGGCAATCGGTGCGCATGTCGCGCCTGCCCCGCACCCGGTCCAGGCCTCGCTTCCCACCGTGGAGGAAGTGTCGGCCGGCGGCGTGGTCGTGGACACCTCCGACGGCGAACTCCGGGTTGCGATCATTGCCCGCCTTAACAGGGGTGGCCGGCTCGAGTGGTGCCTGCCCAAGGGCCACCCGGAGGGCAAGGAAAACAACGAAGAGGCTGCGGTCCGCGAAATCGCCGAGGAAACCGGCATCGAGGGCAACGTCCTGGCACCGCTTGGCAGCATCGATTACTGGTTCACCGTCAGCGGCCACCGGGTCCACAAGACCGTGCACCACTTCCTGCTCCGGGCCACCGGTGGCGAGCTGACCATCGAGAACGATCCCGACCAGGAAGCCATCGACGCCGCCTGGGTTCCGCTGCACGAACTGGCACGCAAACTCTCCTTCCCCAACGAGCGCCGCATCGCGGATCTGGCCAAGGAAGTCCTGCCGGAACACCTCTGAGCACATCGCTCATGGGACGATTAGGGCAATGTCTGCTGCGAAGAATTCCCAGTCCGTCCAGTCCGGAGAGGCCCGGTCGAGCGCCATCATGGCCGCTGGGACCCTCGTTTCGCGTTTCCTCGGCTTCGCAAAAACCTGGATGCTCGCGGTCGCCCTCGGCCTGGGTTCGACGGTCAATGACACTTTCATCAACGCCAACAACCTGCCCAACCTGATCTTCCTGCTGGTGGCAGGCGGCGTGTTCAACGCCGTGCTGGTGCCCCAGATCATCAAGGCCAGCAGGGGTCCGGACAGGGGAGCCGACTACATCAGCCGCCTCCTGACGCTCGCGGTGCTCGTGCTGCTGGGGCTGACCCTGCTGGTCACCCTCGCGGCGCCTCTGGTCATCGACCTCACCACCCAGGGGTATTCGCCGGAGCAGAAAGCCCTGGCCGTCACCTTCGCGTTCTACTGCCTGCCGCAGATCTTCTTCTACGGCCTCTACGCCCTGCTGACCCAGATCCTCAACGCCAACGGAGCCTTCGGGCCCGCCATGTGGGCGCCCATCGTGAACAACGTGCTCGCCATCGCCGGCCTGGGCATGTTCATCGTGATCCTCGGCGCCAACCTGTATCACCCACACACCTTGGATAACTGGGGACCATTCCAGACCTTCCTCATCGCCGGCTTCTCGACCATCGGCGTCATCGCCCAGACGGCCGTCCTCTTCATTCCGGTCCTGCGACTGCGCCTCGGCCTGCGGCCGCGGTTCGGCTGGCGGGGCGTCGGATTGGGCCAGGCCGCAAAGCTGAGCGTCTGGACCTTGCTGACCGCCGCCGTCGGGCAGCTTGCGTTCCTTTATGTCATGAAGATCGCCACGATCCCCGGCGCCGAGAGGCTCCGCCTGGAGCACGCCGGCCAGGCCGAAGCGGCGGCCACCCTTCCCGGCAACGCCGTGCTGGAGGTCGCCAGCCAGCTGTACCTGCTGCCGCACTCGATCATCGCCCTGTCCCTGGCCACCGTGCTCTTCAACCGGATGACGCACGCCTCGCAGGCCGGCAACCGGGCCGAACTGCGCGAAGCCCTCTCGCACGGCCTGCGGACCATGGCCGTGGCCACCGTCTTCGGTGCCCTGGCCCTGTTCGCGCTGGCCGGGCCGCTAGGAATGTTCTTCTCCGGCGGAAAGCCGCAGGACGGCGTAATGCTCGCCCAGACCCTGACCATCCTGGCCTTGAGCACGCCGTTCATGAGCGCCAACTTCATGATGTCCCGCGTGTTCTACGCCAACGAGGATGCCCGCACGCCGTTCTTCATCCAGGTGATCCTGGCGGGTGTGAACGTGGTGGGCGCGTTCGTCATCCAGTTCCTGCCGGTGGACCGGATCATCTTCGCGATCGCCGTGCTGTACACCCTCGGAAACATCCTCTCCGTGGTGATCAGCGTCTGGTTCCTGCGCCGCCTGCTCGGGCATCTGGACGGGCCGCGCATCGCCAACTCCTACATCAGGATGGGCTACGCGGCGCTCGGCTCCGCCCTTGCCGGTACCCTCGCACTGTGGCTCCTCGGCAGCTACCGGGCGGACGGTTTCGCGTGGAGCAGCCGCCCGGCCGCCCTGGTGACGGTCGTCGTCGTCGGGCCCGTCATGCTGCTCGCCTACCTGCTGCTGCTCCGGCTCTTCCGCGTCAACGAACTGCGGGACCTCCTCCGCCCGTTGCTCGGCCGCCTCGGACGCGGGGGCGTGCCTGCCGCTTCCCCGGAAAGCGCGACGGCGGCCCGCGCCACGGTTTCGGACGACACCGGCCTGATTCCGCGCATCTCGGGCGAGTTCGACGCCGCATCCTTCCGCGCCGGACCCGACCTTTCCTCCTTCGGTCCCAGCGGAGGGCAGGAACCGGAAGACGAACACACCGGCTGGACCAGGCCCGCACGGAGCTATCTCCCCGAGGAAGACGAGGCGGCGGGCGCACGCGGCTCCTTGTTCCGGGGTTCCCAGCTCCGCCGCGACGTCCCCCTGCCCGGCAGGCGGACCCGCCAGGGCCCCGCCGATGGACCCTCCCGCCGGGGGCGCAAGCGCGGCCGTCGGGAGTGACTTGGCCCTTCCAACACAAGGCCGGTCCAGCTCAATCCGCTAGGATCAGAAGCTAATAGAGGTAGTTGCAGGCCACGGGTCCACCGGCTGACCGGGAGCCCCGGGGAAGGGCAACGCAGCTGCCGGACAGCCTAGGAGGAGCCCGTGTCCCAACCGATCGACGTCGGATCAGTACTTGGCGGCCGCTACAAGGTCACCGCCACCGTGTTGACCTCGCACGACCACGATCTGGTGCTCGACGGCGTCGACCAGGTCCTCAACCGGCCGGTCAGCATCCTTGTAGCCGGCCCCGGGAACGCCGAACAGCTTGCCCAGAGCGCCCGCGAAGTGGCCACGGGTGAACGGCCCGGCAACGTGCAGATCCTGGACCTCGGAGTCAGCGAAAGCACCACCTACCTGATTGCCAACCACAGCACGGCCCCGGACCTGCTGGACCTTGTGGTGGCCACCAATCCTCCTTACGTGGAGCCGTTCTTCACGGACACCCTCGGCAGCGAGATCTTCGGCCAGGCGCGTTCGCACGAGCCCGAGACCTATGACGGGCTGTACGACGACGATGAGCACGACGCCGCGTACATCAACTACGACGATCCCGGGAACTACGTCGCGGCCCCCGCGGAGCGCTCCGCTCCTGCCGGGCCTGCCGCCGGGGGACCGGCCGTCCCGCCCATGCCCGCAGCGAGGCCCGCCTCAGCGAGTGGCATCGGTTCGCGGATCGCGGCCGCGGCAGCCGGTGCGGGAGCCGCCGCCGCTGCGGCCGCTTCCGCTGTGAAAAACGCCGCCGGCAAGACCGGCTCGGAAACCGCCCACGACGACGCCGGCAGCCCGGCTCCCGTTGGCCCGGCCGACGCTGAACACCCGACGTCGGCCCCCTCGCAGCCGCCCGCGGCACCTGCCCCGACGGCCGCCACTCCGACCACTCCGGCCCCCGTGACGCCTGCCCCGGCACCGGCGGCGGAAGCTCCGGGCGCAGCCACCAACGGGGCCCCGCCGGCCAGCAAGGCTCCGCAGCAGACCGCGCAGCCTCCGGCCACCCAGGCCGTTCCCGCCGCACAGGCCGTGCCCCCGGCTCCGGCTGCGACCCCGCAGCAGGCCCCCGCCGCGGAAGCTGCTGAACGCCCCAAGGTCTCCCTTTGGTCCGACGACGACTTCGCCGGAGCAGGCGCAGCGGCCGGCGCGGCCGGCGGCTACGACCGCGGTGCCAGCAACTTCCCTGCCTCGGCGCGCAACCAGTCTGACGACTACGAGGAAGAGGATTACTACGAGGACGAAGAGCCGGTGCGGGAGTCACGCTCCATGCGCTGGTTGGTTGGCGGCATCCTCGCCGTGGTCCTGGTCGTTGGGCTCATCCTCGCCGTCAACACGCTCGGCGGCCTGCTGGGCAACAACAACGCGCCGGCGGCAAAGCAGAGCACCTCACCCACCAGCGCAGGTAGCGGCGGCACGGATACGTCCGGCAACAACTCCAGCGCACCGCCCGCCGCGGCAGCTCCAGTCATCGAGGGGGTCACCCGCCAGGGCGACTTCGATTTCGCGGGTACCTATGACAAGGACCTCGCCAAGACCTTCGACGGCAACGCAGCCAGCTTCTGGTCCAACATGGAATTCGCCACGGCCAACTGGGGCGGACTTGCTCCCGACGGCGTCCCGCTGGTCGTGAAGCTCAAGGAGCCCGC
The DNA here is from genome assembly GCF_056279005.1 of Arthrobacter sp. TE26545. The sequence goes on from NZ_JBWBQM010000001.1 coordinate 4,033,985, forward strand.
CGCGGTAAATTCCATTACCCTCAGCCAGTTGGGCGCTTCCGGAGGAAGCATCAGCGTCTACACGAACGACCGCCCGTCCATGGACGGCGCCAAGCTGGTAGGAACGAACAGCTTCACCTCGCCCGAACTGGCGATTCCGCTCAGCTCGCCCACTACAGCGCAGTACGTGATCATCAACATCAAGACCCTGCCCAAGCTCGCCGCTCCGAAGACCCAGTTCGGCTTCGGCCTCCGGCTCGCGGAGATCAAGGTCCAGTAAGCCAGCATGCCCCGTCAGCGCCGGTAACCGCAACGCGGTCTCCGGCGCTGACGCATTTAAGGACGCGCTGTTCCGGCCGCCTTCCGTCCGCCGTCGTTTGATCAGCTGCCCGACGCCGTCGGACACTTTAGTCCGACGGCAGCGGTCGTATTACGGCCGGCAACTGCTGCGGACTCGGGCGGCGAGGGCAGACGGTACCCTGAATATGGTGGATATTAGCTCCCCGGAACCACCGGAATATTCAACGGCGCCACGGGGTTGTGCCATGTGGCCGGGTTCGAGACCGGTGCATCGACTAAGGAAGAGGTTCACCCAACAGTGAGCAACGCAGAAAACACCGCGTCCCAGGTACGTGATGTCATCATCGTAGGCTCCGGTCCGGCCGGTTACACGGCGGCTGTCTACACGGCCCGTGCCAACCTGAAGCCGCTGCTCATCGCCGGTTCGGTCACGGCCGGTGGAGAACTGATGAACACCACTGACGTCGAAAACTACCCGGGCTTCCCGGACGGCATCATGGGCCCGGACCTGATGGAGAACTTCGAGAAGCAGGCTGCCCGGTTCGGCACTGAGATCCAGTTCGAGGATGTCACCGCTCTCGAGCTCGAGGGCGACATCAAGACTGTCACGATTGCCACAGGGGAGACCTTCCAGGCCCGTTCCATCATCCTTTCCACCGGTTCTGCGTACCGTGAGCTCGGCCTGGAGAACGAAAAGCGCCTTTCCGGCCATGGTGTTAGCTGGTGTGCAACCTGTGACGGTTTCTTCTTCAAGGACCAGGACATTGCCGTGATCGGCGGCGGTGACTCCGCCATGGAGGAAGCCCTCTTCCTTACGAAGTTCGCCAAGTCGGTCACGGTAGTCCACCGCCGCGACACCCTCAAGGCTTCCAAGATCATGGGCGACCGCGCCCAGGCCCACGAGAAGATCAACTTCCTGTGGAACACCGCAGTTGAAGACGTCATCGGTGGGGACAAGGTCACGGGCTTGAAGCTGAAGAACCTGGTTGATGGCACCGTTTCAGAGCTGCCTGTCACGGGCGTTTTCGTGGCGATCGGCAACGACCCGCGCACGGAACTCGTCAAGGACAAGCTCGAGCTGACTCCTGAAGGCACCATCGCTGTCCAGGGTCGCAGCTCCAAGACCAGCATCAAGGGTGTATTCGCGGCCGGCGACGTCATTGATCCGACTTACCGCCAGGCCATCACCGCATCCGGCTCCGGTTGCGTGGCGGCACTCGACGTCGAACACTACCTGGCAGACCTGCACGGCTGAAACTAGCAGCCGGCAAAAGGTCCATACGAAGGGAACGAAAGAATGAGCAACGCAAAAGACGTTACCGACGCCAGCTTTGGCACTGACGTGCTGAACGCCGAAAAGCCGGTCATCGTAGACTTCTGGGCGGAGTGGTGCGGTCCGTGCCGCAAGCTGGGCCCGATCCTCGACGAGATCTCGGTCGAATACGGTGACAAGGTGGACGTCGTCAAGGTCAACGTTGACGACAACCCGGCCATCGCCGCCGAGTACGGCATTACCTCCATCCCTGCCGTCTACCTCTTCGACGGGGGAGAAGTGAAGAACACCGTCATCGGTGCAAAGCCGAAGCAGTTCTTCGAAAAAGAATTTGAGGCTGTCCTTTCCTAGGATGGTTCACCCCGGGCGGGGAATTCGCGCCAGCGTCTGATCCCCGATCTAGCCGAAGCCGGCGGCCGTTGCTCTTTGAGTTGTTGATCATTGAGCAGCGGCCGCCGGCGTTTTCGTGAGTATGTTGCGCACAGTTGCGGATTCGCCGCCTTGGATGCGTTGAGGATAAACCGACTTCCGTTTCATCCTCTTGTGAAAATTCAGGGGAGCGTCCAGGGCAGCGCGGCTGCCGTCTGCGGCTGGTGTCCGCACCTTTCGATCTCGATTTACGCCCTCGGTGTCCCAGATGACTTCACCATAAGCACGGGGCGGTTTCACGTGAAACATCGTCTTGCGCTGATTGGATCGCCTGCCCCATCTGCACGCAGCGGCACTCAGCCTCACTCGGTCGCTCGGGGACGAGCTACCCGCCCGCCGGATTCAGGGCAGGGGTGAGGCCACAGGTCCTTGCTTGCCGTAGTTTCGCCCGCTCGCGTCAGCAGCTGGTTTCGAGAGGCGCCGTGTCCGCGAATCGCTGTACGGATCGTCCTGGAAGCCAAGGGGCCTTCAATCCAGCGACTTGTCGGCGAACACCTCTTGGGCCGAAGATCCCCGTTACGCCGCCATGATCCGCGGAACCCGTGCATTGTTTTGACTCGTCAATCGGCTTCCCAATGTCCATCCGGCCTTGGCAATGGAAACCGTGCAGTCAGCCGACGCGGATGCGCCAGGCCCAGAGCATCAAAGTCGGTAGGCGCAGCGCCGAATTCAACTGCAAGCGTTTCATCAGCACATTGACACGTACGGGAGTGAAGAACTCGGCTGCTTGGGCTTCGCACTCGCGGCGACCCATTCAGACACCGCGATCCGGCCGCGATGCCCAGGAATAGGCCCCCGTAGGCCGGCTTCGGCGCGTCCGCAGTATTTGCTCCCTGTAACAAGGGAACCCTTGCGCGAGCGATTCACCCTGTGCCCAAGTTGCCGGCGTGCTCGGCGATCCGCGGCGCCGATGACCAAAGCAGCCCATCCCTCATTGCTACGAAATGCTCGGACCGGGGGTCAACGCCGTCCAGTTGGGGGACACAAGCACTGCCTGAGCGAACCGTCAACGTCATCGCGCGCACAGGATGAATCTCGACCGGTCTCCACGGTCCCGACGAGTATTGACCCGTCCTCCATCCGGCTCTCTCGGACAAATGGCACCCTTCAGTGTGCTCGAGCTGCTATCCCGCACACTGCCCCTCCGGGGGTAAATAGCGAGCTGATCCCGCATTCGGGGCGCGTAAGGATGCCTGCCCGAAACTCTCTACACCCCATTAAGCGTTCTTTGAACCGTTCCTGGCCGCCTTTCACCCGTAGCGGGGCATTGCATCCCGCGGCCTTCTCCTGCCCTGCGAATCCGCGCGGCACGCTGGTCGGCCCACTATTACCGTTGCTGGCCCAGCCAGGCATCTCCGCAGACTGCAGCTCGCTAGGAACCGCAGGGGTTTACGCAAGTGGGTCAACCCGCTGCACGAAACCGGGTGGAGCAGAAAGCGAGGCTGGCAGTGTTCGATGTTCAGTCCTGTCTGAGGTGCCCAGCAACCCGGAAGTACCGATCGCAGCGCGAAGTAGAGCCCTGAAGCGACAACCCGGGCACCAATTTGGCAACCGGATTATTCAGGCCGGCCAGGCCCAATAGCGTTACGCTCGACGGACCGAGAGCGTCTAGCAACTGGCCGCCAGGACCCTCTGAGTTCCACATCAACGTCGAGTTTGTCCGACACACAGAATTTCCTGCCAGTTCCTCCGGCACAGAAGAACGATGCTCAGCAATAGCGTCCCAGGTGCGTTGATGCACGTCGCGAAAGGTGCGTGGGGCGAAACCAGTCTGCTTCCAACAGGCTCGCCGTCTCACCACATACGGTTTCCGGCGCGGGTGCGGACTTGGCCAGGTTGCTGTTTCACGTGAAACATCTGTGACCAGCGCCGCCGTCTGTTCAAGATGCCCTCCACTCGGTCTCGGCTGCCTCCCTCAAGGCGGCCTCCGTGAAGGACGGCCATCCGGCGAGGATACGAAACTTGCAGGCCATTTCAGCGGAAAGAGTTCTTGGTGCGCCTGCCGCGACGATCGTCCGAAATAGATGTCACCAGAGACTTCACCGCGCCACTGGCTCTACATCTTTCGCCGGACGACCAGAACCAGAGTGCCAAGGGTTAACCGCAGTTCACACTAGGCGGCAGACACCTTTTCACTTCCGTGTCTTACAAGGACAGCATCCCAGCCTTACGAGCAGAGTTGTCGACGCGTCTGGAAGTTGGGGGAATGCCCATCGGAAGAATCTTTGCGCTGTCCCGGCCTTGCAACGGACCCACGCGCCCGACGCTCGCCGCCAGAATCCTGTGCCACCCAGTTCCCGCGGTCGGTCCGTTCTGAACGCTGGCACCGGGGCCGACTCCGCGGACCAGTCGGGCGCATGGCTCATGCGGCCGTATGCGGGCATGTTTCACGTGAAACATGCGCGCTGCCTGTGTGAACCAGCAGACGCGGCAGAACACGATGACGCCACCATTCCCACGCCACCGAACCTTCCCGTTGTGGACGTACACCAGGCAGCAGCCCCACCACCGAACCAGCAATACGGCAAACCTCCCGGGAACGGAATGACCCTACGCGTTGCACGAAGGTACCAATCCGGTTGCCTACACAGCGTGCATCGCCATGCACCTATATCTGACCCTCCGTGTGCACCCTGCGCCGCTCCCAACTACCTGCCGGTCATGTCTGCTCGAGTGTGGTCCGGGGAACAGCCGAGCTAAGTTCTCACCCGGGCCTAAGCTGTCCCCGGCTGCAGACGCAGGCACCATGGCAAGCCAGCAGGTAGCAGGTATGAACATTCAACAGTCACCTAAGAGGTCTGGTATCGACAGCCATCGGTCCGGTCCGAGAAGTGCCCGCGCGGGTGCCATCAGTTGCTGGTGTCGCCCGGCTAATGCTGTTCTTCCCCCGCTCAATCTGGAACGGCAAGATTGCAGACGCACCCGCCTACACGTCAGTCCTACATGAACCTTGTCGGATACTGGGCCGATGGTCGCGACGACCAACTGTTCTGCCCGGGTGCCGCGCTTTCGCCCCCCCGGGAACCGGCTGTGTCGCTACCTATGGCTCCACGCGGTTAGGAGGACATAGCCACGACGGTCCAGGGACCGCCGCAGCATTGAGTTCCTTCAGCTGCTCATGACAGGCCCGCGCATAGCGGGTGCCGGCTCCGCCGCCCCACGCTGGCAGCCTCAGGGTTGCACTGCCAATGCAATTGGGCGTGGCATGCGCTGTTCAAACATCTGATCATGTCAGGGAAGCGGAGAGCCGCCTCGAGGATAATGACGCACACCACAAAAGAGTTATCCACCAGCGGTGCTGAAGTTATGCACAACGTTATCCACAAGCTATTCCACAGGCATTCTGGATTCCAGATCGACCACCGCGCTTGTGATGAGAGGACTGGTGGAAGCTTCCTCTCTAGGCATTAAAAGCCGCGCAGAACCCTGGCGTGACTCCCACCCCCTCCGGGGGCCAAAATTCGCGGGAAATCCTTCAAAAGGGCGTTGAATGGCCCCATGTGACGCCACTGCATGATGTTTCACGTGAAACGAATCTCGTAACGCGGCAGACGGCAGCGACCTTTGCTGAAGGCGGGACATGCCGCGCCTGCGGTATTGATTGCCAAGCAGTGGTGGCGTCCTTGCTTTCCACAAAGTTATCCACAGCGATATCCACCTACCCCTGACCTGTTTTCAACAGCCTCAGGCGCTCGATTGGGGAGGCAAAAGATCCGTTCGGTGGCCTCGCTCCCTGTTCACAAAGTCCTCCCTTGGCGTGCCGGTTGTGGGCCCTTGGCGTGCCGGTTGTGGGCGCTCGGCGCGGCACCAGACCTGGCTGTCGGGCGGTAGGGAATGAGGGGGAGTGACCTCCTACGCCAGGTGTTCATCGAAACTACATCAAGGACACGGAACCCCAGCAGAAGCTTGGCGAACACCAGCGGACCGCGCGCATTGGAAGCTGACCCTCCAGACCCGACTGGCCATAACGCAGCAGCATCGAAGCCCTATGCCGGATCCAACATTAGCGGGATACCTCCGTGCAACCGCACGACAAGGCGCGCTCACGCGGGACTCCACGCCAGCTTGTTCCGGTCAATGAGGCGTCCATTCGCCGCGGTTCAGTTCACTATGCGTCCCGCAGTGCCCGTGACGTCATCCATAACCAGACGCCAGTCAACCAGTAAGACGACACCGTACTCATGAGGGCCGGCCTCAAACTGGAAGATACAGTGAACGCAGTGATGCCGTTATGACACCTTCCACCGGATGGGGGCTGCCACCCACCCCCAACGATAAGGACACAGTGACAACCAGTACCGCCAGGCAGGCCTTTCAGCAGGCGCCGCCAGCTGCTCCGCCAGTGCCCGCGTTACGAGGGCGCGCCTGACTGCGCAGTACGGCTGAGTGCGACCAGGAGGAGGACAAGGGTGGCTGCGTCCTCGCAGGCGCCAGCGACCGTCCCACGCAGGGGAGACTACCGGCCCTTCGGGGCTTCCATCAACGGACACCCGGGGTACGTCATCGTCAACGCTCACTAGAGCGCTGGCCGCGGAGGCCTCATCGCCGTCAGGTGCCTTCACAAGCCCGCAGCCCGAGCTGCAGATCCTTATCGCTCCTGCCCTTCATTACGGCTCCTGCCCTTCATCGCTAGTCGGCAGCATCCTGACCTCCTGCATGCGGCAGGGTGGCGCAAGCGGCTGCTCTATACGTCGGTAGGGAACGGCACTCGGACGCAGGGAGGATGTTTCACGTGAAACAGTGGGCGTGCATTCCTCGGTGCTGCAGTAGAACGCCGGCGTTCATCCGCAATTTCGAAACGATGGCAGCGCTGTGCGCAGCACGGGAAACCGGGAGCGAGACTTGTGCACCACGCAGGGTGGGTCCTGCCTCCATCCGGCAATGCCATCACCGGGTCGATGAATGATTGAGTACGCGTGCGACACCAATCCTCTACACTCCGGAGAATACAAAGAGTTAGCCGGGGTCATGGTCGCCAGAAGCAGCAGATCGAACTTGCAAGCAAATGGAACCGAACTGCCCACCGATGCCTGGCCAGACATGGAATCACCGGCAAATTTGGGACAGGTGGACGGTGGACAAGCGGAGAACCCGGCTGTCGCAGTGCTGGCCGTGCGCCATATGTTTCACGTGAAACGGAGCTTTCCATTTCCGGACGAGCATTAGCGACTAATTGAGGTCAAGATCCATGCGAATAGGTGCCAGGCCTGCCAGCGGCTCGCCACCATTGAAGGCGAACCGCAACATGCCACCATGGCGCCGCTGGCGCTGATGAGCACGCGATGACCCATGGCGCGCGGGAACTATCGCAGTTCCCAGTTAGGATCGGACGGTGCCTGCACAGCCAAAAGGGTCCGTGGTCCGCCGTTACGGGACTCTCCAGCCTCTTATGCCCGCCCTGGGCGCCCCGATCCGCCGCTAGGAGGCTTAGGCCCGTATTACTGCCAAGGAACGCGAGCCCCGAGACCCGACTCTGCGAGTGCGCGAACACCGAGTTTGCCGGCTACGCGAGCCAGATCTGGCCACGATGAAGTACGCCACCGACACCAGAATGTGCGATCAGGGCAAGTAGGCACAGCTGCACGAGATCCCGGCAAACCAGCGGGGAGGAGCGAGACTGATGCAGTCGACTACTCACTTCATATACGGCAGGACACTGCGTATCGCCACGTACGCGAGCATCCGGAGGCCACGATGGTTCCTGATGGCCCAACAGAGAGGTTCAGCAGCACGCCTGAAAGAGTCGACGCAGAATAGGAATGCCCCTATCGGTCTCTGACGAACACCACGGAGCTGCGCGCGGGAAGTCAGGATACGTGGTTACGCGACCCGGAGTGGTTACGAGGCCACATAACCAAAGGCTCCAACGATGTCAGGTCCGGAAATAACCGGCTCACGTACCCCGGGCCTGCACCCGCGGAGGAATCACCCCAGGCAACGAACGGGACTAGGGCACGCCATCGTTCCACGTGAAACCCCGGCCAATCGGCCCCGAAAAGAATCGGACAAAGGAGGCGCAAAGGCAGCGGGGAAGAGAAAGGGCGCCTCTCCGAACGGAGAAGCGCCCTTCTGGCGTTGAAAGCTCTACTCCTCAGCGCCCGGAGACAGCACCTCCATAATGCGGTTCAGATCCTCAACGCTAGCGAACTCAATGCTTACACGCCCCTTGCGGGCACCAAGGGTGATCTTCACGTTTGTGTCCAAGCGATCGGAAAGGGACGAAGCCAAGTAGTCCAGGCGCTCGTGGCGGGCATTTGGGCGCGGAATGTTGTTCTTTACCGGCACCGCGGGCTCCTGGTACAGGGCAACGGCTTCCTCTGTGGCTCGCACCGACATGCCCTCGGCGACGATCTTCTGCGCCAGGCGCTCCATTGCCGCGGCGTCGGGAAGGGCAAGCAGCGCACGTGCGTGACCGGCCGAAAGAACGCTGGCAGCGACCCTGCGCTGGACCAGCGGCGGCAGCTTCAGAAGCCGAAGGGTGTTCGAGACCTGCGGGCGGGAACGTCCAATACGATCTGCGAGCTCCTCGTGAGTGGTACCGAAGTCCTCGAGCAGCTGCTGGTAGGCAGCCGCTTCTTCCAAGGGGTTCAGCTGGCTCCGGTGGAGGTTTTCAAGCAATGCGTCACGAAGAAGGTCAACATCGTTCGTGTCGCGCACGATTGCCGGGATGGTTTCAAGTCCGGCAGCCTGGACTGCGCGCCACCGGCGTTCACCCATGACCAATTCATACGGTTCTCCACCCTTTTCGGTTGAAGTACGTACAACAATTGGCTGGAGGACACCGATTTCCTTGACCGAGTGAATAAGCTCCGCCATGTCGTCTTCATCGAAGACGCTGCGGGGCTGCTTCCGGTTGGGATGAATGTCCTGCACCGGAATTTCGGCGAAACGTGCGCCGGGAACCTCAACGAGTTCGACTTCTGTCGCCTCGGGGGCAACAGGAGCGGCAGCAGTTTTCGCGGAATTGCTCCGCGCAGGCTTGTCAGCGGCCGGAGCCTTCGCAGCGCCCTTCGCGGGGCCGGTCTTTGGCTTGCTCGCCGCGCTGGCGGCCGGAGCCGAAGGGCTTTCGTCCGAAGCCGTCTTGGAGTGAGTCCGCACCGCGGACCTGGCGGGAGAAGCTGCAGGTGCTTCCGCCGTCGTCGGTTCAGTCTCGGGAGCGGAAGTCGCAGGTGCGGCCTTCTTTGCTTCCGGGAAGAACAGGTCCACCGGGCGGGACGTACCTGCGCCGTTGCCTGCAACACCAGCCGAAGGCGAGCTGGGAATGAGGGCACCAAGACCCCTGCCCAGACCCCGTCGCTTTTCGCTCATGTGTGTATCCCTCCAAAGGAACGGCAGGGAAGACCCGCCAAGGCTGTTGCAGTGTTTAGAGAAGTCTAGCGTTCAGCGATTTCCGCTGCGGCTTCCATATAGGAAAGAGCTCCGCTCGATGAAGAATCGTAAGTCATCACCGTCTGCTGGTAACTCGGCGCCTCGGAAATGCGGACCGAACGGGGAACCACTGCACTGAGCACCTGTTCCGGGAAGTGTTCGCGTACTTCGGTAGCTACCTGGGCAGCCAGGTTGGTGCGGCCGTCATACATCGTGAGGAGGATTGTCGAGACCACCAGGTCGCCATTCAGATGCTTCTGGATCATCTCGATGTTCTTGAGCAGCTGGCTCAGGCCCTCCAGTGCATAGTATTCGCACTGGATCGGAATCAGGACTTCGCTGGCCGCACAGAATGCATTGACAGTAAGCAGTCCGAGGCTCGGCGGGCAGTCAATGAAAATAAAGTCGAGCCGGGCTTCGCCGTTCTTCTCGCGTTCCTTTGCATACACGTCGATTGCCCGGCGGAGGCGCTGCTCACGGGCCACGAGGGAAACCAACTCGATTTCCGCACCGGCCAGGTGGATCGTGGCCGGCGCGCAAATGAGGTTGGGGACGTCGGGGCAGGGTGCCACCACTTCGCCGAGCGGCAGGTCGTTGATCAGCACGTCGTAAATGCTGTCGACGTCGGCGTGATGCTCAATGCCAAGCGCGGTAGACGCGTTACCTTGGGGATCGATGTCGATCACCAGGACGTTCAATCCTGCCGAAGCCAGAGCAGCAGCGATGTTGACCGTCGTCGTCGTCTTGCCGACGCCGCCCTTCTGGTTGGAAACGGTGAAGATGCGGGTCTTTTCGGGCTTCGGCAGTTCCCGGTCGAGCAGACGCTCCCTGCGGCGGGTCTCATTGGCGAGCTGGCGGGCGATGGGGCTGGAGTCGTCGATCGAGTCCATCACATTCCCTCCAGCACCAAGGGCTGTTTCACGTGAAACTATCGAGTTATCAACCCTGTTCGTGCTCATTTGTCCTGCAAGACCCAGCGTGGAGGGCGCAGAGACTGCACGTGCGGATCCCAAGGACATAAACGGGGGGATCCGATGCGTGGAGGTTTCGCTACTGGCCACTGTCACACTCACTCTCATTTGGCGTTGGCTGCCGTTCTCTAGCCTAACGGCTTCGCCTAGGACACGCCGGAAACAGCGCGGAAAGGCCGGCGGAAACTAGGCGGATTTCCGGGTCTTGTCGACGAGGACCTTGACCACGGTGGTGGGTTCCTCGAGCAGGTTCTCGCCGCACAGCACAACGCTGGTTTGGACTCCACCAAGCTTCCGGATGACCTTGGCGGCCTTCTCGATTTCCTCTTCGGCGCTGCGTCCCTTGATGGCGACAAGTTCGCCCTTGCCATCCAGCAGCGGGATGGTCAGGCCTGCGAGCTTGCTCAGTGCGGACACGGCACGGGCGGTGACGACGTCGGCCTTCACCAGGCCCACCGCGAGTTCGGCACGGGTGCGCATCACGGTCACGTTCTCAAGTCCGAGGTCGTCCACGACTTCCTGCAGCCAGATCACCCGCCGTTCCAGTGGCTCAATCAGCGTCAGTTCAAGGTCCGGGCGGGCGATCGCCAGGCACAGCCCGGGCAGCCCGGCGCCGGATCCGACGTCGGCCACGTGGCTGCCGTGGGCGATCTCCGATTCGATGACCGCGCAGTTGAGCACGTGGCGTCCCCACAGACGGGGGATCTCCCGCGGACCGATGAGCCCACGTTCGATCCCCGACGTCTCGAGGTGTTCCACGTACCGGCGGGCCAGATCCAGGCGGTCGCCGAAGATTTTCTCTGCGGCCGACAGGTCCGCTGCAGTAATGTCCGCCATGATCCTCTAGTCGGCCGAGACCACGATATGGCGGCCGGCGCCTTCGCCCTCGGACTCCGAGACGAAGCCGAGGTCGGCGACGGCGTCATGGACGATCTTGCGCTCGTAGGCGCTCATCGGTTCCAGGGCGACGGCGGAGCCGCTTTCCTTGACCTTTGCGACGGCGTCCTCGGCGATCTGCTGCAGCTCGCCGGCGCGCTCCTTGCGGTAGCCGTTGATGTCCAGCACGAGGCGGGAGCGGGTTTCGGTGGCGGAAAGCACGGAAAGGCGGGCCAGTTCCTGGAGCGCCTCGAGTACCTCGCCATCACGGCCTACCAGGCTCTCAAGACCCTCGGAGGCTTCCTCGGCGGCGATGGAGATGTAAGTGCGGCCGTTGCGCACCTCGATGTCGATGTCGCCGTCGATGTCGGCGATGTCCAGGAGTTCCTCAAGGTAGTCCGCGGCTACGTCGCCCTCTTCTTCGAGGCGGCGCGCTGCGCTTCCCTTGCCGGCGGGCTTCTCTTCTGCCTGGGATGACAGGGACTCGGTGGCCAGCCCTTCGTTCACGCCTTCAGCCTTCGTCTCTTCAGTGCTATCAACCGACATTACTTCTTCTTCCTGTTCTTGCGTTGTGGCTGGATGCGCTGGCCCTTGGGCTTCTCGGGCTCGGGATCTGCAGCGGTTTCCTCGGCCTTCTTCCCGCCGAGGATCGGCAGTGCCGGCAGCCCCTTGGCGGCACGACGCTCAGCGAGGGCCTTCGCGGCGGGGGAGCCCGGCGTCGGCATGCGGCGGATGACAAAGAACTGCTGGCCCATGGTCCACAGGTTGGTGGTGGTCCAGTAGATGAGCACACCGATCGGGAAGTTGATGCCACCCACGCCGAAGACAATCGGCAGGATGTAAAGCATCATCTTCTGCTGGCGCATGAAGGGGCTGGCCATGGCCTCTTCGGACATGTTCTTGGCCATGATCTGCTTCTGGGTGATGAACTGCGAGGCCGTCATCGCGAGGATCATGATGATGGACAGCGTCCAGACGGCCACCTGGTTGCCGCCGCCGCCATGCAGGAGGGACGCGGACAGCGGGGCACCGAAGATGCTCGACTGATCGAACTGCACCACCTGGTCATGGCTCATTGCACCGATGCCCTGGCCCTGGTCCTTGGCCTGCGAAATGCCGGACAGCACCTGGAACAGGGCGAAGAAGAACGGCATCTGGATCAGCATCGGCAGGCAGGCCGAGAACGGGTTGGTCCCGTGCTTCTTGTACATCGCCATCTGTTCCTGCGCCATGGCCTGGCGGGACAGCTGGTCGGTCTTGCCCTTGTACTTGTCCTGCAGTTTCTTCAGGTCCGGCTGCAGCAGCTGCATGCCGCGCTGCGCCTTGATCTGCTTGACGAAGACCGGGATCAGGGCAGCCCGGAGCACGAGCACCAGCCCGATGATGGACAGCGTCCACGTCCAACCGCTGGCGGCCGGCAGCCCGATGAAGCTCAGTCCCTCATGGAAGCCAACCATGATGACTGAGACCAACCATTTGAACGGAGCCATGATGGTTCCAAAGAAGTCCATACGTTTTCCCTATTTCCTCAAGCCGCTTCCCGGCGGCCGTCTTCATCAGCCTGAGCAGCCAGGAACAGGTCCGGGTTGTTCAGTACAACAATTGTGGGCATCTGGCCTTCGGGCCAGTGGCGGTGGCCGGCGGGGACGTGGTCCACGCCGCCGGCGTTCCAGGGGTGGCAGCGCGCAAGGCGCTTGGCGGCAAGCCAGCTGCCTTTGACGGCACCATGGACCGTGACTGCTTCAAGCGCGTAGGCGGAGCATGAAGGAAAGAACCGGCACACCTGGCCGTACAGTGGCGAAACGATCCGCCGGTAGGCCTTCAGCAGCAGGATGAGGATGTTGCGGGGCAGCTCCCAGAGAACGGAAGCAATGGACCTTGAGGATGAGGCAAGGAAGCGGACGACGGCGGAGCCTAGCTCATGCACGCGGTGTCCCTTCCGTTGTGGTGCTGCCGGTACGGTCCGGCAACGGCGGCGGAACCATTCCGCCAAGCCGCTTCCTGTTTGCTGCCAGGGCTGCGTTGAAATCGCCCAGCAGCTGTTCCCAGTCTGCGGAAGCCGCCGCCGGCAAGGCCCGGACAACTACAGCCAGGCCGGTTCCCTGGTTTTTCAACGCCAGGGCAGCTGCTTCCCTCAGTCTCCTCTTAACGAGGTTCCTGGTGACAGCGTTCCCGACAGCTTTGGAAACAATGAAGCCGAACCGGCTCGGTTCATCGGCAGCGATAGATGCCGTATATAACACTAAGTTCCGGCGTCCATTGCGGACGCCGGAACGTACTGTTGTTGAAAAGTCGGTTGAAGTCCGCAGACGATGGGAGGTGGCAAGCACCGCTTGACTCGCTTGGGAAGGTTGACCGACGAGTCAGTTATTTACGCCGACAGCTCGACGCGGCCCTTGCTGCGGCGGGCAGCCAGGATGGCGCGGCCGGCACGGGTGCGCATACGAAGGCGGAAGCCGTGCTTCTTGGCCCGACGGCGGTTATTCGGCTGAAAAGTCCGCTTGCTCACGTTAGTTACTCCAGTGGATCGAAGGTGCGCCCACCCGATCAAAAGGGGAAGAACTGGCCGACGCTAAGTTTTTTGTGCATCCGCACCCACCCAACGCCGGACAGTGCCGAAGATACAGGTGGCCGAAAGCGGACACATAGGACTTCACAACGTTAGGGCAAAAACACGCCGCGGGTCAAACCGGGAACCCCGCTCCTGACTATCCCCAGCTGTGGCAAAGTGGCGCCGGCAGCCTGTGGATGAAGTGGCTCACAAGGCCGTTTCCAGAACCACAACCATGTAATTATCCACAAGCAACTCCCCAGCTATCTTCTGGGGAATCCATCCCCTAGAGTGTCTCAGTAGCCGATTTTCCACGGACTGTGCATAACCCTGTGGATTCGGTTGGAATCCACCCTTGGTTCGGACTTTTCGGCTGCCGGCAATTCAGGCACACAAGGACCAGAGGAACCAATTGATGACGGTAGACGAGACCAACCACGCCAATACTGTCGGAAGTTCCTGGCGCCGGGTCCTGAGCCTGCTCGAACAGGACGAGCGGGTCAGCCCGCGGCAGCGCGGTTTCGTCATCCTTGCCCAGGCCCAGGGCCTCATCGGTTCCACCCTCCTGGTGGCCGTCCCCAACGAACTGACCCGCGAAGTCCTCCAGACCCAGGTCAAGGATGCCCTGGACGATGCCCTGCGGAGCGTCTTCTCGGATGACGTCCGCTGCGCGATCGACGTCGACACCGAGCTGGTGCCTGTCCACGAAGAGCAGGCTCCCGCCGTCGAGCTTTCCGCCGGAGCGGACGATGCCGTGGAACTGCGGCCGCAGCCCACCCCGCCCAGCACCTCCCACGAATTCGGCCGCCTAAACCCGAAGTATGTCTTCGACACATTCGTGATCGGCTCCTCCAACCGCTTCGCCCACGCGGCCGCCGTCGCCGTCGCCGAAGCGCCGGCCAAGGCTTACAACCCGCTGTTCATCTACGGCGACTCGGGGCTGGGCAAGACGCACCTGCTGCACGCGATCGGCCACTACGCGCGCCGGCTCTATGGTGGGATCCGGGTCCGCTACGTCAACTCCGAAGAGTTCACCAACGACTTCATCAACTCGATCCGCGACGACGAAGGCGCCAGCTTCAAGACCACCTACCGGAACGTGGATGTCCTGCTGATCGACGACATCCAGTTCCTGGCCGGCAAGGACCGGACTCTCGAAGAGTTCTTCCACACCTTCAACGCCCTGCACAACAACAACAAGCAGGTAGTCATCACCTCCGACCTGCCGCCGAAGCAGCTGGCGGGTTTCGAAGACCGCATGAAGTCCCGCTTCGAATGGGGCCTGCTCACCGACATCCAGCCGCCGGAACTCGAAACGCGTATCGCGATCCTCCGGAAGAAGGCGCAGAGCGAAGGCCTGTCTGCACCGGATGACGCCCTGGAGTACATTGCCTCCAAGATTTCGAGCAACATCCGCGAACTCGAAGGCGCCCTGATCCGCGTCACCGCATTTGCCAGCCTCAACCGCCAGCCGGTGGATGTGGCCCTCGCCGAGATGGTCCTGAAGGACCTGATCACCGACGATGGCGCCCAGGAGATCACCGCGGACCAGATCCTGAAGCAGACGGCCGACTACTTCAAGCTCAGCATGGAGGAACTCTGCAGCAAGTCGCGGACCCGGACCCTGGTGACCGCGCGCCAGATTGCGATGTACCTGTGCCGCGAGCTGACGGACATGTCCCTGCCCAAGATCGGACAGGAGCTAGGCGGCCGCGACCACACCACCGTGATCCACGCCGACCGCAAGATCCGCGAACTCATGGCCGAACGCCGGGTCATCTACAACCAGGTCACGGAACTGACCAACCGCATCAAGCAGCAGCAGCGCGATTCCTGAGCCAGCTGCACGAGCACTACATACCTTATTAACAGGTGCATGTGGATAAGCCTGTGGACAGTTAAGGGGAGAACCGCAGTTAATGGGCTTAAAACCCTTAAGGCGCCTGTGGATCGTTAAAAACCGCCCTGGGGGTTGTCCACGTCCACACCCTGTTTAAAACCCAGGCTGCCCACATGCCGTGAACAGGCGTTAACCGCGGATCACTGCGGCGAGGGGCGGTTATCCACAGTTTCCACAAGGGTTATTAACACTACTAATCCCAAGAAATCCAGATCCCTCAAACAACAATCTCCTTCCGACCGGCCCACCCCGCAGATCGAGGCGGTGCTGCGCACCAGCCGGCACCTTGAGGGATGGGTTAAAGCCCGGACTTCCGGCTAAGCTGTCAGCATCGTGTCCCTCCGGGCCGGATTTCTTGTCATTCACGGTGGCCACACCGGGCAGGCAGCGGTCCCCAGGGGCCAATGGCGGCTCTCCGGAGCTTCCACCAAGAGCATTGGCAGCAGCGATCGCGTATGCGACAGCAATGAAAGGCGGCACCCTTCCGTGAAGTTCAGAGTCGACCGGGATGTCCTGGCAGAAGCCGTCACGTGGACAGCCCGATCCTTGTCTCCGCGGCCGCCCGTTCCCGTTCTCTCCGGCCTCCTGCTCAAAGCCGAAGCCGGCACCGTTAGCCTCTCGAGCTTCGACTACGAAACCTCGGCACGGCTTGAAATTCCTGCGGACATCACCACCGAAGGAACCATCCTGGTGTCCGGCCGCCTCCTGGCGGACATTTGCCGCAGCCTGCCTTCGGCACCAGTCGACGTCGAAACCGACGGCAGCAAGGTGACCCTGAGCTGCCGCCGAAGCAGCTTCCATCTTGCGACGATGCCCGAGTCCGAGTACCCGCCGCTTCCGGCGCTGCCCGCCGTCAGCGGCACCCTGCCTGGGGACGCTTTCGCCCAGGCCGTGTCCCAGGTGATCATCGCGGCCAGCAAGGACGACACACTGCCGATCCTCACCGGCGTCCGGATGGAGATCGAAGACGATCTGATCACCCTCTTGGCCACCGACCGCTACCGGCTGGCCATGCGCGAAGTGCCATGGAAACCTGTCACGCCCGGCCTTTCCACGAGCGCCCTCGTGAAATCCAAGACACTCAACGAAGTCGCCAAGACCCTAGGCGGCAGCGGCGACATCAACCTGGCCCTGGCCGACGACGACAGCCGCCTGATCGGTTTCGAAAGCGGAGGCCGCACCACCACCTCGTTGCTGGTGGATGGCGATTACCCGAAGATCCGCTCCCTGTTCCCGGAATCCACGCCGATCCATGCAACCGTGCAGACCCAGGAACTCATCGAGGCCGTCCGCCGCGTGTCCCTCGTGGCCGAACGCAACACTCCGGTTCGCCTGGCCTTCACCCCTGGCCAGCTCAGCCTGGATGCCGGCACTGGCGAAGACGCCCAGGCCTCCGAAGAGCTCGAAGCCCAGCTCACCGGCGAAGAGATCACCGTGGCCTTCAACCCGCATTACTTGATCGAGGGACTTAGCGTGATCGAAAGCAAGTTCGTGCGCTTCTCGTTCACCAGTGCGCCCAAGCCGGCCATGATCACCGCCCAGGCCGAGGCCGACGGCGATGACCAGGACGACTACCGCTACCTGGTGATGCCGGTCCGCCTGCCCAACTAGGCCGCGGTTTGCGCAGTTCCGCCACCACATCGCAGAAGAGAGTTCACACCGTGCACATCGGATTGATCGGCCTTGGAAAAATGGGTTTCAACATGCGCGAACGCATGCGGAATGGTGGAATCCAGGTCACCGGCTACGACCGGAACCCCGACGTCACGGATGTCGCCACGGTCGATGAGCTGCTTGCCGCCCTTCCCAGCCCGCGGATCGTCTGGGTCATGGTTCCGGCCGGTGACATCACCGACGCCGTGGTAACCGAGCTCGGCGAGAAGCTCAGCAGCGGCGATATGGTGATCGACGGCGGCAACTCCCGGTTCACCGAGGACCAGAAACATGCGGAATACCTTGCCTCCAAGGACATCCGTTTCGCGGACTGCGGCGTATCGGGCGGTGTCTGGGGCCTGCAGAACGGTTACGGCCTCATGGCCGGCGGTTCGGCTGAAGACATCGAACTCGCCATGCCGGTCTTCGACGCTCTCCGTCCTGAAGGCGATCGGGCCGACAGCTTCGTGCACGTCGGCGGCGTCGGTGCAGGCCACTACGCCAAGATGGTGCACAACGGCATCGAGTACGGGCTGATGCAGGCGTACGCCGAAGGCTACGAACTGCTCGCAGCCAAGGACATCGTCAAGGACCTGCCCGGCACTTTCCGCGCCTGGCAGAAGGGCACCGTGGTGCGCTCCTGGCTGCTGGACCTCATGGTGAAGGCCCTTGACGAGGATCCGGGCTTGGCCTCGATCGATGACTACGTGGAGGACTCCGGCGAAGGCCGTTGGACCGTGGAGGAAGCCATCGCCAACGCGGTTCCTGCCCCGGCCATCACCGCAGCGCTTTTTGCGCGCTTTGCTTCACGGGAAGAATCCTCCCCGGCCATGAAGATGGTGTCCGCCTTGCGTCACCAGTTCGGCGGGCACGCAACCCGTCCGTCCAGCTAAGCGGCCGGAGGCCGGCAGGACGCGTGTATCTCGAACACCTTTCGCTCAGCGATTTCCGCAGCTATGCCCAGGTTGACCTGAAGCTCGGCCCGGGAGTGACCGTCCTGGTCGGCTCCAACGGGATCGGCAAGACCAACCTCATGGAGGCGATCGGCTACCTCGCCACCCTGGGTTCGCACCGGGTCAGCACCGACGCCCCACTGATCCGTTTTGGAAGCGAACGCGCCATGATCCGGGCGAAGCTCGTGCGCGGGACCCAGGCCACCGTCGTCGAACTCGAAATCAACGCCGGGCGGGCCAACCGGGGGCGGATCAACCGCGGAAATCCCGTGCGTGCACGGGACATCCTGGGCATCTGCCAGACGGTCCTGTTCGCTCCGGAGGACCTGGCCCTGGTGAAGGGCGATCCGTCCAACCGGCGCCGTTTCCTAGACGAAATGCTCGTCAGCCTCCTTCCTGCGCATGCAGCCACCCGCGCCGATTACGACCGTGTGCTCAAGCAGCGGAACGCCCTGCTGAAGTCCGCCCGCGCCGGCCGCTTCACCGCCGGGCATGAGGCGACCCTCGACGTCTGGGATCAGCACATGGCCCGGGCCGGCGCCGAACTCCTGCACGCCCGCCTTGAGCTGGTGGAACGGCTCCGTCCGCATCTGCAGCGAGCATATGCCCAGCTCACGGACGGGTCGAAGGACGCAAACGCGCTGTACCGCTCGACGCTCCAGGGAGTACTGGACGACGACGGCGGCCCCGCCGAAGGAGCGGCCGGGGCCGGCGTCGGGGTGGAGGAGTTGCGGCAGCTGAGCGTCGAACAGCTCAGCGAGCGGTACGTGCATGCTTTCGCGGCGGCGCGCCGCAAGGAGCTCGAGCGCGGCATCTCGCTGGTGGGCCCGCACCGGGACGAGCTTGAGCTGCTGCTCGGCGAGGCTCCGGCGAAAGGCTATGCCTCGCACGGTGAAACCTGGTCGATGTGCCTGGCGCTCCGCCTCGCGTCCTACTATGTGATGCTCGATGACGCCCTGACCGGCGGATCGGCCCCGATCCTCATCCTGGATGACGTTTTCGCGGAGCTGGACGTACAAAGGCGGCGTAAACTTGCCGCAATAGTCGCCGGTGCCGAACAGGTATTGGTGACGGCCGCCGTCGACGCAGATATCCCCGAAGAGCTGGCCGGACGGCGGGTGAAGGTTGTCCCCGGAGGCATAGATGGTGAAGGATGACGGCGGACTGCAGCCGGGCCGCGAGCCGGACCGGATCGACGCCGCCCAGGCTGCCCTGAACCGGATGCGCGAGGCCGCTGCGGCCCGCGGCGAAGTGCGCCGTGCCGCCCCCGGGAAAGCCGCGCCAAAGCGGAAAGGGCTGCGGGATACCCGCGGCTTCAGCCAATTCCATGGCAACGGCCGGGACCCCCTGGGCCTGGGCAAGGTGGTCGGTCGCCTGGTGGCCGAGCGCGGCTGGACTTCCCCGGTGGCCGTGGGATCTGTCATGGCGGAATGGGATGCCCTGGTGGGCCCGGAAATCTCCGCCCACTGCACCCCGGAAAGCTTCACTGACACCACTTTGCATGTGCGCTGCGATTCCACGGCCTGGGCCACGCAGCTGCGGCTGCTGAATTCGAGCCTGCTGGAACTGTTCCGCAAGGAACTTGGAGAAGGCGTGGTGACAGCGATCCATGTCCTTGCCCCGACGGCGCCGAACTGGCGAAAAGGCGGCCGTAGCGTCAACGGCCGGGGCCCGCGGGACACCTACGGCTGAGCGATTTTCCGCTCTCCGCGGACACTTCCCGAAAATCGCGCACAGCGGCCGGGAACGCACCACGGCCGTATAGCTCCCCGACTGGTGCCGTTTTGGGCGGTTCCAGACGGGGTTAGCGGCCTGTCAGGGGCACGTTTATGCCGAACCGCCCCGGGCAAATCGGGCTTGGAGGCCTCGACACGATAGAATCGTGGATAGACAACTGGGCGCCGGCGAACAGTTGATTGGCCCCGCAGCAATGCATGTGAGCTGCGGATCCGCCAGTCAAGGGGTCGCCGGCGTTATCAGTGGCGTCCCTGTTGGCGGCCGCTGCATTCCTGTGGAGGGTCCTTCCCGGACCTGCTCGCTTGCGTGCGGTGACGGCCGGCGACCATCGAACACAGAGGAGTCGAAAGCGCCTGTGGCTAACGACAATGCAGAGATTTTGGCAGTTGACCCCGCGGAGGACATTGCCAGCATTCCGGATGCGTCCGCCGGTGCCCGGGAATACGGCGCCAGTGACATCACCGTGCTTGAAGGCCTCGAAGCAGTGCGCAAGCGTCCCGGCATGTACATCGGTTCCACCGGTCCCCGTGGCCTTCATCACCTGGTCTACGAGGTGGTGGACAACTCCGTCGATGAAGCGTTGGCCGGTTACTGCAGCCATATCGAAGTAACCCTCCAGGCCGACGGCGGCGTCAAGGTCGTCGACGACGGCCGCGGCATCCCGGTCGACATGCACCCCACCGAGGGCAAGCCCACCGTCGAGGTGGTCATGACCATCCTGCACGCCGGCGGCAAGTTCGGCGGCGGCGGCTACGCGGTGTCCGGCGGCCTGCACGGCGTCGGCATCTCGGTAGTGAACGCGCTCTCGCGCCGGGTTGACACCGAAGTCCGGCGGCAGGGCCACGTTTGGCGGATGTCCTTCGCCGACGGCGGCAAGCCGCAAGGCGAATTGGTCATGGGTGAGGCCACGGGCCAGACGGGTACCTCGCAGACGTTCTACCCCGACGGCAGCATCTTCGAAACCACCGAGTTCGATTTCGAGACCCTCCGCGCCCGCTTCCAGCAGATGGCCTTCCTCAACAAGGGCCTGCGGATCACGCTCACGGATGAGCGCCCGGTCAAGCGCGCCGACGGCGAGGACCTGGACCTGGACGCGGTTTCCACCGAAGGCGAAGTCCCTGCCGAACACCGCACCGTGGTGTACCAGTACGATGAGGGCCTGCTGGACTACGTCAAGCACCTGAACTCGAGCAAGAAGGTCGACATCGTCCATGAGGACGTCATCGCCTTCGAAACCGAGGACACGGAGCGGCACATCGCCGTCGAGGTCGCCATGCAGTGGACCACCGCGTACTCCGAGAGCGTCCACACCTACGCGAACACCATCAACACCCACGAAGGCGGCACCCACGAAGAGGGTTTCCGCGCGGCGATGACGTCACTGATCAACCGCTACGCGCGGGAAAAGTCCATCATCAAGGAGAAGGACGACAACCTCACGGGTGACGACATCCGTGAAGGCCTGACCGCCGTCATCTCCGTCAAGCTTTCCGAGCCGCAGTTCGAAGGCCAGACCAAGACCAAGCTCGGCAACTCCGAGGTCAAGGGCTTTGTGCAGCGCGTGGTCACGGACCAGTTGGGCGACTGGCTGGAACGCAACCCCGGCCCCGCCCGCGACGTCATCCGCAAGGCCATCCAGGCCGCCCAGGCCCGGATGGCTGCACGCAAGGCCCGCGACAACGCCCGCCGCAAGAGCCCGCTGGAATCCTTCGGCATGCCGGGAAAACTGTCGGACTGCTCCTCGAAGGACCCCTCGCGCTGCGAGGTGTACATCGTGGAAGGTGACTCCGCAGGCGGTTCAGCCAAACGAGGCCGGAACCCGGAGACCCAGGCCATCCTGCCCCTGCGCGGCAAGATCCTTAACGTGGAGCGCGCCCGCCTGGACAAAGCCCTGGGGAACAACGAAGTCCAGTCCATGATCACCGCCTTCGGCACCGGCATCGGCGAGGATTTCGACATCTCCAAGCTGCGGTACCACAAGATCGTGCTCATGGCCGATGCCGATGTGGACGGCCAGCACATCACCACCCTGCTGATGACCCTGCTGTTCCGCTACATGCGCCCGCTCATCGAGAACGGCTACGTGTACCTGGCCCAGCCGCCGCTCTACCGCATCAAGTGGTCCAACGCGAACCACGACTACGTCTACAGCGACCGTGAGCGCGATGAAACCATCCGCAAGGGCACCGCGATGAACAAGCGCCTGCCCAAGGACAACGGCATCCAGCGCTACAAGGGCCTCGGCGAAATGGACTACACGGAACTGTGGGACACCACGATGGACCCGGACCGTCGCACGCTCCTGCAGGTCACCATGGAGAACGCCGCGGCCGCGGACGAGATCTTCTCCGTATTGATGGGCGAGGACGTCGAGTCGCGCAGGAACTTCATCCAGCAGAACGCCAAGGACGTCAGGTTCCTGGATATCTAAAGGGGCTTTTCAGCCCGCTTAGATTCTTGAACTGACATATACCTGAAACGGAATACATACTATGAGTGACGAAACCCCCGAGGTACCCGAGGAACAGGACACCCCGGAAACCGTTCTTGAAGGCGACGTGCTGGTTGACCGCATCGAACAGGTGGACCTGCAGACCGAAATGCAACGGTCCTACCTGGACTACGCCATGGCCGTCATCGTCGGCCGCGCCCTCCCCGACGTCCGGGACGGCCTGAAGCCGGTCCACCGCCGCGTGTTGTACGCGATGTTCGACGGCGGCTACCGCCCGGACCGTTCCTTCAACAAATGCGCCCGCGTGGTGGGCGACGTCATGGGTACCTACCACCCGCACGGCGACATGGCGATCTACGATGCCCTGGTCCGGCTGATCCAGGACTGGACCATGCGCTACCCGCTGGCGCTCGGGCAGGGCAACTTCGGCTCGCCCGGCAACGACGGCGCTGCAGCTCCCCGATACACAGAAACCAAGATGGCCCAGCTGGCCATGGAAATGGTTCGGGACATCGACGAGGAAACCGTCGACTTCCAGGACAACTACGACGGCAAGAACCAGGAACCCACCATCCTGCCGGCGCGCTTCCCGAACCTGCTGGTCAACGGCTCCTCCGGTATCGCCGTAGGTATGGCCACCAACATCCCGCCGCATAACCTCCGCGAAGTCGCAGAAGGCGTGCAGTGGGCGCTGGACAACCCGACCGCCACCCGCGAGGAACTCCTCGAAGCACTGCTGCTACGCATCAAGGGCCCTGATTTCCCCACCGGCGCAACCATCCTCGGCCACAAGGGCATCGAAGAGGCCTACCGCACCGGCCGCGGCTCCATCACCATGCGTGCCGTGGTCAACGTCGAGGAAATCCAGGGCCGCACCTGCCTGGTGGTCACCGAACTGCCGTACCAGGCCAACCCGGACAACCTGGCCATCAAGATCGCCGAACTGGTCAAGGACGGCAAGATCCAGGGCATCGCGGACCTCCGCGATGAAACCTCGGGCCGCACCGGCCAGCGCCTGGTGATCGTGCTGAAGCGCGACGCCGTGGCCAAGGTGGTGCTGAACAACCTCTACAAGCACACCCAGCTGCAGGACAACTTCTCCGCGAACATGCTGGCCATCGTCGACGGCGTCCCGCGCACCCTGAGCCTGGATGCCTTCATCCGGCACTGGGTGGCCCACCAGATGGACGTCATCGCACGCCGGACCCGGTACCGCCTGCGCAAGGCCGAGGAAGAAGCACACATCCTGCGTGCCCTCCTCAAGGCGCTGGACATGCTGGACGAAGTCATTGCCCTCATCCGTGCGTCCAACACCACCGAAGCCGCTCGCGACGGGCTCATGGAACTGCTGGACATCGACGAGCTGCAGGCCCGGGCCATCCTCGACATGCAGCTCCGCCGCCTGGCAGCCCTGGAACGCCAGAAGATCCAGGACCGCCACTCCGAACTCGAAGCCCTGATCGCCGAATACAACGCGATCCTGGCCTCCGAGCAGCGGCAGCGCGAAATCATCAGCACCGAGCTCGCCGAAATCGTGGCCAAGCACGGCGACGACCGCCGCACGCACATCCTCATGGGCTTCGACGGCGATATGTCGATGGAAGACCTGATTCCCGAAGAGGAAGTGGTGGTCACCATCACCCGGGGCGGCTACGTCAAGCGCACCCGCAGCGACAACTACCGCTCCCAGCAGCGCGGCGGCAAGGGCGTCAAGGGCGCCCAGCTGCGCGGCGACGACGTCGTGGAACACTTCTTCGTCACCACCACCCACCACTGGCTGCTCTTCTTCACCAACCTCGGCAGGGTATACCGGGCCAAGGCCTACGAGCTTGCCGAAGCCGGCCGCGACGCCAAGGGCCAGCATGTGGCCAACCTGCTGGCGTTCCAGCCCGACGAGCACATTGCCCAGGTCCTGGACCTGCGCGATTACGCTCAGGCTCCCTACTTGGTGCTCGCCACCAAGAGCGGCCTGGTCAAGAAGACGCGCCTGGAGGACTACGACACCAACCGCAGCGCCGGCGTCATCGCCATCAACCTGCGCGACGAGGACGAACTGGTCTCGGCACAGCTGGTGTCCGAAACCGACGACCTCCTCCTGGTGTCCCGCAAGGGCCAGTCCATCCGCTTCACCGCCACGGACGAGGCGCTCCGCCCGATGGGACGCGCCACCTCCGGCGTGACCGGCATGAAGTTCCGCGAAGACGACGAACTGCTGGCCGCGGACGTCGTCAAGGACGGTTCCTACGTCTTCGTGGTGACCGAAGGCGGATACGCCAAGCGGACCGCCGTCGAGGAATACCGTCTGCAGGGCCGTGGCGGCCTCGGCATCAAGGTGGCCAAACTGGCCGAAGAGCGGGGTGACCTGGTCGGCGCGCTCATCGTCCAGGACGAGGATGAAGTCCTGGTGGTGATGGAAGGCGGCAAGGTTGTCCGTTCCGCCGTCGCCGGTGTCCCTGCGAAGGGTCGCGATACGATGGGCGTCATCTTTGCCAAGCCGGACAAGAACGACCGCATCATCGAGGTGGCCCGCAACAGCGAACGCGGCCTCGAAGGTGAAGAGACGGATGAAGAACAGCAGCCCGGAGCCGTGGATAACGTAACCTTGGCTGCAGACGGCGGCGCCGGCCAGGCGGCCGCATCCAACGCCGGGACACCCGAAGCGGACAGCAGCCAGGATCCCGGTACCGAGCTGAACGAAGACAACACCGGAGGAACGAATGAGTAATCCTGACTCGTATCCCAAGCCGAACACAGACGTCCCCGGCGGACTTCGTCAGCCTTCCGGCACCCCGCAGGCAGGCGCCGCTGCTGGTTCCCGTCCGCCGGTCCCGGCGGGCGCTCCGGCTTCGGCCCAGCGCCCGGCAGGACCCGCGGCTTCCACGCAGCGACCCGCCCCGCAGGGCCAGCGTCCTGCGGCTCCGGGATCGCGGTCCCAGGCCGCCCGTCCCGCAGCTCCCGGCCAGGGTCCGGGTGCCCCCGGACTCGTGAAACCCGCTCCGAAGGCCAAGGTCCGCCGCGCACGCCTGCTGGTGAGCAAGGTGGACCCCTGGTCTGTACTCAAGATGGCCTTCCTGCTCTCCGTGGCCCTCGGAATTGTCACCGTAGTGGCAGCCATGGTGCTCTGGACGGTCCTGGACCTCACCGGGATCTTCGACCAGGTGGACAGCCTCCTCGGCACCCTCGCAGGTTCCGAAGGGGGCGGCTTCGAGCTGAAGAAGGTCGCTTCCCTGGGCCAGGTGCTGTCCTTCGCCACCATCATTTCCGTGGTCAACGTGGTCCTGCTGACCGCCCTGTCCATGCTGAGCGCCGTGCTTTATAACATTTCGGCAACGCTCGTCGGCGGTATTGGCGTCACGCTCACCGACGACTAGCAAAATCCCCGGAAATCCGCGGAATTTCGACGGAAAAGCGGGGCCGAATGCCTCGATTTGAGATCGGGCCGGGATGTGCTGTAGAGTCATATCTCGGCCCGATGAGGCATCGGGGCGTATAGCTCAGGCGGTTAGAGCGCTTCGCTGATAACGAAGAGGTCCCAGGTTCAAGTCCTGGTACGCCCACGGAACCTGCACGGTTCCACGGTAAAGGTCCGCAAGGACCGGAACGGGGTGCATGTGAAGAAGTTGCTGATTGTGGCAGCTGCGATCGCAGGCGTCCTGCTCTACCGGAAGGTGCAGGAGTCCGAAGCCCGGAAGACGGTCTGGAGCCAGGCAACCGATACGGTTGATTAGCCAGGATCGGCGGAACGGAGCTGGTGAAAGCCAGTGCAAGTTCTGCGGTAGTATTGATGGGTTGCTTCTTATGGGGGCATGGCGCAATTGGTAGCGCACCTGCTTTGCAAGCAGGGGGTTCGGGGTTCGAGTCCCCGTGCCTCCACCATAGAAAAGAGTCCCGGTCAGGAATGACCGGGACTCTTTCGTTTTCCCAAAAACACGACATGACGCCGCACAAGCGGCGACGGCGGACACCCGGTCACCGCCGCTTCCGGTACGGGCCGCCGGGCAGCGCAGTTCGCTGGCGTTTACTGGCCGCCGCGGCGGACGCTCTGGCTGGAGCTCGCGGTGTGGATGGCGCGCAGCAGCTTGGCCGGGAAGTACACCGAGAAGAAGACGACCCATGGGAGCCTTCAAGGCCATCTTCTTGACGTTGTGCGCCTTGTAGGTCCGGTCGAAGCGCGTCACGTAGTAGCGGTAGTCCCGCGGTGAATCCTCAAGCCGGCGGGCCGACATGCCGGACACCATCTGCGGCCAGTACTGGATCCGCAGCTCGTGCTCGGCCAGATGCAGTGAGAGGTCGATGTCCTCGTGCATCTCATCCTTTTCGTCCAGGCAGGCTTCGTCGCGGATGGTTTCCCAGGCAGTGCGGCGCAGCGCCATGTTGGATCCGAAGAGGAAGTGGTACTGGTGCTTGGCCAGGCGGAGCATGAGTTGGCGCATCTTGTCGTCGGCCTTGAGCCCGAAGCGGCGCATGGGCATGTCGTAGTACACCACCGGGCCGGTGGCGGCCTGGACATCCGGGTCCATGAAGGCGTTCTGGACTTGTTCCACCCAGTCGGGTTCCAGCACTGAGTCAGCGTCGATGCGCCCCAGGACGTCGCCCGTGGCATGGTTGAGCCCGAAGTTGCGGGTGGGGATGAGGCCCTGTGCCTGGTCCTGGCTCAGCAGGAGGATCGGACTTTCAGGGTATTCCTGCTGCATCTGGGCCACGATCAGGGCTGTGCGGTCGGTGGACATGTTGTCCACGACGATGATCTCGGCCGCGGGAACCGACTGGTAAATGGCGGCGATGAGGCACTGTCTGATGACGCTTTCCTCGTTGTACGCCGGGATGACGATGGAGACTTCCGGCCTGGGTGCGTCAGAAGGTGCGGGTTCTTCGGGCGATCTATCGGCTGACATCCAGATAAATCTAACACCAGCTTTCCCGCCCGCGAGGGAGCTGCCGGTGACGTGTGGACAAACGATGAGGGGACCCCGCCACGCGGAGTCCCCTCATTGGAAGGTTGGTCCGGGGTCAGCCCTCGGACTTGCTGCTGTCCTTGTCTTCATCCTTGTGCAGGCTTGCGGCGATGTTCTTCACCGCGGTCTTGGCATCGGTGGCCACCTTGGCGGCGGTTTCCTTCGCTTCCTCCACAACTTCGGCCGCCTTGTCCGCGACCTCCTCAGCGGCTTCCTTGACGGTCTCCGTGACGGTGTCCTTGACCGATCCGGCGGCCTCCCCCTCTGCCTTGACCGCGTCCGGCGTCGGGAACGGAATCGGGGAAGAGTTCGGCGCAGGCGTCACGGGAACCGGGGTCTTCCACGGGTCCTCAACCGGCTTGGACGCCTTCCAGGCGGCAACACCTGCAGCCACGGCCGCAGCGATCACCGTGACGATCAGGAGGCCGCGCTTCTTGGGTTTCTCCTTGCGTCCGAGCTCGGCGGCGACCGCCTTGCCCGTTTCTTCGGCAACCGTCTTGAACTGGGCTCCGGCGGCCTGTGCCTGGTCCTGGAGGTTGTGGACGACGCCGGAATCCACCAGTTTCTGGGCGACGGCGTCAACCTGGGCGGGCGCATTTTCGAGGACATGGTGCACGGCGGTGGACGCCTGGCCAAGCTGCTCGGACAGTTTCGGCAGGTACTCCTCCACCACTTTGTCGCGGGCGACGCCGAGGGCGGGGGTTGCCTTGTTCAAGGCTTCCTGGATCTTCGGCGAGGCGTCCTCGACGGCGTCGTGGATCTTCGGGGCGAGGTTCGCCAGGCCCTCCTGGAGCTTCGGGGTAACGGTTGCGACGCCGTCGGCCAGGTTGTGTGCGGCCGACTTAAGCCCTTCCTGGATCTTCGGCGAGGCGGTATCGATTCCATGCTGGATGCGGGGAACTGCCCAGTTCACGGCAGCTTCGACGCGTGGTGCAGCCCAGTCTTTGGCGGTATCTACTCCTGCTGCCACAGAGTGCTCAAGGTCGCGGGCAATCCGGTCTGATTTCTTCACAACTACCTCCCGATACACATGCTCGTTTGTTGTTAGCCTACGTCGCCAGACGTGCACCGGCTATTCATCCGAGGTAATCCGGGAGATTTCACCGAGCGCGGAACCGGCTTTCGGGCCCCTGCCGCGTTGACCGTGCATGAAAGAATGGGGGCCATGACCATTGCAACCGCAAAAGCAACCATCCACACCAGCCTCGGCGACATCGTGGTGAACCTCTTCGGCAACCACGCGCCCAAGACAGTGGCCAACTTCGTCGGCCTCGCCACCGGTGAGAAGTCCTGGACCCACCCGGAGACCGGCGAAGACAAGACCGGCACCCCGCTGTACGACGGCACCATCTTCCACCGCATCATCAAGGACTTCATGATCCAGGGTGGCGACCCGCTGGGCCGCGGCGTCGGCGGTCCTGGCTACAAGTTCGACGACGAGATCCACCCGGAACTGAACTTCAACACGCCGTACAAGCTGGCAATGGCCAACGCCGGCATCCAGATGGGCAAGGGCACTAACGGCTCCCAGTTCTTCATCACCACCGTCAACACCGACTGGCTGTTCGGCAAGCACTCCATCTTCGGTGAAGTCGCCGACGACGAGTCCAAGAAGGTCGTCGACTCCATCGAGGCCGTCCGCACCGGCATGGGCGACCGCCCTGTCGAAGACGTCGTCATCAACAGCATCGACGTCGTCCAGCTCTGATTCCCGGAGCCTGAACAGCACATGAGCTTTGGATACCCGGCGGCCGGGCCGTCAGCAGGCGTTCCGGTATGCCCCCGGCATCCCGACCGGCCCTCCTATGTGCGGTGCCAGCGTTGCGGGCGCCCGGCGTGCCCGGAATGCCAGCGGGCGGCCGCCGTCGGGTTCCAATGCATTGACTGCGTCAACGAACTGAAGCGTTCGACGCCGTCAGTACGTTCCGTCTATGGCGGCACCGCCGTTGCGGGCCGGCCGGTGGCGACGCTCGCGCTGATCGCCGCATGCGTCCTGGTCTACGTCCTGCAGTGGATCGTTCCCGGGGACGCTATTTTCCAGAACTTCGCCTTCGCGTCCGTTTTCGCAGATCCGCAGTACGGCCAGTTTGAGCCCTGGCGCATGCTCACCGCCGCTTTCCTTCATTCACAAGGCTTCGTGCTCCACATCGCGCTCAACATGTACACCTTGTGGATCTTCGGCCAGGCCTTGGAGCCCCTGCTCGGGCGGGCGCGCTTCCTTGCCATTTACCTGTTGTCCGCGATCGGCGGCTCGGCAGGCTACTTCCTTCTCACCCCGTTGCTTCCTGTCACCGCAGTGGTGGGCGCCTCCGGTGCAATCTTCGGCTTGTTCGGCGCCTTGCTGGTGATCCAGCGGCACCGCGGCGGCGACACCACGCAATTGTGGATCCTCATCGCCATCAACGGGGTCATCGGTTTCATGGTCGCGGGCATCGCCTGGCAGGCACACCTCGGTGGGTTCATCACCGGGGCCCTCGGCGCCGCCGCTGTCGCATATGCTCCCCGCGGACCACGCCGCGTCCTTTTCCAGGCCGGCGGTCTCGCCGTCGTCGCGCTGCTGCTTGTCCTTGTCACAGTCTTCCGCACGGCGTCCGTCTAAGGGCGGCTGACTTTTCCACCTCTCCTGTGGGCCCAGAGCCTCGCGGAGCAAACTGGCAAGATGCCGTTCATTGATCTCCCCCTTACTGAACTGGAGCGGGACTCCACCGAACGGAGTGACGTTGAGCGTTCCGGGTAAACCTGCCGAGACTTTCCACAGCCGTTATCCACACTGTGTGTAACTTACAGCTGTGTAGTTCATTCGACGCCTCCCTTGTCCGCGCCGCTACCGGGGGCACAGCAGACGAAATACCCAAATCCATCCACAGCTGTGGATAACTTTGCTACACAGTCTTGTGGTTATGTGGACAAATCGGCCACGCGTTCGGACGATGTGGAAAAGTCCTTGGAGAACCGCAATCCGCCGCCCTCGGCTGGCGATATCAACAGGCTTTTCAACACTGTTAATAACTCACACCGTTGTAGTTCTAGCCCTTAAATCACGCCGAAAAGCCCTGCAATCCGCGGGTTTCCGGAGGAGGTAACCACAGCTTTTCCCCAGTTGTGGATAACTTGTGGGAAGCGGCCTGTTGTTAAGTGCGTAACTTCCGGCCTGGAGTCATGCCGGCCCCGGAACGCCGCGCGCTGTCTAATGCGTGCGCCGTGCCTCGTCCACGGAGGTGAAGTTCTCCATCCCGATGCCATGAACATTTGGTGAAGCCCCGGCCACGATCCACAGCCTTGTTCACATGGGGAAAACGTGGCAAGCGAGAGCGGTCCTTCGAACACCCCGGAAAACCGGGCTTCCGGGGCTGTTGGAGCTGCTTTCCACATCATCTTTCCACAGCTGTGGATAAAGTTGCCCACTTTTGTGGACAGCCGGGGACGGCGGTTTCAGTCCCAGATGCCGGAGCTCCCGCGGCGGTGGCTGCCCACAAGATGAGTGTCGATCATGCCGATGGCTTCCATCAGCGCGTACATGGTGGTGGGGCCGACGAAAGCGAAACCTTTCTTACGCAGCGCTTTGGACAGGGCGACTGACTCCGGTGACTGGGTGGCAAGGTCCGCGACAGTTGCGGGCGCCGGCGTTGCCTCCGGTCGGAAAGACCACACAAAGTTCACCAGCCCGCCGTCGGACCGCAGGGCGAGGGTGGCATTGGCGTTGGTGATCGCCGCCCGGATCTTCAAGCGGTTCCGCACGATCCCGGCATCCAGCATGAGTCGCTCCACGTCGGCCTCGCCGAAGCGAGCCACCTTCTCCGGGTCGAAGTCCAGGAATGCCGCACGGAACGCCTCCCGTTTGCGCAGGATGGTGGCCCAGGACAAACCGGCCTGGAAGCCTTCGAGGCTGATGCGTTCGTACAGGCCGTGTTCATCCAGGACCGGCATGCCCCACTCGGTGTCGTAGTACTCCCGAAGCAAAGGATCGGTGGCTGCCCAGGGCGGACGTGCCAGGCCGTCTTCGCCGAGGATGGTGCCTGCCGGTGTCATGGGTGCCTCCAAAGGACGTTCAAAGCTGCTGTGGACATTGTGCGCCCTGGCTGCGACATTGCTACGACATCCCGGTGACGCGCATGGTGATGTTGATCCGGCCGCGCTCCAGCCCGCAGTCCTGCGGGGCTGTGCCCGGGTGTACCTTGACCACCCCGTGGTAGGCGAAACGGGACGCTCCGCCGAAAACGAAGAGGTCCCCGGAACGCAGGACCACGTCCGTGTACGGCTTGCCGCGGCCTTCGGTATTGCCGAAACGGAATACGCAGCTGTCGCCGATGCTCAGGGAGACCACGGGTGCCGGGGAGCGCTCGTCCTTGTCCTGGTGCATGCCCATTCTGGCCGCATCATCGTAGTAGTTCACCAACGCCGTGTCCGGCGTGTAACCAGCCGCCGTTTCCGGCAGCGAGCCGGCCGCAGCAAGGGCCTTGCGGCCAAGCCTGACCATCCAATCCGGGAAATCCAGCACCCGGCGGCCGTTGACGTCCAACGCTTCCCGCGTGTACCGGTAGGGCTGCCAGTGCCACCCGAGGCAGACAGTCCGGACGGACATCGGATGCCCGCCGGGCAGCACGGCAGCCCTCGGTGGCACTGGACCCGCTGCCCATTCGCCGAAGCGGGCCGCGATCCAGCGCTGCTGCTCCGTGCTCAGCCAGCCCGGCACATGGACGGCGCCTTCCGCTATCCCCTGGGGGCCGGCGTCGGGCAGGGAAAGCAGCTCCGGCGGGAACAACGGTTCGGTCATGCGGCCTCCAGCGCCAGCAGGGTCCGCTTGGCCTCCGGCCCGCCAAGATACCCGCCGAAGGAGCCATCCGAGCGCACCACCCGGTGACAGGGAACGACGACGGGCAGCGGGTTCCGTGCGCAGGCGGAGCCGACGGCGCGGACCGCTTTCGGGCTGCCCGCCGCCTTCGCCACCTGGGCGTAGCTTTCGGTGCTGCCGTAGGCGATGTGCGGAAGGTGCTCCAGCACGCTCAGCCGGAAGCCGCGGCTCAGCGCGAAATCCAGCGGGATGTCGAAACTGCGACGGGCGCCGGCGAAGTACTCGTCGAGCTGGCGGGCCGCGCCGTCCAGGCGGGACGGCGCCTCCAGGATCCGCGGACCCAGCTTGTCGGCCAGAGCCTGCAGCACGGCGTCGTGGTCCTCCAGGGCGAAAGCGACGCGCACCAGGCCGCGTTCCGTGGCGGCCAGCAAGAGCCTGCCGAGCGGGGAATCGACGGTGCGGTAGGAAACGTCGATGAGCTGCCGGTCCGCGGCGGCAGCCGCGAGGCGGGCGTGCAGGCGCTCGAGCTTGCCGGGAGCTGGCTCCCCCAGGCCGGGCAGGAATCCGTCCGGCAGCAGCGCTTCGTTGTCCATCTGCTCGATGTTCATCGGCTTGTTCCTTTCGAAGCCGGGCTGGACGTGTCTGCGAGGGCGGCACGCAGGGCCTTGACGCCGTCGGCGCCGGCGCGCCGCGCGGCCTCGGGGGTAACCCCCAGCAGCTCGGAAACGTCTTTGTACGGCAGTCCCGCAAGGTAGTGGTAAGCCACGGCCTGGCGCTGTTTCGGCGGAAGCTGCCCGACGGCGTCGAGCACCTCCGGGTGTCCCCCGCCCGGAATGCCGAGCGGGGATTCACGGGGCGGGAGATCGTCCATGGGCAGGGCCTGCCGCTGCCGGGTGCGGAGGATGTCGATGGCCTTGCGGTGGGCGATGGTGATGAGCCAGGCCTGCACCCTGGCGTCCTCCGGCAGATCCGGGTATGCCTTCAGGGCGGACAGGAACGTCTCGGACCAGGCGTCTTCGGCATCGTGGGCACCGAGCACGGCATGGCAGACCCGCAACACCACGGCCCCGTGGACGCTGACGATCCTCTCAAAGGGCGGCTTGCCCATCAGAAGAGCTTGCTTTCCTTCACGGTGGCGGGCTCCTCGAGCTCGAGCAGGAAGCGCTTGTTCGCGAGGCCGCCGGCGTAACCGGTGAGGCGGCCGTCGCTGCCGACCACACGGTGACAGGGAATGACGATGCTTAGCGGGTTCCGGCCCACCGCCGATCCCACGGCCTGGGCAAGGTTGGGGTCGCCGAGTTCGGCGGCGAGGGCTCCGTAGCTGACGGTTTCCCCGTAGGGAATGTGTTCAAGCCGGGCCCAGACGCGTTCCTGGAAGTCGTTGCCCTGGGCCTGGTACTCGAGCTCGAAGGCCGTCCGTTCCCCGCGCAGGTATTCACGAAGCTGAGCCACGGCCGGGGCGAAGACCCGATCCGAGGGGGCCGCACGTTCGCCGAAGAATTCCTTGGGAGGCATATGCCAGTGGCCCTCGTAGAAGATCCCGCTGAGCACCCCGTCCCGGGACGTCAACGTCAGGGCCCCGAGCGGGGACTCGATGATGGTGTGCCTGTTGCTCATATCAAGTAGACGCTGCAGGCGGGCGGAATGTGAGGCCGGTTTCCGGAGACGCTGCTCAGGAACGCCAGCGCGTGGTCATCAGGAAGCCCACGATCGCGATTCCGAAGCCTGCCACGATGTTCCAGGATTCCCACGCCGCCACCGGAAACTGGCCGCCGGTGATGTAGAAGGTGATGATCCACAGCAGGCCGATGATCATGAGGCCGAACATCACCGGCTTGAACCAGACCGGGTTCGGCTTGTACTGCTCCTTGGCTGCGGTCTCAACAGTGCGGGCAGGCCGCTTGCGGGGCTTTGACTCGGGCACGGTTCCTCCTTGGCCTTTGAATGAAGGGCCGCGTGCCGGCTTGGTATCCTGCAGGAAGGAAAATTCCAGCGGTCTGCGCGTTCGCGGTACTTCCAGGTTCGTCTCTAGCTGCCAAGTCTAGCCGGACTTCGAAGACGCTCCGTGCGGCCGTTTCCCGGACAGAGGAGACCCCCGTGACGCAGCAGCAGTCGGAGGCCTCCGCTGCTGTGCCCGTCGACTTTCCCCGCCGCCGGAATGAGCGCAGCGTCGTCCGGAAGAGCCTGCAGCTCGTCGGCGAACTCTTCCTGACTGCCGGCATCGTGCTGCTGCTCTTTGTGGCCTGGGAATTCTGGTGGACCAATGTGGAAGCCGACGCCAGCCAGGGCCAGGCCATCGACGCGTTCGCCAGGGAATTCACAGGACCCCTCGCTCCCCCGGCGGGGAACACCGACTACGGGAAACCGAGGGTCTCCGCGGCGCCGGGCTACGGGGAGACGATCGGCATCATGTACGTTCCCAGGTTCGGGGCGGACTACTCGCGGCCCATCGTCCAAGGCACCGGTGCGGACGTCCTGGATTCCCTTGGCCTCGGACACTACGAGGGAACCAGCATGCCCGGGGCAGCCGGAAACTTCGCAGTTGCCGGCCACCGCCAGACTCACGGCGCCGTGCTGGACAACATCCACGAACTGGTGCCGGGCGACCGGATCTATGTCCAGACCAAGACCGGCTATTACACCTACGTGTATCGGAACAACCAGATCGTGCTGCCCTCCCGCACGGACGTCCTGCTCCCGGTTCCCACCAAAGCCGGTGTGCAACCCCGGGACAGCTACCTCACCATGACCAGCTGCAACCCGCGTTTCGGCTCCGCGGAACGGTTCATTGCGTATTCGCTGCTGGAAAGCTGGCAGCCGGCGTCCGCCGGACCGCCGTCGGAAATCGCCGCCCTCGCGGCCAAGACCCGCGGAAAGGCCTGAGATATGTACGGATGGATTTTCCGGCACCTGCCTGGTCCGTTATGGACGCGCATATTGACCTCGGCGGCACTCATCGCAGGAATACTGGTCCTGATGGTGCAGTTCCTCTTCCCTTGGATGTCCCAGTTCACCACCCTCACCAACTCAACGATTGGTTCAGTACAGCAGCCATGAGCACAACTAAAATCCTCGTCGTCGACAATTACGACAGCTTCGTCTACACCCTGGTGGGCTACCTGCAGGAGCTCGGCGCGGAAACCACCGTGGTCCGCAACGACGACGTCACCCTCGCGGAGGCGATCGAGCTTGCCGATGCCCGTGACGGCGTCCTGATCTCCCCCGGCCCGGGGACGCCGGCAGAAGCAGGAGTCTGCATTGAGCTCATCAAATGGTGCGGCGATAACAACAAGCCCATGTTCGGCGTCTGCCTGGGCCACCAGGCGCTTGCCGAAGCGTACGGCGGAACGGTCACCCACGCGCCGGAGCTGATGCACGGCAAGACTTCGCCGGTGCAGCATGAGGGCAAGAGCGTCTTCGCCGGCCTGCCGTCCCCCGTGACGGCCACCCGGTACCACTCACTGGCTGCCGTCCGCGAGACCATTCCGGACGTCCTGGAGATCACGGCCGAAACCGCGAACGGCGTGATCATGGGCCTGCAGCACAAGACCGCCCCGCTGTGCGGCGTGCAGTTCCACCCGGAGTCGGTGCTCACCGAAGGCGGCTACCAGATGCTCGGCAACTGGCTTGAATCGCTGGGCATGGCCGGAGCCGCAGCGAAGGCTGCGACGCTCAGCCCGCTGATCCAGCGCTAGCTGCCCGTCCGGTGCCGGCGGAATCCCCGCCGGCACCTCTTGCGGGGTCGGCACCTCTTACGGGGCCGCCTC
This sequence comes from Arthrobacter sp. TE26545, assembly GCF_056279005.1. The sequence goes on from NZ_JBWBQM010000001.1 coordinate 4,069,941, forward strand.
CGGACGCTAGCCCTTCTTGCCGCCGCTTGCGCTCGGCTTGGGCGTCGCCGACTCGGAGGGCGTCGGCTCCGGCGCCGGGGCCTTGGTGATCGTCACGGTAATGATGCTGCCCTGCTCTGCGAGGGTCCCCTCCGGGATGCTCTGGGCGGTGACGATCCCGGGGGCAAGGACGCTGTTCTCCTGCTCCACGACCTTCATGGTGAGCCCGAGGTCGGTCAGCGCCTTTTCAGCTTCGTCTTTTGGAAGTTTGATGAGTTGCGGCATCTTGACCTTGCCGCTCGAAACCACCAGTTCAACACGGCTTCCAGGGGCCACGACCGCGCCGGGCGCAGGGTTGCTCCGGATGACGGAGCCTGCCGGAACGGAGGGGCTGTTCCCGATGATGGTGGTAGCCGTCAGGCCCGCCACGCGCAGCATGTCCCGCGCGGCGGCCTCGGTCTGGTTCGCCAGGTCCTTGGGCACCGTGACGGAACTCGGCCCGTCGGAGACCTTCAGGGTGACATGGCTTCCCAGGACCACCTCCGTGCCCACGGACGGATCCGTGCCGATCGCTGTTCCCTGCGGGATTTTGTCGTCGTTCACCCGCACGGGAGCGTCGGGAACGAGCTTCGCATCGTAGAGCGTGCGGATGGCATCCGCTTCGCTCATGTTCGCGACCGACGGGATCGGGATCTTGACCGGTTCTACCGGCTTCTGGTTCATGAAGTAGTAGAGGCCCAGACCGACCCCTGCCAGGACCAGCACCGTAAAGAGGATGACGACGGCGGTCCACGCCCGGCGCCGCGACTTCTGCCGCCGCGTGCGCTCACGTTCCGGCGGGAAGCCCAGCGGCATCGCATCGTCGTCGGGCTCGTCGATGTAGCTTGCCGGCAGCGGGTCCTCCCCGCTGACCCGGGCCGGCGGCTGGACGTCAAGGAATCCGATGCCCGTGAAGCCGACCAGGGTCTCCGGCGCGGAGTCCTGCGAGGCTTCCGGCCCGCCGTCGTCCGTGACGTCACCTGCTTCCGGCGCCGGGACCGCGGGGACGGCGATGCCGTTGCGGGCGGCGCGCAGTGCACGGCGGAAGGCAGCAGCGTCCTGGAAGCGGTCCGCCCGCTCCTTCTGCAGGCCCTTCGCCAGGACGCTGTCGAGTGCTTCGGAAACCTCGGGATTGAAGCTGCTCGGTGCTGCGGGGGTTTCCCGGACATGCTGGTACGCCAGAGAGACGGGGCTGTCGCCCGTGAACGGCGGGCGTGAAGTCAGCATCTCAAAAAGCAGGCAGGCCGCAGAGTAGAGGTCGCTCCGGGCGTCCACGGTCTCGCCGCGGGCCTGTTCCGGGGAAAGGTACTGGGCGGTCCCCACAACTGCCTGCGTCTGGGTCATGGTGGCGGCGGAATCCGCGATGGCCCGGGCAATGCCGAAGTCCATCACTTTCACGCTGTTGTCTTCGCCGACCATCACGTTGCCGGGCTTGATGTCGCGGTGGACGATCCCGGCCTTGTGGCTGTACTCGAGCGCGGACAGGACGCCGAGGCAGAGCTCCACGGCCTGGTCGATGTCCAGTTCCTTGCTGCGGATGAGTTCCCGCAGCGTCCGGCCGGACACGTACTCCATGACGATGTACGGCACCCGGACGGTCTCGCCGTGGCCGCCGTCGACCGTGTAGTCGCCGGTGTCGTAGATCGCCACGATCGAGGGATGGTTCAACGACGCCACGGCGTGCGCTTCACGCTTGAACCGGGCCTGGAACTGCGGATCCCGGGCCAGGTCCGGGCGGAGCAGTTTCACGGCGACAGTGCGTCCGAGGAGCGTGTCCGTGCCGCGGTGCACATCGGCCATGCCGCCGCGGCCCAGCAGCTCTCCCAGTTCATACCGCCCGTTGAGGACGCGTTGGGCTGTCACCGGAATGCTGTCCTCTCTGTGTGCAGGTCCTGAACGTCGGGTAGTCATGCTTTCCTATTTGCCAGACGAGGCGGAGGGCGAGGCTTTGGCCTTGGACAGATGGTAGACGACGGTGGCGCCCGCGTTGACCTCGGTGCCCGCGGCGGGTTCCGAGCTGACGAAGGTGTCCGGTGCCTGCCCGACTGCACCTTCGACGGCGTCACCCTTCACCCAGCGCAGGCCTGCGCCTTCGATGGCGGCCCGTACCTGGGCTTCAGTGGCGCCGGCCGCGATGTTGGGAACAGCGATCTTTTCCGGGCCCTTCGAATAGGTGACGGCGATCGTCTCACCCTTGGCGACCGGACCGGAAGGCTCGATGTTCGTCACTGTTCCTTGGGTGGACGGATCGAACTTTTCGGTTCCCTTGACCACGAAACCAAGGTCGATCAGCTCGCTGCGGACGGTCTCGTAAGGGCGGCCGAGGTACTGCTCCGGAATGAGGTTGACCGTGTCCGGCGTGGTTTCGCTCGGCGACGGCGTCGGCGAGGTTTCCGTGGCGCTGGGCGACGCGGAACTAGGCGGAGCGCTGCTCGAAACCGGGCTGCTCGTGCTGGACGAGGGCGCCGGCGACGTCGGGTTGAAGAGGCCCATCTGGGTCAGCAGGAAGCCCAGGCCGGCAAAGAGGAGAAGCAGCAGCAGGGCGATGAGCGGCCAGGTCCACGGGCTGCGCTTCCGGCGCTCCGGCTGCGGCTCGTAGTTGTCCTCTTCCTCATCCTCGTAGAGCACGGCGGATTCGTCCGGGTCGAAGCTGCGCTCCGCTGCCAGGGCGTCGGACCGCGAAAGGTGGTCCGCGGCCGCCCCGGCACCCGCAGCGGCGCCGAGCACCGGAAGGGCGGAGGTCGCCGTCGTCTGCTCCCTGCCGTGCGCGGCCACGACGCCGGTGGGCGCCGTGGCGAGGCCGGCGGGCGCAGTGATGGGACCGGTGGCGTCTTCGAACAGAAGCATCCCCGGAACGGCGGCATGGGCTGCGGAAATATTCCCCGCGCGGATTGCTTCGGCGGCCTCGGCCAGCTTGATGGCATCCGCCGGCCGGTTCCTGGGATCCTTGGCCAGCATGGACATCAGCAGGGCGCGGACGGGGACGGGGAGGCTCTCCGGAAGCGGCGGCGGCGCATCGTTGACCTGGGCCAGGGCGATGGCAATCTGGGACTCGCCGGAGAACGGGCGGTGCCCCGTGAGACATTCATAACCTATAACGCCCAGGGAATATATGTCTGACGAACCGGTGGCCGTCTGCCCGGTGGCCTGCTCAGGGGCAAGGTACTGGGCGGTTCCCATGACCTGGCCGGTCTGGGTCAGCGGGACCTGGTCGGCAAGGCGCGCGATTCCGAAGTCCGTGACCTTGACCCGGCCGTCCGGGGTGATGAGCAGGTTGCCCGGCTTCACGTCCCGGTGCACCAGGCCCTGGGCGTGCGCAACGGCCAGGGCGCGGGCGGTCTGCGAAATGATCGACATGGCCCGGTCCGGGGAAAGGACCCGTTCCCGCTCAAGGATGGTGCTCAGCGGCTGGCCGGGCACCAATTCCATGACGAGGTACGCGGAACCATCTTCTTCGCCGTAGTCGAAGACGTTGGCGATACCCACGTGGTTCAGGAGGGCGGTGTGGCGCGCCTCAGCGCGGAAGCGCTGCAGGAAGCCGGGATCGCCCGTGTATTCCTCCTTGAGGACCTTGATGGCGACGATGCGGCCCAGGACCTGGTCCTTGGCTTTCCAGACCTCTCCCATCCCGCCTATCGCAATCCGGCTGGTCAGCTGGAACCTGCCGCCGAGGGTGATTCCTGACGTAGGTCTCACTTGTTCAACACCGCCTCAAAGATCTTCTTCGCATTCGGACTGGTTAGCTGTGCGCCGGTGGTTACATCGACACCTTCGATCACGATGGTGACGGCCACCTGCGGGTCATTGGCCGGGGCAAACCCGGTAAACCACGAGTTGTTCAAACCGCTGTCTCCCAGCTGGGCCGTGCCGGTCTTGCCGGCCACCTGCACGCCCGGGACGGCGGCGCCGCCGGCGATGCCCTTGGACACGACGTCGGTCATCCACTCGGTGATCTGGCGGGCGATCGCGGGGCTGGTCGAGTTGCGGAGGACTTCCGGCTCGGGCTCGCTGATGACCCGGAGGTCCGGGGCGCGCACCGTCTTGATGAGGTTCGGCTTCATCTGCACGCCACCGTTGGCGATCGCGGCGGTCATCAGGGCAATCTGCAGCGGGGTCGCCTTGACGTCACGCTGCCCGACGGCGGACTGGGCCAGGGCGGCGTCGTCCAGGTCCGTGGGGAAGACGCTGACGGCGGACTGGAGCTTGAGCTGGTCGCCGAAGTCCTGGCCGAAACCGAACTTTCGCGCCTGCTCCGCGATGGCTTCCTGGCCGAGGTCAAGGGCGATGCTGGCAAAGGGAGTGTTGCAGGACTGCTCCAGCGCGAAGGCGAAGTCAGCCGTGGTCCGGGTGTAGCAGTTGCCGCCGGCGTAGTTCGGAAGGGAGGCCGAGGAACCGGGCAACGGCAGGCTCGCCGGGTTGGGCAGCTCGCTGTCCTTGTTGTACTTGCCGGAGTTCAGTGCGGCCGCGGTGTCGATCAGCTTGAAGACCGAGCCGGGAGCAAGCAGGGCGCCCGTGGGTCCGCTGACGGACTGGTTCAGGTTGATGCCGCGGATCCTGTTGAGTTCCTCGAAACTCGCCTGTTCCTTGGCCACGTCATGGGTGGCGATCAGGTTCGGATCGTACGACGGTTTGGAGACCATGGCGATGATGGCACCGGTCTTGGGATTCGTCACGACGATCGAACCGCGCTGGCCGTCCGGGATCAGCTCGTAGGCGAGCTTCTGGATTTTCGGGTCAAGCGTGAGCTCCACGGAGGCACCCTTGGCCTGGCGGCCCAGGAAGACCTGGCTGATCCTGTCGAGGAACAACTGGTCCGAACTGCCTGCGAGTTCGTCGCGGAGCTCCTGTTCCAGGCCGCTGGCGCCGTACGTCCGGGAGAAGTACCCCGTGATGCCGGCATAGAGTTCCGGCTGCGTGTACTTGCGCTGGAAGCTGCAGGTTTCGTCGCCGGCCACCGATTCGGCGATCGGCTTGCCGGCCACGATGATGGCACCGCGGTCCTTGCAGTAGTCCGCCAGGACGGCCCGCTGGTTCCACGGATTGTCATTGAGTTCGTCGGCACCGACCACCTGGACGTAGCTGATGGCCCCGAAAATCAGGGCGAACATGGCGACGGCGGCAAGCCATGCGCTGCGGATGGACTGGTTCACGGCTGCTTCACCGCCTCACTGGGTGTCTCGGTCATGGGGGTTGTGTCGATGGGGCTCCGGGCGGTGTGCGAAATCATCAGCAACAGGCCCACGATGATCCAGTTCGCAAGCAGCGACGAACCGCCTGCGGCAAGGAACGGGGTGGTGAGGCCCGTCAGCGGGATCAGGCGGGTCACGCCGCCGATCACCACGAAGCACTGCAAGGCGATCGCGAAGGACAAACCGCACGCGAGCAGTTTGCCGAAGGCGTCCCTGGTGCCCAGGGCTGCGCGGAAGCCGCGGGTAAACAGCAGCAGGTACAGCAGGACGACGGCGAAGAGCCCGATCAGGCCAAGTTCCTCGCCGATCAGGGCGATGATCATGTCGCTGTTGGCGAAGGGAACGAGGTCCGGCCGGCCTTGGCCGAGGCCGGTGCCGACCAGCCCGCCGTCGGCCATCCCGAAAAGCCCCTGGACGATCTGGCGGCTGCCGCCGGGGAAACGGTCGTACACCTCCGGGGTGAAGGCGTTCCACCAACTGTCGAGCCGGAAGCCCACGTGGGCGAAGATCCGCGAGGCCACGAAGCCGCCGCCCAGGATCAGGGCCAGGCCGATCACCACCCAGCTGATGCGGCTGGTGGCGACGTAGATCATCACGATGAACAGGCCGAAGAAGAGAACGGAAGAACCCAGGTCACGCTGGAAGACCAGGACGCCGATGCTCACCAGCCACGCCGTGATCATGGGGCCCATGTCCTTGAAGCGCGGGAACTGCAGAGGCCCGATCTTGCGCCCGGCCAGCAGGATCAGATCCCGGTTGGACGAAAGATACCCCGCGAAGAATATGGCCAGCGTAATCTTGGCGATTTCGCCGGGCTGGAAGGTCATGGGACCAATCCGGATCCAGACACTCGCGCCCAGTACCTCGCCGGCCGAGATGCCGGGAACCAGCGGCAGGACCAGCAGGACTGCGCTGGCAGCCAGCGAGATGAAGGTGAAGCGGCGCAGGATCCGGTGGTCCTTGAGGATCCAGATCACGGTGATCGCGACGGCAACGGCGATGAGTGTCCAGCGCAACTGGTTGTTGCCGGTGTCCTCCCCGGGGGCGTCCATCCGGTGGATGAGGGCCAGTCCGAGGCCATTCAGGGCCACAACGATCGGAAGTATTACCGGGTCGGCATATTTTGCCCGTAGGCGCAGGACAACATGGAAGGCAAAGGCCGCCACGGCCAGCAGGCTCGACTGGAACCAGAAATCGCTGTCGAACGGGGTCTCGGAGTTGAGGTCCACCATGGCGCTTGCGCCGATCCCGACGGCGAGGGCAAGCACGAGGAGGGCAAGCTCGACGTTGCGGCGGGGCTTTGGCGTGGTTTCTGCCTGGATCATGGGGACACCTCCTCGCATGGAGCGTTGCTTGGCCCGGCGGTGGGCGAACCGGACGGGGTGGCGGTGGCGGACGGCGAGGGCTTGGCTGACGGCGTGGCCTTTCCGCTCGGCGCCGGCTTTGCGCTCGGGGTCGGGCACGGAGCCGGGGTCGAATCGTCCGGCTCCTCAAGGTTGTCGACGATGCGCTGCGCGGCCTCAAGGCTGTCCGCGGGGATGGTCTGCCGGACTCGTTGCTGCTGGAACTCGGGAAGCGAACCCAGTTGGAGTTTCGTCACTGACTCCAGCTTGGACAGCTGGATAGGGCCCAGCCGCTGCGAGATTCCGTTGAAGATCGCCACCCTGTTGTCGTATTCGCCGACATAGAAGCGGGTCTGCGTCCAGGCGTAGCCAAGCCACAGCCCGGCGACCATGAAAACGGCCAGGAGGGCGGCCGCGAGGACGGTGAGCCAACGGCGCCGCCTAACGGGCAGCACCAGGACTTCTTCGCGGTCCTGTTCGGCCTTGTGGGTGAGCATGGTGGCAGCCCGGCGGGCCACGCTGCGGCCGGCCACCGTGGGGATGGACCCGGTTTCGGCGGCGGTGGCAGCGGCTCCCACCAGCTCGTGCGGACGGGAAGCGAGTTCTTCGCGGAGGACTTCCGCGGAGAGGTGTTCACCCAGGTGCGGGTCGGTGACGGCGGGTGGCTCGCCGGCGGGCTTGCCGGCGTCGGCGGGGCCAAGGGTGGTTGGACCGGGCTCCGGTGCGGCGGCGGCCGTGCTCCCGGACTTCCCGGATTCAGGGGCGGCGTCCGCCGCCGTTCCACCGGCTGCTGCCTTGGCGGTCTCCGCGCTTTCCTTGGCGTCACCCGGGGCGGGTTCCGCGGGGGCGACGATGTCCACGGAAGCCGTGTTGACGTCGTCGCCGGTTTCTTCGGCGATTTCCAGCATCACCACGGTGACGTTGTCCGGGGCACCGTTTGCAAGCGTCAGCTGGATCAGCAGTTCGGCGCACTCGGCAAGGTTCCGGGTTTCCCGGACCACCTGCTCCACCACGGGGCCCGGAACGTAGTTCAGTCCGTCCGAACAGAGCAGCCAGCGTTCGCCGGCTTCGACGTCCAGGACCGCCAGGTCCAGCTCCGGGCTCGCGTCCACGTCGCCGAGCACCCGCATGAGGACGTTCTTGTGCGGGTGGGTTTCGGCTTCCTCCGGACGGAGCCGACCCTCGTCGATGAGCCGCTGGACGAAGGTGTGGTCCACGCTGATTTGCTCGAAGTTGGTGCCGCGCAGCCGGTAGGCGCGGGAATCGCCGATATGGGCGAAATGAAGCTGCTTGCCCTCCAGCAGGAGTGCCGTGACCGTGGTGCCCATGCCGGCAAGCTTCGGATCCATGTGGACCAGCTCGGAGAGCAGCGAGTTGGCGGTCTGGATCTCGTCGGCGAGGACGGTATCCGCGCCTTCGGCATAGTCATCGTGATCCAGGTGGATCATGTCCAGGACTGTAGATGCCGAGGCGACGTCGCCGCCCGCGTGCCCGCCCATGCCGTCGGCGACCACGGCGAGGTAGCGGCCCGCATAAGCCGAATCGTCGTTCTTGGAGCGGAGGCGGCCGACGTCGGAACGCGCCGCGTAGCGCATGATCAAGGGGCGGCCTTCGGGCGTGGGCTTGCCCTCGGAGGACTGGGGTGAAGCCATGGCTATGGCCTCAATTCAATGACCGTCTTGCCGATCCTCACGGGGACGCCAAGCTCCACCGGCAGGGCCCGGGTCAGTTGCTGGTCGGCCAGGTATGTGCCGTTGGTGGAGCCGAGATCTTCGATGAACCAGCGGCTGCCCTGCGGGAACAGGCGCGCATGCCGTCCCGAGGCGTAGTCGTCTTCGAGGACCAAAGTGGCTTCCTGGGCGCGGCCGAGCAGGATGGGGCTCGCTGCCAGCGGCAGGGTGGTGCCCTTGAGCGGACCCTCGACGACGACGAGATGCCGGGCCTGCTGCTTTGCCACTGGCGCGGGCGGCGCCAGTTCGGGATGCTTGCGTACTTCCCGTGCGGTGGGGGCGCCGGTGGCTGCCTTGCGTCCGATCATGAGGTCCCGGCGCATGGCGGACACGATGCTGAAGACTAATACCCACAGGAGCAACAGGAAGCCGAAACGCAGGGCCGTGATGGTCAGTTCGCTCACGCGCGGCCCCCGGGGTCGGAGCTGTTGGGCGGCACGGTCAGAAGCCTGAAGATGATCTTGGTACGTCCCATCGTGATCGTGGAACCGTCGACAAGTTCCGTGCTGCCATCCAGTTTGTGCCCGTTGACGTAGCTTCCGTTGGTGGAACCCAGGTCCACGGCGCGGACAAATCCGCCCTCGCTGCGGATTTCCAGGTGCTTGCGCGACACGCCGGTGTCCTCCACGAGGATGTCGGCCTCCGAAGAACGGCCCAGGATCACGGAGGGCGCGTTGAGCGAGTAGCGCTGGCCGCCGATATCCAGGACGGGCTGGAGCCTGGACGGTTCCCGCGCGGGTGCGGCCGGAACGTTGCTGCGGGGCGCGGGAGCGCCACCGGACTTTTCCGTGCGGGAGGTGATTTCGAAATGGCCTTCGCGCTGGGCTTCGTCCTGGCGGAAAGAGATCCGCACGGGGCCCTGCAGCGTGTATCCCTGGCTTCGCACATGCTGGATCACGACGTCGCAGAGTTCCTCTGCCAGCGGCGTTCCCCATTCCTGGGCGCGGGTGAAGTCCTGCACGCTGAGGAGGACGTCGAAGACGTTCGGAGCCAGGGTCCGTCCGGCCGCGATGGTGAGGGACTTGTTGTCCAGTTCGCGGCGGAGCTTGCTGGCAATTTCCACGGGTTCCACCCTGGCACGGGATCCGGTGGAGAAGACGCCGCGGACGGCTTTTTCGATGCCGCGCTCAACCTTGTCGAGCAATCCCATGGTCCTCCTCCTTCCGTTGCATTGACCCGGCAACTAACTGTGCGGGGGCTTCGTCCCCCGCATCAGGCATGGACTCGTGGAGTCCGTGACGGCATGGCCTTTTCCGGGCCACTTCTTTCCCGATACTACTGGGCATGGCTGTGAATGGCCTTAATCCGCAACGGTCCGGCCCGCGGAAAAGTTCATCGCGGAGGCCCGGGAAGCCTGTGGCGCGGGCCCCTAAAACCGCGTGATTCCGGGGCCTGGAGGCTCTGCTGCGGTCCGATTGGTGTTTTTCCTCCAATGTCCGTTATGCTTGATCTCGCTGCTTTTGCAGGGCAGGAAGCGGGGAAACCCGCGGACTGTGTCCGTGCAGGAGAAGTTGCGCGCGAGTGGCGGAACGGCAGACGCGCTGGCTTCAGGTGCCAGTGTCCGAAAGGGCGTGGGGGTTCAAATCCCCCCTCGCGCACGCATCGAAAACACCCCGGTCTTCGGACCGGGGTGTTTTGTTTTAACCGGGTTGGCCGGCGCGGGTGGGTGTTGCGGGGGAACCTTCTCTGGACACGAACCCCCGGCCGGATCCCTTTACGCGCCGATGGCTGCGATGGCGTAGCGGGCGATGCGCTTGAGGTCGTCCTGGGTGGCGCCGTCGCGGGCTTGTTGGCTCATGCCTTGGAGCGTTGCCCCGACGAAGGCAGCCATGGCCTTGGTGTCCGTGTCCGGCGGGATGAGGCCGGCGTCGCGGTCGCGTGTGAGTGCCTTGGCCATGGCGGTGATGTTGTCGTTGCGCATTTTGGCGAGGCGGTCGGCGACGTGACGGTTGGTGGCGGTGACTGTTACGGCGGCACTGATGACCAGGCATCCACCGGGATAGGTCGTGGAGGCGTAGTGGTCTGCGGCTTCGAGGAGTAGGCGTCGCATGAGGGCCAATCCGGTGGTTTCCTCCGCGAAGGCTATGGCCATGAAGTTGCCGTGGGTGGCGTTGTAGTGGTCGACGACGGAGAAGAAGAGTTCTTCTTTGGACCCGAAGGCCTTGTAGAGGCTGGGCGGGTTGATGCCCATGGCCTGGGTGAGTTCTGCCAGGGATGTGCCTTCGTAACCGTGGTCCCAGAACACGAGGGTTGCCGCTTCCAGGGCCTGCCCGACGTCGAATTTCCGGCCTTGTCCTGCTTTTCCTGACACCGTTGTCCTTCCGTTTCCTCAGTACTTAGACGCCCCCTGTTTCGTCTGATCGGTCTACCAGTCTCTCTCCTGGATGCGGTTGTTGACGCTGTGTGAAGCGGCGAAACAGGACCGCAGTTTCTTTCTTGTAGTGATCGCTACACGTATGTAAGTATCTCACCCATGAGCGAATCAACCAAAGATCAGATTGCTGTTGTTACGGGTGGAAGCCGCGGAATCGGTGCCGCTATTTCGTTCCGCCTCGCTGCGGACGGGTTCACCGTCGCGGTGCATTATGGCCGTGACGAGGACGCGGCCGCCGCGACAGTCGCGGCAATCAAAACTGCCGGCGGCGCGGCGTTTTCCTTCCGTGCCGACCTCGCTGCCGATACCGCGGCGGAGGATTTCTGGGCCTCGTTCGACAAGGCCGCTGCCAGTGCAGGGGTGATCGGCCAGCCGGTGCAGGTGCTGGTCAATAACGCCGGCGTCACTCTGCGCGGTGCCATCGAGGACTTCAGCCGGGAGGATTTCCTCACCCAGCAGGCCGTGAACGTCAACGCGCCGTACTTCATCGTCAAGGAAGCCCTGCCCCGTCTTTCCGACGGCGGCCGGATCGTAAACATCTCTTCGGGCGTGACCCGGATCGCGTTCCCGGAAATCATCGGTTACGCCCTGACCAAGGGCGCCATCGACGCCTTCACCCTCACCTTGGCCAAGCACCTCGGGCGGCGGGGTATCACGGTCAATGCTGTTGCCCCAGGCGTGGTGGACACCGATATCAACGCGTCATGGCTGCGCGGTAATGAGGAGGCTATCGAGGGTGTCGCGGCCAGCACGGCGCTGGGCCGGGTCGGACAGCCGGATGACATCGCGAGCATCGTCGCGTTCCTGGCCTCCGAGGGCGGCCGCTGGGTCACGGGTCAGACCATCGACGCCACCGGCGGCACCAACCTCTAGTCCACCGACCACTCGTACCGCATCTCCAGACGTCCGGTCTTCGCCGGCGTCGATCGCTTCACACATTAGGGGGAATGATGAACCGTGCCCGAGTACGCGGCATTGACCATTTTGGTCTGACCGTGCGATCGCTTGAGGAAGCGATCCATGACCTGAGGAACGCCCTCGGCGCCGGCCTCTGCTACATCGAAGGACCCATCCAGGACCCGGAACCTGGCTGGATGGCGCACAAGCTGGGTTCCCGCGGATCTTGCACCTTGCAGGTTGCCGCGATGAACGCCCTGGGAACCAACCTTGAGCTCTTCGAGTACGCCGGCGCCGAGCAGCGATCGTGGACGGCAACGGCCGGTGAAGCAGGAACGTTTTTCCTGCTGCTGCGAACTCCGAGGCTCGAAAGGATTGTCTCCCGGCTCTTCACAGAGAACGCCGTCGTCCGCCCGGTCGAGGACCCTGTGCCCGGGTACGAAGTAATCCTGCCCTCGGGCATCCACCTTGCCATCCAGCACAGCACTCCCGGTGGCGGGCAGGCCGAGCAGCTTGTTGGTGCGGTGTGCCTGAACCGCTACGACTATCAGGGCGCGGTCTCCGGACTTGAAAGCACTTTCGGCCTTCGCCAGGCAGGAGCCGTGGCTGCGTTCGGCGCCTCCGGGGTCCTGCTGACCTCGGATTATGGGGCCCAGCTAGCGGTTCTTCATGCTCATTCACCCTCGCCGCGCCCGGCGAACAGTGACCTTGGCGGCCATCATGTGGCCTTCCACGCTGATGACGTCGATGCTTCGGTCGAAGCGTTGCACCCTGTCGGCGGGTATGTGCCGCGAGGGGATGCAGAAACGATCACGGACGGCCCGATCGCCGGAGACCGTTGGGTCTACCTCGACTCGCCCTTTGGTCTGCAGCTGGAACTGATCAACATGCCGGACGGTCAACTGCCCTACGAGGCAGCAGCTGACGTTCGCCGGAGCCCGATCGCTGCTGGGGTGTTCGTATGAGCGCCACTACCGCGTCCCGGAGGGCGTTCCTTGGCGCGGGCGGCGCCCTCGCCGGCGTGTTCGCCCTGAACCAGGCACCTGCCGCGCAGGCAGCATCAAAAACGACGGCGGCCCCTACACCGTATCGGGTCATCACTCCCGGCTCAGAGCAGTACGAGGACCTGCTGCAAGGCACCAACCTGCGCTGGAAGGGCACTGCTCAACGGATCGCTTTTCCGCGGACCGCGGCCGAGACCGCCGAAGAACTGCGCACGGTCCTGGCTCTCGGGCTTCGTCCCTCGGCCCGCAGCGGCGGGCATTGCTACGAGAACTTCGTCGCCAACGGCGACAACCAGGCCATCATCGACACCTCTGCTATGGACCAGGTCCGGTGGGATCCGGAGATGAAGGCCTTCGAAGTCGGGGCGGGCGCCCAGCTGGGCCTGGTGTACCAACTGCTCTACAAACAGTGGGGTGTCTATGCGCCAGCGGGGAACTGCCCGACCGTGGCCGCGGGCGGGCACATCGCCGGCGGCGGCTACGGCAGCATGAACCGGCGCGACGGCCTCGTCGTCGATCACCTCCTGGCCGTTGAAGCTGTCCTCCACGTCCGCGCGGACGGGACCGTGGCCATCAGCCGAGGAACACGCGATCCCCGGGATCCGCACCATGACCTCTGGTGGTCCTACACCGGCGGCGGCGGGGGCAACTTCGGTATCGCCACCCGGTACTGGCTGCGCTCACCGTCGGCCAGCGGCGACCAGCCCGAGAAAGCACTGCCCGCCCCGCCCCGGCATGTTTGGCTCAGCACGGTCGCCTGGGACTGGGCCGGCATTGACGAGGCCGCGTTTACCCGCCTGCTGAGCAACCATGGCCGCTGGCACGAAACCCACTCAGCCCCAGGGACCTCGGAAGCGACACTGTTCGCTCAGCTGAAAACCTGGCACCGGTCCAACGGTTCGATCACCATGGACACGATCATCGACGCCGGAACCCCTGACGCCACCGGCATCCTGGAACGCTACCTGGCCGCCGTCGCCGACGGCATCCCCGCACCGAAGGTCCTTCAGCACAGGCTGGTTCCCTGGCTGCAGGCCACCCAGTGGAGCGGCTTCACCGGCCCGGATTCCACCCGCCGCTTCAAAGGAAAGTCCGCGTACCTGCGCCGCAGCTACACGCCCGAAGCCATCGCCGCCGCCTACCGGGGCCTGAACGACCCGTCAATTTCCAACCCGACCGCACTACTGATGATCGCCTCCTACGGCGGGGCCGTAAACGACACCGCACCTGCGGCGACCGCCGTGCCGCAGCGCGACTCCATCATCAAGTTCCAGGTCGTCTCCATCTGGGATAACCCCGAAGACGACAACGCGAACGTGGCCTGGACACGCACCACCTACAAGAACATGTTCGCCTCCACCGGCGGGGTCCCGCTGCCGAATGCGGACGCCGACGGCGCGTTTATCAACTACGCCGACGTCGACCTCAACGACCAGGCCTGGAATACCTCCGGGCAGAGTTCCTTCGAGCTCTACTACAAATCCAACCTGCCGCGCCTGAAACGGGCCCGAAGCACCTATGACCCGAAGGGAGTGTTCTCCCATGCCCAAAGCATCCCTCTTGCCTGAAACCACCACCCCGGTCTCCCCGGGAGCGTCCCGGCTCAATGCCCTGACTGGGCTCCGCTTCCACGCCGCACTGCTGGTCTTCGCCTTCCACCTGAGCCTCAACCGCTTCTTCGCCGGCGACGCCCCCGCCGTGGAACCGCTGCGGTTCCTGCTGAAAAACGGCGGCTGGTTCGGTGTGACCTTCTTCTTCGTCCTCTCCGGCTTCGTCCTCACCTGGTCGGCCAGGGACGGCGACACCCCGTCCCGGTTCATCTGGCGCCGACTTGCCAAGATCCTGCCGAACCACGTCGTCACCTTCGTCATTGCGCTTGGCATCGCCGGGCTCGGTGCGGCCACGGTGGGTGAGGCTGCGGCTAACTTCTTCCTGCTGCACGCCTGGGTGCCGGCCGACACGGCGTTCTTCAGCATCAACCACCCCAGCTGGTCGCTCTCGGCCGAGCTGTTCTTCTACCTTGCCTTCCCCTTCGTGCTGCCTTGGGTCCGGCGGATACCCCAACGGAACCTCCTGCCCGCCGCGGCCCTCCTGGTCGTGCTGATCACCACCGCTCCGGTGCTTGCCGGGCTGCTGCCCGAAGGGGCCGTTTTCGGCCCCAACCACGCCCAGTCACCCCTCTATGGGGCCTCGATCCCGCAGATCTGGGCGGTGTACGCTCTGCCGCCGGTCCGGTTCCTCGAATTCGTCGTGGGCATGCTCGCCGCCCGCGCCGTCACCGAGGGGCTGCTTCCCCGGATCGGGCTCGGCGCAGCGGCAGTCTTCGCCGCGGCCGGATATGCGCTGAGCCTGTTCCTTCCGCTGCCATGGCAGATGGACGCCGCCTATGTCCTGCCGGTGACCGTGCTGGTCATCGCCGCCGCCCAGGACCCGGCCCCGCCGAAGGCATTGAGCTCACCGCTCGCGGTACGGCTGGGCGAGCTGTCCTTCGCGTTCTACATGGTCCACGACATCATCCTGGGCGCCACCCGCAGCCTGATCGGCCCCGGCGCTCTGCCGGCCACCGCCGCCGTTGGGGTTGGCTTGGCGGCCTTTGCCGCCAGCCTGGCCGGCGCCTGGTTGCTCTGGCGGGCGGTCGAAGTGCCTGCCAACAACGCCCTGCGATCCCTGAACCCATTCACCACCCGACGTCCCATCACCACACGAGAGGCCTGACATGACCACGACCAACCGCTCCTGGACCGTCTCCGCGCAGCAGGATGTCCAGTACCGCGTCGAAACCAGCTTCGACATCCTGAACCCCGCCAACCCAGCCCTCATCGACGGCGAGTACGGCTCCCGCCGCCTCATCGTCACGGACACCACCGTGGACGCTCTCTACGGCGACAAGATCCGCGCCTACGCCGCGGCCAACCTGACCGAGCACCGGATCATTGTCCTGCCGCACGGGGAGAGCAGCAAGCGCTGGACCGCTGTCGAAACCGTCCTGGAAGCCATCGAATCGTTCAAACTGGACCGCCGCCGCGAACCCGTCATCGCGATCGGCGGCGGGGTCCTGACCGACATCGTCGGCTTCGCCTGCAGCATCTACCGCCGCAACACCCCCTTCGTCCGGGTACCCACCACCCTCATCGGCATCGTTGACGCCAGCGTCGGAGTGAAGACCGGGGTGAACTTCCAAGCCGGAAAGAACAAAATCGGCACCTACTTCGCCGCCTCGCGCAGCCTCCTGGACACCTCGTTCCTGGCCAGCCTCGACACCCGTCACGTCTCCAACGGGCTCGCCGAAATCCTCAAGATCGCGCTCATCAAAGACCGTGAACTCTTCACCCTCCTCGAAGAGCACGGCGCCGCCGCCCTCGAAGGCCGCTTCCAGGACCACAACGACGCCGAACAGGCCATCATTGACCGGGCCATCGCCGGGATGCTCGAAGAACTCGAGCCCAACCTCTGGGAACAAACCCTCGAACGCCTCGTCGACTACGGCCACAGCTTCTCCCCGACCGTGGAAATGAAAGCCCTGCCCGAACTTCTGCACGGAGAAGCCGTCTGCCTCGACATGGCACTCACCACCGCGATCAGCGTCCACCGCGCCCTCGTCTCCGCCGAACAGGCCCGGCGGATCTTCACCGTCATGGGCAAACTCGGGCTCCCTGTCACGCACCCGGCCATGACAGTGGACAACCTCCTCGAAGGCCTCGCCGACACCACCCGCCACCGCAACGGACTGCAGCGGCTGCCCCTGCCGGTCGGGATCGGCTCGGCCGTGTTCGTCAACGACCTGGGACCGGCGGACATCACCGCAGCCCTGGACATCCTGACCTCGACCGCAGGGCTCGAAGGCAGCGGGCAGCTTGAAGGTGCCGCCGCATGAGCCTCCTGACCCAGGCCCCGCCCCGCCCACGCACCCCCGCCGGACACGCAACCGTACTCGGAGTGCACGGCGCCGAAGGAAAAACCGGCTGGAAAGCCTTCTACACCCGCCGCGAACTCGCCTCCCCGACCGAAGCCGTCGAATGGGCGAGCCTGCCGCCAGGTGCAGTCAGCGGCGAACACCGCCACACCCGCACCGAAGAGATCTACCTCATCCTCGACGGCACGGGGGAGTTCTTCCTCAACGGAACCCCGCACCCCGTCCGGCGCGGAACCCTTGCACTCACCACACCCGGGAACGTCCACGGGCTACGTAACAGCGGCGACACCACCTTGAACTGGTGGGTCATCGAAACCCTCACACTCCGCACCCAGAACGCCCTGACCGGCACCAGCCACACGGAGACCGCACCCATGCCAGCACAGATCTTCGACCTCAACACCACCCCCAGGGTCGACACCCAAGGAACTTTCGACGGCCCGCTGACCACCGTCGAACGCCACACCACCACATCCGGTGAGACCATCACGCTCGGGCACGAAAGTACCGAAATCGCGGGATTCCTCAATCAGGGCACCGCCGAGCTTTCCTTCCCCGGTTCCTCCGCCCGCATCGAAGCGCCCGCCTCCTTCCTCGTCCCGGCAGGAACCACGGCCACCCTCACTCCGCAGTCGGACGGCGAACTGTTCACCGTCGAGCTGAAGATCTCCCAGCCATGATCATCAGCATCATCGACCCGGACGACTACTGGAGCTGCCTGATCCGACGCGGCATGCTGCACAGCGAAACCGAATCCGTCGAACACTGGGCCCTGACCCCCGGCCAGGATCTCGGCCTGGGGAACCAAGGAGTCCACGAAGCAGTCATCATCCTCACCGGCGCCGCCAGCT
Organism: Arthrobacter sp. TE26545; assembly: GCF_056279005.1. The sequence continues at coordinate 4,087,260 of NZ_JBWBQM010000001.1, forward strand.
ACCAAGGCCAGAACCTCACTGCCGGAAACATGCTGCTGGCACCGGCCGGGGAAGCAGGAACCCTGACCGCACTAACCGCCACCCAGATCCTGAACATCCGTGCCTACCCCGAACAAGTCACCAAGCTTCTGCCGGCCCGTGTTCCCGAACTGCCAGAGGCCGAACGTGCCATCTAACACCCTCGGGGCAGGGCCGCTCAGCGCAGCGGCCCTGCCTCTGGCCCTGTTCTTCGCCGTCACCGTCGAAATGGCCCCCGCGGGCGCGCTGGCCCACATCGCTGCCGCCTTGCACACCGATATCGGCTCCGCAGCTGCCGGCTCCAGTATCTACGCCCTCAGCACGGCCTTCCTCGCGCTGCCGCTGGCCGGCTTCGCCCAGCGGTTCGACCTGCGCAACGCAACTATCATTGCCGGGCTCAGTTTCACGGTCCTTGGCCTGGCTGCCGCAGCGGCGCCCGGCCTCACCGGTTACCTCGCCTTCCGGGCTCTGAACGGGGCAGCCCACGCCGCGTTCTTCCCGCTCGTACTCGCCCTCGCCGCAGCAGCAGCGCCCCGGAACACCGCGCAAGCCGTCGCACGAGTCCTCCTCGGCAACGGCCTGGCCCTGGCGCTCGGCGTACCGGCGGCGGAAGCTCTGGCCGCCCTTGACTGGCGCCTACCCCTCGCACTCGCATCCCTTGGGGTCGCCGCCGCCGTCTCCTTCGCTCCGCACCCCGTGCCACAGGAAGGTGGGATAACGGAGAAACCCGCGGAGAGATCACCGGCCGGGATCGTGTGGCTTGCCGCGCTTTTCGCATTGGCGCTAGCCGGTCACTTCGCCTACTACACCTTCCTCGCAGCTGCCGTCGAGGCACAGGGTCTCCCGGCCGCATTGGTTCTCAGCCTCTACGGTGCCGCGGTCATCGCTGCAACCGCGTTCTCCGGACCTATCGCCAGACAAAACCGACTGGGCCGGGCGGTAGCCGTTATCGCGATCGAAAGCCTCGTTCTCGCAGCCATGGCCACCGTGCCCGGACCAGCAACCACGATCATTGCAGCGGTCACGGCGGGAGCCTGCTTCGGGTTCCTCCCGACGCTCATCCAAACCGAAATGCTCGAGCAAGCACCGCAACACCGAGCACTCGTATCCGGCGCCGCCGTCGTCGCCTTCAACACCGGCATCGCCGTCGGCGCCGTCAGCGGCGCCACAGTCACTGGGTTCTCGACAAACGCTCCGAGCCTCCTAGGCTCAGCGCTGCTTGTGCTCAGCGCGGTCGGGCTCGCTACCGCTCGGACCTTCGCAAGAAAGCAGATAGTACCGGGCACACAGGATTCCGACGAAGCAGAGTTGGGTACGGCTTCTGGACAATATGCCAACTGAGTCGCGAGCGAAAATCACGACCAGGGCCCCGGTCTTCGGACCGGGGTGTTTTTGTTTGTCCCGATTTTGTTTGAACAGCACCGCGACGTAGCTGGGCCGCGGTGCTGTTCAGCATCGCTCTTCAGGTGCGCAGCGCCCCGAAGCCCGCAACGAGTGCGTCCAGGCCCATGCGGAAGGCGAGGTCCGAAGGGTAGTTCACCGGACCGAGGCTGCGCACGGCTGCCGTGAAGTGCGGCGTGGATTCGGCGAGCTTTCCGGAGTCGAAGATGTCCGCCGGTGCTGTCGCATCGAAGGCAGCCCCGAAGATGTAGGCCTCCAGTGCCACGATGCAGGGGATGATCCGGTCCTCGGGGAAGCCCGCACGCAGGAAGCCTTCCGTGACGGCTTCGTACATGGCGAGGGTCTGCGGGGCGTCGGTCACCGGCAAGACCGCGATGACCGAAATAAGCGGTGTGTGCGCGGAGAAGATGTCCCGGTAGGAGTAGGCCCATTCCCGGACGGCGTCCTCCCAGGGCAGGGTGCCGAAGACGCTCGAGTCCACCTTGGACATCAGGTCTTCTTCAACGAGCTTGAGCACATCGTCCTTCGACCCCACGTGGTTGTAGAGAGCCGAGGGGGCCACGCCCAGCGACTTCGCCAGCGCCGCCATGGTGAGGCCGTCGTAGCCTTTCTTGCTGACCAGTGCCAACGCGGCCGCCGTGATGCCGGCCTGGTCCAGGACGGATCCCACAGGCCGGCCGGCCCTCCGGCGCGGCTTTGTTTCGGCCGGGGAAGGGGAGGGCTCGGGCATGGGTGACCTTTCTGGAAGCGGTGTTTCCAGCATTATTCCACCGGGGGCTTCACAGTTACCTAAGTCACGGGTACAGTAGGGATAAATGAACGGCATTCATTTATAGCTTTACGGGCCGGCCAACGGAGCACGGCCAGGAAAGGACATCATGTTGAAGCTTGACCGCGACGTCGTCATCGTTGGCGCTGGTCCGTCCGGCCTGACCGCTGCGCGCGAACTGAAGAAGGCTGGCCTCACTGTCGCAGTACTCGAAGCCCGCGACCGGGTGGGCGGACGCACCTGGACGGACACCATCGACGGCGCCATGCTCGAAATCGGCGGCCAGTGGGTTTCCCCGGACCAGACCGTCCTCATGGAAACCCTTGAGGAACTCGGCCTGGAAATGTACTCCCGCTACCGCGAAGGCGAGTCCGTCTACATCGGCGCAGACGGCAGGCACACCCGCTACACCGGCGCTTCCTTCCCGGTCAGCGAGAGCACCGCCGTCGAGATGGACAAGCTCACTGCCATCCTGGACGGCCTGGCCGCCGAGATCGGTGCGGAGGAACCCTGGGCCCACCCCAAGGCCCGCGAACTGGACACCATCTCCTTCCACCACTGGCTGCGCCAGAACTCCCCGGACGAAGAAGCCTGCAACAACATCGGCCTGTTCATCGCCGGGGGCATGCTGACCAAGCCAGCGCACGCTTTCTCCGCCCTGCAGGCAGTGCTGATGGCCGCTTCCGCGGGCTCCTTCAGCAACCTCACCGATGAGGACTTCATCCTGGACAAGCGCGTCATCGGCGGCATGCAGCAGGTCTCCCTGCGGATCGCCGCGGAGCTGAGCGACGACGTCGTCCTCGACTCCCCGGTGCGCACCATCAACTGGGAAGCAGTTGCCCCCGGCGACGAATCTGCCGGCTACCGCGTTTCGGTTGAATCCGACCGCGCCACCGTCAACGCCCGCTTCGTGATCATGGCGGTCCCGCCAAATCTCTACAGCCGGGTTTCCTACAATCCGCCGCTGCCGCGCCGCCAGCACCAGATGCACCAGCACCAGTCCCTGGGCCTTGTCATCAAGGTGCACGCCGTCTACGAGACCCCGTTCTGGCGCGACAAGGGCCTTTCCGGCACCTGCTTCGGCGCCGGATCGATCGTCCAGGAGGTCTACGACAACACCAACCACGGCGACGCCCGTGGCACCCTGGTGGGCTTCGTCTCCGACGAAAAGGCGGACGCCATGTTCGAACTGAGCGAAGAGGACCGCAAGGCGGCCATCCTGGACTCCATCGCCGAGTACCTGGGCGAAGAGGCCAGGAACCCCTCCGTCTTCTACCTCTCCGACTGGGGCTCCGAGGAATGGACCCGCGGCGCCTACGCGGCCAGCTACGATCTCGGCGGCCTCTCGCGCTACGGCAAGGACCAGCACGCCGCCGTGGGCCCGATCTACTGGTCCTCCTCCGACTTGGCGGCCGAGGGCTACCAGCACGTGGACGGCGCCGTACGCATGGGCAAGAAGACGGCGGCACGCATCATCGCCGCGAACGACCGCGCAGCGCAGCCGGTCGGCTAACAGCCACCGGTCGGCTGACAGCCACTGGTCGGCTAACAGCCACCGGTCGGCTGACAGCCACTGCCCCGGGGAACGACAAAGCGTCCCGGCCCCTTGGATTTCCGAGGGGCCGGGACGCTTTTTGTTGCGGAGTGCGGGAGTGCGGGAGTGCGGGAGTGCGGGAGTGCCTGAGTCGGAGAGCCGGAGGCTCAGACGAAGACGATCCCTTCCGGGACGTCCGGGCGGATTTCCGTGCCGACCTTGCGGGCCAGCAAATCGTCCAGCCGGTCCAGCGGGCCGATAAGCACGCGGCCCCCGGCCTTCGCGACGCGGATTGCCGCGTCCACCTTCGGCTTCATCGAGCCTTCGGCGAATGCCAGTTCGGAGATGGCCTCCGGGGACGCCGTGAGGATGTCCCGCTGTTCCGGGGTGCCCCAGTTCTCGCTGACGAAGTCGCCGTCCGTGAGCATGATCAGCGTGTCCGCCTCAAGTTCGGCCGCGAGCGTTGCGCTTGCTGCGTCCTTGTCGACGACGGCCTGCATGCCGATCTGGCGGCCCTTGCCGTCGAGCTTGACCGGAACACCGCCGCCGCCGACGCAGACCACCAGCGTGCCGTTGTCCAGGAGGGTGCGGACGAGCGGGGTCTGGACGATGCTGATGGGCTCCGGGGAGGGAACCACGCGGCGGAAGGCATTGCCGTCCTTCGCGATGGTCCACCGGTACTCGGACGCGGCCTCGGCCGCATCCTGCGCGGAGTACGTGGGGCCGATGAGCTTCGTGGGGCGGTGGAAGGCGGGGTCGTTCTCATCCACCACGGTAGTGGTGACGATGGCGGCCACTTCGCGTTCCCCGGCGAGGGCGTTGGAGAGCTCCTGCTGGATGACGTAGCCGATCATGCCCTGGGTTTCGGCACCCAGGATGTCCAGCGGGTACGCCGCCACATCCTGGTAGGCCAGGTTCTGCAGGGCAAGGAGGCCCACCTGGGGTCCGTTGCCGTGCGTGATCACCATTTCGTGTTCGCGTGCCAGCTTGGCAAGCGCCTGGCAGCTTTCTTTGACATTTGCCCGCAGGCGGTCGGCCGTCATTGGCTCGCCGCGCTTCGCGAGGGCGTTTCCGCCCAGTGCAACTACTAGTCGCATTTGAATCCTCCTCTGGGACTGGCTCTAGAATACCGCAGATGGTATACCATCTGGAGGAACAAAGCCGAGATGACCGAAGATCGTCTGGGCAGCAATGGCCTTAGGAGCCTTATGGCAGCTTCAATCCGATCGAACTGTATACCAGCAGCTTCCATCGATTCCGCCCTGGTCACCGCCCTCCGGGACGCCCCCGGTACCGGGAAGGTGCACTCGGTCTTCGACCGGGCGATCAACATCGTCGCGCCGTGGGGCCAGCTGGTCACCCTCGCCGCCCGCCAGCTCGACGACGCACCCTGGACCATCCGCGCCGAAGTGCGTGACTGGAGCGGCGCAGGCATCCAGGCCGGCGATCCGGCGGACTTCAGCACGCGCGCAATCTCCTTCGACTCCGCGGACTCCGTGGTGCTGCTCCCCGGCGCCCGGGAATGGTTCGCGAAACGCATTCCCTTGGCGGACATCACGACGGCGGAGCTCGGCACGGGTGCCGCGGCGCTCGGCGGCCTGCTCGAGACCCACGGTGTCCGCGGCGGCATTTTGGAGGCGCCCCCCGTGGAGGGTGCCGCCGAGGCCAACGCCAAAGCCCCGGCCAACGCCTTCGACGCCGGAATCGCGCACGGATTGCGGGCGGGCCGTGAAGCCCTCGAAACGGCGGTCCGCGCCGGCGACAGCATGGCCATCGGGGAGGCGGCACTGCAGCTGCTCGGACTGGGTTCCGGACTCACCCCGGCGGGCGACGACTTCCTCTGCGGCCTCGCGCTGCTCGCTGCCCAACCCGGAAGCCGGCTCGGTGCGGCACGCGGGGCGCTGTCCGCCGTCGTCGGGCAGCATCCGGACCGCACCACCCTGCTCAGCTGGACGACGCTGCGGGAGGCAGTGGACGGGCGCGCCCGCGAGAGCCTGCTCGAACTGCTCAGCAAGCTTTTCCGCCACAGGGCGGAAGACCCCGCCGGGCTGGCCCGGCACCTTCGTGCCCCGGTGGACCGTGCCCTCGGCATCGGCCACACCTCCGGGACGGACATACTGTCCGGCCTCCTGGCCGGACTTCGACTCGAAAAAGAACTGAGAGGGTCCATGTGAGTGTCACAGCGGTGATCAAGAAAAACAGCTACTTCGACTCGGTGTCGCTGATGTCGATATCGACGAAGGCGAACGGGCTCGACGGCGTCGAGCAGGCGTTCGTCGCGATGGGAACCGAGATGAACAAGGGGGTGCTGCAGAACCTCGGCCTGCTCACCCCGGAACTGGCGGAGGCCGGCAACGGCGACCTGATGATCGTGGTGGTCCCCTCCGCGGGTGCCGAGGCGGGGGAGATCATTCCGCAGATCGAGGAACTGCTCACCCGCAAGGCGCCCGGCGGCGGCGGCGCGCGAATCTCCTACCGCACCATCGCGGCCGCGGCGCAGGCGGACCCGGGCGCAAACCTTGCGATCATCGCAGTCAACGGCGCCTACGCCGGACGCGAGGCCAGGAAGGCACTGGAAAACGGCCTGAACGTGATGATGTTTAGCGACAACGTCCCCGTGGAGGAAGAGATCGCCCTCAAGGCCCTCGCCCACGGGAAGGGCCTGCTCATGATGGGCCCGGACTGCGGAACGGCCATCATCAACAACGTGGCCCTGTGCTTCGGCAACGCCGTCCGGCCCGGCACGGTGGGCATCGTGGCCGCCTCAGGCACCGGCTCGCAGGAAGTCAGCGTCCGGATCCACGCGCTGGGCGGCGGCGTCTCCCAGCTGATCGGCACCGGCGGCCGCGACCTCAGCGCCGAGGTGGGCGGCGTCATGATGATCGACGGCATCCGCGCCCTGGCGGCGGACCCGAAGACCGAAGCGATCGTCCTCGTGTCCAAGCCCCCGGCACCCGAGGTGGAGAAGAAGGTCCTCGCCGAAATCGCCGGCGCCGGCAAGCCCGTGGTGGTGTACTTCATCGGCGGCTCCGAAGAAGCCGTCACCGCTGCGGGCGGCACCTTCGCCGCAAGCAGCCTCGACGCCGCCCTGGCGGCCGTGCGCCTCACCGGCTCCCCTTCGGTCCAGGCCCCGGCCGCCGACGCCACGCGCATCGATTCCGTGCGCGCCCGGCTCACCCCGGAGCAGACGAATATCCGCGGCCTGTTCTGCGGCGGCACCCTCTGCGACGAGTCGATGTACGCGCTGCTCAACGACGGCGAGGAGGTCTGGAGCAACATCCAGAAGAACCCGGAATTCGTGCTCGGCGCGGCGGACCCGAGCCGTGGCCACACCTTCCTGGACTTCGGTGACGACGAGTTCACCAACGGCCGCCCGCACCCGATGATCGACCCCTCCAACCGCCTGGCGCGCCTGGTCGAGGAGGCCAAGGACCCGTCCGTGGCCGCCATCGTCATGGACTTCGTACTGGGCTTCGGCGCCCACGAAGACCCGGTGGGCGTCACCCTGCCGGCGATCACCGAAGCCAAGAAGGTTGCCGCCGACGCCGGCCGCCACCTTGAGATCGTGGCGTACGTCCTCGGGACTGACCTTGATACGCCGGGCCTTGCCGCCCAGACCGCGGCACTCGAGGCGGCCGGCGTCACCATCACCAGCAGCAGCACCGAAACGGGCGAGTTCGCCCGCGCAATCGTCCGGGAAGGAATCAAGGCATGAGCATGTCGAAACTATTCGACAGTGAGTTGAACGTCGTCAACGTCGGCCTCGCGATGTTCGAAGAGGACATCGCGGCACAGGGCGCGAAGGTCCGCACCCTGGACTGGGCGCCTCCCGGTGGGGGCAAGCCAGAGGTCATCGCCGCCCTGGACAAGCTCGAGAACCAGGAGATCGCGGAGAAGATCGCCGCCGCGAACGCCGAGGCGGCAGACCGCATCATGAACGCCAAGCCGATGCTGGTGGGCTTCGGCAGGGCCATCGACGTCGTCCCCGGCATGACCCCCACCACCATCCTGCACGCCGGCCCGCCCATCACCTGGGAGCGGATGTCCGGGCCGATGAAGGGTGCAGTCACCGGCGCACTGGTCTTCGAGGGCCTCGCCGCCGACCTCGTCGAAGCCGAGGAAGTGGCTGCCTCGGGCAAGATCACCTTCTCGCCCTGCCACGAGCACGACTGCGTGGGCTCCATGGCCGGGGTCACCTCGGCGTCGATGTACATGCACGTGGTCCGCAACGAGACCCACGGCAACTACGCCTACACCAACCTGTCCGAGCAGATGGCCAAGATCCTGCGCATGGGCGCCAATGACCAGAGCGTCATCGACCGCCTTGTCTGGATGCGGGACGTCCTGGGCCCCATGCTCAAGGAAGCCATGGAAATCGGTGGCGCCATCGACTTGCGCCTGATGCTCGCCCAGGCCCTCCATATGGGCGACGAGGCGCACAACCGCAACGTCGCCGGCACCGTCCTGCTCTTCCAGGCCCTGGCGCCCGGGCTGCTGCAGACCGGCTTCAGCACCGAGCAGAAGAAGGAAGTCTTCGACTTCATCGCCAGCTCGGACTATTTCTCCGGCCCCACCTGGATGGCGACGGCGAAGGCGGCCCTCGACGCGGCACACGGCATCGAAGGCTCCACGATCGTCACCACCATGGCGCGCAACGGCGTCGAGTTCGGCATCCGCGTCAGCGGCCTGCCGGGCAACCACTGGCTCACCGGCCCGGCCCAGAAGGTGATCGGACCGATGTTCGCCGGCTACAAGCCGGAGGATTCAGGCCTGGACATCGGCGACAGTGCCATCACCGAGACCTACGGTTTCGGCGGTTTCGCCATGGCCGCGGCCCCGGCGATCGTCGCGCTGGTTGGCGGCACGGTGGAGGAAGCCGTCGCCTTCACGCACGCGATGAGCGAAATCACCACCACCGAGAACCGCAACATCACCATTCCGTCGCTGGGCTTCCAGGGCCTCCCGACGGCGATCGACGTCCGCAAGGTGCTGGACACCGGCATCCTTCCGGTCATCAACACCGCCATCGCGCACAAGGATGCCGGCATCGGCATGATCGGCGCCGGCATCACCCACCCACCGGTCGATGTCTTCGAGAAGGCAATCCTTGCCCTCGCGGACAAGCTCGCCTGAGCCGGCCCCCTCAGAAACCCCTAAGAGAAAGCAGTTGTGGCGATGACGACTCCGCCGGGCACTGTTGAAAGCACCGCCGTCGAGGCCGGGCTCGAATCCGAATTCGAGCACACCCCGGTCCCGCAGACCCACCGGAAATCCCTCCTTACGGTTTCGGCCGTCTGGTTCGGATTCCCGATGATCCTGACCAACGCCGTGCCCGGTGGCCTCGTGGTCGCCTTGCTCGGCTTCTGGCAGGGTCTCGCCGCGATCGTCGTGGCAAACCTCATCATGTTCGTCTACGTCAGCCTGCTCAGCTACCGGGCCGGCAAGACGGGCAAGAGCTTCGCCTTGCAGGCCACGGAGACATTCGGCACAGCCGGCTATGCCATTGCCTCCGGCTTCCTGGCCACCGTGGTGGTGGGCTGGTTCGCCTTCAACACCGGGGCCACCGGGGCCAGCCTGAACAAGGCCTTCGGCTGGAACGAGACCCTGGTAGTGGCGATCGCAGGCGTCGCGTTCATCGCGGTGACCTACCTCGGCATCAAGGCGCTGTCCTGGCTGGGTGCGATCGCGGCTCCGCTGTTCATCGTCGCGGTGGTCATCGCCATCGCGATCGCTGCGCAGAGCCACGACCTGGGCCAGATCGTGAACTTCCAGGGCGTGGGCGGCGGTGCCATGACCTTCGGCGTGGCCGTCACCTCGATCATGGCCACCTTCGCCGACTCCGGGACCATGACGGCGGACTTCACCCGCTGGTCGAAGAACGGCCGCGAAGCGGTGCTCGCCACCGCTACCGCGTTCCCGTTCGCGAGCCTCATCGCCCAGCTCAGCGGCGGCCTGCTGGTGGCAGCTGGCGCGATCGCCTCGGCCCAGACCGCCGGCGGCGACTTCACGCCGATCCTCACCGGTGTGGACAACCCGCTCCTGAACGCCCTGGTGGTGGTCTTCGTGGTCATCAACCTCGGCTCGGTGTGCACGCACTGCCTGTACAACGGCGCCCTGGGCTGGTCCCACCTGACCCGCTCGAAGATGCGCCTGCTCACCCTGGTGCTGGGCGTGATCGGCGTCGCCGTGGCCCTGCTGGGCGTCTGGAGCCTCTTCGTGAACTGGCTCGCGTTCCTCGGGGTGATCGTTCCGCCGCTGGGTGCCGTGCTCATCGCCGACCAGATCATCCTGCGCAAGCGCCTTGCGGGCCGTGCCGAGTCGAAGATCCGCCCGACGGCGTTCATCGCCTGGGCGATCGGTGCCGTGGCCGCCGTCGTGGTCCACTTCGGTGCGCCGATGCTTTCGGACGCGGTGGTGGGCCTGCTCGTCGGGCTCGCGGCATACCTTGCGATCGAATCGCTAGCCGGCAGGACGGCCGCGGCCTAGCCGTACTTGCAGGAGGGGGCCGGCACCGCTTTGGGCGGTACCGGCCCCTTCTGCCGTCCCGGTCTTTAGTTGAGCGTGATGATGATCTTGCCGCGCACGTGCCCCTGTTCGAGCCGGCGGTACGCGTCGGCCACCTGATCCAGCGGATAGCTAGCCTCCAGGGGAAGCACGAGCGAGCCGTCAGCCAGCCCCTCCGCGATCCGGGGCAGGGCGTCGGCCGCCGCGTCCGAGCCGCCGGTCGCCACGAAGCCGCCGCCGCCGTGGCCATGGGCCGCGATGGCTGTGATGCGCCCGGCCGGAACACCGAGTTCCTTGGCCGTTTCGATGACTTCGACGCCGTTGAGGTCCGCTGCCGCCGTCGGCGTTCCGAGGTCCTTCACCCGGTCCGCCAGGCCGTCCCCGTAACTGACTGGAATGGCGTCCAGTCCGCGCAGGAAATCGTGGTTCCGCTTCGACGCGGTGGCGATCACCGTGGCCCCCGTGCGGGCGGCCAACTGGGTGGCCAGCACGCCGACGCCGCCGGCCGCGCCGCCGATCAGCACAGTGTCCGAGGCGCCCAGTTCCAGCTGGTCGATTGCCGCCGCGGCCGTCCGCCCGGCGATGGAGAGCCCGGCGGCCAACTCGTCCGTGACGCCGTCCGGCGTGCGGTGCAGCGCCGAGGGAGTTGTCACCACGAAGTCCGCGATGGCCTCGTGGCGCTTGCCGCCGTAGACGCGATCGCCGACGGTAAATTCCGTGACGCCCTCGCCGATTTCATCAACGACTCCGGCGAAGTCGTTGCCCACGCCGGAGCCGGGTGCGCCACCGAACGCTTCAGCAGCCGGGCCGCCGTGGAAGATCTTGTAGTCCACCGGGTTCAGGCCGGCGGCCGATACGCGGACCCTCACCTCGCCCGGAGCCGCATGCGGTTCCTCGACCTCCACAACCTTCAGGACCTCGGGTCCACCGAACTGTTCGTACCGTACTGCGCGTGCCATGCCGTCCTCCTTGCTCGTTGTTTGCCTGGTGCACGGTGCAAGCAACGCCGGCGGCACGTTATTCCGGAGGTTTCGGTGCGTGAAGGAGCGTGACCCCCGGTGACGGTACAGCGGCTCCGGCCGCGCTCTCGGCGTCCTCCAGCGCCCGGGCGAGCTGCTCGACGGCGGCCGGGTACCCGCCGTCGGCCATCAAGCGGGAGGACTCCGCCTGTCGCATGGCGCGGAAAAGCTCCGCGGTGGACGGAACCCGCGCATCGCTCATGGCCGGGTAGTCGATCTGCCGGCCGGGGTCGAGCTCGTAGAGCTGCCACCGCCGGAGGATGTCCCGGTGCCGCGCGGCGGTGGCGGCGTGCATGTTCTGCTGCCGGCGCAGTTCACCCACCTTCCGTTCGCCGAACAGGGCGGCGAGGGCGGTGGCGGCCGCGAGGCAGAACAGGACGAGCCCGACGGCGGGGGAGAGCAGAGCGGGAACGAGCAGTGCCGGCAAAATCACCACGAGCCCGGCGAAGGCGTTCCAGAAGAAGGCGTCCGGCTCCTGTCCCTGCTTCTTCCGTAGCGAGAGGACGGTGGCCGCCACTGCCGTCACGAGCAGCGCCGCCCAGAAGACGGTCTGCCAAAGGCTCAGCTGGACTCCGGATATGGCGGACATCTGGACACCTCCGCACGCTGCAGGGCCGCCTTTTCTCCAGTATGCGCCGGCGCCGCAGCGGTGGCGAGTGGGGCTGCGCGGTCGGCGAGTTACATGTCCAGGTGGCCGAGGAATTCGCCGGTGTAGGGGCAGAGGTAAGCGACAGTGTCCCTCACCCGGACGGTGAAGTCGGTCCCGCCTGGGACCTCGAACCGTTCACCTTCCTTGTAGGTCCTCCACTCCCCTTGGCGGGCGGGCTGCTGTACGTCCCAGGTGCCGCGGACGAGATGCATCCATTCCTTGACGGGGGCTTCGAACGTCCACTCGCCGGGCTCCATCACTCCCACTGTGAAGTTTCCCTGCTCGTTATGAAATTCAAGGCTGCGGACCTGTCCTTCAAAGTACTCGTTCTGCCCGATCATGAATGCTCCAATTGCGGTGTTGTCGTCTTCGGTCCGCTGTCTGCGGCCTGCTGCGAATCTACCGAGGGTGATATGACCGAACAATCGCCCGACCGTACACTTTGGCAATATTTTTCTCGCCACCACGGACACTCTGCTGATCGAAATGATTGCTACGATGGGGCCGTGAATTTTGATGGAGAAGTGTTCACGGTCGCCAGGCTCGCGTTGGCTGAAGGGCTGGGTCTGACGATCGCCCACGCTGGCAACGGCGCGGAAAGGGAAGCCGGAATCCCGATTACCGTCGAGCAGCGAGGTCCGGTTCCGGAGCTCCATGGCGGCGAACTGGTGCTGACAAGCGGACTCCACCTCGGCGAGGACTGGGCCGCCTGGGAGGAGTTCCTTTCCGGAGTTACGGGCGCGGGCGCGTCAGCTCTCATCATCGGCCTCGGTGCCGGGGCCGTGTTCGAGACGCTGCCCGCACAGGTGCTCCAATTGGCGGAAGGGCACGATCTGCCGCTGCTTGTTGCGGAGTTCGCCGACTTCGGGCGGATCGCACACTCCATCACGGCCCTTCACTCGCATGCCCTGCGGGAGGCACTGAGACGCCCCCTCGATCTTCAGATGGAGATCACCGCGATCGTGGCACGAGGCGGTTCCTTTGGCGACCTCTTGGACGGCTGGCAGCAGAGAACAGCTGAGCCTGTAGCCGTCTTCGACCGGCTGGGGCGGGCGCTCGGCCGCAGCTCAGCCTTCCCGTCCGGCCTGCTCGGCAGCCTCGGCGAACGCCTCGCCAGTCACGAGGCACCCCGCCTGGGAGAGCAGTTCCGCCTGTCCTCCACCACGCTGGAGTCCCTGGCGGAGGCAGGAGCCGCGGCGGCGCAGCAGCCGCTTGAGATTTCCCCCTTCGCCGGCAATGACACCGTGCGTGGCTACTGCGCCCGTATTCCAACGGGCCGGCCGACCGCCGAGCTTGCCGCGCCGGCGCTGCGCTCTCTGCTGGCGCTGGAATTCGAGCGCCTATGGTTCCTCGACGAGCCGGCACGCCGCAAGCGTGCCGACGGGTTTGCGCGGCTGTTGACGCTTACCGAAGAAGGCAGCGCGCGGGCCTTCCTCAGGAGCTTCGGCATTGATTCGGGCGCGCTGCGCGGCGTGGCCATCGAAGCGCGCAACGAGACCCACGCCGAAGTACTCGTCGACGATCTTGCCTTGGTGCTCGCCGCGCCTTTCATCCGCCACCGGCACCGTATTGTCGAATGCCTGGCAACGGTGGAACCCCGTCAGGCTCTCGCAGACTACGGCCTTGATGTCCCGACGGGGATCGGCACCCCCGGAGCTCCTGAGCGTTCCGCCCGCAGCATCAGGCAAGCCGCGTTGGCTCTCGAGACGAGCCGCCGTGTCGGAGCGCCCATCGAGTACGTCGACGGAGCCTCGCATGAGTTCCTCATCCGCGCCGCCCCTTCCGAATATCTGGAATTGTTCTCCGCCGCTGCGCTGGCCCCGATCGAGCACTCGCGCGGCGGCGAATCCCTGCTCCTCACGCTCCACACCTGGCTTCTTGAGCGCCGTTCCATCGAGGCAACTGCCGAACGGATGGGTGTCCATCGCCATACGGTGCGGAACCGGATACAACGGATCGCCCAACTTACCGGGCACGATCTGGACGGCATCGATGCGCAGACCGAGATGTGGCTGGCCCTGAAAGCCCGCGGCTTCCGCGACGACGCGAATGGTTATCCGCCGCGTCCATAAACCAGATCCAAAGTTCGCCGGTGGGGCCATATTCCCAGAACGGGCTAGCTGACATGATTGAGCTCACATTCCAAGCTGCGGCCCAGCCGCCTCGATCTCGTTCTCAACGAGGAGCCCCCAATGATGCCCAAGACTCTCCCCACCACTGATTTTGTGCCTCGATCCATGCTCCGCAGGGTTGTCATAGCCAGCGGGCTCGGCACCTTGCTGGAGTACTTCGACTACGCGAGCTACAGCTACCTCGCAACGACGATCGCCGTCGTCTTCTTCCCGCCCGAGGACCGCGCTGTTGCCCTGATGAGTACCTTCGGTGTGTTCGCGCTCTCCTTCCTGGTACGCCCCCTCGGCGCCATCGTATGGGGCAGCCTGGGCGACAAGGTGGGACGGAAGAAGATCCTCGCGACGACGATCCTCCTCATGTCCGGAGCGACCTTCTCCATCGGCTTCATTCCGGGGTACGCGACGATCGGGCTCGTCGCACCGGTTCTCCTCCTGCTGCTGCGTATGACGCAGAGTTTCTCCGCCTCCGGCGAGTATGCGGGCGCGGGTACATTTGTTGCCGAGTATGCCCCGGCTGAGAAGCGTGGCCTGCTCACCAGCGTGGTACCAATTGCTGCTGCGGCGGGCTTCCTGGCAGCCTCCCTCATGGCAACCCTTCTCTACGCCGGTGCCTCGCCCGAATTCATGCAGGAGTGGGGATGGAGGATTCCGTTCCTCATCGCCGGCCCGCTTGGCATCGTCGGTCTCTGGCTCCGTACGCGTGTGGAAGACACTCCGCAGTTCCGCCGGGTGCTCGAGATCGAAAAGGAGCAGCGTGATTTGGCGGTGGGCGGGGAGCGAAGCGTGCGCCACTGGCGCGAGACGCTCAAGAGCCTGCCCTCGATGCTCAAGGCCTTGCTCGTCATGTCGCTCAATGCAGGCGCCTACTACCTGCTGCTGAGCTACACGCCGTCCTTCCTTATCGCGGAGGCGGGGATGAGCGAGGCTAACGCAACGCTGGTGGTCACAATCGGACTTCTTGCGCACATCACCTTCATCCCGATTGCCGCGCGCCTTTCCGATCGCATTGGCCGCAAGCGCACGCTGATGATCTCAAGCATCGCGTTCATCGTCCTGAGCTATCCGATCATGACGCTGCTCTCGTTCGGAGGCGTCATCCTGGCGACCCTCGTGCTCATCGTGTCGCTGATGTTCTTCGCGATGAACGACGCCGTATTCCCGTCGTTCTTCACCGAGCTGTTCGGCACCCGCTCGCGCTATCTCGGGTTCGCCCTGCCCTTCAACGTGGGTGCCATGCTCTTCGGCGGCGTGGCACCGCTCATCGGGACCTGGCTGATCGCGGTGACGGGCAATGCGAGTTCGCCGGCTTTCTTCCTGATGGGCATCGGCGTGCTGTCATTGGCCGGCCTGCTGATGAGCGCGGAGACCACGCGCACGGCTCTTGCCGATGAGCAAAGCCAGGTGCCCACGCGGCCGGTTCACACGGTGTAGATTCGCGCGGTGCAGCGCACTGCGGTCGCAGGGCGCATAGGCCCGGGTGGGACTCCCGCCCGGGCCTATCAGGCCTTTTTGCCCTTCGCCTTTTCTTCTGCCTTCTTTGCTTCCTTGATGCGCTGGGCTTCTGAGCGGACGGCGGCGTGGGTGGCGCGTTCGACGACGAGCCACTGCGGCGGTGCGGCCAGCAGGGCGGTGATTTCCGCGGTCGTCAGCGGCTCGGTGATGCCGCCGCGCGCGAGGCCGGCGATGGAGATGTTGAGCTTCTGGGCAACCACCGGGCGCGGGTGCGGGCCGTTGCGGCGCAGCTCGGCCAGCCACTCGGGCGGGTTGGACTGCAGTTCCGCGAACTCGGCACGGGTGACGGCCGAATCCTGGAACTCCTGGGGAGCTGCGGGCAGGTAGATGCCAAGCTTCTTGGCAGCGGTGGCCGGCTTCATGGCTTGGGGGCTCGGGGATTTCATTGTTCAAGGGTATCCCCGGGACGCGGGTGCGCGGCGCGGAAGGCGGCCTGCTGGTCATATATGTGTTTGCGGAGAAATTCGTTGCGTAGCACCGTAAATGCGTACCTATGATGAATCCATGCCGCAGATACGAGTTTCAGAGGCCGCCCGCTTCCTCGGCGTGAGCGATGACACCGTGCGCCGCTGGATCGACAACGGGGCCCTGACCGGGAAGAAGGACGAGTCCGGACGCGTGGTGGTGGACGGGCTGGAGCTGGCCCACCTGGCCCGCGAACAGGCTGCGCTGCCGGAGGATCCCGCCCGTGTGGGCAGCTCGGCGAGGAACCGCTTCGTGGGCCTCGTCACCGGGATCACGGCGGACAAGGTCATGGCGCAGGTGGAACTGCAGTGCGGGCCCTTCCGCGTGGTGTCGCTCATGAGCAGCGAAGCCGTGCGAGAACTCGGACTGGAGTTGGGCTCCGTGGCCACCGCGGTCGTCAAGGCGACCACTGTCATCATCGAAACTCCGCAGGGAAAGAGCATCGTATGAGGGCCACCTTCCGGAAGGCCGCGGCATTGCTGGCCGCCGGTGCCCTCGCAGCGGGCATTGCCGGGTGCGCCGGGAACGGCAACCCGGCAAGCAGCCCGGCCGGCAGCAACGCAAGCGCGACCCCGACGCTGTCCGGCACGCTGACCGTCTACGCCGCGGCATCCCTGAAGAAGACGTTCACCGGGCTGGCCACCCAGTTCGAAGCGAGCCACCCCGGGACCAAGGTCACGCTGAACTTCGCGGGTTCCTCGGACCTGGCCACCCAGATCAGCCAGGGCGCCCCAGCCGATGTGTTCGCCTCGGCTGACACCAAGAACATGGCCAAGCTCTCCGACGCCTCCCTGCTGGACGGGGAACCCACCAACTTCGCCACCAACGTCCTGGAGATCGCCGTTCCGCCGGCCAATCCGGCGTCGGTCTGGTCCTTAGCCGACCTCGCCAAGCCGGGCGTGAAGGTGGTGGTCTGCGCGCCCCAGGTGCCCTGCGGCGCCGCCACCGAAAAAGTGGAGAAGGCCAGCGGAACCACACTGAAGCCCGTGAGCGAGGAAGCCTCGGTGACCGACGTCCTCGGCAAGGTCACCTCCGGCGAAGCCGACGCCGGCCTGGTCTACGTCACCGACGTGAAGACCGCCGGCAGCAAGGTCAAGGGCATCACGTTCCCGGAGGCTAGCCAGGCCGTCAACACCTACCCGATCGCTACCGTCGGCCCCAGCAAGAACAAGGAGCTGGCGAGGGCGTTCATCGAGCTGGTCATCGGCAGTGAGGGCAGGAAGGTCCTGGCCGACGCCGGATTCGGCGCGCCGTGAACCCTCCCCTGAACGCTTCCCAGGACGGCGGCGGCCACGGCTACAGCGGCGTTCCGCGCTGGCTGTACCTGCCCGCCGCCGTCGGGGCCCTGTTCGTCCTGCTCCCTCTGGTAGCGATGCTGGCGAAGGTCAATTGGGGCCAGTTCATTCCCCTGGTGACGTCGGCCGCTTCCCTGGACGCGCTCGGCCTGAGCCTCCGCACCTCTGCTGCCAGCACCGTTTTGTGCCTGGTGTTCGGGGTGCCGCTGGCCATGGTGCTGGCGCGCCGCCCGTTCCGCGGGCAGCGCCTGCTGCGGGCCTTCGTCCTGCTGCCCCTGGTGCTTCCGCCGGTGGTGGGCGGCATCGCCCTGCTCTACACCTTCGGGCGCCAGGGCCTGCTGGGGAAATCGCTTGAACTGGCGGGTGTCCAGATCGCCTTTTCCACCACAGCCGTGGTCCTGGCGCAGGCCTTCGTGGCCCTGCCCTTCCTGGTGGTCAGCCTCGAAGGCGCGCTGCGCAGCGCCGGAAACAAATACGAAGCCATCGCAGCCACCCTGGGAGCGCCGCCCACCACGGTGCTGCGCCGCGTGACCCTGCCGCTCGTGATGCCGGGGCTGGCCTCGGGCGCCGTGCTGTCCTTCGCCCGCAGCCTGGGCGAGTTCGGCGCCACCCTCACTTTCGCGGGGAGCCTGCAGGGCGTCACCCGGACCCTGCCGCTGGAAATCTACCTGCAGCGCGAGTCCGACGCCGATGCCGCCGTCGCGCTGTCCCTGCTTCTGGTGGCGGTGGCGGTGGCCGTCGTCGGCTTGTCCTACCGGAAGCCCGCGAGGCAGGTGGCCGCATGACGTTCCGGATGGTGGCCCGGGTCCGCGGGCGCCTGGACGCGGAATTCACGGTGGCACCCGGGGAGACCGTGGCGATTCTCGGCCCGAACGGGTCCGGGAAGTCCACCCTGCTCGCCGCGGCCGCGGGGCTGGTCAAGCCCGACGCCGGCTCCGCCAGTTTGGGGGGCAGGGTGCTGTTCGAGCGTGACGGCGGCCGGCAGGATTGGGTCCCGCCGCACCGGCGCGGGGTGGCGTTGCTGGCCCAGGAGGCGCTGCTGTTCCCGCACCTGAGTGTGCTGGACAATGTGGCGTTCGCGCCGCGCAGCGCGGGCGAGGCCAAGGCAAAGTCCCGCGAGACGGCGCGGCGCTGGCTGTCCGATGTGGGGGCGCTGGACCTGGCCGGGCGCCGCCCCGGGCAGTTGTCCGGCGGGCAGGCGCAGCGCGTTGCCGTGGCCCGCGCCCTCGCCGCCGATCCGGAACTCCTGCTGCTCGACGAGCCGATGGCCGCCTTGGACATCCACGCCGCCCCGCACCTGCGCAGACTCCTAAAGCGGGTGCTGGCCGGGCGGAGCGCGGTGATCGTCACGCACGACGTGCTCGACGCCCTCATGCTCGCGGACCGGATCGTGGTGCTGGAGAAGGGCCGGATTGTGGAGGAAGGCCCTGTCCGGGAGGTGCTGGCGCGCCCACGCAGCGCCTTCGCCGCCGGGCTCGCGGGGCTGAACCTGCTCTCGGGCACGGTCACCGCGGAGGGGCTCCTCGTTTCAGGCGCCGGGGCCGCAGGTGGGCAGGCTGTCTCCGGAACCCCCGACGGCGAGGCACTGGCCGGGGAGCCCGGCGTCGCCGCCTTCCCGCCGTCGGCCGTGTCCGTCTTCCTTGAGCGCCCGCACGGCAGCCCCCGCAACTGCCTGCCCGTGGTGATCTCGGAACTTGAGCCGCACGCGGGCGGGATCCGCGTGCGCGCGGGGGATCTGGCCGCAGACATCACCCCCGCGGCCTCGGCCGAACTGGGCCTGGAGCCGGGGATGCAGGTGTTCTTCGTGGTGAAGTCTGCCGAGGTGCAGGTGTACGGGGCGTAGCTGCCGCGCGGTGTCGGGCGTACCGGCGTTCGCATGCCGGACTCGTGGGAACACTTCCAGTTCGCCGGAGCGCTCCCGCGAGCGGGCAGCGCTCCCGCGAATTCGGCGCCCCGGTGCCTCGACGCCGTCGGGCTGGGTTTCGACTCCTAGACGGACCCTACGGCATCCCGGCCAGGTGCGAGCAGGCGTCCCAGAGGCGCCGACGCGCTTCCGGGTCCGATCCCATGCCGGGTGTCGGGAGCTCCTTGTGCTTGGCCCAGAGCTTTCCGGAGACCGCCGCCGTCTCCGGCGAGGTGGCGAGCCAGAGAGGAGTGTCCGCCGCTTTTTCGGCCGGTGCCCCGAAGGTGTTCGTGATCCAGCGGAAAGGGCCGCCGACGTCCTGCAGCAGGGTCGTGTTCCTGACCAGCCCCGGGTGGACGGCGTTCGCCACCACGCCCGTGCCGGCAAGCCGTTCGGCGAACTCCTGGGTGAGGAGGACGCGGGCGAGCATCGTCGGCGGAGTCGAACGCAGGTAGCTGTACGTGCCCTGCGCGGTCTGGAGGTCGTCGAACTTGAGTTTGGTGTTCCCGTACCTGGACGAGATGTTCACGATGCGCGAGGTGCGCGGCCCGGAAGCGGCGGCGCGCTTGAGGGGATCCAGCAGGAGCTTGGTCAGCAGGAAATAGGCCATCACGTTGGTGGCGAAGGTCAGTTCAAGACCGTCGGGGGTCACGTGGCGCTCCTTGCGGAACACTCCCGCCGCGTTGACAAGGACGTCGAGAGTGTCATGGCGGGACAGGAACCGGGCCGCGGCTGCGCGGATGGAGGACTGGTCCGAAAGATCGCACGCCAGCGGCTCCAGGACTGCGGCAGGCACAAGCGCACGGATGCCCTCCATCGCCTGTTCCGCCCGGGCCATGGAGCGGCCGACCACCACCACCAAAGCGCCTTCGCGGGCAAGGCCGCTTGCCACGGCATTCCCCAAGCCGCCGGTCGCGCCCGTCACCAGCGCCACGGCGCCTTCCATGGAAGCCATCGTCTTCGCCTCCTGCGGCCTTGTGCCTTTCGACTGGGCAACATCACAGCACACCAGGGTCGGGTTGACCAGACTGCGGACTTCGCCCGCACGACTTCGCCCGCACAACTTCGCCCGCACAGAAGAGCCGCCCGGGTTCGCGGGGAACCCGGGCGGCTCTGTTGTTCACCTGGCGGTAGCGCTACACGCCGACGCCGGCCGGAACCTTCGCGTCGTCGTCCTCTGCATCCGTCGTGCTAGCGCCGGCCGGATCAGCCGCGGCAGCCGCCGGAGCCTGCCCGCGCTTCCGGTACCGGAAGTGGAAGAACACGTAGCAGGCCACGGTGAAGAGGCCGCCGAAGTACAGGGCCGGAGCCTGGGTGGGATCGAAGCCGATGCCGATCATGGAGCCAAGGCAGGCCACGAAGGCCAGGATCGGGACCAGCGGGAAGAGCGGAGCCTTGTACGGCAGGGTGGAGAGGTCCCCGCCGTTCCGGACGAAGGCGCGGCGGTGGAAGTAGTGGGATGCCACGATCGACATCCAGACAGCCACGGTGGCGAAACCGGCAACCGAGGTGAGCACCAGGTACACGGTGGTGGGCGCCACGATGCTGCTGATCAGGGAGGCGAGGCCGCCGAAGATGCTGACGACCAGGGCAAGCAGCGGGATGCCGCGTTTGGTCAGTTTCGCGAAGGCCTTGGGCGCGTGGCCCTCGTCGGCCAGCGAGAAAAGCATCCGGGCACAGGAGTAGAGGCCGCTGTTGCCCGCCGAAAGCAGGGCGGTGATAACCACGAAGTTCATGATGTCCGCGGCATACGGGACGCCGATGCTGGAGAAGACCGTGACGAAGGGGCTCTCGTCGAGGCCGGCCTTGTCGTAGGGGATGGTGGCGGCGATGACCACGATCGCGCCGATGAAGAAGATCACCAGGCGCAGCACGGTGGTCCGCATGGCCTTGGGGATGTTCCGTGCCGGGTCCGTGGTTTCGCCGGCCGCCACGCCGATCAGCTCGGACCCGGAGAACGCGAAGAACACCACGAGCACGGTGACCAGCACGCCGGTGAAGCCGTTCGGGAAGAGGCCCGCAGAGGTCGAGAAGTTCTCGAACAGTTGCGGGTAGTCGCCGCTGGCCATCGGGTGGAAAACCCAGGAGCGCGGCCCCGCCAAGGATGATCAGGCCGACGACGGCGGCGACCTTGATCATCGCGAACCAGAACTCGCTCTCGCCGAACACGCGGGAGGAGATGGCGTTCATGGAGAACAGCACGGACGCGAAGACCAGGCACCAGATCCACACCGGGACGTCCGGGAACCAGCGCTGCATGAGCAGGCCTGCGGCAGTGAATTCCGAGCCGAGGGCCACGGCCCAGGTCAGCCAGTAGAGCCATGCGGTGGTGAAGCCGGTGGCGGGGCCGATGGAGCGGGCGGCGTAGATGTGGAACGCGCCGGAGACGGGGTAGGCGATGGCAAGTTCGCTGAGACAGGCCATCACCAGGTAAACGACGACGGCGCC
The DNA here is from genome assembly GCF_056279005.1 of Arthrobacter sp. TE26545. The sequence continues at coordinate 4,108,909 of NZ_JBWBQM010000001.1, forward strand.
GATCAGGTAGGCGATGACCGCGCCAAGCGGTCCGGCCTGGGAGATCGTGTACCCGGAGCTGACGAACAGCCCGGAACCGATCACGCCGCCGAGGCCGATCATGACCAGGTGGCGGGCTTCCATAGACCGCCTGAGGCCAGCTTTGGCCGGTTCTGCCGGGGTTCCCTGTGTGTCGGCTTCTTGGAGCGGAGCAGCGCTCATTGATCCTCCGTGGGATTAGTGCATAGGCAAGAGTTGGGCGCACAGAAAGAGCCGGACAACGCCGGAATCTGCGGGGTTCTGGTCTTCAGGGTATGGGGGAAACACCCGCCGGGACCATTCCGGTGATCAAGCTAACATCACCCCGGAGGGCTCATGAGAGCTCAGGCACATTGGCAAACGATCGTCACCGATGGGCTTCCCGCTAGCCGCCCGAGCAACAGCTGTGCTGATGCTGGGGCGGAATTGTTTCAAGCATTGCTTGGGTTTGCTGCTATCTTGGCCCGCAGCTCGCCGTGGGCGGGTCCGCTTTGCCGCCAAGAGGTACTGTGAAGTGGTGCCAGCCGACCACGATCCCGCCCCCGCCTCCGACGAAACAGCGCCAGGCGAAACAGCGCCAGGCGAAACAGCGCCCGGCGAAACAGCGCCAGACGAAACAGCGCCAGACGAAACAGCGCCAGACGAAACAGCGCCAGACGAAACAGCGCCAGGCGAAACAGCGACCGACGCCACAGGAAGCCGCCGCGAGCTGCGCTTCGCATACGTTCCGGGGGTGATGCCGGGCAAATGGATCCGGCGCTGGGAAGAGCGCATGCCGGACGTTCCGCTGCATTCCTTCATGTCCGACGACGGCGCCCAGCTTTCGGTGCTGCGCGACGGTTCCGCGGACCTCAGCTTCGTCCGTCTGCCTGTGGACCAGGAAGACCTCCACGTCATCCCGCTCTACGAAGAGCAGCCCGCCGTCGTGGCGCCGAAAGGCCACGAGATCACGGTCTTCGAGGACGTGGAACTGGCCGACCTGGCCGAGGAAAACTTCCTGGACATCGCCGCAATGGGCGGTCCGGAGATGGCGCTGCAGGTAGTGGCATCGGGCGCCGGCCTGGTGATCATGCCGATGCCCATGGCCCGCCACTTCAACGTCAAGGACACCGTGGCCCGCCGCCTCCACGGTGCCGAAGGAACCCGGATCGCCCTGGCCTGGCCCAAGGACGCCACGGACGAGGTGGTCGAGGAATTCATCGGCGTGGTCCGCGGCCGGACTGCGAACAGTTCGCGCCAGCCCTCGGCCAAGCAGGAGGCGCCGAAGAAGGCCCCCAAACCGGACCGCCGCGGTGGCGGCGGCTCCGGTGCCGGCGCCAAGAAGGTGGCGCAGCGCTACGCCCCGAACCCGGACAAGGGCCGCGGTCGGGGCTCGCGGAAGAAGGGCAAGCGCTAATCCCCACCGCCTCCCTTGCCTCGCTACGCTCAGCCAGGGAACCCGGGCGGCGTGGGCCCACCCACCGCCTCCCTTGCCTCGCTACGCTCAGCCAGGGAACCCGGGCGGCGTGGCCCCACCCACCGCCTCCCCTCGGCGTTAGTTTCTGTTCAAATTTGTGCACCTCGTTGACCCGCTGTGTGCGTTTCCCGAAGGCTTTCCAGGGAAGCACTCAATGAGGAGACAACCTTGAAAACACCAACCTTGGCCAGAAACCTGGCCGCCATCGCAGCCTCGGCCGCCATGGTCGCGGCCGGCGTCGGGACCGTCCCCGCGGCCATCGCCGCCGAAACACCACCGCCGCCCACCGGCGTCGCTTATGCCAGCGACGTTCCCTGGGCCAGTATGAGCAACGGCTGGGGACCTGCCGAACTCGACATGAGCAACGGCGGCCAGGCCCTCGGCGACGCGAACCGTCGCCCGCTCACCATCGACGGCACCGTCTACGCGAAGGGCCTCGGCACCCACGCGCCGTCGTCCATCAGCTACAAGCTCGGCGGCCAGTGCCGGCAGTTCCTCGCCCAGGTGGGCATCGATGACACCCAGGCCGACCGCGGCCGCGTGGACTTCCGCGTGTTCGTGGACGGCGCCGAACGATTTGCCGCCGAACGCAAGGGGATCGACGGCGCCCTGCCGGTCAACGTGGACTTGGCCGGCGCCAGCACCCTGGAACTGCGAGTCGACGCCGGGCCGGAAGGAAACGGCAACGACCACGCCGACTGGGCCGACGCCAAAATCAACTGCTCCAGCGAATACCTCGCCGCGCCGCTGCGCCTCGAGGGCTCAGCCGGGACGAACCTCAACTCGCTCGTCCCCGGAACCCCGGCCACCGTCGTCGTGCGCGACCTCAAGCCGCTGGGGCCGGTCAGCCTCGCCTTCCGCGGCGAAAAGGTGGCCGACGCCGTTGCTGACGCCGGCGGCGTCGCGACCGTCACCTTCGTGGTGCCCGCCGGAGCCGCAGGTGGCACGGCGGAGCTGACGGCCAGCGGCACGGGCCCGTTCGACGTGGCCACCAGCGGCGCCCTCGTTTCGCTCGTCGTCCAGCTCAGTGACGCGAAGTTCTACGTGGACTGCTCGGCCCCGAGCCCCGGCGACGGCAGCCAGGCGAGCCCCTTCAACTCGATCGCCCAGCTCGACGGCCACGGCGCCTTCAACGCCGGCGAATCGATCCTCTTCCGCGCCGGCACCAGCTGCACCGGCGCACTCAAGACGGCGGGCACCGGCGTCGCGGGCCATCCGATCACCCTCTCCAGCTACGGCGACGGCGCCAAGCCCTCCATCAACGGCGACGGCGCGGTGGCAGCCATCCAGATCACCAACGCCAGCCACTGGACCGTCAGCGGACTGCACGTGGTCAACCCCTCGGACACCCCCACGCGGCGGGTCGGCATCCTCTTCGAAAACAGCGGCACGGCACAGACCGCGGGCATCGTGGTCACCGGAAACCACGTGGAAGACGTGGCCGGCTGGCGCAACAAGGCCACGAACGGGGCCGGCTTCGCCCAGTCCGCCGGGATCATGGTGCGCACCTGGGGCAAGGGCTCCGTGGACGGCATCACCATCACCGACAACGAGGTCAACGACACTGCCGGCGGCGGCGTGAAGATCTCCGCACCGGACACCACGGAGCGCTACAACACCGGCGTCTACGTGGCCCGGAACAAGATGCACGAGGTGGGGCGGCGACGCGATTGTCATCCACAACTCCGACGCCCCGCTCATCGAATACAACAGCGGCCTCAACCTCGGCCAGGGCGCCCACCCGTACGAGGGCGGCAACTTCGCCGGCATGTGGCCGTACAACTCCAAGAACCCCGTGTTCCAGTTCAATGTGGTGGGCAACAGCACCACGTCCGTCTACGACTCCACCGCCTGGGACTGCGACATGAAGATCGTGGGAACCTGCCTCTTCCAGTACAACTATTCGTACGGGAACGCCGGCGGCTTCTACCTCAACTGCGTCTCCAACTGCGGCGGCGGATCCACCGCGGCCAAGGTGGTTTTACGCTACAACGTGGCCCAGGACGACTGCCGCCTGGGCGGTGCCAGCACCGGGCCGGGCAAGCACTACATCTACAACAACACCTTCTACTGCCCGTCCCGCGGCTTCCTGGACGACATGACGGGGCCGCGCGAGGTCCGCAACAACATCTTCGTGGCGCCGGGCGGTCCGCTCCGGGCTGCGTCCGCGGTGTACTCCAACAACGCCTACTTCGGCGGCATCCTGCCGCCCGCCGGCGAGCTTGGTTCCGTGACCGGCGATCCCAAGCTGATCGCCGGTGGCAGCGGCCAGACCACCCTGGACGTTCCGGGCTACAAGCTCGCGGCCGGCTCGCCGCTGCTGGGGGCCGGGACTGCAATTGCCGACGACGGCGGCAAGGACTTCTTCGGGAACCCCACCGCGGGTGCGGGTTCAGTTACGGCGCCGAACATCGGCGCGTACCAGGGCCCCGGCGTCGACGTCACGCCGCTGCCGTTCGCGGCGCTGCTGAACCAGACCTCGGTGGCGAACGCGGCGAACCCGCGCAACGGGGCGATCACTGCGGACCGCCGCACCTTCTCCGAGGAGGCGCTTGCGGACGCGGGACTGACCAGCGGGAAGCCGTACTCGGCCTTCGGCGTGACATCCGTATGGCACCCGAACCCGGTGGGAACTCCGGACACGCTCAAGGCCGCCGGGCAGCAACTGGCGATCTCCGGACAAGGCCGAACCCTGCTCGTGACCGGCTTCTCCACCGGCGCGGTGTCCTCCGGCGTGGCCACGGTGCACTTCACCAACGGCATGACCAAGAAGGTCACCCTCGCCCTGCCGAACTGGAAGGACGGCGTGCCCACGGACACCAGCATGCTGCTGGCAAGGTCGGCGTACCACCAGCGGCACACCCAGGCGTACATCGGCGGCGCGTCCACAGTGCTGCGCATTGACGAGCAGGCCTCGGTGTTCGCCACGAAGATCGACATCCCGGCCGCGTTCAAGGTCGCCAGCATCACCCTGCCTGCAGGCAGCGCGCTCGTGGACGAAGGGCTGAACATCATGGATGTGGCCATCGGGAACCTGCCGGTGGGCCTCGAGTAGGCCAGCGGCCGCCCCGGGTCAGCCTACGTGGATGCCGGGGCGGCGCTGCTTTGTGGCTCTAGCCGGCTGCCTTCTTCACCAGTTCACTGATCCTCGCTTCGACCTCGGGCGTCAGTTCTGTCAGAGCGTAGGCAACCGGCCACATTTCGCCCTCGTCCAGCGCCGCCGGATCATTGAAGCCGAGCGTTGAGTACCGGGTCTTGAATTTGCCCGAGCCCTGGAAGAAGCAGACCACCTTGCCGTCCCTGGCATACGCGGGCATGCCGTACCAGGTCTTCGGCTCGAGTCCCGGGGCGCTTTCCTTCACGATCGCGTGGATGCGCTCCGCCAGGGCGCGGTCCGGTTCCGGCAATTCGGCGATCTTGGTGAGCACCTCGCTCTCGCCGTCCTCCTTGCCGGCCTTGGCGGTGGACCCGCGCCGCTTTGCGCCCGCTTTGAGTTCCTGGGCGCGCTCCTTCATGGCGGCGCGTTCCTCTTCGGTGAATCCCTCGTACGACTTGGCGCTCTTGCTGGTCTCCGTCATTGCAGTTCCTTTCGCGCGGGCTGATGAACCAACCCTACGGCCGGGTAATGCGGCCGGCTTCTCCGGAACTGCTCGAATGCGCGGAGCCCTTGCTCCCCGCAGCTACTCGCCGTGTACTGCCCGCTGCTGCTCTTCGGAACGGTTGAGGTAGCCGAGCAGGAGTTCGCCGGCCCGCTCCAGTTCCCCGGCCTCGAGGGCTGCGCAGATGGCCTCGTTCTCCTCGAGCCAGGCGCTGTAGAAGTGTGCGTCCGAGGTGGCCTTGTGGAAGTACAGGCGCATCTCGGCCAGGACGTGCTTCATGATCGTGTCCAGCCGCCTGCTTTCGGCGAGGGCCACGATGGCGCCATGGAAATGCTGGTTGGCGCTGCCCAGGGCGTCGTTGTCGTCGGCGGCGGCAGCGCGTTTGCCCTCGTCGACGGCGGCACGGACGGCCGCAATTCGCTCGGCGCTGCCGCCGCCGCGGATCGAACTCACTTCGATGGCCCGGCGCACGGTGTAGAGGTCGTGGATGTCCCCGGCCTCAAGCGTGGCCACGAAGACGCCGCGGTTGGGCTGGCGGACCACCAGCCGTTCGCTGGCGAGTTCGGCGAAGGCCTCCCGCACGGTGTTCCGCGAGACGCCCAGGTCCTCCGCGATGGTGGCTTCAGTCAGCCGGGCTCCCGGCAGCAGCATGCCCTCGGCGAGCTGGTAGCGCAGCTCCTCGGCCACGCGTTCGGCCACGGACGGCACGGCGATGCGGACGCGCGCGCTGCCGGTCTGGGTAGGTGCCATGACATGAATTTACCTGATTGTCGCAAACTCGAATCGAAGAATCGTTGAACAATCCGACAATGTAGTGCATCCTAGATGGACCACATCCAATGAGATAGGGATCACAATGGCAAGCATCGACCTGAACAGCGACGTCGGGGAGTCCTTCGGACGCTGGACCCTCGGCGACGATTCCGCGATGTTCGAGTCCGTCTCCAGCGCCAACGTGGCGTGCGGTTTCCACGCCGGCGACCCCAGTGTCATCCGCGCCACCGCGCAAAAGGCGGCGCAGGCCGGCGTCGTCATCGGAGCGCACGTCGGCTACCGGGACCTGGCGGGCTTCGGCCGCCGCTTCCTGGACGTCGATCCCGAAGAACTGGCCGACGACGTCGTGTACCAGATCGGCGCGCTGCAGGCCCTGGCGGCCGCCGCCGGAGCCTCGGTCCGCTACGTGAAGCCGCACGGCGGCCTGTACAACGCGATCGTCAAGCACACCGCCCAGGCCCAGGCCGTCGTCGACGCCGTCAAGGCCGTGGACCCAAGCCTTTCGATCCTCGGGCTGCCGGGTTCGGAAGTCCTGCGGCTGGCCGAGGCCGCCGGGCTGCGCGCCGTGAGCGAAGCGTTCGCGGACCGCGCCTACAACCCGGACGGCACACTGGTTTCCCGTACTCTGCCGGGTGCCGTGCTGCACGATCCCGCGGAGGTGGCCGAGCATGTGCTGCGGATGGCTACCGAACAGCGGATCATGGCAATCGACGGCTCCATCCTCAATGTCCGCGCGGAAAGCATCTGCGTGCATGGTGACTCACCGGGCGCCGTGGCCATGGCCACCGCCGTGAAGTCCGCCCTCAGCGACGCCGGCGTCAGCATCGCCTCCTTCGCCTGAACTTCCCTCGCCTGAACCCGTTCGTCGCAAGAACCCCAATCCCCAGCAACACCCTCATCCCCCGGAGGAAACAATGACCACCAACAGCAAGGCACGTGCCGTGACAAGGAAGCCACCGGCCGGCGCCCTCAAGGCGTACGTCGCCAGCCTCACCGGCACCTCGCTCGAGTACTACGACTTCGCCATCTACTCCGTGGCTTCGGCCCTCGTCTTCCCCAAGATCTTCTTCCCCGCGGGCGATGAGTTCGTGGGCCTGCTGCTCTCCTTCTCCGCGTTCGCCGTGGGCTACCTGGCCCGCCCGATCGGCGGCGTGGTGTTCGGCCGGCTCGGCGACAAGATCGGCCGCAAGTACGTGCTGGTCTTCACGCTCGTGCTCATCGGCGTGGCCACCGTCCTCATCGGCGCACTGCCGGACTACACGGTGATCGGCGTCGCGGCCCCCGTCATCCTGGTGCTGCTGCGCCTGGCCCAGGGGATCGGCGTCGGCGGCGAATGGGGCGGTGCGGTGCTGCTCTCCAGTGAATTCGGCGACCCCAACAAGCGCGGCTTCTGGTCCTCGGCCGCGCAGATCGGCCCGCCCGCCGGCAACCTGCTGGCCAATGGCGTCCTCGCCGTCCTGGCCGCCACCCTCAGCAACACCGACTTCCTTTCCTGGGGCTGGCGTGTGGCGTTCCTGGCTTCGGCCGTGCTGGTGGCCTTCGGCCTGCTGATCCGCCTCAAGCTTGAGGAAACCCCGGTGTTCAAGGCCATCCAGGCCCATGGCGACCGCCCCAAGGCCCCCATCAAGGAGGTCTTCACCACCGAACCCAAGGCGCTCATCTCCGCAGCCCTGTCGCGCGTCTGCCCGGACATCCTGTACGCCCTGTTCACCGTGTTCGTGGCCGTCTACGCCACCAAGGAACTGGGCATGACCACAGGAAACGTCCTGGCCGCCATCCTCATCGGCTCGGCCTTCCAGCTGTTCTTGATCCCGCTGGCCGGCGCTGCGACGGACCGCTTCAACCGCCGCCTCGTCTACGGCATCACCGCCGCCGCCACGGCCGCGTTCATCCCGCTGTTCTTCCTGATGATCCAGGGCAGGTCCGTGGTGATGTTGACCATCGGCGTCGTGATCGGCCTGGCGCTGCACGCCTTCATGTACGGCCCGCAGGCCGCCTACATCACTGAACAGTTCCCGGCCCGGCTGCGCTACGCCGGCAGCTCGCTGGCCTACACCTTGGCCGGTGTGGTGGGCGGCGCCGTCGCTCCGCTGATCTTCACCTCGCTCTACGGTGCGGCCGCCGGCGGCTGGTGGCTGATCGCGCTCTACCTGCTGGCGGCCTCCGTTGTGACGATCGTGGGCCTGCTGCTGGGCCGCGACCCGCAGCCGGAAGAGGACGTCAGGCTCCTGCAGGACGCCCAGGCCTGAGCGGCCGCCTTAGCTGAACTGAGTTAGGAAGCGATGATGGAAACCGGGATGCAGACAGCCCACAAGGTGCGCTCCGTGCGGCCGGTGGGGACCCGCGCGGTCCTCGCCGAGCTGGACAGCATGGAGGATGTGCTGGCCCTGCAGTCGCTGCTGTCCGCCTCCCCGCTGCCCGGACAATTGGACGTGCTGGCCGCGGCGGAGACCGTGATGGTGGTGGCCGAGTCCGCTGCCGCCACCCGGGCCATCGGCACCCGGCTGCTGGAGCTGGAGCTCACCGGGGGCGCTGCGGTGGACAGCGAGCTGGTGGTCATCGATACCGTGTACGACGGCGACGACCTCGCCGAAGTCGCCGAGCTCACCGGCCTGGGCGTGGACGGAGTCATCGCCGCGCACACCGGGCAGCTCTGGACGGTCGCTTTCGCCGGCTTCGCTCCCGGCTTCGCCTACATGGTGGGCGAAAGCCAGCTCCTGGAAGTACCGCGCCGTTCCACTCCGCGCACCGCGGTGCCTGCCGGATCCGTGGCCCTGGCCGGGAATTACTCGGCCGTGTACCCGCGGCGCTCCCCGGGCGGCTGGCAGCTGATCGGCCGCACCGGCGCCCGCATGTGGGACCTCGACCGCCCGCAGCCCGCCCTCGCCCGGCCGGGGGACCGGGTGCGGTACCGGGCCGTGCGCGAGGTCATCATCCCGACGGCGGCTCCCGCGGCTGCCGCCGCCGCAGAGCCCGCCACCGGGATCCGTGTTGTGGCCCCCGGCGCCCTGAGCCTCATCCAGGACCTGGGCCGCTGCGGACACGGCGGCCTGGGTGTCTCGGCCGCCGGCGCCCTGGACCGGGCCTCCATCCGCCGGGCCAACCGCCTCGTCGGCAACGCGTCCACCGCCGCCGCGATCGAGACCGTCAACGGCGGACTCACCATCCAGGCCGTGGGGGACCAGGTGATCGCCGTGGCCGGTGCGCCGTCGAGCCTCACCATCACGCCGCCGTCGGGGGCTGTCTCCGACTTAAGTGACGACGACGGCGGTCCCGACACCCAGCCCCGCACCGTTCCGATGGCCGCGCCGTTCGCGCTGCTCGACGGCGAGACCCTGACCGTCGGCGCCCCGGAGGCCGGCTTCCGCAGCTACCTCGCCGTCCGCGGCGGGGCAGACCTGCCCGCCGTCCTCGGCAGCCGCTCAACCGACACCCTGTCCGGGCTCGGACCGGCACCGCTGGCAGCCGGGCAACTGCTCGCCGTCGGACACGAGACTGAATCCACCGCCGTCGGGAGCCCCGAACTGCAGCCGGATTTCCCGGAACCCGGCAGCGTCACGGTACTGGACATCGTTCCCGGCCCGCGCGAGGACTGGTTCGACCCCGCCGAACTTGAGTCCCTGTGCAGCCAGGAGTGGCAGGTCACCCCGCAGTCCAACCGGGTGGGCATGCGCCTGGCCGGCGAGCCGCTCAAGCGCAGCCGCGAGGGCGAACTGCCCAGCGAAGGAACCATGGCCGGGGCCATCCAGATCCCGCCCGCCGGCCTGCCCGTGCTGTTCCTGGCCGACCACCCGATCACCGGCGGTTACCCCGTGATCGGGGTGGTCACCGACGAACAACTGGACCGTGCAGCGCAGGTCCCCATCGGCGGAAGCATCCGTTTCCGCGTTTCCCCCGCCCTCGGCACGAAAGAAGTGAGCAAGTAATGCGCAAGGTCCTGATCGCGAACCGCGGCGAAATCGCCGTCCGGATTGCCCGCGCCTGTGAGGACGCCGGAATCGCTTCGGTGGCCGTCTACGCGGACATCGACGCCGACGCCATGCACGTGACAGCCGCAGGCGATGCCTACAGCCTGGGCGGCAACAGCCCGGCCGATACCTACCTGAACATCCCCAAACTGCTGGACATTGCGGCACGTTCCGGTGCCGACGCCGTGCACCCCGGTTACGGTTTCCTGTCCGAGAACGCGGACTTCGCGCAGGCGGTGCTCGACGCCGGACTGGCCTGGATCGGTCCCGCGCCGGAGGCGATCCGGCAGCTGGGCAACAAGATCACCGCCCGTGAAATCGCTGTCCGAGCAGGCGCTCCGCTCGTGGCCGGCAGCGACGGACCCGTGGCATCGGCCGCCGAGGCCCGCGCCTTCGCCGAGCAGCACGGGCTCCCGGTGGCCATCAAGGCGGCCTTCGGCGGCGGCGGCCGCGGCCTCAAAGTGGTCCGTGAGCTGGCCGAGGTGGAGGAAGCCTTCGATTCGGCCGTGCGTGAGGCCGTGGTGGCGTTCGGCCGCGGCGAGTGCTTCGTGGAGCAGTACCTGGACCGGCCGCGGCACGTAGAAGCGCAGGTGATCGCCGATACCCACGGGAACGTGGTGGTCGTGGGCACGCGCGACTGCTCCCTGCAGCGGCGGCACCAGAAGCTCGTCGAAGAGGCGCCTGCGCCTTTCCTGACGTCCGCGCAGCGGGAGTCGATCTACGCCGCCGCCAAGGCGATCTGCCGCGAGGCAGGCTACACCGGCGCCGGAACCGTGGAATTCCTGGTCTCGGCCGGCGGCGCGGTGGCGTTCCTGGAGGTCAACACGCGCTTGCAGGTGGAGCACCCGATCACCGAGGAAACCTCCGGGATCGACCTGGTGCAGGAGCAGTTCCGCATCGCCGCGGGCCTGCCACTGAGCGTTCTTTCGGACCCGGAGCCGCGCGGGCACTCCTTCGAATTCCGCATCAACGCCGAGGACGTGGGCCGCGGATTCCTGCCCTCGCCGGGTACCGTTGCTGGCTTTGTCGGTCCGACCGGCCCGGGCATCCGCCTCGACGCCGGCGTGCGCGCCGGTTCCGTGGTGCCGCCGCAGTTCGACTCCCTGCTGGCCAAGCTCGTCGTCACCGGCGCGGACCGGCAGCAGGCCATCCGCCGCGCCCGCCGCGCGCTGGCCGAGATGGACATTTCCGGCTTGGCGACCGTGCTGCCGTTCCACCGGGCCGTGCTCGAAGCCCTGGAATTCACTTCCCCCGACGGCCTTGGCGTGCACACCCGCTGGATCGAGACGGAGTTCGCCGACCGCATTCCGGTGGACCCCGAATACAGCGCCGTGGCACCCTCCGGTGCGCGCCGCACCATCACCGTTGATGTGGACGGCAAGCGCCTCGCAGTAGGCCTGCCCGCCGATCTGCTGGACGGCTGGGCGCGTTCGGGTGGTTCCCTCTCTGGGGTTCCGTTTACGTCCGACGGCGGTGCTGGTCTTTCGTCCGACGCTTCCAGTGCCGCTCTCCCGGAGTCCGCTGTCCCGGAATCCGCGCTCGTGGCCGGCATGGCCGGGACAGTGGTGAAGTGGCTGGTGGAGCCCGGCGCTTCGGTTGCCGCGGGGGACCCGCTGGTGGTGTTGGAGGCGATGAAGATGGAAACCCAGGTGCCGGCACACCGCGGCGGAACCCTTTCTTCCGTGGTGTCAGCGGCAGGCGGCGTGGTTTCCGTCGGCTCGGTGCTGGGGCATATCGAGTAGAGGCCGGCTCACCAGAGCTGTGGTCCCTGGGCCGGGGCGGGAGCCAGCCGCGGCTCGTCGAGCCGCAGGAGCCTAATCGCCTGCCCGATGATGGCGATGTACACAAACACGACCCAGAATGATGGCAATCTGCCCGTGGTGGTAGCCGAGTCCACAATATTGATGACCGCAAATATGAGGCTCGCGCCGGACACGACTATTGCGGTAATGAGCGGAGCCATGGCCCAGGTACGCCGCGCCGCAATGTTCCAAATCCCCGTTCCGAACAAAGCGAGAAGCATGAGCACACTCACGGCGGCGAGGACCACTTGGATGCTTTGTTGTTCTTCGCTGAAGAGTTCCATGTCGGGGATGATTTGCGAATAAAGAAAAGCCGTGGCAGCTGTTGAAACCGCGCCCATGACGAGAAGCCCGATGCCGATGCCGGTCCTTCCTTTGCGGGACCGCTTCGCATTCTCGCCTTCCATTGCCGGTGCGGTCTGCTGCGGGTATTGAGCGCTCATCCTGGGCTCCTTTGCATAGGGGAGTACCCTGATGCGCCCCCACTGCGAAGAATGTAGCAGCGCGGGTCCTTCTTGCACAGCAATTCCAGCGGCCTTTTTCCGGTGAATTCGCTACCCTGAAGCCAACATTGTCTCGGCCGCTCAACGTGCCGAATTGTCTTGGATCGGTGATGCATTTGCTTCGGTGGGGGCGGGCCTATTTTGCGTTGCAGGCGGCCGCCGGCCTTTTTTGGTGGGCATTGGTTTTCGCCTCACCCTTTGTGCGTGAAGCGACCCTTGGCAGTCTCGATCCGGTCGTTGTCGCTGCCTTCGACGTCCCGCTGTTCGTCATCGCCTCGGCCGTCGCGGCTTTCGGCGTCAGGGCTGCCGCCGTGGTGGGCGCGGGCTGGACGGCGATTGTCGCCGTCGTGCTTGCTGTCTACGCAACCGCCACGGGCGAAGCGGGCTGGGGCGTGCTGGCCATGGGAGCAGCGACGGCGGCTTCGCTGCTTGCGCTTTGCCTGCTCCTGCTGGGGCGGGTGCCGACCGAGTGGATCCTCCGGGGACCGTTCGCGTTCCGGCCCGCCACAAGGGCGCGCGAACTCTGCAAACCACGTGGCCACAACTTTCGGCCAGCTCGTTGTTTTTTGGGGCTTCTTCCTGGTGGTGGTTCCGTTCGCGATAACGGTCCTCGAACGGCGCTGGGACGTGAGCCTGCCGTTTCCCTTGATTGCGGGTCCTGCTGGCGTTGCAATCCTTGTGCTTGCCAGCTGTCTCGGCATCGCTTCTGCGGTGGCGATGTCGACGCACGGAGAAGGCACGCCGCTTCCGGCTGCGATGCCGAACCGCCTGGTCATCGCCGGCCCGTACCGTTGGGTTCGCAACCCCATGGCCCTTGCGGGGGTCGCCCAAGGCGCCGGGATCGGCCTCATCCTGCAGTCATGGCTGGTGATCGCCTACGCCGTCGCCGGATCGATGCTTTGGAACTACGCCATCAGGCCGCTTGAGGAAGCCGACCTCAAGCAACGGTTCGGCGAAGAGTTCGAGCGGTACCGGGAAACGGTGCGCTGCTGGATTCCCAAGGCGCCAAAGGTGGGCAAGCTCCGGAAACCCTGATTACGTGCCATGAAATCGGTCCGACCACTCTCCGGCAAGGATGCGCCTCACGTCACCCTTGCGCCGAGACATAGATGAGTGTAGATATTTACATGTGTCTATGTCTCTTGAGCTGACCCCGGTGCAGGCGGTCGCGTGTTGTTCTCCGCTCTCCCGCGAGCCCCTTTCGGAAGAAGTTGCCGAGCAGGCCTCGGCGATCCTGAAGGCATTGGGGGATCCAGTGCGGCTCCGGCTGATGTCCCTGGTTGCTTCGCACGAGGGCGGCGAGGCCTGCGTGTGCGACCTCAACGATGCGTTCGATCTCTCCCAGCCCACGATCAGCCACCACCTGAAGGTTCTTCATGAAGTCGGCCTGCTGGACCGCGAGAAGCGCGGTGTCTGGGTGTACTACCGCGCCCGGGCCGAGGTCCTGCAGAACCTGGCTGCCCTGATCGGAGGGCAGGCTGCGTGAGCGGATTGGCTCGCCGCGCCGCCGCCGAGTTCACCGGCACGGCATTCCTGGTGATCGCCGTCGTCGGATCCGGCGTGATGGCCTCACGCCTGTCGCCGGACGACGTCGGCCTGCAGCTCCTGCAGAACAGCCTCGCCACGGGTGCCGCGCTGGTCGCGCTGATCCTTGCGCTGCAGCCGGTTTCCGCCTCGTTCAACCCGGTGGTCACGCTCGTGGAACGGGCCCTCGGCCTGCTGGATACGCGGACCGCAGCCGGCCTGATCCTTGCGCAGTTCGCCGGCGGCTTGGCCGGAACGGTTGTCGCGAACCTGATGTTCGGGCTCCCGGCAGTAATGATTTCCACCCACCAACGTTCCGGCGCCGGCCTGTGGCTGGGGGAGGTGGTCGGCACCATCGGCCTCCTGCTCGTGGTCTTCGGCACTGTCCGCTCCAGGCGGGCAGACAGGGCGGCGTTCGCCGTCGGCGGCTACATCGCCGCAGCATACTGGTTCACCAGTTCCACCAGCTTCGCCAACCCCGCCGTCACCGTCGCACGGACCATCACCGACACCTTCGCCGGGATCGCGCCGGCCTCGGCCCCCGGATTCATCCTGGCCCAACTGCTCGGCGGCGCCGCAGGCTTCGTCCTCGTCCGCCTTCTCTACCCGACCCCTGCCCCCTCCTCCGCCCCTGCGGCTGATCGAAAGGTGCTCTCATGAGCAGCAAGCCCTCCGTCCTCTTCGTCTGCGTCCACAACGCCGGCCGCTCCCAGATGGCGGCAGCATTCCTCACCACCCTGTCCCAAGGCGCCATCGAGGTCCGTTCTGCCGGGTCCCAGCCCGCGGACAAGGTCAACCCGGCAGCCGTGGAAGCCATGGCCGAAGTCGGCATCGACATGTCCGCCGAGATCCCCAAGGTCCTCACCACCGAGGCAGTGCAGGATTCCGACGTCGTCATCACCATGGGATGCGGAGACGAATGCCCCTACTTCCCGGGCAAACGCTACGAGGACTGGGTGCTCGAAGATCCCGCAGGCAAGGGCGTCGAATCCGTCCGGCCCATCCGCGACGACATCAAGACCCGTGTCGAGGCCCTGATCGAATCCCTCGCCCCGGCAGCCCGATAGGGCCCTACAGGCAAGCAGGCGCAGAAGGAATGAGGACAGCATGACTGCACAGGACTCCCTGCCCGTCGCCGTGATCGGTGCCGGACCCATCGGACTCGCCGCGGCAGCGCACCTGCTCGAGCGCGGCCTGGAATCGCTGGTGCTCGAGGCCGGTCCCGCCGTCGGCTCCGCCATCCGGGAATGGGGCCACGTCCGCCTGTTTTCCACCTGGCGCTACAACCTCGACGCCGCCGCGGTGAGGCTGCTGGAACCGACGGGCTGGGAGGCGCCGCGCCCCACGGCGCTGCCGTACGGTGCCGCGATCGTCACGGACTACCTCGAGCCATTGGCCGCGACGCCCCAGCTCCGGAACAGGATCCGGACAGGCACCCGCGTCGTTGCGGTGACCAGGCAGGGTCTCGACAAGAGCCGCAGCGTCGGCCGGGAGCAGGCGCCGTTCCTGCTGCGGGTCCGTCATCCCGACGGCGGCACCTCGGACATCCTGGCCCGCGCCGTCATCGACGCGTCCGGCACTTGGGCCACCCCTGGGCCCCTCGGCGACTCCGGACTGCCCGCGCCCGGTGAGGCCGAGGCGAGGGCTGCAGGCGTGATCGCCGGTCCGCTGCCGGAGGTGTCCCGGGACGGGTTCGCCGGCCGACGGACCCTGGTGGTTGGCGCCGGTCACTCGGCCGCGAACATGGTCCTGGACCTGGTCCGGCTCGCACGCAGCAATCCAGGCACGGAGGTCATCTGGGCCATCCGGGCCGCCAGCCCCGCCCGTGCCTACGGCGGGGGCGACGCCGACCAGCTTCCCGCGCGGGGCCAGCTGGGCGCCCGCCTGCGCGCCGCCGTCGACGACGGGGCCGTCCGGCTGCTGGCAGGCTTCCAGGCGAGCCGTGTCGAATCCCGTGCCGGCGGAGCAACCGTTCACGCCGTAGACGGCCGAAATGTCGAAGTCGACCGCGTCATTGCGGCCACCGGCTTCCGGCCCGATCTGGGCATCCTTTCGGAACTGCGGCTGGACCTCGACCCGGCCGTCGATGCCCCCAGGGCCTTGGGCCCGCTGATCGACCCGGATTTCCACAGCTGCGGGACCGTCCCGGCCCACGGCGCCCGGATCCTCGCCCACCCGGAGAAGGACTTCTACCTGGCAGGCATGAAATCCTACGGACGCGCCCCCACCTTCCTTATGGCCACGGGCTATGAACAGGTACGCTCCATCGCCGCCGCGCTCGCCGGGGACACGGCTGCCGCGGACGCCGTCGAACTCGAGCTTCCCGAAACCGGCGTCTGTTCGACCAACCTTCCAAGCGGTGAGGAGGATTCCTGCTGCGGGGTCTCCGAGCCCGTGCCCGTCACCATCGGATTCGCCACCGGGCTGCAGCACGGCCGCACCGCCGAAGCGGCAATGCCGTAGCTGTCAGTCCTCATCGGGCCGGCGCATCAGGTTCAGCGGCACGGCTTCCCGGGATTCGGGACCGGCCGCGCCGCACTCCGCGCAGCAAGCATCGTCCGCTTCGGCGGCCTCCGGGTCCCCGGGCAGGGCGGCGCAGCAGGTATCGCCCTTCCAGGCACTGATGCCTTCCCGCACGGCGATGGCGGCGATCACCAGCGCGGCGCCGGCGTCGGCCCACCACCACCCCAGGGTGCTGTTCAGCACCAGCCCTGCCAGCAGTACGGCCGACAGATACGTGCAGAGCAGGGTCTGCTTCGAGTCGGCCACCGCCGTGCGGGAACCGAGTTCCCGGCCGGCGCGGCGTTGCAGCCAGGACAGCACCGGCATGATGAGAAGGCTCAGGGCCGCGATCACGATTCCCGCGGGGGAGTGCTGCGCCTCGCCGCCGCCGGTGAGGGAGCGGAGCGCATCCCCGGCCACGAAGGCGGCCAACGCGAAGAACGAGACCGCAATGATCCGTAGCGTCACCCGCTCGCGCCGTTCGGGATCCGCGGCCGAAAACTGCCAGGACAGCGCGACGGCGGAGGCGACCTCGATCACGGAGTCCAGGCCGAATCCGATCAGGGCCGATGAGTCGGCGACGCCCCCGGCCCACAGCGCAGCAGCGGCTTCGACCACGTTGTAGCTAATGGTCGCTGCGGCGAAGAGCCGGATCCTCCGCCGCAGCACCGCCCGCCTGCCTCCAGTGGGCGAAACAGCTGCCGCCGTCATGCCAGGCACTCCCCGTCCGGGGCGCAGCAGTCCGGATCCACGGCCAGCACAACGCCGATCAGGTCCCGCAAAGCATGGCCCAGGCGCGGATCGGCGAGCTCATACTTCGTCCGCCGGCCGTCCGGAACGGCCAGCACCAGCCCGCAGCCGCGCAGGCAACTCAGGTGGTTGGACATGCTCTGCCGCGACACCCCCAGGGAATCGGCCAGGTCCGAGGGGTACGCGGGCTCTTCGGCCAGAGCAAGCAGGATCCTGGCTCTGGTGGGGTCGGAGATGGCGTAGCCGAAGCGCGCGAGCACCGGGGCATGGGTGAGGGTTTCCACTCCTCCAAAGTACATCGTTCGATGTATTCATTCAACGGTGTATTGCGTGCGTGAACTTCAGCCCGCTGTCTGCTTCCCGGCGTCCCTGAGCTGTGCCTGCTCGGTGGCCGCCCAGGACGCGAGCAGGCGCATCGACTCCTCGGACGGCGAGCCGGGCTCGGCGGTGTAGATGGTGAGGGTGAGGCCGGGTTCGGCGGCCATCTCGAGCCCTTCGTAGGCCACGGTCATCTCGCCCACCACCGGATGATGGAAGGTCTTGAAACCGGTGCCGTGGTGCCGGACATTGTGGGAACTCCAGCGATGCCGGAACTCCTGGCTCCGCGTGCTCAGCTCCCCCACGAGGTCGTGGAGTTCCTTGTTGTGCGGATCCCGGCCGGCCTCGGTGCGCAGGATGGACACCACAACGTCGGCGGCGGTGTCCCAGTCCGGGTGGAAGTCCCGGCCCCGTTCGTCCAGGAAGGTGAACCGCGCCAGGTTCGGGGGCTGGCCGGGCATGTCGTAGACGTCTTTGTAGAAGGCACGGGCGAGTGCATTGACCGCGAGCAGGTCCATCCGCCCGTTCCTTACGAAGGCAGGGCCGGCGGTGACGGCGTCGAGGGCCCATTGGAGGCTGGCGTGCGGCGCCCAGTTCCCGGCGCTGCGGCGCTTCGGAGGCCGGGCCACCGGGCTTGCCGCATGGGCGAGGTCGAAGAGGTGGGCCCGTTCGGCGTCGTCGAGCTTCAACGCACGGGCGAGCGAATCGAGGACTTCCGGGGAAGCGCCGCTGATGGCCCCCCGCTCGAGGCGGGTGTAGTACTCGATGCTCACGCCGGCGAGTGTCGCGACTTCGCTGCGGCGCAGCCCGGCCACGCGCCGGTTCGTTCCGGCGGGGAGCCCGAGTTCCTCGGGCGAAATCCTGGCGCGCCGGGAGGTGAGGAATTCGCGAACGTCAGCACGGTTGTCCATGGATCCACGATAGGCGCGCGCTCCCGAATGAAGGAGTCCCTCCGGGTACCCCTCTTGAGGGACTTCCCGCGTCCCTTCGATCCGTGGTGAGGTTGAGAGTCCCCAACAGCAGGGAGGAAACGTGTCGCGCATCCTTATCACCGGTTCCAGCGACGGGCTCGGCCGCGCGGCAGCTGCTGCCCTGCTCGACGACGGCCATTCCGTCGTCGTGCACGCCCGCGCGCCGGAGCGGCTGGCGACCGTCCGGGACCTTCTCGACCGCGGTGCCCAGGCCGTGGTGGGGGATCTCGCCAAGCTCGATGAGGTGCGAGGCCTGGCCGAGCAGGCAAACGCCTTGGGCCGCTTCGACGCCGTGATCCACAACGCCGGCGTCTTCAGCGGTCCGGCTTTGCTGCCGGTGAACGTGGTGGCTCCCTTCGTGCTCACCGCCGAAATGGAACGCCCGGAGCGGCTGATCTACCTCAGCAGCGGCATGCACCGCGGCGGTTACCCGGATCTCGACGGCGTGGACTGGAGCGGCGCGCGGGTATCCCGTTCGTATTCCGACAGCAAGCTCTTCGTCACTGCGCTCGCGGCGGCCGTTGCGAGGCTGTGGCCGGAGGTGTATTCAAACGCGGTGGACCCGGGCTGGGTGCCCACCCGGATGGGCGGACCCGGCGCCCCGGGCGATCTCCGCCTGGGCCACGTCACGCAGGCCTGGCTCGCGGTAAGCGACAACCCCGAGGCCCTCACCAGCGGGGGCTACTGGCACCACCGGGCCACCCGGGAACCGCATCAGGCGGTGCATGACCGGCACTTCCAGGCGGCGCTCCTCAGCTCGCTGGCCGACTACACCGGGAGCACTATCGCGTGAGGGTGATGAGCGGCCGGGTCCTGCACCTCATGGCGGGCACGGAAACCCCGGTGGGATTCCCTTCACGGGGCGCCGCCCGCCGTCGCATATTGACGCTCCTTCCGGCTTCCTTCCGGTTGCAGGGCCGACACCGCGGTGGACACGCCGGGTCAGCGGTCTGCCGGGAGAAGCCACCGGGAGGGAACGCCGGCAGGCCTCCCCGGCAAACCCGATAGAGTACGAAAACCGCAGCAAAGACAGGACGCAGACGTGAGGCAAGGTTCCAAGCCGACGATTCGTGACGTGGCCGAGCGCGCCGGAGTTTCGCTCACCACGGTCTCCTACGTGCTCTCCGGACGGCTGGGCGGCACCACCCGGATCAGCGAACCCACCAAGCAGCGTGTGCAGGAAGCCGTGCGCGAACTGGGTTACGTGGCCAACCGCGCGGCCCGCGGAATGCGCCGGGGCAAGACCGAGCTGGTGGCTGTGGCGATCGGCAACCTCGAATGGCCGTGGGACCGTGCCCTGGCCGCAGCGGCTGCACGCGTCCTGCCCCAGCACGGTTACCAGCCCGTGGTGCTGTTGGGCGATGCCTGGCGGCAGTTCATGTTGTCCGGTGGGGCCGACGGCGTGATCCTCGGCTTCATCCCGGAATCGGTGACCCAGGATGAAACCATGCTCGAACTTGCCCGCCGCGGCGTTCCGCAGGTGGTGATTTCCGAGGTCATGCAGCCCGCCGGCTTCGACGTCCTGGCCCCCGAACCCGCCGACGGAATCGCCGCCGGGATGGACTTCCTGACGCGGAGCCACCGGCGCATCGCCTGCATCCGGCGCGCGGACGAAAGCAACCGCACCATCGCCTCCAGGTACAGCGGCTACGTTGCCGGGCTCGAGCGTGCGGGCTTGCCGGTCGATCCGGAGCTCGTGCGCACCTCACACCACCGCAAGGACCTTGCCTACCAGGCTGCCCTGGATTTGCTGCAGCTGCCGGACCGTCCCACCGCCATCTTCGCCAACGACGACATGGAGGCGCTGCAGGCCATCCGTGCAGCCTTCCGGCTGGGCCTGCGCGTGCCCGAGGACGTGCAGATCGTGGGCGTCGGCAACTCCACCGAGGGCCAGGAGTCGGACCCGGCCCTCACCACCGTAGGGCCGGAGCCCATCTTCGACCGCGTGGTGAACATGCTGGTGGAACGCCTGGAGTCCGGCTCTACGGGCGAAGGCGTCCGCGTTCCGGCGCCCTGGACCCTGCACCTGCGCGGGACGACGGTCCAGGGCTGAAGTTTCGGCGGGGGAGCGGCTCTCGCCGCCGCGCCGCACCTTGCAGGGCTGCCTGGCCGAGGAGCTGCGCCGACTCGACCCGGATGAGGTTTTCGGTGAAACGGTCCGTGGCCTTGCAACGGACAGGAAAGGCGCCGGCAAGGACGTCACATGTCCGCGCTCCATCGAACCGGTCCCTAGAATGGGGTGGGCCAAACACCCCGGGAGCCGGAAAGGAGCGCCGATGACGACGCGTGCTTCTTTCCGGCTGCTCAGGACCGGGACGATCGCCTCCATCATCCTTGGCCTGGCCGCCGGCGGTCACCTTGCCGGCGGGGGAGTGCTGCCCGAGCCGGCCATCCTCCTTGGGCTATGTGCGTTGACGGTGCTGCCGGTCTCGGTGGCCACGAAGTTCCGTTTGTCCTTTCCCCTCCTTGCCGGCCTCCTCGGCGCGGGACAAGCCTGGCTGCACTGGGCCCTCCATGCCCTCTCCACCGCGGCGCCGCTTGCAGCTTCGCCCCATTCAGGCCACGCGGCACACGCGCCCGGCCTCCTGCTGGAAGCTGTCAGTGACGTTCCCGGGACCCAGGCCGCTTCCGGCGACTGGCAGATGTTCCTTGCCCACGCTCTCGCGACCCTGGTTACGGCCGTGGTGCTCGCCCGGGGCGAGCAGGCCCTGGGGGCGCTGGCGGCCTGGCTGCGTCCATTGGCGCAGCTGCCTGAGCCTTGCGCGATCGTTCCGGCCCGAATCCCGGGGCCGTGCATGGCCCCGGTCGTCCTGGCCCACGACCAGATTGTCCGGCGCATCCCTGCACGGCGCGGCCCACCGGCGATGATGCCCGCCGCCTGAGACTCCCTGGTGCTCCGCTCACGGAATGGGATCAGGCGGCCTCTGCTGTGCTGACATGCCTGGCTGGCCCACGTTCCGGCCAGGCTCCTGATCTTCTTTTCCATGAAAGGCATCCTTGCCATGAAGCCCTCCCTTCGACGTACCCTCAAGACCACCTCGGCCGCCACCTTGGCCGCCGGTCTGCTCGCCGCCGGCGCTGCAGCGGCCTCCGCCCATGTCCACGTCGATGCTGACGATCCGGCAGCAGGTGGCTACACCCACCTGACGTTCAACGTTCCCAATGAATCGGCCACGGCCAAGACGAGCAAACTCGAAGTGACGCTGCCGGCCGATACCCCGTTCAATTCGGTGTCCGTGAAGCCGGTGGAAGGGTGGACCGCCCGTGTCATCATCGCGGAACTGCCCAAGCCCGTCACGGTGGACGGAGCAACGGTGACCAAAGCCCCGGTTTCCGTGGTGTGGACGGCAGACGCGGCGCACCAGATCGGAGCGAACGAATACCAGTCGTTCTCGATCTCCGTGGGTGTCCTGCCCGACGCCGGCACCACCGTGACATTGCCGGCAACCCAGAGCTACACGGACGGCACGGTCGTCAGATGGGACCAGAAGACGGTCGAGGGTCAGGAAGAACCCGAACACCCGGCCCCTTCGTTCGTGACCACGGCCAAGGACAGCGAAACGATGGCCCATGGCGCGGCCCCGGCGGGAACAGCGGCCCCGGCAGGAACTGCCGCACCGTCCGCAGCAAACGCACCGGCCGCAGCGTCCGCCGTCAATGACGGAGGTTCGACGGCGGGCTGGTTCGGCCTGGCCGCCGGCCTGATTGGCCTCGGCACTGGTGTGACTGCCCTGGCACGCACGCGGCCCACGAAGGGCAACTGACCCGCCATCACGCACCGCCCGGGCCGTGCCGTTCCAGTCGGCACGGCCGGGCTGGTGCTGCCCACCATCAGGTACCCAGCGGATATGAGGCACAGCCCGGTCCGCACGCCGCCGCGCCCTCGCGCCTGCCCGAATCCTTCTTGAAAGACCGAAACACATGACTCTTCTGACCAAGCCTCCGGCCGGGACACCCGGCGCACCCGACGCGTCAACGAGCACGCCGCCCGACACCCGGGAGGCAGTGGAACGTGGCTGGTTCCGGGCGTTCCTGCTCAGGATCCACTTCTACGCAGGGATCCTCGCCGGGCCCTTCCTGCTGATCGCGGCCATAAGCGGGGGCCTGTACGCGATGGCACCCCAGCTCGAGTCGGCCATCTATGCCCGGGAACTGCATGTTCCCGCCGTCGCCGATCCGTTGCCGCTCTCGGCCCAGGTCAAAGCCGCCATGGACCATGCCGGCGGAGCTGCCCCGGTGATGGTGCGGCCGGCACCCGGGCCGGAGGACACCACACGGGTCCTGTTCGCCGACAAGACCCTGGGCGAATCCCAGTACCGGACCGTGTTCGTCGACCCCGGCACTGCCGGGATCCGCGGCGACCTTCCGACTTACGGCAGCAGCGGCGCGCTGCCGGTGCGGACCTGGATTTCCAACCTTCACCGGTCCCTGAACCTGGGCGAACCCGGCCGCGCCTACAGCGAGCTCGCGGCCTCCTGGCTGTGGGTGATCGCCTTGGGCGGTCTGCTGCTCTGGATCGACAGTATCCGCCGAAAACGCGGCACCAACAGGGCCAGGACCGCCAAGCCGCGCAAGGTCAACGGCAGAATGCGCACGCTGTGGCTGCACGGCACCACCGGAACGGTCCTGTTCCTTGCGTTCATGTTCCTCTCCGCCACCGGGCTCACCTGGTCAGCCAACGCCGGAGCGAATGTCAGCACCCTGCGCACCGCCCTGGACTGGACCACCCCCGGCCTGAACACAACGTTGACGGGAGCGGAGGCCGCCCCGGCCGGAGACCATGCAGGCCACGGAAGCGGCGGCGTATCGGCCACGAGCCCGTCGGTGGATCCGGCCATGTTCGACACAGTATCCAGCATGGCGCGCGCCGACATCATCAGCGCACCCATGATCGACATCAAACCCCCGGCGAAACCGGGCACAGCCTGGTCGGTGACCGAAACCGGCCGGGAATGGCCCGCATCGGCCAGCGCCGTCTCGATCGACCCGGCTACCGGGCAGATCACCAACCGCCTCGACTTCGATGACTTCAACCTCGCAGCGAAACTCACCCGGTGGGGGATCGCCGCCCACATGGGGCTGCTCTTCGGCCTGCCGAACCAGCTGGCCCTCCTTGCCGTTGCCGTGGGCCTGGCCGCCATGGTGGCCTGGGGTTACGTGATGTGGTGGAAGCGGCGGCCCACCCGCGGCAGCGCCTGGGCGGCCGGCCGGCCGGCGCCGCGCGGCGCGTTCCTGCGCGCGCACTGGGCCGGTGTCCTGGCTGCGATCACAGTCATGGTCGCCCTCGGACTCTTCCTGCCGCTGCTGGGTTGGAGCCTGCTGGCTTTCATCGTCCTGGACACCGCCGTCGGCTGTTGGTCGAAGCCCAGCGGCCGCCGCTAGCCCGCCACCGTCTCCTTCGCCGCCTGCGAGGCCTTCATCCATTCGCTCAGCCACGGGGCGCGGACGCTCGACGTGATGCGGCAGTCGGCCACGAAGGTTCCCTTGGCGCCGTCGTCGATCCAGTCCTGGAGCGCGGAGAGATCCGTCAGCTCGCGGATGATCGCGGACTCCGCGCCCAGCGCGCGGGCGACGCCGCTGAAGTCCACTTCGGGGATCAGCATGGGCTTTTCGGTCAGGCCCCGGGAGCCGTACTGATGGATCTCAGCCCCGTAGGCGGCGTCGTTGTAAATCACGACGACGGCGCTTGCCGCAGCGCCCACGAGCGATTCCAGGTCGGACAGGCCCATCAGGAAGCCGCCGTCGCCCGAGGCCAGCACCAGGGTGCGGCCGTCGTCCACGGCCCGTGCAACCCCGACGGCGCTGGCGAGGCCGAGCCCGATGGTCTGGTACGCGGTTCCCACCATGACCAGGTCCTGGGGCCGCGGGATCCGCCAGTACATGGGTGCCCAGCCGAGGAAGTGGCCGCCGTCCTGGACCACGGTGCGGCGCTCGGGAAGGATTAGCGTCCAGCGCCGTGGCAAGGGCGCGCGGGTCAAGGCGGCCGTCCGGGGTGTCCCCGGAGCCGGCGTCATGTCCCGGTCCTTCGGCCAGGCGCTTCCGGGCTTCCGCGCGCCAGGCTTCAGCGGTCACGGGGCCATCCAGCAGCCGGAGTAGCCGGCTGGCGGCGGCCTTCGCGTCCGCGGCGAAAAACAGGTCCACGCGGGGGTGCGTCGCTTCCAGTGCGGTGTCAATCTGGATGACGGTGCTGTCCGGGCCGATCAGGTGGCCGAAGCGCATGGTGAACGGGCTCAGGCTCGCCCCGGCCACGAGCACCACGTCCGCCTCGCCCATGAGTCCGGCGGCGGTTTCGGTGCCGAAGCCGCCCGCGACCCCGAGGTAGCCCTCGCCCTTCAGCAGGTTCAGCGCCAAAGCGGTCCCGGCGGTCAGCGCGCCGAGGCGGTCGGCGAGCCCGCGGAGTTCGGGGCCGGCTCCGGCGAGGTGCGCCCCACGGCCGGCAAGGATCAGGGGCCGCTTCGCCTCGGCGAGCAGCCGCGCCGCCCGCTCGAGGCCGCGGTCGACGTCGTCCCTCACCGGTGCTGCCGCCGGCGGCACCGGAAGTTCCTCGTCCGCTGCTTCCAGCGCCGCCAGATCGTACGGGATGGCAATCACGACGGCGGTCCGCTTGGCCAGCGCGTACTCCACCGCTTCCTGCGTGATGGAGCCCGCGGCTTCGCGGGTGACGTTGAAGGTCGCCGCCCCGAGCCCGGCGGCGATTGCAGCCTGGTCCACGTCCCAGGGCCGGGCGCCGCTGCTGGGCGCGTCCCCGGTGACGAGCACGACGGGGATCTGGGCCTGGACCGCTTCCGCGAGGGCCGTCAGGGCGTTGGTGTAGCCGGGACCGTAGGTGGTGGTGCCCGCCGCGAGGCGCCCGGACGCGCGGTAGTAGGCGTCGGCCGCCGCGATGGCGGCACCCTCGTGGCGCACGGCGGAGAAGCGGAGGCCCTGCTTCTCGGCAGCGTCCAGGGAAGTAGACATTTCCGTTGCCCATGACGCCGAAAACGTCGCTGAGGTAGCCGCTGAGAACCTCGGCCACACGGCCGGAAACAGTCAGTGAAGTCATGCAGGAATCTTCGGAGCCTGCATTCAGATAGGCAAGAGGGCCGGGTTTGCTTGGGATATTTGTCAATATCAGCTAGCCACGACTGAAAATATGCCCAAGTGTGGCGCGTATCACCAGGCTCAGTCCGGGTTTCAGTCCGAGGAGCCGGATTCCTGCTTTGAGAGACGGTTGAGGAGGCCGTCGTAGCGGGGCGGCATCAGTTCCAGCACGGAGATGGCCGTGCTGGTCCGCTGGATCCCCTCGATTTCCAAGATCTGGTTGGTGATGCGGTAGAGGTCCGCCGTGTCGCGGGCGACCACCTTGGCCATGAGGTCGGCGTCTCCGGTGGTGGCGTGGACTTCAATGACCTCGGGGATTGTCTCGAGCCCGTTTTCCACCGACCCTGCGCGGGTCTGGCTGATGGCCAGCGAGAGAAAGGCCATCAGGCCGTATCCGAGCGCCGCGGGATCCAGCCTCCTGCTGAAGGAGCGGAGGGCGCCGCTGCGCTCGAGCCTTGCGAGGCGGGCATGCACCGTGTTCCGTGCGACGCCGAGCGTCCGCGAGAGCGCCAGGGCGCTGGCTTCCGGGTCCTTATCGAGGGCGAGGATAATCCTGGCGTCCAAGGAATCGAGGTCGCGTCGATTCGGGATGGTCATATTTTCACCACAGACAATAGAAGTTGAGCAGAAATCCCAATCACTTCAGCGTATCTTGCAATGTGCTGCGGGTCACTTTCATGATCGAGCCTCATGACCAGTGATCAGATCCTGGCGGCACCGGAATCCGCCCACCCCACCCTGCGTGCAGCGGTCTCCGGCCTCCCGTCATATGTCCCCGGCCGGCGCGCTTCCAGTGCGGAGCGCAGCGCCGGCGTGGACATCGCAGCCCTTGCCAGCAACGAAAGCCATTACGAGCCCCTGCCCGCGGCCGCCGCGGCGGTGGCCGAAGCGGCAGGCAGGATGAACCGCTATCCGGACATGGCCGCCGTCGAACTCCGCGAACGGATCGCCGGCCACCTCGGCGTCACGGCCGCGGAGGTAGCGGTGGGGCCCGGCAGCGTCGGTGTCCTCCAGCAGATCATCGCCGGACTGTGCGATGCCGGGGACGAGGTCATCTTCGCGTGGCGGTCCTTCGAGGCCTACCCCATCCTTGTAGAGCTGGCAGGCGCCCGGGCGGTCCGCATCCCGCTGGATGCCGCCGAAGGGCACGACCTGGAGGCCATGGCCGAAGCCGTCACCGAGCGGACCAAGGTGATCCTGCTCTGCACCCCCAACAACCCCACCGGCGTCCCGATCAGCCACGGACGCCTCGAGGCCTTCCTGCGCTCCGTCCGCTCCGACATCCTCGTGGTGATCGACGAGGCGTATGTGGAATACGCCGAAGCGGGCAGCGGGCCGGACTCCCTTGCGCTCTACCGCGGGTACCCAAACGTCTGCATCCTGCGCACCTTCTCCAAGGCCTACGGCCTGGCCGGCCTGCGCGTTGGGTACGCCGTGGCGGCGCCGGAGATCGCGGAGGGGCTGCGCCGGACCGCCATCCCGTTCGCCGTGACCGCACTGGCCCAGCAAGCCGCCATTGCCTCGCTGGACGCGGCGGAGGAGATGGAGCTGCGGGTTTCGGCCGTCAGGGACGAGCGCTCGCGGATGGCCGCGCGGCTGGAAGCCCAGGGCTGGACGCTGCAGCCGAGCCAGGGAAATTTCCTATGGATCCGTGCGGATGACGGATTGCGCGGGCGGCTCGTGGCCGCGTTCGACCAGGCGGGCATCATGGTCCGCGCGTACCAGGGTGACGGGATCCGGATCACCGTTGCCGATCCCGCCTCCAACGACCGCGTGCTCCAGGTCCTTGAAACCAAGGTCCTGGAAGCCCGCGTCTGAATCTTCCTCAATAACCCGTTCCACCCCAACATCCGTTCCACCCCCAACATCCGTTCCACAACCCGGAGGACTCCCCCATGGAACAACGGACAATGACCCCTGCCCGCATCACATCGGGCCCGGCGCTTGGCGCCGCCCTCAAACCCCGCCAACTCACGATGATGGGACTCGGAAGCGCCATCGGCGCGGGCCTCTTCATTGGCTCGGGCGCCGGCATCCAGGCCGCAGGGCCCGCCGTGCTGATCTCCTACCTCGTCGCCGGCACCCTCATCATCCTGGTGATGTGGGCCCTCGGCGAGATGGCCGCCGCCAACCCGGACAGCGGCGCCTTCTCCGTCTATACCGCCCGCGCCTTCGGGCCCGTGGCCGGCGCCACAGTCGGCTGGCTCTGGTGGGTGCAGCTCGTGGTGGTGATCGCAGCCGAGGCGCTCGGCGGGGCCGCCCTGCTTGCCAGCGTCTTCCCCGCACTGCCGGTCTGGCTGATGGCCTTTGTGTTCATCGCGGTGCTCACCGCCGTGAACCTGACGAGGGTGAAAAACTTCGGTGAATTCGAGTTCTGGTTCGCACTGCTCAAGGTGGCCGCGATCGTCGGTTTCCTGCTGATCGGCGCCGCCTTGCTCTTCGGCTGGCTGCCTGGCATCCAGTCACCGGGCCTGGCCAACTTCACCGGGGCGGGCTTCGCTCCCAACGGTTTCGCCGGAATCGCCTCGGCGCTCTTCGTAGTGGCCTTCGCGTTCGGCGGCACCGAGATCGTGTCCGTGGCCGCCGCTGAAACCGAGGAGCCGGCCCGCAGCGTGGGCAAGGCCGTCCGCACCGTGCTGTGGCGCATCCTTGTTTTCTACATCGGTGCGATCTTCGTCATCGCGGCCGTGGTTCCCGTGGGTTCGGCGGGACTGAAGAGCCCCTTCGCGGCGGTCTTGGATGCCGCCGGCATGCCCGGCGCGGCTACCGCCATCACCCTGGTCGCCGTCGCTGCCTTGCTCTCGGCCCTTAACGCCAACCTATACGGTGCCTCCCGGATGGCGTTCTCCCTGGCCGAGCGCGGCGAAGCGCCGCGCTCGCTTGCCTTCGTGTCCAAGGGCCGGGTGCCGGTTGTGGCCGTCCTGGCCAGCGTCGCCTTCGGCGTCGTCACGGCCGTGCTTGAGGTGGCATTCCCGGACAAGGTGCTTCCGGTCCTGCTCAACATCGTGGGCTCGACGTCGCTGCTGGTGTGGACCTCGGCGCTCCTCGCCCAGCTCGCGCTGCGCCTCCGGGCGGACCGTGAAGGGACCGTCCTTCCCCTGCGGATGGCAGGTTTCCCCTGGCTCACTGGGATCGGGCTCCTGATCCTCGCGGCCATCTTCACCGTCGGCTTCATCGGCGAGGATTCCCGGCCACAGCTCCTGAGCACCTTCGCGCTCGTGGTCCTGCTGGCGGTGGCGAACTGGATCCACCACCGTTCGGCGAAGGTGCCGGCCGGCGTCGGGGCTCCGGAGCGGGCCAAGGACTCCGTGCTGGTCGACTGACGCTGTGGAAGCCGCTGCCGCTTCAGTCCTGCAGCGGCTTCCGTGCCAGCCAGGCCGCCACGATGGCGCCGGAGACGTTGTGCCATACGGAGAACACGGCCGACGGCAGGGCCGCGAGCGGGCTGAAATGCGCGCTCGCCAGGGTCGCGGCGAGGCCCGAGTTCTGCATACCCACCTCGAAGGCCAGGGCCCGGCGGGCCCTGCCGTCCAGGCGGCCCGCCTTGCCGGCCAGGTAGCCCAGGCCCAGGCCGAAGCCGTTGTGCAGCACCACGGCCAGGAACACGATGCCGCCGGCGGCAGCGATCTTGCCCGCACTTCCCGCCACCACCACGGCAACGATCACGGAGATCACGACGGCGGATGCCCACGGAAGTGCCGGCAGCACCTTCGCGACGAGCTTCTTGAGGAACAGCCGGGCCAGCAGGCCAGCCACCACCGGCAGCAGCACGGTCTTGACGATGTCCAGGACCATGGCGCCGGCGTCGATGTGCAGGAAGGAACCGGCCAGCAGCAGCGTCAGGGCCGGCGTCACCAGGGGAGCGATCAGCGTGGAAACGGAAGCCACCGCCACGGACAGCGCAACGTCGCCCTTGGCGAGGAAGGCCATCACGTTGGACGCGGTGCCGGACGGCGCGCAGCCCACCAGGATCAGGCCCACGGCGAGTTCGGGCGGGAGCTGAAGCGCGACGGCGATCAGCCAGCCTGCGCCCGGCATGATCACGTAGTGCGCCACGATGCCCAGCGCCACCGCCCAGGGCCGGCGTGCCACGGAGGCGAAGTCCGGCGGCGTCAGGGTCAGGCCCATGCAGAACATGATGACGCCCAGCAGGTACGGCACGGACGGGGCGAGGGGCTTGAAAGCGCCGGGTACCAGGAAACCGGCGAGGCCGGCAGCCACCACCAGCAGAGGGAAGACGGTGACCGCCACGCGCGCGATCTTCGCCTCCGCGGCGAGGGCAGGGTTCCGGACGGCTGAATCGGACGTGGTGTTTGTTGCCTCAAGCATCCATCCATGGTGGCAGCCGCGGTGAGGCGTCCGCGAATCCGTGACCCGCCGTCGGGCATGTATGTCAGACATATCCGCCCGACGGCGGGCCGGACTCAAGACAAGGGACTCAGGGGCGCTTGAGGAAGGATTCCACCTTGCCGGGATCGCGTTCGACGACGTCGCCGAGGACGCCGTCGACCTTCTCCAGAAGCGCCGGGTCAAGGACGACGCCGGATGCCGTGGCGTTGTCCTTGAGCTGTTCCGGCCGGGAGGCGCCGACGATCGCCGCGGAGACGTTCCTGTTCTGCAAGACCCAGGCGACGGCGAACGCTGCCATCGACAGGCCGGCTTCATCCGCGAGCGGCTTGAGCTCCTGGACGCGTTCGAGCACCGCCGGCTGCATGTAGCGGTGCTCGGTCTTCGTGCCGCCGTCCCCGCTCGAGAAGCGCGACTCGGCGGGCGCACCCGCGCTGGGCAGGTACTTTCCGCTGAGCACGCCCTGCGCAATCGGGGACCACACGATCTGGCCCAGGCCCAGTTCCTCGCTGAGCGGCACCACCTCGGGTTCGATCACGCGCCACAGCATGTTGTACTGCGGCTGGTTGGAGATGAGCTGGATGCCGAGTTCCTTCGCGAGGGCGGCGCCGCGGCGGATCTCGTCCGGCGTCCATTCGGAGACGCCGATGTAGAGCGCCTTGCCGGCGCGGACGATGTCGGCGAACGCCTGCATCGTCTCCTCCAACGGCGTTTCGTAGTCGTAGCGGTGGGCCTGGTACAGGTCCACGTAGTCCGTGCGGAGGCGGCCCAGGGAGCCGTTGATCGACTCCATGATGTGCTTGCGGGACAGGCCGCGGTCGTTCCTGCCTTCGCCGGTGGGGAAGTAGACCTTGGTGAAGATTTCGACGCTTTCGCGCCGCACACCGTCGAGCGCTTCGCCCAGCGCGGTTTCCGCGCGAGTGCCGGCGTAGGCGTCCGCCGTGTCGAAGGTCGTGATGCCAAGGTCCAGTGCGGTGCGGACGCAGGAGGTTGCGGTGTCCTGGCCGATCTGTTCGCCGTGGGTGGTCCAGTTGCCGTACGCGATTTCGCTCACGTACATGCCCGAGTTTCCGAGTTTGCGGTATTCCATGGGGGTTCCTGTTCGCTGGGTGTTTCGGGGTCCGTCGGAAAGTGACTGTTTAGGGTGTGGCCGCGCGAAGGCGGCGGGGCGGGGCCGTGGAGCCCCGGACGATGAGGCTCGGTTCGAGGCGCTCGACGGCGGCCGGCGCACCTTCGAGCGTGGCGATGAGTGCCTCCGCGGCGCGGCGGCCCTGTTCGGCCACGCCGTGGTCCATGGTCGTCAGGCCGATCGAGCCGGCGAGCTCGTGGTTGTCGTAGCCGACCACCGAGAAATCCCCGGGCACCTGCAGCCCGGCGCCGCGGAGCGTGGCCAGCGCCCCGAAGGCGAGCTCGTCCGAGGCGGCGACCACCGCCGTCGGGGGATCCGCGATGCTCAGGGCCCGCGCCAGGGCCGCGGCCCCGGCGTCGACCGTGTTCCCGACGCCGAACTCAAGGCCGGGATCGGCTGCGATTCCCGCCTCGGCAAGTGCCTCGCGGTAGCCGAGCAGGCGTTCCGCGGGAGGCACGCCGCCGAGGGTGGAGCCGGGTGCCTCCTGGATGCCGAGGAAGGCGATCCGTTCGTGGCCGAGGTTGAGCAGGTGCCGGGTGGCCGCCCGCCCTCCGTCCCGGTCCTCGACGCATACCGAGGAAGCGCCCGTCCGTTCCGAACCGACAAGCGCCACCGCCTGGCCTTGGGCTTCGAGGGCCGCGAGTTCTTCGGGAGCCAACTGCAGGGCGAGCACCAGGGCGCCGTCGGAGCGCCCCCGCAGGCGGGGCGCTGCGAAAAACGCCTTGCGCAGTTCAGGCGTGGACAGTTCGGTGAGCAGGACGTCGTAGCCTGCGCGGCTCAGCACGCGGCCGGCCGCAGCGATCACCTCTGCGAAGAACCATTTCGAGAGAAGCGGTACCACGACGGCCACCGTGCGGGTGCGTCCCGTCGCGAGCCGTGACGCGCTCAGGGAGGCCACATAACCGAGCTCGTCAGCCGCATCCTGCACGCGCTTGCGCGTTGACTCGGCAATGCCTGGAACGCCGCGAAGGGCCCGTGAGACCGTGGAAACAGAAACTCCTGCGCGTTCGGCGACGCTCTGGACGGAGGAAGGCATGTGACGAGGCTAGAGCAGGAGGCGCGCATCCTGCAAGCGCTTGCGAAATGCTGCGCACGCCTTCAAGGCCGTTTTGCACTGCCCAAAAATCGGGGCTTCCCAGCTCGATATGTGTCATGTACCATTGCACATATCATGTGACATCGAACACAGCGAACGATGTTTTCACCTGTTCCCCACATGGAAGATCGTTATGACCCTTTCAGAAATCGCGAACGGCAAGCTCGCGCCCCGTACCGGCATCAGGCTGGACAACATCTCCAAGCGTTACGGCGACCATCTGGTGATTGATGATGTGTCGCTGAATGTCGAACCGGGCACGGTGACGGCGTTGATCGGCCCCTCGGGTGCGGGCAAGAGCACCTTCCTGCGGTGCATCAACCTGCTGGAGCGCCCCGATTCCGGGACGATCCAGGTGGACCACCATACGATCGAGCCGGGCAAGGTGATCAACGCCAAGGACCTCGCTGCGCTGCGCCGCACGGTCGGCATGGTGTTCCAGTCCTTCAACCTTTTCCCGCACATGTCCGCCTTGAAGAACATCAGCTTCCCGCAGCAGAAAGTGCTGGGCCGCAGCAAGGAAGAGGCCGATGCACGCGCGCTGCAGCTCCTGGAACGCGTGGGCCTGAAGGACAAGGCGGACCAGCACCCGGGCCGGTGTTCCGGCGGGCAGCAGCAGCGCATCGCGATCGCGCGGGCGCTGGCCCTGGACCCCTCGATCATGCTGTTTGATGAGCCGACGTCGGCCCTGGACCCCGAGGTGGGCCTGGAGGTCCTGGCGGTCATGCGTGAGCTGGCCCAGGACGGGATGACGATGATCGTGGTGACCCACGAAATGCAGTTCGCCCGCGATGTTTCGGACACCCTCGTGGTGATGGCCGATTGCAAGATCATCGAACAGGGCGATCCGCGGGCCATCATGAGCGACCCGCAGGAGGACCGTACCCGGCGCTTCCTGCGGGCCGTGCTGGAGCGCTGAGATGGACGCATTTTCCGCAGTCCTGCAGGGGCTGCCGATGACCCTGGTGCTGACGCTGTCCGCGTTCGCGATCGGCATCGTCGGTGCGGTGCCGCTCGCGGTGGGCCTGTCCTCTCCGAACGTTGTGCTCCGGCTGGCCTGCCGGCTCTTCGTGGACCTGGTCCGCGGCGTGCCGATCATCGTGTGGCTGTTCCTGCTGAAGTTCGGCATCCAGGTGGGCACCTTCAAGTTCAACCCGGTGGGCGCTGCGATCGTGGGCCTGGGCGTGGTGTCCATCGCCTATCTGGCCGAGATCTACCGCGGCGGCCTGGAATCCGTGCCGCGCGGGCAGAATGAGGCCGCGGACGCGCTGGGCCTGACCCGGGGCACCACCTTCTACCGGGTGCTCGTGCCGCAGGCCTTCCGGATAGTGTCCCCGTCGATCGCCACGTATCTGACTGGCCTGCTGAAGGACTCGTCGATCGCCTCGACGATCATCGTGGCCGAAATGGTGTTCCAGTCCCAGTCCTTCGCCCGGCAGCACCCCACCGTGGAAGGCATCCTGCCCTACGTGCTGGTCGGCGTCCTGTACATCGTGCTGAGCCTGCCCGTGGCGTACCTGTCGCGCAGCCTTGACGCCCGCATGAGGAAGGCGGTCTACGCATGAACTGGCTGATCGAATGGGCGGGCTACCTGCCGCAGCTGATGTCCGGGCTCGGCGTGAGCCTCATGATCGCCGGGATCTCGATCGTGGCCGGCTACCCGCTGGGCCTGGTGCTCAGCGTGATGGTGTCCGCGAAGAACCTGGCCGTGCGCACCCTGGGGCTGGCCGTCGTCGAAATCGGCCGCGGCGCCCCGGCGCTGGTGATCCTGTACCTCTTCTATTACGGGCTGCCGAAGTTCGGCATCGCCTTCGAAAGCATCACCGCGGCGTGCCTGGCCCTGATCTGGAACTCCGCGGCGTACTCCTCGGAAATCATGCGGGCCGGAATGCAGTCCGTGGCCCGCGGCCAGCACGAAGCCTCGGCGGCCCTGGGCCTGTCCTGGAGCCACACCTTCTTCCGGGTGATCATGCCCCAGGGCATGCGCTCGGCCATTCCGGGCCTGATGGGCGTGGCCATCCAGATGTTCCAGGGCACCTCCCTGGCCTACGCCATCGCCGTGCCGGAACTGATGAAGTCGGCCTACAACATCGGCTCCCAGGACTTCAACTACCTGCAGATCTTCACCCTCGCGGGCATCTGCTATGCCGCGATTTCCATGCCGGCCACGTGGATCACCGTGTACTTCGAAAAACGCATGGCCCGCCACGCCTGACCCCTTTGCCCGTCCATCCTCAACGCATCCCCCCACCAACAGGAGGAAAAAAATGACCATTCACAAGCTCAAGACCGCCGGTGCGCTGGCCGCCGTCGTCCTCGCCGCCGGCCTGGGCCTGACCGCCTGCGGCGGCTCCTCGACCGCCAGCAGTTCCAACTGCACCCCCAAGCACCAGGGCATCCAGACCGTCGCAGCCGGCAAGCTGACCATCGGCGTCATCGACATCCCGCCCTTCAGCAGCTACAACAGCGGTAAGCCCACCGGCATCGACATCGCCATCGCCAACAAGATCGCCAAGGACGAGTGCCTTGAACCGGTCTACCAGCAGGCCACGTACGCGGATGCCGTGCAGTCCATCTCCGGCGGCAACATCGACCTCGCCCTGGGCACCATCGACGCCACCGAGAAGCGCCTGAAGGCCGTGGACTTCTCCGCCTCCACCTACCTGGACGGCATGGGCATCGCCTCCAAGACCGGCGCCACCACGGTGGCGGACCTGGAGAAGATGAAGAAGGTCGGCACCATCGACGGCTACCTCTGGGTGGAAGACCTCCGCAAGATCCTCGGCGACAAGCTGGTCACCTACCCGTCCAGCGTTGAGCTGAAGGCGGACTTCGACGCCGGACGCCTGGACGCCGACGTCGACGCTTACGGCGTGCAGGTCCTCCAGTTCAAGGACGCCGCCGGCGTCACGGTTGCCCTGTCGAACGAAAAGCCGGACCCCCGCGTCGGCGCCATCACCCAGGCCCCGGAAGCCGCCTTCCCGATGACCAAGGGCAACACCAGCCTGAAGGAAGCGCTCGACGCCGGCATTCAGGCCCAGCGCGAAGACGGCACCATTGCCAAGCTCCTCAAGGACGCCGGCCTCTCCGAAGGCCTCGGCAAGGTTGCCGAGAAGCAGTACGTGGTTCCCGCGAGCTGATCCCCACCCGCCGCATACGCGGAAACCCCGGATGCCGGGCTTCGGCCCGGCGTCCCCTTCTTCCACCTGTGCAATGTCACATGGTAAATTTGCTGTGAGGAACTTCACGGCAGCACGACAACGGCGCCGAGTGTGCCACAACGAAAGGACCTGATCATGACTGAGACCCGCAAGCCCTGGCACGGCGTGCACGTCGCCACCGCGCTGCCGTTCAAGGAAGACTCCAGCGTGGACTTCGACGCCTACGCCGAGCACGTCCGCTTCCTGGCCAACGCCGGCTGCGACGGCGTCGCCCCCAACGGCTCCCTGGGCGAGTACCAGACCCTCAGCGAAGAGGAACGCGGCCGCGTCATTTCGACGGCGGTCGAGGCAGCTCCGGAAGGCTTCACCGTCATGGCCGGCGTTGGGGCCTACGGTGGACTCCAGTCCGTGAAGTGGGCCGAGCAGGCTGCCGAAGCCGGGGCAGCGTCCCTGATGCTGCTGCCGCCGAACGCGTACCGGGCCAACGACGACGAGGTGGTGGACCACTACCGCCGCGTTGCCGCCGTCGGACTGCCGATCGTGGCCTACAACAACCCGATCGACACCAAGGTGGACCTGACCCCGCAGCTGATCGCCCGCCTGCACGGCGAAGGCCTGATCGTCGGCGTCAAGGAATTCACCGGCGATGTCCGCCGCGCCTACGAGATCAAGGAACTCGCCCCCGAGGTGGACCTGCTCATCGGCACTGACGACACCGTCGTCGAGATGGGCCTGGCAGGTGCCGTGGGCTGGGTGGCCGGCTACCCGAACGCCATCCCTGAGTCCACACTGGAGCTCTACCGCCTCTCCACCTCCGGAGACGTGGCAGACCTGGCCCGGGCCCGCGAGATCTACACCGACCTGCACTCCCTGCTCCGCTGGGACAGCAAGACCGAATTCGTCCAGTCCATCAAACTGTCCATGGACATCGTGGGCCTCCGCGGAGGAGCATGCCGCCCCCCGCGCGGCCCCCTGAGCGAAGCAGCCCACGCTGCAGTCACCAAGGACACCGAAGCAGCCCTCGCCAAGGGCTACAAATAACCAAAGGGCTGGGCTCATTGTCGACGACGGTGAGCCGCCTGCCGGAGTTTGGTTTCTCGCGCGATCGGTGACGAACCCACAAGACGGATTCCGGTCCTCCGGAAA
Organism: Arthrobacter sp. TE26545; assembly: GCF_056279005.1. Next base: position 4,145,053 of record NZ_JBWBQM010000001.1, read on the forward strand.
GGAGCACATCGCGAGCGATCGCATCGTGTAGGTCGCCCAGCGACCGCAGCGGTGCATATCGTTCGTGTCTAAGCGACGCCGGAGGGCCGGAATCCGGCGAAGCCGCCGCGGAAGCGCCGGAGGACCGTTGCCCGGCGAAGCCGGCAGAAACAACAAGGAGAGAGCACATGAGAACCAGCCGCATCTTCCACGCCGTGGACTCCCACACCGAGGGCATGCCCACGCGCGTGATCACCGGCGGCATCGGGACGATCCCCGGCGCCACCATGGCGGAGCGCCGCCTGTGGTTCATGGAACACAGCGACTGGATCCGCACCCTCCTGATGACCGAGCCGCGGGGCCATGCCTCGATGAGCGGTGCCATCCTGCAGCCGCCCACCAGGCCGGACGCGGACTACGGCGTGCTGTACATCGAGGTCTCGGGCCTGCTGCCGATGTGCGGCCACGGCACCATCGGCGTGGCCACGGTGCTCGTGGAGACCGGCATGGTGGAGGTCGTTGAGCCGGTCACCACGGTGCGGCTGGACACGCCCGCCGGCCTGGTAATCGCCGAGGTCGCGGTGAAGGACGGCCACGCCGAATCCGTGACCATCCGCAACGTGCCCTCGTTCGTGGACCGCCTGGACGCCTCGGTGGAGGTTCCGGGCTACGGCACGGTGAACTACGACCTCGCCTTCGGCGGCAACTTCTACGCCGTGGTGGACCTCGACGCCTTGGGCCTGCCGTTCGAACGCGGACGCAAGGACGATCTGCTCAAGGCCGGCCTGGCGATCATGGACGCCATCAACGCCGCGGACGAGCCCGTCCACCCGGAGCGGGAGGACATCCGCGCCTGCCACCATGTATACCTCAAGGCCCCGGGATCCACGGCGGAGCACTCCCGGCACGCAATGGCCATCTACCCGGGTTGGTTCGACCGCTCTCCGTGCGGCACCGGCACGAGCGCCCGCATGGCACAGCTGCACGCCCGCGGTGAACTGGCCCTGAACTCCGATTTCATCAACGAGTCCTACATCGGCTCCCGTTTCATCGGCCGCCTCGTGGAGGAGACGGAGGTGGGCGGCCGGCCCGCCGTCGTCCCCACCGTCACGGGACGCGCCTGGCTGACCGGCACCGCGCAGTACTTCCTGGATCCCACGGATCCCTTCCCGGAAGGCTTCCTGCTGTGACGTCGCCGCTCTCTGTTGGATTGCCCTATTTCGACGCCGCCGCCGTGCGTGCCGCCGCCCCGTGGCCGACGGCGGTCGTGGCCCTGGAGCGTGCGCTCGCCGATGGTGTGGATCCGGAGTTGGACAGCCCGCGGCTGTTCAGCCCGGCACCGGGCGGCGAGTTCCTGATCATGCCGGCACAGGGCCTCAGCACCAACGGTCGGAGCTATTCCGGGGTCAAGGCACTCACCGTTGCCCCCGGCAATCCAGCCCGCGGGCTCGAGAAGATCCAGGGCATCTACCTGCTGATCGACTCGGACACCCTGGCGCCCCTGGCCACCATGGACGGCACCGAACTCACGGCCATCCGTACCCCGGCCACCACCCTGATGGCCGTCAAGCACATCCTGGCGGCGGCCCCGGGCGGCGAAGCGAATCATGAACCGCAGGTGCTCGTCTTCGGCGCCGGCGTCCAGGCGCTCAACCACCTCCGCGCGGCGCACGCCGTGCTGCCCGGGGCGCGCTTCGCCGTCGTCGGCCAGCGTCCGGAACGGGTGCAGGCACTCATCGGAACGCTCGCCGCCGAAGGCATCGAGGTCCGGGCCGGAGGCGCGGCGGATTTCCCGGAGGCGGATGTCATCCTCTGCACCACTTCGTCCCGCACACCGTTGTTCGACGGCGGGCTGGTGGCGGACGGCGCGGTGGTCGCCGCCGTCGGGCAGCACGGACTGGACGCCCGCGAAGTGGACGCCACGCTCGTGCTCCGCTCTGACGTCGTGGTGGAAGGCCGGGCCTCGGCCATGCGGGAGGCGGGCGACCTCATCCCCGCCCGCAGCGTGGAGGAGTGGGAGGGCATCCATCCGCTGAACCTGCGCGAACTGGTGGGCGGCAAGCTGGAACGCACGCCCGGGAAGCCCTGCCTGTACGCCGGAGTGGGCATGGCCTGGGAGGACCTCGTGACCGCGGCCGTGGTGTATGAAGGAGGCACCAGAGAATGACGCCCGCCCAAGGAGTGCTCACCGTGCCTGCCAACAACCAGCTCCCCATCGCCCCGCTCGGCCGCCAGCGCAGCCTGCGCGAGTCGGTCACCGAGTCGCTGCGTGCCGCGATCATCGCCGGCACCCTGGAGGAAGGGACGCTGTATTCGGCCCCGGCCCTGGGCGCGGCGTTCGGCGTCTCGGCCACGCCCGTGCGCGAGGCGATGATGGACCTGGCCCGCGAAGGCCTGGTGGAGACGGTGAAGAACAAGGGCTTCCGGGTCACCAGTATGAGCGACCGCGAACTGGACGAAATCACCGAGATCCGCCTGCTGCTGGAACCCCCGGTGATGGCCGACGTCGCCGGGACCATCCCGGAACGCGACATGGGCCGGCTGCACAAGCTCGCCGAGAGCATCGTGGATGCCGCCCGGGAAGGCGACCTGGCCGCCTACCTGGCCGCTGACCGCGAATTCCACGCCGAACTGCTGGAGTACTCGGGCAATAAGCAACTCGTTGAGCTGGCCACGAGCCTGCGTACGCGCACCCGCATGTATGGGCTGAAAATCCTCAGCGACAGCAACCGCCTGGCCGATTCCGCCCAGGAACACCACGAACTGCTCGACCTCATCGCCGCCGGCGACGGCGCCGCGGCCCGCGAGCTCATGCGCCGCCACATCGGACACGCGCGCGGGCTCTGGGCCACCGGCGATGACGAAACCCCACCCCAGGATCAACAAGAATGAGCGAGCAACAGACATGAACCATGGCACCGACAGGGGCAGCGACGTCCTGGTCATCGGCGCGGGCGTCATCGGGGCCGCCACCGCCTACTTCGCCGCACAACAGGGCCTGAGCGTCACGGTCCTGGACAAGGGCCTTCCGGCCAGCGGCACCTCCTCCGCCTGCGAAGGCAACATCCTCGTCTCGGACAAGGAACTCGGCCCCGAACTCGAACTCACCCGCTACTCCCTGGGCGTCTGGCACAACGACCTCGCCGAACACAAGAAACTCTGGGAGTTCGAATCCAAAGGCGGGATCATCGTGGCCTCCCGCGAAAGCAGCCTCGCCTCCCTCAACCGGGTGATGGCGGTCCAGAAGGGCTTCGGCGTGGACGTCGAGGAACTGGACCAGGCCGCCCTCCGCGAAGCCGAACCCCACATTTCCCCCGAAGCGCTCGGCGGCGCCAGCTACCGCGAAGACTGCCAGGTGCAGCCCATGCTCGTGGCGGCGCACCTCGTCCGGCTCGCTACCGTTGCCGGCGCCCGCTTCATCGCCGACACCCCAGTCACTGCCTTCATGCGTTCAGGATCAGGGCGCGACGGCGGCCGCGTCACCGGCGTCCGCACCCCGCGCGGCGATTTCCCCGCCGGAGCCGTGGTCAACTGCACCGGCACCTGGGCCGGAGAGCTCGCGGCCATGGCCGGCGTCGAGGTCCCCGTCCTGCCGCGGCGCGGCTTCGTGATGGTCACCGAACCGCTGCCGCCCATGGTCCGCCACAAGGTCTACGCCGCCGAATACATCGACAACGTGGGCAGCTCCGATGCCGGGCTGCAGGCCTCGCCCGTGGTGGAAGGAACGCCCGCCGGGAGCATCCTCATCGGCTCCACGCGTGAACGGGTCGGCTTCGACCACACTGTCAGCACCGCCGCCCTCGGCCTGCTGGCCCGCAACGCCACCTCCCTGTTCCCGTTCCTGGAACGGGTCAAGGCCATCCGGCACTACCACGGCTTCCGCCCGTACTGCCCGGACCACCTGCCGGTGATCGGCCACGACGAGCGCGCGCCCGGGCTCTGGCACGCCGCCGGCCACGAGGGCGCCGGGATCGGGCTGTCCGCCGGAACCGGGAAGCTCCTGGCCCAGGCGCTCGCCGGACTCACCCCGGACATGGACCTTTCGCCCTTCGCCCCGGCCCGCTTCGGCGAGCCAAGCCCCAACACACTTTCATCCCGAGAGGCGGCCACGGCATGAACCCCCAGCCGGTCACCATCACCTTCGACGGCCGCCCCCTGACGGCGGCAGCCGGCCAGAGCGTCGGCGCGGCCCTCGCGTCCCAGGGCATCACCGCCTGGCGCGGCACCCGCAAGGGCGGGAAGCCGCGCGGCCTGTTCTGCGGTATCGGCATCTGCTTCGACTGCCTCGTGATCGTCGACGGCGAAGCGAACCAGCGCGCCTGCCTTGTGGAAGTGTGCGAGGGCATGGAGGTGGAAGGCTCATGAGCAGCACGGTCACTGTTGACGTCGCCGTCGTCGGAGCCGGTCCCGCGGGGCTTGCCGCCGGTGTGGCGGCCGCCGAAGCGGGGGCGAGGGTCGCCGTCGTCGACGCCGGAAGCCAGCCGGGCGGTCAGTTCTGGCGGCATCCGGCCGAGACTGTCGAACCCGAGCCGGACGGCCACGGCCACCACGGCTGGAACAGCTACCTGGACCTCCGTGCCCGTTTCGACGCCGCGCAGCGCGCCGGGCGGATCACGTACCTGCCCGGGCTGCAGGTGTGGATGGCGGAACGAAGCGAGGACGGCTTTGTGCTGCGGACGACGGCGGCAGTCGGCTCCGCCCATCCGCTTACCGTCATGGCGGCCCGCCTGGTCCTGTGCCCCGGAGGCTACGACCGCCAACTGCCCGTCCCCGGCTGGGACCTTCCCGGAGTCATGGCAGCGGGCGGGATCCAAGCCTTCATCAAGGCCAACGGCGTGCTGCCGGGCAAGCGCTTTGTCATCGCCGGTACCGGGCCGTTCCTGCTGCCCGTCGCGGCCGGAGTTGCCGAGGCCGGCGGGAAGGTGCTGGCCGTGCTCGAGTCCTCCTCGCCGTCGGCCTGGCTGCCTCACCTGCGTGCCGCCTCAGGCGTGCCGGAAAAGGCCCTCGAAGGCGCCGAATACGCGGCCGTGTTTGCCCGCCACCGCATCCCGTACCGCACCCGCAGCATCGTCACCGGGGTCCTGGGTTCCGGAAAAGCCGAGGGAATCCGCACCGCCCGGGTCGACGCCGACGGCCGGGTCCGTCCCGGCACCGGGCGGGTCTACGCGGACGTGGACGTGGTGGGCTTCGGCTGGGGCTTCACCCCGCAGATGGAGCTGCCGGTGTCGCTCGGCGTCGAAACAAGGCTCGACGCCGACGGTTCCTTGGTGGGCGTGGTGGATGAGCGCCAGCAGTCCAGCGTTCCCGGCCTGTTCCTCGCGGGGGAGGTGACCGGCGTCGGCGGCGCAACCTTGGCCGTCCTCGAAGGTTTGGCGGCGGGTGCCGCGGCCGCCCGCCCGGACTCGGACGTCCCGGTCAAACAGCCTGCCGCGATTGCCCGGCACCGCCGCTTCGCCCGGGCCATGCACCTGGCCCACCCCGTGCCCGCCGCCTGGCAGGACTGGCTCACCCCGGACACCACCGTCTGCCGCTGCGAGGAAGTCACAGCCGGGGACATCACGGAGGCCCGGGAGAACCTCGGTGCCCGCGATGTCCGGAGCCTCAAATCCTTCACACGTGCCGGCATGGGCTGGTGCCAGGGCCGGGTCTGCGGGTTCGCGGCCGCCTGCCTCGGCGCCGGTCCGGGAGAAGCGCCCGACGCCGGTTCCCTCGCCGGGAGTGCCAAGCGCCCCCTCGCCGCACCCGTGGGCATCGGCGAACTAGCCGGGCTCGACAGCTAGGACGGCTGGAACGGCCATGACCATTCCGGGTGCGGCTTGCCAACTCGCGGGAGGGCTGCGGGGTCGCCGGAACGTTCCAGCGACCCCGCAGCATTCCCGCGACCCCGCGTCCCGGCAACGCCCTTAGAACCCAAGACCTCAACGGAAGGAGACCGCGATGACCGCGATCACCCACAACGCCGGCACCGCCGCCGCAACAACTGATACCGAACTCGAAAACCACCTCGCCGCCGCCCATGCCGCCGCGGCGCCCCTGGCTGCGCTCCGCCCCGCGGAACGCGCCGCCCTGCTGGACGCCGTCGCCGACGCCCTGGATGCCGCCGCGGAGGAGCTGGTTCCGCTGGCGGAGCAGGAAACCCGGCTTGCCGAGGCCCGGCTGCGCGGCGAGCTGAAGCGCACCACCTTCCAGCTGCGGATCTTCGGCGAACTGTTGCGCGACGGCGGCTACCTCGACGCCCGGATCGACCACGCCGACGCCGACTGGCCCATGGGCGCGCCACGGCCCGAGCTGCGCCGCCTGAAGGTTCCCGTCGGCCCGGTGGTGGTTTTCGCCGCGAGCAACTTCCCCTTCGCCTTCTCCGTCGCAGGCGGCGACACCGCCTCCGCGCTCGCTGCGGGCAACCCCGTGATCCTCAAAGCCCACTCCGGCCACCCGGAACTGTCCAAGGCGACGGCCGCCGTCGTGGTTTCCGCGCTTGCCGCCGTCGGGGCGCCGGAAGGCAGCTTCGCGCTGATCACCGGAACCGCCGCCGGAGCCGCTGCGCTGAAGGACCCGCGCATCAAGGCGGGTGCCTTCACCGGCTCCATCCCGGGCGGCCGCGCCCTGTTCGACATCGCCAGTTCCCGCCCCGAACCGATCCCGTTCTACGGCGAACTGGGCAGCAACAACCCCGTCTTCGTCACTGAAGCCGCGGCAGCAGAACGCGGCGCGGAGATCGCCGAGGCTTTCGTGGGTTCCTTCACCATGGGCGCCGGCCAGTTCTGCACCAAGCCCGGCACGCTGTTCGTGCCCGCATCCTCCGGGATGGTCGAGGCCCTCCGCGAGGCCGCCCTGCCCGCCGCCGCTCCGCTGCTGAACAGCCGCATCCAGTCCGGCTACGCCGAAGTCCTGGAAACCCTGCAGGCCAACCCGCGCCTCGAGGTCCTGGCCCAGGGCGAAGAGCCGCTGGCCGACCCGCCGGCCCCGACCCTGCTGCTCACCACCGCCGCGGACATGCTCGCCGAACCGCACGCGCTTCAGGCCGAGTGCTTCGGTCCCACCGCCGTCGTGGTGGCATACGACGACGAGTCCCGGCTCCCGGAGATCGCCGAGACTTTCGAGGGACAGCTGACCGCCACCATCCACGGCACCGACACTTGCCAGGTGGCCGGGCTCGTCGAGGTGCTGGCCCGCAAGGCCGGGCGCGTGCTGTGGAACCAGTGGCCCACCGGTGTCTCGGTCACCTACGCACAGCAGCACGGCGGACCGTACCCAGCGACGACGGCGGCCGGCAGCACGTCCGTGGGCACCGCCGCGATCGAGCGCTTCCTGCGCCCCGTGGCGTACCAGGGCTTCCCTCAGCACCTGCTGCCCGAGGCCGTACGCGAGGACAACCCGCTCGGCGTGCCGCGCCTCGTGGACGGCCGCCGGGAAGGCTAGGCATCAACGGACGGAAATGGGGAAAGCATGGGCCGACACCGCAAGACGCGGTGCCGGCCCATGCTGCGTTTCAGCGCGCTTGTCCCTCAGTCGCGGGGTGTGTCCGGCATGGCTTCGCTGCGGTCCAGCAGGCCCAGAGCGGCCGCCGCAGCGCCCACCGCGTCGCGCTCCTTGATGGCAAGCATCAGCCTCGCATGCAGGTCATCCAATACTTCATCGGTGTTGTCCGACATGCAGGAATTGGGGCCCACGGACAGCCTCAGCGAAGTGTCGAAACTGGCGTAGATCCCGGCGAGCAGGCGGTTGTGCGAGGCCGTGGCGATGCCGATATGGAAGGCGACGTCGTGGTCCACGAACGCCTGCAGGTCCTCCCGGGTGACGGCCTCCCGGCGCTTTTGCAGGTGGCCTTCGAGGACCGCCACCTCGGCGTCGGTGCGGTTCAGGGCGGCATCGCGCGCCGCCAGGCCGTCAAGGGCCCGGCGCACACTTAGCACCTCGCGCGTGTCCGCCTCGTTGAGCATGCGGCGAAGAGCCACCTCACTCGGATCACTCGCCACCACATAGGTGCCATCACCCTGCCGGATTTCGAGCAGGCCAAGCTGGACGATCGAGCGGACCGCCTCGCGCAGCGAGGGCCGGCTCACGCCGAGCATCTTGGTCAGCTCGCTCTCCGCCGGGATCCGTGTACCCACGGGCCAGTTTCCGGAGCTGATCTCGGACTGCAGCCGGTCGACGATCGTGTCGACAAGTGAAATTCGCTGGATTGGCTTCACGGTTCCAATGTTTCCATACCCCATTGACCTCTTACGATCAGACGTCATACCATCTGACCTATGTTCTCGCGGGCTGCGCTTTGGCGCAAGATGCGGGACCCTGCGGTTTTCGATAAACGGTTTTCGATGAACAGCTTTTGATGAACAAGGGAGTTCACCATTTATGAGCGGCACTACCGAAGCAGACGCTTCAACCTTCGCGGCACCGGCCCTGGTCGATGCCCACATCCATCCGGACAAGTCCAGCTGGGGCGGGCCGTGGCTGTCGCGCCAGGACGCCTTTGAGCTGCGGGACTTCATCGCCAACGATCTTGCGACACAGCGGAGCTACACCCGCAGCGTGGAGGAGCGTGCGTACGGGCTGCTGCGCACGGCGCTTGCCAACGGCACGCTTGCCATGCGGGCACAAGTCGATGTCTCCAGCGAACTCGGCACGGCGAACGTCGAGGGAGTGCGGGCCGCAGCCGAGCGGATTCCCGAACTCATGGTCCAGATCGTGGCCTTTCCGCAATTCGGCCTGCTCGGCAACCCCGGCACCCTGGACGTGATGGCGGCGGCCCTGGACTCCGGTGCGGACGTGGTGGGCGGCATCGACCCCGTAGGCCTCGAAGGCGACCTGGGCGGCCACCTCGACGCCGTGTTCGGCCTCGCCGGGCGTGCCGGACGGGACCTCGACATCCACCTTCACGACCGCGGCGAGCCCGGGCTGGCGCAGATCCGTGAGATTGCCGCCCGCACGGTCGCCGCCGGAATGCGCGGCAGGGTCACCGTCAGCCACGCCTTCGCCCTCGCGGACGAGTCCGCGCCGACGCTGCGCAGGACCCTGGACCAGGTGGCCGACGCCGGGATCTGGATCAGCACCTGCGCGCTGGGCTCCGACCCGGTTCCGGACATCGGTCTGCTTGCCTCCCACGGGGTGCAGCTGGCCGTGGGTTCCGACGGAGTCCGGGATGCCTGGACGCCCTTCGGCACCGGCAGCATGGTGGACCGGGCCCACCTGCTTGCCTACCGGACGGGCGCGGTGACCGACGCCGAACTCGAGCGCTGCTACGCCCTGGCCTCCACCGAAGGCGGGCGCATGCTCGGCGTCGAAGACCTTGCCCACTGGCCCGGTCCGGACTCACCCACCCGGCTGGAATTCCGGGCGGAATCCCTGGCCCAACTCGTGGCCGACCGCCCCGCACCGCTCCGGGTCTTCCGCTCCGGGCGGCAGATCGAAACAAACCCCGTAGCCGCGGAGGCATTGCTGCCGCTGTCCTGAACCTTTCCCCAACAACACGTCAACAAAGGAGTTCTCGTCTTGTCTTCCCGAAAGATCGTTACCAGCGCCGCCGTCCTCGCTGCCGCCGCGCTTGCACTCTCGGCGTGCGCCGGGCCGAACAACAAACCCGACGCCGCCAAGCCCGCCCCGGACCTGTCCAACCTCGCCACCACCACGCCGCGCGGCACCGAAGCCGTGGACCACGTGGCCTGGAACCTGCCCTACGAGCCGCTCTCGCTCGACCCCATGATCGGCTACAACTACGCCGAGAACACGGTCACCGCGAACCTTTGCGAAAGCCTCATGCGCCTTACTCCCAATCTCGCGATCGAGCCCGGCCTCGCCGAGAGTGTCAAGTCCCCGGACGCCACCACCCTGGTGTACAGGATCCGCACCGGAGTCACCTTCTGGGACGGCAGCCCGCTGACGGCCGACGACGTCGCGTTCTCGCTCAGCCGCCAGACCGGCGACGCCGTGGCCTACTTCAGCGACTACTTCCGGAACGTGAAGTCCGTCGCGGTGACGGGCGAACGCGAGGTGACCGTAAAGCTGAGCAAGCCGGACGTCCTCTTCGAACAGGGGATGGCGATGGCTGCCGGGGCAATCGTCCAGAAGAAGGCGGCAGAAGCTTCAGGGAAAGCCTTCGGCACGCCCGAGGGCAAGCTGCAGTGCACCGGGCCCTTCTCCCTGGCCAAGTGGACGCCCGGCAAGAGCATCGAGCTGAACAAGAACCCGAAGTACTGGGACAGCAAGCTGGTTCCGCTCGTCAAGAACCTCAGTTTCAGCTTCATCGCGGACGAATCGACCGCCGTGAACGCGCTGCGCAGCGGCGACATCGACGGGCAGTATTTCTACCTGCCCCCGGCCGGCATCTCGCAGCTCGAACAGAGCGACAAGGTCACCCTGACGCACGGCAAGTCGCTCGTGTTCTGGACCCTGGCGGCCACCAGCGAATCCGGCCCGTTCGCCAACCCGAAGGTCCGTGAGGCCCTGTCCCTGGCGATCGACCGCAACGCCCTGGCCAAGGTGGTGTTCCAGGATGCCGCCATCCCGGCCCCGACCCTGGTGGGCCCGGACTACTGGGGCTATGAGAAGGATGCTTTCGCGAAGGCCCACGCCGGATTCTCGACCGCGCCGAACATCGAAAGGGCCAAGCAGCTCCTCGCCGAGGTCGGGCCGCAGGAAGGCACCATCGTCCTCGGCGTGCAGGGCAGCTCGGCGGTCCACGAACAGACCGCCAACCTCTTCCAGGCGGCAGGAGCCGCCCTGGGCCTGAAGGTGGAGACCAAGGTGATCCCGGTCGAGCAGTTCGGCAACCTGTACTTCGACCCCGCCGCCCGCAAGGGAATCGACGGCTTCTTCACCACCTACTACGGCAACTTCGCCGACCCGCTGGACGTCTACCAGATCTTCCGTGCCGGGGGTAACAGCAACTACATCAACTGGAACGACGCAAGCGATGTCCTGAACAAGGCGGTCTCGGCCAAGGACACGAAGGAACGCGCCCAGCTCCTCATCGAGGCGCAGAAGATGGTCACCGAGGCCAACCCGCGCATCCCGCTGGCCTATGAGCCCAACACCGTGGTGCAGAACAAGCGCATCTCCGGTGCGACGGCGTCGTTTTCCTACCTGTACTACCCGTGGGCCGCGACCATCGGCGGGGTGAAATAGCTGGTGTCCATGGGTTCCTTCCTTCTCCGGAGGCTGGGGGGCTTGCTGCTGGTCCTCCTGGTGACCTCGTTCATCGTCTTCGGGATGATGTATCTGGCACCGGGAAGCCCGCTGGCATTCGTCCTTGGCCCCCGCGGCGGCACGCCTGAACAGGTCGCCGCCGTCACCGCCCAATACCACTTTGATGACCCGTTCCTTGTGCGGTACTTCCGCTGGCTGGGCGACATCTTCCAGGGCAATCTCGGCCGGTCGATCGTCTACCGGCAGGACGTCACCGCGCTGATGTCCGGCCGGATCGGTACCACCGCGGCGCTGGTCTCGTTGTCCGCGGTCCTGATCGCGGTGGTCGGCGTCAGCTCCGGCCTGCTCGCCGCGCTCAAGAGCCGCTGGGTGGACACGGTGATTTCCACGATCGCGGCGGTCGGGCTGTCCACCCCGGTGTTCGTCATCGGCGTCGCGCTGATCAGCATCTTCGCGGTCGGGCTCGGCTGGTTCCCGACCTTCGGCGTCGGCTCCGGCGGATTCGACACCCTGGTCCACCTCACCCTGCCGGCCATCGCGCTTGCAGTGGCCAGCGCAGCCTACCTGGCCAGGATCACCAAGGCCGCCGTCAACGAAGAACGGACCCGGGAGCATGTGCAGACCGCCGTGGTCCGGGGCCTTGCCTCGAACGTCATTGTCCGCAGGCACGTCCTGCGCAACGCGCTCATCCCCATCACCACTGTCATGGGGCTCACGGTGGCAACGCTCATCGCGGGCGCCGTGGTGGTGGAGAACGTCTTCGCCCTTGACGGCCTGGGTTCCCTGCTGGTCCGCGCGATCCTGCAGCGCGACTTCTCCGTTGTGCAGGCGGTGATCCTGGTGCTCGTCGTGGCGTTCGTCGTGGTGAACGCCGTCGTCGACTTCCTGTACACCGTCATCGACCCGCGAATCGCCCTGGGGAGCCGGCAATGACAATCAGTATGGAGAAGACCGTGAAGGGAACGGCCGTTGCCGTCCGGCAACCGGGTTTCCTGCACAGGGGCTACGAGCGGCTCGGCCTGCTAGGTACGGCCGCGGCAGCAGTCCTGCTGCTCGTCGCGCTGTCTGCTGCGCTCGCGCCGATGCTGGCGCCCTACGACCCTGACTTTCCGGACCTGTTGGCGGCGTTGAGCGGCCCGACGGCGGACCACCCCTTGGGTACCGACGCCCTGGGCCGGGACATCCTCTCCCGCCTGATGTGGGGTGCCCGGATCACCCTGGCCGGACCCGGCCTGGTGATCCTGCTCTCGACCGTGGTGGGAACCGTGCTCGCCCTCGTGGCGTCCTGGTGCGGCGGCCGGGTGGATACCGCCATCAGCTGGGTGCTGGACATCCTTTTCGCGGTTCCGGGGATCGTCTTCGCCCTGATTTCGGTGGCCATCTGGGGTCCGAGCCTGTTGACGGTGGTTGCCGGCCTGGCAGTCGCCTACGTCCCCTACGTTGCCCGGGTGGTGCGCGGCGCGGGCTTAAGGGAACGGAACCTGCCCTACGTGTCCGCGGCCTGGCTGCAGGGCCACTCCGGCGCCGGCATCACGTTAACGCAGATCCTTCCCAACGTGCAGGGGATCGTGATCGCCCAGGCGATTTCCTCCCTGGGCTTCGCGGTGATCGACCTGGCAGCGGTGTCGTTCCTTGGCCTGGGCGTGCAGCCACCCACCGCCGACCTGGGCCTCATGGTCAAGAGCGGCTTCGATTCCGTGCTGCGCGGCCACCCGGCCGAGGCGATTGCAGCCGGCGCCCTGATCATCCTGATCGTCTGGTGCGTGACCGTCATCGGTGACCGCCTGACCACCACCGCGAGGAGCATGCGATGAGTGAAGCATTGCTGGCGTTGGACGATGTCCGAGCCGTCCTGCATTCCCCGCCACCAGTCCCAGGCGCTGCTCAACGGCGTCAGCTTCAGCATCGCCAAGGGCGAGGCGCTGGGCCTGGTCGGCGAATCCGGCTCGGGAAAGTCCCTGACCACCCGCGCCATCACGCGGATGCTCGACCCCGCCTTCGAGGTTTCCGGGTCGATCACCTTCGACGGCGCGCCCGTGCTGTCCATGGGGCCGTCCGAGCTGCGCAGCTACCGGTCCAGGGATATCGGCATGATCTTCCAGGACCCACGGGCCCACGTGAACCCGGTGCACACCGTGGGCGATTTCCTCACCGAGGAACTGGTGCGCAACCGCGGCCTGTCCCGGGGCGAGGTGGAACACCGGGCGGTGGCCCTGCTGGACGAGGTGGGCGTGAGGTATCCCGAACGCCGCCTCACCCAGTACCCGCACGAACTCTCCGGTGGCATGCTGCAGCGCGTCATGATCGCCAGTGTGCTCCTCGCCGAACCGCGCCTGATCCTTGCGGACGAACCCACCACCGCCCTGGACGTCACCGCGCAATCCGACGTCATGGCGATCCTGGACGAGCAGCGCCGCGCCCGAGGGCTGTCCCTGCTGTTCATCACGCATGACCTGGAGCTGGCGGCGGCGTGCTGCGACCGGCTTGCGGTGATGTACGCCGGGGAAATCGTGGAACAGGGTGCCCACGTGTACGAATCGCCCGGTCATCCGTACACGATCGAGCTGCTCGGTGCCCGGCCGAGCATCGACGAGCGGCTCGACCGGCTGCCGGTGCTGCGCTACAACCGGGAAATCCACGAAGAACTGAAGGCGGAAGCATGAACACCGAAGCACTGGTTGTTGCCCGCAACCTGAGGAAGGAATTCCCCGCGCCCAAGGGCATGAAGAGCGAGCCGATCGTCGCCGTCGACGACGTTTCCTTCGAGCTCTTCCCGAACGAGTGCCTCGCGATCGTGGGAGAGTCCGGTTCCGGGAAGACCACGGTGGCGCGCATGCTCGTGGGTCTGGAAACGGTCACGGGAGGCGAGCTCAGCGTCCGCGGCGAAGCGCGGAGCAAGGGGGCGGGCAGCCTGGCCGACCGTCGTCGCTGGGCACGGGAGGTGCAGTACGTCTTCCAGGACCCGTACTCGTCCCTCAACCCGCGGCAGAGCATCGGGGACACCATCCAGGCAAGCCTGGCCCTTCATGCGCGCGGCAATCCGGGAAAGCGGGAGCTGAAGCTGAAGGCCCAGGACATCCTCGACAGCGTGGGCCTGGCAGCCCCGTTCTTCGGGAAGCGTCCGCACCAGCTCTCGGGCGGGCAGCGGCAGCGCGTGGCGATTGCCAGGGCGCTGGCGGCTGACCCGGCGGTGATCGTCCTGGACGAAGCCGTGGCCGCGCTCGATGTGTCCATCCAGGCGCAGATCCTGAACCTGCTCAGCGACATCCGGTCGCAGCGCGAGGTGAGCTATCTGTTCATTTCGCATGACCTGGCGGTGGTCAACCAGGTTTCGGAGCGGATGATCGTGATGGAACAGGGGCAGGTGGTCGACGCCGGCAGGACGGCCGAGCTGCTCGCGAACCCGACGCATCCCTATACGCGTTCGCTGCGCGCCGCGGTGCCCCGGCAGGGATGGAAACCGGTCCGCCGGGAGCGGCTCGCGTCGTAGCGGCCGGCCTGCACCGAGCGGCCGGCGTGGATCTAATCCAGGTTCCCCGCCAGCCGCTCGCGCATGCCGGCGCTGGCCGCGTTGAGGCCGATGAACTCCACCTCGCGGCCGTGCCTGCGGTACTTCTCCGTGATGGAGTCGAGCACAGCCACCGTGGAGGCGTCCCAGACATGCGAGGCGTGCAGGTCGATCACCACGCGCGCAATCCGGTCCTGGGAATCCTTCGCGTAGTCGAACTGGGTGTAGAGGTCGTTGGAGGAGGCGAAGAAGAGCTCGCCGTTCACCGTGTATTTGGCCACGGTTTCGCCGTCGAGCTTCCGCTCCGTCCGTTCCACGGTGGCGAAGTGGGCCACCCGCCGGGCAAACAGCACCATCGCGGCGAGCACCCCGACGCCGACGCCGATCGCCAGGTTGTGCGTCGCCACCACCACGGCGACGGTCACCAGCATGACCCCGGTTTCGGATTTCGGCATCCGCTTCAACGTGGACAGCCGGATCGAATGCCAGTCGAAGGTGATGAGCGAAACGAAGATCATCACCGCCACCAGGGCCGCCATGGGGATCATGCCCACCACATCTCCCAACAGCACCACCAGGGCCAGGAGGAACGCGCCCGCCAGGAAAGTGGAGAGACGGCTTCGCGCACCGGAGCCCTTGACGTTGATCATGGTCTGGCCGATCACGGCGCAACCGCCCAGGCCACCCAGGAAGCCGGTGACGATGTTCGCCGTGCCCTGGCCCCAGGACACGCGGGTCTTGTTGGAACGGGTGTCCGTGATGTCATCCACCAGCTTGGCGGTCATGAGGGATTCCAGCAGGCCCACCAGTGCCATGGACAGGGCATACGGCGCGATGATGCTGAAGGTCTCCCAGTTCAGCGGCACCTGCGGGAGGAAGAAGCCGGGCAGGCTGTCCGGGAGCCCGCCCTTGCTGCTGACGGTGGGCACCTTGATGCCCGCCAGCACGGTCGCCAGCGTCAACAGCACGATCGCCACCAAAGGCGCGGGCACCGCCGTCGTAATTTTCGGCAGGGCGAAGACGATCAGCAGGCCCACGGCCACTATCGGGTACACCGTCCACGGCACGCCGAGCAGCTCCGGCATCTGGGCCATGAACACGAGGATGGCCAGGGCGTTAACGAAACCGATCATCACCGAACGTGGAATAAAGCGCATCAAGCGGGTGACGCCGAGCACCGCCAGGATGATCTGGAAGACGCCGGCCATGATGATCGTGGCGATCAGGTACTGGAGTCCGTGCTCCTTCATCACCGGAGCGATCACCAGCGCCACGGCGCCGGTGGCCGCGGAGATCATGGCCGGCCGGCCGCCGACCACCGCCGTGACGATGCCCATGGTGAAGGAGGCGAACAGCCCGATCCGGGGATCGACGCCGGCAATCACGGAGAACGCGATGGCTTCCGGGATCAGGGCCAGGGCGACAACCAAGGCAGCCAGCGACTCCGTTTTGAGCCTGCGCGGGGACCGGAGGGTGAAGCGCAGGGACTGCAGTTGTTCGGGGGTCGCGGTTCCTGGCGGTGTCATGGGTCCTAACTCGAAGTCTGGCGGTAGCGCTCGATCTGCCTGAGCCGCCGCTGGAGGCTGTCCCGCCGCGGGTGCGGGACGACGTCGGCCGCCTCGGCGGTGAGGTCGATGTGTCCGGTGCCGTACTCCCAGAGCAGGAGGTCGTCCAGCAGGCGGTCCGGCCCGGGGGAGTAGCGGTGGTCCAAGGCCTTGCGGACCTCGGTGATGCGGTTGGCGCTCAGCAGCCCGGCCAGCTCCACGGTCTTCTTCAGCCCGTGCGCCGCGAGGAGTTCGGCGGCCCAGCCCCAGTCGTCATCGACCTTGCGGTCGACGTGCGGCAGGAGGGTCCGCCAGACGTCCCGGACGCGGTTCGGCGTGAGCGCGGTGGATCCTTCGCCTTCCAGGTCCCAGTAGCCGCGGACCTCGGCGTAGCGCTCGTTGAGGTCCGCGAAGGCGCTTTCGACGGTTTCAAGCATGGCGGCGGTGGCGGTGAACTGGCGGTCGAAATGCGGGGTCCAGGCCCGGGGGTCTTCGGCCTTGAAGCGGATGTCGTGCTCGATCTCGCTCCAGGCGTGCGCGAACACCGTTCGGATCTGGCACTCGAAGAAGTAGCTGCCGTTGGCCGGAAGTTCCGGGTTGAAGATCTGCTGGTAGGCCTTCACCGACTCGTTTTGGATGGTGCGCAGGATCAGGTGGCGGCTGGAGTAGCCGTAGGTGCCGGACTCGATGGAGCCGATGTCCTTCTCGCGGTCCCCGCGGCAGTCGAACAGCTGGCGCTGGCGTTTGATGAGGTTGGCCACGGCAGCGTTCTCCGCGGGGAGCTTGGTGATGACGCGGATGCCCACCATGTCATTGAGCGTGCGGAACGGATCCGGGAACTTCAGCGGCCGCGGCCCGCCCGGCTCCAAGGGTTCGTCCGTGCGGGAGATCTTTTCGCGGAAGGAGTCCACGGTCTTGGTGCGTCCCGTGACGAAGAGGGGCACGGAATCGCTGTTCTTCAGGATGTCCCGCAGCGTGAGCAGCACATCGCGGGTGATGAGTTTCAACGCCGGGCGCACCCGTTCGTAGATCTCCACGTTCGCCTGCACCGATTCGCGCAGCTGGGGATCCAGCCTCTCCCAATTGCTTGCCATGCTCCCAAGCTTACGGGGCGGCACTGACACGGCACCCGGCCCGGGCCCGTCCCGGCGGCGGCTCCCGCTGCCGCCGGGAAATGCACTGTAGGCTCTTGGAAGGCTCTTGAAGCACAGCTTTTTGAAGGACCCGAGCAAGGTTTACTGACGGGAAGCCGCAAAGGAGGCACGCAGTGAAGCGGCAGAAGTACCACTACGGCGAGCACCCCAGCCAGTGGGCCGAACTATTCCTACCGGAACCCACGCATACCCCCAACGGGGACCGTCCGGTGAAATGCCATGGCGTCGCCGTGGTGATCCACGGCGGCTACTGGCGGTCGCAGTACGGCGCAGAGCTGGGGGAACCGCTCGCCCGGGACCTCGCCGCGCACGGCATCGCCGCCTGGAACCTCGAGTACCGGCGGGCAGGCAACGGCGGCGGCTGGCCGCACACCTTCGAGGACGTGCTCAGCGGCATCGACCACCTCAAGGACGTGGCCCCCGAGCACGGCCTGGACCTCGGCAAGGTGGTGGCCCTGGGCCATTCGGCCGGTGGGCACCTCGCCGTGTGGGCGGCCGGGCGCCGGAAACTGGACAAAATCGGAACCCCCGACGCCGACCGCCAGCTGGTGCGTAACGGCGACGACGCCGCGGTGCAGCTTAGCGGCGTCGTCAGCCAGTCCGGGGTGCTGAACCTGGCCGAGGCCGAGCGCCTCAACCTCAGCAACGGCGCGGTGGACAACCTCATGGGCGGCGATTCCGTCAGATACCCCAAACGGCATATTTACGCCGATCCCATGAGGTGCCTACCGCTCAGCATCCCCGTGTATGCCGTGCATGCCATGGAGGACGAGGACGTCCCGGCCAGCCTGTCCGAAGGCTACGTCAATGCTTCGATCGCAGCCGGCGGTGCGGCCCAGCTGCTGAAGGTTCCGGGCAGCCACTACGACCTCATCGATCCACGCGCGGCGGCTTACAAGAAGTGCCGGGAACTGGTGCAGCGGCTGCTCAGCTGACCCCGCCGCCCAAGGCTGAATACCGCCTAGAGACAGGCCGGGCGGAAACCCGGATCGGCGGGTCCGTCCTGATGGGCCAGGGCATTCAGCACCCACTGGTGCACTACCGGATCATTTGGGGTTTGATCGTGCTCGATCGGATCCAGGGGGCACATGTTCTGGATGGTGACGTTGGTGACCTGTGCGACGCTGCCCGACAGGAACTGGCTTTGATACGGCGTCACCACCTCGTCATGGATGGTGGAAATAACGGTGTACGCGGGCCCTCTGACGGTGTCGCCGATGGAGTTGAGCCCGGTCAGGAATGCCGACCCTGCTTCCTGGTCGACGCATGCCTGGCAGAAGGGTGCGAAAAGTTGCATTTCCGAAGGTGCCCCGTCCGGCGGAGGGAGGATTAGGCCCGTCGTGCCGTGGTTCGACGGTGATATGCCCACGAGGTGGTGGACCTTCTTGGCGCCACCCAGGAAGCCCATGTAGTACCTCGGCATCATTCCGCCTTGGCTATGACCCACGACGTCCACTTGACGTGACCCGGTTGCGGCGAGGACGGCGTCAACAAACGAAGCAAGCTCCCTGGCCGAGTCGGCGATGGGGCCCGAGGCATCGATTCCGTTGGACTCGCCGTAGTTGAGGGCGAACACGCAGTAGCCCTCGGACTTCAGGACCGGAGACAGCGTGCTCCAGTTCTTTGCCATGTTTTCGAAGGTTCCCGGCACCAAGATCACCGGGTAGGGATGCGCGGCGCCGGGCTTGCAGCCCCAGTCGTTGGCTCCCGGAGGGGAGACTTCCAAGGTGCTGGCCGAGGCGGTGCCTGCTCCGGTGAAAAGCGAAAACGCAAGGATCGCAATGGCGGACAGGACGGACCGTTTTTGCACTGTCATATGGCAGTTCCAATCAATGAGAAGTTTTCCGCGCATCGGTGATGCGCATCACATCCCCCAGGGTCCAAAACATTACCCGCCGGTAACTTGTTGTCGCAATTATGTGTGGAGCATTTGAGAAAACGTGCATTCGCGACCCCGGCAGCGCGAGCCGGGTAACTGAACGGCGGATCTGGCCCGACCATGGCCGGTCTGGCAGAGTGTTCCCCATGCTGACAGTGATTGGTGAGGCCCTGGTGGACGTCGTCCGGCGCTCCTCGGGCGAGGAGGCTCACGTGGGCGGCAGCCCGCTGAATGTCGCGGTGGGACTGGCCCGCCTGGGCCACCCGGTGCAGTTCATCGGGCGCTTCGGCAAGGACGCTTACGGTGATGCGATCGCGGCACACCTGCGCTCAAGCTCGGTGATGGTTCCGTTCCCGCCTGACGGCAAGCCCAGCAGCGTGGCCACCGCGGTGGTCGGCGAGGACGGCGCCGCGAGCTACACCTTCGACCTCAGCTGGGAGCTGCCCGGCCTGGCCGAGCGACTGCCGTTCATGCTGCAGGGCGCCTCGCTCCTGCACACCGGCTCCATCGCCACCATGCTGGAGCCGGGCGCGTCCGAGGTGCTTGCCGCCGTCGAGCACGCCCACCCGAACGCCACCATCAGCTTCGATCCGAACTGCCGGCCCAGCATTATCACGGACAAGGACTTTGCGCGGACCCGGACCGAGCGCTTCGTGGCGCTGGCGGACGTCGTGAAGGCTTCGGATGAGGACCTCGAGTGGCTTTACCCGGGCGTGGACGTGCGCGAATCCGCGCGCCGCTGGCTCTCCCTGGGCGGCCACGAAGGCCCGGCCATGGTGGTGGTCACCCGCGGTTCGGCCAGTCCCTGGGGCGTCACGGCCGCCGGAGAAGCCGAGGTTCGCGCGCCCAAGGTGGCGGTGGCGGACACCGTGGGCGCCGGCGATTCCTTCATGGCCGCGTTGCTCTCAGGCATCGTGGACCGTGGCCTGGACGGCGCACAGAACCGCGCAGACCTGCGGGCCATGCCGGCCGAAATCCTGCGCGAGCTCCTGGCCCACGCCGTCAGTGCCGCGGCGATCACCGTGTCCCGCGCCGGGGCCAACCCGCCCACGCGCGCCGAGATGAACGCGCTGACCGCGCGGGAGTGAGCCACCTTCCCCGCCCGTAGACTGACATGATGCGGCTTGTAGCAAGTGATATCGACGGCACCATCCTCGGCCACGACGGCCGGATCAGCAGCCGCACCGTCCGGGCCTTCCACGCCTGCATCGATGCCGGCGTCGAGGTGGTCTTCGTAACCGGACGCCCGCCCCGTTGGCTCTACCCGCTCCGGGAACAACTCGGACACAGCGGCACGGTCATTTGCTCCAACGGCGCCGTGCTGTGGGACCTCGCCGAAGACAAGCTTCTCTCCGCCCGGGCCATCGGGCTCGACGCCGTGCTCGAGGCCCGGCGCCTGATCAAGAATGTGTGCCCCGACGCCTTGTTCGCCGCCGAGACCGTTTCCGGTTTCCACCTCGAACCCGGCTTCATCGAGAACCCCACCAGCGAACTGCTCGCCGAGTTCACCCCGGCGCCGCTGCACCAGACGCTGACGGCGGAGGACGCCGTCGTGAAGTTCCTGGCGGTGACCCGCAGCGGGACCCCGGACGCCTTTCTCGCGCAGGTGCAGCCCATCGTCGCGCACTTGGTGGAAACCACGCACTCGGCGCCGCGCACAGCGCTGCTTGAGATGTCGGCGCCGGGCGTCAACAAGGCCGTCACCCTCGCCGAGTACGCCGCCTCCCGGGGGATCGAAGCCGCGGACGTCGTGGCATTCGGGGACATGCCCAACGACGTCGAAATGCTGCGCTGGGCCGGCCACGGGTACGCGATGGCCAGCGGGCACCCGGAAGCGATCACCGCGGCGGGTTACCAGGCCCCGCATTTCGACGACGACGGCGTGGCCCAGGTGATCGAAGCCCGTCTCGCGGAGCGGAAACCGGGCGCCTGAGCCTGCGCAGACGGCGGCCCTAGGACTGTGCCCGCATCCCGTGGCTGTGCGCGAGGGCGATCGCTTCCGTGCGCGAGCCCACGCCGAGCTTCCGGAAGATATTCCGCAGATGGAATTTAACGGTGTTTTCGCTGATGTGGAGCTTCGCGGAGATCGCCCGGTTGCGCTGGCCGGCCGAGAGCAGCTGGAGGACTTCCAGTTCCCGTTCGGCCAGCCCCCAGCCGCCGGCGTCAGCCACCGGAGCGGAGGGCGGATCGAGCGGCAGGGCCACCTGCACATCGGCGCCCCATCCCGCCATGACCTCCAGGTTCATCCGCCCGTTCAGTGCTTCCACCCGGGAGGCGAGCCGGGCGATGTTCGGTGAATCAGCGGACAGCTCGCCCTGGCCGTCGTCCCGCACGTTGATGAGCAGGTTCTCGCCGTCGCAGTCCCACTGGGCGCGGACCCTGCGCACCTCCGGCTGCTCCACGATTGCCAGCACCAGCCCGCGCACGATGGCCCGCGCCGCGTGCGCCACTTCGCCGGGGAGGGCGCGGCCGTTGACCGGCGGCTCGATGAACTGCACGTCGATGCCGCTGAAATGCATCAAGGGCCGCAGGTCCTCCCGCAGCCGTTCGAACGCCGTGGCCACGGGTTCTTCCACAAGGTCCGTGGTGCGGTCGCTGATTGTCCGCAGCTCCACGAGGGCCTTCACGGCGAGGTCCGTGACGTTCCGACGGGCAGCGGCATCGTCCAGGGCCTGGGAACGCAGGGCCGCCAGGAGGGTCTCGAGGGTGGTCGAGTGACGATCCACCAGTTCCGCCGTGACCCGCAGCCGTTCCGCTGACGCCGCCCGCGATTCCAGGAGGTACGACGGCGGTGCATCCGCGACCTTCTCCTGGATGCGCCGGGCCGCCAGCCCCCACAGGTAGCCGAGCATCCGCAGGGACTCCGCCCGGTCCGCCGGGTCTGCCGGCAGTTGCGGGGCCGTCAGGGTGACCAGGGCATTGGTCTCCGAGGCCAGGGCCAGGACCGGGTGCTCCGCACCGGCGATGGTTGCGGTTCCTTCCCAGGGCTCGCGTTCCGGCACGTGGGTGCGCAGCTGGTCCAGTTCGGGAACGGACACGCGGCTGATGATCGCTTCCGCTCCGGCCTTCTTCTGCGGGCGGCCGGTGCAGTCCTCGGTGAAGATGATGAGCGCGCTGTGGCCGATGTACGGCAGCACCGCCTCGCGCAGGCGCTCGGCGATGTCGATCAGGGGGGCATTCACCAGGGCGGCGACGTCGTCGAGCAGGGTTCTGGTCTTCTGCGCTGAAGTCATCCCGCCACCTTAGCTGCTCGCGCCCCGGCCTGACTACCCGAACGGGTAGCAAACACTGCCCGTCTTCGCTGTTCTGCACACCCGTTCCGGGAGCGACGATTGAAGCACAAGAACTTCCCGGGCAGAACAGGAGGCATGGCAAATGACCCTCACCGCTGAGGTGGCCCCCACCGCATCTGACACAGAAACATCACGCCTGATCTCGGCGAACCTGTCGCTTGTGCGGGGCGAAGTTGCTGGAACCACCGCGGAACTCGACCCCGGCCAGCTCTCCCGCTTGGCGGAGGAACTCCGGACCGCCAGCCGGGTATTCGTTGCCGGTGCCGGCCGCAGCGGCCTGGTCCTGCGGATGGTGGCCATGCGCCTGATGCACCTCGGCCTCGAGGTGCATATCGCCGGTGACACCACCACCCCTGCTATCCGTTCGGGGGATGTCCTGCTGTTGGCCTCCGGTTCGGGAACGACTTCCGGCGTGGTGCGCGCTGCCCAGACGGCCGCAAGGGCCGGAGCCCGCCTGGCGGTGTACACCGCCAACCCGGAGTCGCCTCTCGCGGAACTGGCCGACGTCGTTGTCACCATTCCCGCCGCGCAGAAAACGGACCACGGCTCCAGCCTGTCCCGCCAGTATGCGGGGTCCCTCTTCGAACAGGTGCTGTTCCTGGCCGCCGAGGCCGTGTTCCAGACCCTCTGGGACGGGGATGCGACCCCGGCCGAGGAGCTGTGGCTGCGCCACGCCAACCTCGAGTAAGCCCCGCAAGCATCCGTAACTTCCTGCAACAACCCACACAAGACCAAACCAGAAGTGAGATACCCATGAAGCTGCAAGTTGCCATTGACGTCCTTTCCACCGAGGCTGCCCTCGAACTGGCCGGCAAGGTTGCCGAGTACGTGGACATCATCGAGCTCGGCACCCCGCTGGTGAAGAGCGAAGGCCTGTCCGCCATCACCGCCGTCAAGGAGGCCCACCCGGACAAGATCGTCTTCGCCGACCTGAAGACCATGGACGCCGGCGAACTCGAAGCCGACATCGCGTTCAAGGCCGGCGCGGACCTGGTCACCGTGCTGGGTGCTGCCGACGACTCCACCATTGCCGGTGCGGTCAAGGCGGCCAAGGCCCACAACAAGGGTGTTGTGGTGGACCTGATCGGCATCGAGGACAAGGTGGCCCGTGCCAAGGAAGTCCGTGCCCTGGGTGCGAAGTTCGTCGAGATGCACGCCGGCCTGGACGAGCAGGCCAAGCCGGGCTACGACCTGAACGTGCTTCTGAACGCCGGGGAAGAAGCCCGCGTGCCGTTCTCCGTGGCCGGCGGCGTGAACCTGTCCACCATCGCTGCCGTGCAGCGCTCCGGCGCTGATGTCGCCGTCGCCGGCGGCGCCATCTACGGCGCCGACGACCCGGCCGTTGCCGCGAAGGAACTGCGCGCCGCGATCATCTAGCGGACTGCGCGTCCAGCGCAAGCCCCTCGCGGGCAAACAAGCCACAGCGGCGGTGCGTTCCTGCCGGGACGGCGGACAGGACTCCATGTCCCGGCAGGACTGGGTGCGCACCGCCGCTGTTTTCTTTTGCCAACGTTTTCCTGCCGAACTCGGGAAGGACGAATGACCAGCATGATTGCTTTCCTCGGCTGCGGAGAAATGAACGAAGCCATCATGGCCGGGCTCCTGGAGGCCGGGACCGCTCCGGAAGACGTGGTCGCGACGGTCCGGCGGGCCGAACGTGTTCCCGGGCTTGCCAGCCGCTATCCCGGTGTCAGGTTCATCTCCAGCGAGGAGGAGCCGGAAGGCAACCGGAGCGCGTGCGAGGGGGCTGCCGTCGTCGTGCTGGGCGTCAAACCGGGCGATACGGTCGGACTGGCCCGGGCGATCGGCCCGTCGCTGCGGCCGGACGCCGTGGTGGTGAGCGTGGCCGCGGCCTTGCCGCTCGCGCAGCTCGAGGCAGCCCTGCCCCAGGGGCAGCCGGTGATCCGGAGCATGCCGAACACGCCCCTCAAGCTGGGCCGTGGAGTCGTCTCGCTCTCGCCCGGCAGCACCTGCAGCCCCGCGCAGCTTCAGCAGGCCAGGGCGGTCTTCGAAGGCTCCGGAACCGTGGTGGAGGTGCCGGAGGAGCAGATCGCGTTGGTCTCTGCCATCAGCGGTTCCGGCCCGGCGTACGCGTACTACCTGGCGGAAGCGATGGCGGCCGCGGGCGAGGAGTTAGGCCTGGACCGGGAGCTGTCCGAGCTCCTTGCCCAGGAAACGGTGGCCGGGGCGGGCCTCATGCTCGGCGAGCCGGGCGCCACGGCAACGGCCCTGAGGAACGCGATGACCGGCCCCGAAACCATCACCTCACGCGCCATCGCCGTTTTCGACGGCCGGGATGTTCCCGGCATCATCGCCGAGGGCGCCCGCGCAACCGTGAAACGGACCGCCGAAATCACCGCGTTACTGGGCGAAACCGCGCTCGACTAAGACGCGCGATTAAGCTCACCGGAAACTCACACCTGGAATCCAACTGGCGTTCAACTCAGCCTCTTAGGCTGGCTTCATATCTGAGAGCTCACTTCAGGGGGACATCATGGCCAAGCGAAAGACGAACGGCATGTACGAGGCGCCGATCCGCCGCGCCGAGCCTGCCGAACACTGGAAGCAACTGCGCCGGGGCGACCGCGTAAGCGTGAAGCTCGCCCCGGGATACGAGGACCGGGGATCTGTGGACGCCGTGTCCGGCGACCACAGCATCGTGTGGGTGAACCTCGACGGCGGCCGCGGCCGTACGCTGGTGCACTGCGCCGACGGCGTGGAGATCGTCCGCCACGAGGGCTGAGCCTTCGGGGGCTGGGCTGGGCTGGGCTGGGCTGCGCTACGCTACGCGGGTGAGCCAGCCTCTGCCCTATTTCCTGCGACCCGGTGGCGCCAGCGGTCCCCTTGCCTTGGCCCACCGCGGTTTCTCACGCGAAGGACTGGAGAATTCCGCGGCGGCCTTCCGCGCCGCCGTCGGGCTTGGCATCACGCACCTTGAGACGGACGCCCGCGCAACCGCGGACGGCAGGGTGCTGCTGTTCCACGACCACACCCTGGATCGCGTCACCGACTCCCGCGGCCGGATCAGCGAACTGGACTACGCACAGGTGTCCCGGGCGAAGATCGGCGGGCGCGAAGCCGTCCCGCTGCTCGAGGACATCCTGCGGGAATTCCCGGACGCCCGGCTGAACATCGACGTCAAGGACTGGCACACCGTGGCGCCCCTGGCCGCGGTGATCGAACGCTGCGCAGCGCACGAACGCGTCCTCATCACCAGCTTCTCCGACCGCCGCCGCCGGGCCGTGCTGAAAAGGCTCAGCCGCCGCACGGCGTCGTCCGCCGGGATCGTCTCCACGGCAGTCTTCGCCCTTGCCGGTCCGCTCCTTCCGGAGCGTTGGCTCGCCAGGGTGATGCACGACGTCGACGCCCTCCAGGTGCCCGTCCGTTACGGCCCGCTGGAGCTGCTGACCCCGCGCTTCCTCGGCAGGGCCCGTCGCCTGGGGCTGCAGGTGCACGTGTGGACCGTCAACGATCCGGCGGAAATGGAGCGGCTGCTGGACCTGCGCGGTGAAGGGCTGGGCGGTGAAGGGCAGGGCGTGGACGGAATCGTCACGGACAGGGCCGACCTGCTGAAGAAAGTGCTCGAAAAGCGTGGCCAATGGTGGTGAAGTGACACCCGTGACTGGATTGGTGACGCTTGCAGAAACTCAAATGAAGTTAGCTAAGGCTATCCTATAAAATCGCTCGGGTGACCATCCCCCTTGATCTCGCGCGGATCCCGTTTGTCGCGGGCCTGGCCCGCTTCGGAAACCGCGCCGCCGTCATCACTGGCGACACCGTCATCAGCTATGAGGAATTGGCCGGCCGCGTCGACGCCGTGGCCGCTCGGCTTGGCACCACGCGCCGCCTCGTGGCGCTCGCCGCCGCGAATGATGTCGCGTCCCTGGTCGGCTACCTCGCCGCGCTCTCCGGCGGCCACCCGCTGATGATCGTCCCCGCGGACAAGCCGGCCGCCCTGGAGTCGCTGATCGCGGCCTATGATCCGGATGTCGTCATGCACTCCGGCACTGAAAAGTCAGGCACTGAAAAGTCAGGCGCCGAAGCCACCGCCGATCCCGTGCTGCAGGAACGCCGCCCCGGCAGCGGCCACGTACTGTACCCGGAACTCGCCCTGCTGCTGAGCACCTCCGGCTCCACTGGATCGCCCAAGCTCGTGCGGCTGTCGCAGGACAACGTGCAGGCCAATGCGGAGTCGATCGCCGGATACCTGCGCATCGGCGCTGACGACCGCGCCGCCACCACGCTGCCGATGTCCTACTGCTACGGACTCTCGGTCATCAACAGCCACCTGCTCCGCGGGGCCGCCCTTGCGCTCACCGAGCTGTCAGTGGTGGACCCCTGCTTCTGGGACCTCATGCGGCGCCACCGGGTAAGTTCCTTCGCCGCCGTGCCTTACACCTTCGAACTCCTTGAACGCGTTGGCTTCGGCGCCATGGAGCTGCCCGCCCTGCGCTATGTCACCCAGGCCGGCGGCAGGCTCGCCCCGGAGAAGGTCCAGCACTACGCGGAGCTTGGCCGGCGCCGTGGCTGGGAGCTGTTCGTCATGTACGGGCAGACCGAAGCCACCGCGCGCATGGCCTACCTGCCGCCCCAGCTCGCCGTGGCGAACCCTTCCAGCATCGGCGTTCCGGTGCCCGGCGGCTCCTTCCGGATCGAACCCGTCGACGGCCTGGACCCGGCCGACGGGCCTGTCGGCGAACTCGTCTACAGCGGCCCCAACGTCATGCTCGGCTACGCCCGGAGCCCCGAGGACCTGGCGCTTGGCCGGACCATCACCGAACTCAGCACCGGAGACCTCGCCCGCTGCCAGGACAACGGCCTCTACCAGGTGGTCGGCCGGCGCAGCCGCTTCGTGAAGATCGTCGGCCTGCGGATCGATCTTGGACAGGTCGAGGCCATGCTGGCCGAGCTCGGCATCACCGCGGCCGCCGCAGGTTCGGACGAGAAACTCGTGGTCGCCGTCGAGGGTGAGCACGACACCAAGCTGCTTGCCAAGATCGTCACCCAGGGCCTCGGCCTGCCGCGCCCGGCCCTGCAGATGTACGCCGTCGCGGCCCTGCCGCGCTTTTCCACCGGGAAGACGGACTACCCGACGGTGCTGCAACTTGCGGACGGGCTGCCCGACGACGGCGCGGTCACCGCCGCCGGACGTCCCGCCGTCGTGCATTCAGGCGCAGTACGCGAGACGAAGCGGTCGGAGGACGCCCGCACGATCTTCGCCGACGCGCTGGAACGGGACGACATCGCGGACGGGGACACCTTCGTCAGCCTGGGCGGCGATTCGCTGTCCTATGTGGCCGCGTCCATCCGCCTGGAGAAGGCGCTCGGCCACCTGCCGCCGGACTGGCACGTCACCCCCGTGCGCGACCTGGTGCCGCGGGAAGCCGCTCCGGCAGAGCGCCGCTTCGCACCCGCGAAGCGCTTGTTCGCCCCGCTGGAGAGCGGAATCGTGCTGCGCGCGCTGGGCATCATCCTGATCGCGGCCACGCATATCGGGCTGTTCCATTGGGAGGGCTCGGCGCACATCCTGATGGCCGTGGCCGGGTACAACTTCGCGCGCTTCCAGCTGGGCGGCAAAGGGGGCCGGCGGCTGAAACGGCAGCTGCACAGCCTGGGCCGGCTGGTGATCCCGGCAATGGCGTTCATCGCCGTCGCCTTCGTGCTGACGGACCGCTACACCGTGGCGAACATCTTCCTGCTGAACTCGATGATCGGGCCCGAGGAAGTGACCACCCAGTGGCACTTCTGGTTCATCGAAGTGCTCGTGTACATGCTGGTGGGGCTGGCCGTGCTGTTGGCCGTGCCCGCCGTGGGGCGCTTGGAACGGCGCTTCCAGTTCGCCTTCCCGCTGGCGCTCGCCGGGCTGGGCCTGATCAGCCGGTACGACATCGTGGACCCCGGCCTCCCGCACCCGATGCCCACGTTCTGGCTGTTCGCCTTCGGTTGGGTGGTGGCGCGGTCCAGGACCCTGCCGCAGCGGCTGCTGGTGTCGGCGCTGGTGGTGCTGACCGTGCCGGGCTATTTCTTCGGCGACCAGCTCCGGGAGAACACGGTGATCGCCGGCGTTCTCGTGCTGATCTGGCTGCCCACCCTGCTGGTGCCTGCCGTGCTGAGGCGTCCGCTCGGGCTCCTGGCCAGCGCCTCCTTGTACATCTACCTGACGCACTGGCTGGTGTACCCTCTGTTCGCCGGAACCAGCCCCCTGTTGGCGCTGCTGGCTTCGCTGGCTGCCGGCGTGGCGTACTGGGCCGTCTCCATGCGTTTGCTGGGCCTGGCGGAGCGGCGTCTGGGGAGGCGGCGGAACCATAGTGCGACTGCGCCGCTTACGACGGCGTAACGCGGCTTATCCGGTCGGTGCTGGATGGCAAGATAGGGCCCATGCGCATTCTGATCGCCCCGGACAAGTTCAAAGGCTCCTTGACCGCCACTGAGGCGGCCGCAGCCATCGCCGAGGGGGCCCTGCGGGTCTACCCGGACGCCGTCGTCACCCGCTTCCCGATCGCCGATGGCGGCGAGGGGACCTTGGAAGCCGCCGTCGCCGCCGGCTACGAGGAACGCGTCAACGCCGTCACCGGCCCCATCCTCAAGCCTGTCGGCGCCGCCTGGGCGATCCGCGAAAACTCCTTCGGCGGTGCCACCGCCGTGATCGAAACCGCCCAGGCCTCCGGCCTCGCCAGCATGGAGCCGACGCCGGAAAACTCCCTGCGCGCGCACAGTTACGGTTGCGGGCAGCTCATCGCCGCGGCGCTCGACGCCGGGGCCACCGAGATCGTGCTCGGCCTGGGCGGCTCGGCGATGACCGACGGCGGCAGCGGAGCCCTGCGCGCGCTCGGCCTCAAGCCGCTCGACGCCGCCGGGAACGTGGTCCCCCTCGGCGGTGGTTCGCTGGCCGAGATCACCGCCCTCGACGTCTCCGCGCTGGATCCGCGCCTGGCAAAGACCACCTTCCGGATCGCCGTCGACGTCCGCAACCCGCTCTACGGCAGCGACGGCGCCGCGCACGTTTTCGGGCCCCAGAAGGGCGCGGACGCGGACGCCGTGGAACTGCTCGACGCCGGCCTGCGCAACTGGGCATCCGTGCTTCGGGAGGCCACGGGCCGGGACACCAACATCCCCGGCGCGGGCGCTGCCGGCGGCTTCCCGGCGTCGTTCCTGGCTTTCACGGAAGCGCAGCTGGAAGGCGGCTTCGAGTTGGTCGCCGGGCTGACCGGCCTGGAATCCCAGCTGGACGGGGCCGACCTGGTGATCACGGGCGAAGGTTCGCTGGACACCCAGTCGCTGAGCGGCAAGGGGCCGATCGGCCTCGCCGATGCCGCACGTGACCGCGGCATCCCGGTGCTCGTGGTGGCCGGACGCATTGCGGTCACGCCCGAAGACCTCGCCAAGCACGGCGTGGAAGGCGCCGCCCAGCTACTGGACATCGCACAAAAGCGCGACGGCGAACCGGACATCGCGGACGCCGTTGCCAACGCCGCCAAGTACCTCGCCTGGGCTACGAGCCAGCTTCTCGAAGGGGCGTAAGCGCATGAGCGCTGAGCTGAACACCGGAAGTCCCGCCGCAGGAACCAAAGCCGGGACCGTCCGCGCCGTCTTCCTGGACGTGGACGGCACCTACGCGGACTACGGCGTTGTGCCCGCGGGCCATGTGCGGGCGGTCCAGGCGGCCCGCAAAGCGGGCCACCGGGTGTTCCTGTGCACCGGCCGGCCCGTCTCGATGCTGCCCGGAGCCATCCGCGGAGCAGGCTTCGACGGGCTCGTGGCCAGCGCCGGCGCCTATGTAGAGGTCGCGGGAGAGGTCCTCGTGGACCGGCGCTTCCCTGCGGATCTCGCCGCCCGCACGGTCGCCGCCCTTGACGCGCACGACGCCGTCTACGTCCTGGAAGCCCAGGAATCCCTGCACGTGGCACCGGCGGCGGAGGAACGCCTGCGTGCCATCATCGAGGAACACTTCAGCCAGGCGCCGGACGGCCGCGAGGTAGGATCGTCCGCGATCCTCGGCGCACTGGAGCGTGTCCCGGACCTGGCCAAAGTGCCGTTCTCCAAGGTCTCGGTGTTCGACTCGCCGGTCCCCATGCAGCTGCTGGTTGAGGAAATCGGCGACGGGATCGCCGTCGTCGAGAATTCCATCGCGGACGAAGGCCGCCACGCTGGCGAGCTGTATCAGCGCGGCATCAGCAAGGCCGACGGCGTTGCCGCGGCGATCGCGCACCTGGGCATTTCGCGCGAAAACAGCATCGCAGTGGGCGACGGCGAGAACGACCTTGAGATGGTCGCTTTCGCCGGCATCGGGGTCGCCATCGAGGGATCCTCGCCCGAATTGCTGGCCCTGGCAGACCGTACCGCCGCGCCGCCGCAGCAGGAAGGCCTCGTGGCGGCATTCGAGGAGCTCGGGCTGATCTGAGCCCCCACCACGGCGCACAACGGGGATCGAAGGCGGTCGCCGCTTCCACTCCCCGGGCAGATAATTGATGTACCAGCATGGCCCGACGTCCGCCATGCCCTACGATGCGACGCCCCGCCGGGACGCTGTCACCGCTGGCCGGGCTGGCAGCCAGCCAGCCGGCGTATCGAATCGAGGAGCACCATGTCTACGTTGAAGGAGCGGCTGCACGCAGACGTCGTCAGCCACATGAAGGACGGCAACCGCGTGGCCCTGTCCGCCGTGCGCAATGTCCTGAGCGAGATCGACACCCGTGAGAAGGCCGGCAAGACGCCCATCCACATGGACGACGCCCAGATCACGGCCATGTTGCAGAAAGAGGCAGCAAAGCGCCACGAAACCGCCCACATTTACGAGGAAGCGGGGGAGTCCGAGCGTGCCGCCACGGAGATCGCAGAGGCCGAGGTCATCGAGGCCTATCTCCCCGAACCCCTGACCGCTGCTGAAGTCGAGGCCATTGTCGACGAGACCATTGCATCGCTCAAGGCCGACGGCGTGGAGCTGTCGCTCATGCACATGGGTTATGTCATGAAGCCGGTCACCGAGAAGGTTGCCGGCCGCTTCGACGGCAAGGCGGTCAGCGAGATCGTCCGCAAACGCCTCACGTAGCGGAGCGGAGCGGTAGCGACGACGGCGGCCCGGCAGTGTCGCGCCGTCCGTCCGAGAGCGCCCGAAAAGTCAACGGGAACCCGGTAGCCACCTCAACCGCCTGGCCCATCCGGCGCTGCACCGTCCGGCCACTCATCCGGGTCGCAGCGGCGACCTCCGCCGCCACCGACCGCTGCGCGAGCTCGCGCGAGGGCGCGCGCCACCCGGGGGTGCGACAATTTAGCCTCAGAGCCGGATTTTAGTAAGTCTGCTGATTATTTTTCCGAAAACCATGGACTCGGCCTTGGCGCCCCGTTAGCGTCGAATGTGTGGACGACACGTCCAGTGAACGCAGAACTTCCTCGACCGGCAGACCGAACAGACGAGCAGGTGGACTATGAGCGATTCACAGCAGCACCCATCCCAGCAAGCCCCGGACGCCTTGGATTCGCCGCCGTCGGACCCGCGAGGCGGCTACCACTCCGGCCCGTTTCCCAAACAGGAGCAGGAACAACCGGGCCTCACGGCCAAGACCGAGCCCACGCCGGACCACGGCGAACGCAGCTACGAGGGCCACGGCCGGCTGGACGGCAAGGCGGCGCTGATCACCGGCGGGGACTCCGGTATCGGCAGGGCGGTGGCGATTGCCTTCGCAAGGGAGGGGGCCGACGTCGCGATCTCCTACCTCCCCGAGGAAGAGGCAGATGCCAAGGCGACGGCGGACCTCATCCAGGAAGCCGGCAGGCGTTCCCTGCTGCTCGCCGGCGACGGGCGGGAAGAGCAGTTCAGCACGGAGATCGTCGACAAGACGGTTGGCGAGTTCGGCCGGCTCGACGTCCTGGTCCTCAATGCCGCGTACCAGAAGAACCGCGAGAGCCTCGATTCAACCCCCACGGAAGAGTTTGACCGGGTCTTTAAGACCAACCTCTACAGCCTGATCTGGACCGCGCAGGCGGCGGTCCCGCACATGAAGCCAGGCGGGTCGATCATCACCACGGCCTCGATACAGGCCTTCAACCCGTCCCCGGGACTGTTCGACTACGCGATGACCAAGGCCGCGCAGGTGGCCTTCACGAAGGCGATCGCACAGGAGCTTGGGCCGAAGGGTATCCGGGTGAACGCCGTCGCGCCCGGGCCGATATGGACACCGTTGATCCCGGCCACTGAATGGCCGGACCACCTGCCTGACTTCGGGCAGGACACGCCACTCGGACGCGCGGGCCAGCCCGCCGAACTCGCCGCGGCCTATGTTCTGCTGGCGTCCAACGAAGGCTCGTACATCTCCGGCGCCGTGCTTCCCGTGACGGGCGGCAAGGGACTCTAGTTCCCCACCAACCTCGACGAAAGGGAGGAACACCATGGATCAGGATCGCAGGAACCCTGAGGAGGAAGCGGGCGGCTACGGAACGCCCACGGTGGAGCAGGAAATGGGCGGCGAACAGCTGGCGCAGCCCCGGACCGAACAGGCCATCGACGAGGACGCGGACAGCGCGGGTGAGCCGGGCGCCGGACGCATGGGCGGCACCGAAGAACAGGCCAAGGCCGAGCGGCACACTGATTGGCCCGACGTCGTCCTTCCGTCAGCGGAGGCGGAGATGGACGAAGGAAACACCGACGTGCTGGATCGCCCCGATGTTGATTCGTCCAAGGATCCCGACGGCGGCGGGACCGGCCGGCCGCAGGAGAAGTCGCCGCGCGATGACGAGGAAGAAGGCGAAAGGTTCGACGCCGGGTAGGAGGCCGTACCCGGCCGACGGTAAGGCTTCGTGCCGGCTCGGGGCAGATCCTTCGTTGACACCCCCCGTTTCGGAGTCCTCAATGGGGTTATGGATCAGGCCACTGTAGGTGCCGTCTGGGCGGCGACATGCATCGCGGCGGTGGTGGCCCTCGCGTTGGCCGCGCGCCGGATCGGCCGCTTGAACGCGGCGGCGTGGATGCTGGCCGTCGCGGCACTCCTGCTCGCGGGGGAGGACCCATGGCAGCTGGTGTTCATGGCCTCCACTCCTGTCAGTAACACGGACGATGGAGTGCTGGGTCTCGTGAAGGCGCACACCTTGGCACACATGGTCGGCGGCGCCGGCATGTCCGTGGCTGGCCTTGTGCTTGCGGTGTGGGTTGCCCATACGGGACTTCGTCGCGCCCAACGCTGGGCGTGGTGGGCGTTGCTGACTGTTCTGCTGATCGTCGGAGGAACCGACACGTATGAACTGACGATCTATCCGCACGGCCTGCCCCTGTTCCCCACGCCCTCCGACGGCAACCGGGGCTTCGGCTGGCCCAGCCTGGTAGCCGGTTTCGCGGCCTGGGCTTTGGCCCTTGGCTTCTCATATGGCCCCGTTTTCCGAAGCGGCGACCAAGGCGGCCAAGGCATCCAAGGAGGACAAAAAAGAACTCGCCGCTAGGAGCCCTTACCGCTTCTTCGGGTGCCGCTTCGCCGCAGCGTTGATCGCCGACTTCGCGGCCGGCGGAAGCCCTGCGGTTTCCATTTCGGGCTCGGCCGCGGTGCCGCGCGCCCGGGCGACGGCCCTCATGCCGTGGTAGATCACCAACGCCGCAGCCGACCCCAGCGCAATGCCCGTGAACTTCAGTTCGCCGATGGTCCAGGTGTAGTCCGCGATGCCGATGATCAACGCGACGGCGGCCGTGGTCAGGTTGACGGGGTTGGAGAAGTTGACCTTGTTCTGCACCCAGATCTTCACCCCCAGGATGCCGATCATGCCGTAGAGCATGGTGGCCGCGCCGCCCAGCACGCCCGCCGGGACGGTGGCAATCAGTTCGCCGAACTTCGGCGAGAAGCTCAGCAGGATCGCGAACACACCGGCCACCCAGTAGGCCGCCGTCGAGTACACCTTGGTGGCGGCCATGACGCCGATGTTTTCGGCATAGGTGGTGGTGCCGGAACCGCCGCCGAAGCCGGCCAGGATGGTCGCGGCACCGTCGGCCATCAGCGCGCGACCGGAGACGTCGTCGAGGTTCCGCCCGGTCATGGTGGCCACGGACTTCACATGTCCAACGTTCTCGGCGACGAGCACCAGCACCACCGGCACGAACAGGCCCACCACGCCCAGGTGGAATTCCGGCGTCTGGAAATGCGGCAGGCCGATCCACGCCGCGGCATCCATCTTGGAGTAGTCCACCTCGCCGCGCGCCATGGCCGTGAGGTAGCCGACCACCACGCCCACCAGGATGCTCAGGCGGCCCACGATCCCGCGGAATAGCACGCTGACCAGGATGATCGTCACCAGGGTCACCAGTGCCGTGATGGGCGCCTTGTCGAAGTTCGTCTTCGCGGCCGGGGCCAGGTTCAGTCCGATCAGCGCCACGATGGCGCCCGTTACGATCGGCGGCATGGTCCGGTTGATCCACTCCGCGCCGAACTTATTCACCACCGCGCCGATGAGCGCCAGTACGACGCCGGCCAGCACCACTCCGCCCAGCGCACCGGCCACGCCGTACTGCTGCTGGGACGCCAGGATGGGGGCGATGAAGGCGAAGCTGGAACCAAGGTAGCTGGGCACCCGGCCCTGGGTGATCACCAGGAAAAGCAGCGTGCCGATGCCGGAGAACAGCAGGGTGGTGGCCGGCGGCATGCCGGTGATGATCGGCACCAGGAACGTGGCGCCGAACATGGCCACTACGTGCTGCATGCCGACGCCGATGGTCAGCGGCCAGGCCAGCCGCTCCTCGGGGGCCACCACCTGGCCGGGGCGGATGGTCTTGCCGTTGCCGTGGAGCTTCCATTTGACGCCGAGCATGCTCATGGCAGGGGCCTTCCTCAGGAGATTGCGGGGTTTCGCTGCCACTTTACCGCCGAAATGCGAGGCCCGCTTTACGTGCTTTGGCTCGAATAAAGAACGTAAAGCAGGCCCCGCAACGGAAAGGAAATCAGTACCCCAGATTGAAGCTGCGCACGGACTCCCTGATGTCCTCTTCCACGAGGTCGGCGTTGATGGCCGCGGCTGCCACCGATCCTTCGCTGGCGGCCGTGATGACCTGGGCCCGCGGATTCACCAGGTTTCCGGCAACATACACGCCGCGGACGCTCGTCAGCCCGGCCCCGTCCGTGACCACCCAGCCGGCGTCGTCCGTTTCGCAGCCCAGGCCGCTTAGCAGGCCGTTGTTCGGCACGAAGCGCGGCGGCACAAACAGGGCGCCCCGGGGGACCAGCCTGCCGTCCGTCATTTCCACCCCGGAGAGGTGGCCGTCCTGCGCCACCACCCGCTGGACTGTCCCTTCCACGATCCCGATTGCCCGGGCCGTCAGCTCGGTGCGCTGCTGGGCGGTCAGGAGCCCCTCGGGAACAAAGAGCACCACGTCCTTGGCCCACTGGCGGATCAACTGGACGTAGCGGACCGAGTCCGGGGAGCTTCCCAGGACACCCAGCGGCCGGTCACGGACCTCGTAGCCGTGGCAGTAGGGGCAATGCAGCACATCCTTCGCCCACAGCTCCGCCAGGCCTTCAATCTCCGGAAGCTCGTCGCGCAAGCCGGTCGCCACGAGCAGGCGCCGCGCCGAAATCCGCCGCCCGCCCTCGGGGCCGGCGCCCGCCGAACCGTGCTTGGGGGGACCACCACCGGACAGCAGCACCCAGAAGCCCGAGGTGCCGTCCGGCACCAGGTCCTGTACGACGCCGTCGAGCACCTCGCCGCCATAACCGCGCACTTCTTCCCGGCCGACAGCCAGCAGTTCCCGCGGCGGCATGCCGTCACGCGAGAGGAAGCCGTGCATATGCGCCGCCGGCGCGTTCCGCGGAGACCCTGAATCCACCACCAGGACCTTCCGCCCGGCGCGGGACAAGACCAAGGCCGCCGACAATCCGGCCGCGCCGCCACCAATAACCACAACGTCGTATTCGCTCATGCGTCCAAGGCTGGAGCTTCATCCCTGAACCGGCAACCATCGTTGCTGTTTTCGGGAAATCCGGCTTGGATGGGCGGGTGGAAGACGAAACAGGCGGGATCACGGCGGCACTCGAGCAAGTGGGCGAACGGCTGAAACGGCTGAGGACCCGGCACGGCATCACGCTGACGGCCTTGGCCGAAACCACGGGTATTTCGAAAAGCACCTTGTCCCGGCTGGAGACCGGCCAACGCAAGCCAAGCCTGGAATTGCTGCTCCCGCTGGCGCAGGCATACAGGGTGCCGCTGGACGACCTGGTGGGTGCGCCCGAGGTCGGTGACCCCAGGATCAGGCTCAAGCCCCGCCAGGTGAACGGGCGGACGGTCATTCCCCTCACCAAACAGCCGGGCGGACTGCAGAGCTGGAAGATCGTGATTCCGGCCTCGAATGCCGAGCCGGATCCGCGCGTCCACGAAGGCTACGAATGGATGTACGTGCTGTCCGGGCGGCTGCGGCTCGTCATTGGCGAGCACGACCTGGTGCTCGGTCCCGGGGAAGTGGCCGAGTTCGACACCCGCGTGCCCCATTGGTTCGGAAGCGCGGGGAAGCAGCCCGTGGAACTCCTGAGCGTCTTCGGCGGGCAGGGCGAGCGGATGCATCTCCGGGCCAAGTCAGGCCCGAAGCGCTGAGAAGCAGATGCAGGGAAGCAGGCGTTAACGCGCGGCGTTCCAGGCTTTGATGAACTCGTCCTGGTCCGCGTTCTTGACGTATTCGAAGGACTCCTTGGTCAATGTCTTGGCGGCGTGGAAGTTGAGCTGACTGTCGTCCGGGCCCTCCAGCACGGTCCACGCCCCCGGGGCCACCAGCGGTTTCGCAAGGGATGCAACATTGTTCAGCGACACCTTGAAGTCCGCGCTGAGGCCGGGATTGTCAGCGGAGTCATTGATATCCAGCGCCGTAACGGCGGGGTTGCCGGCTAGTTCCTCGAAACCTCGCAGCTGGGTGGGCTTCCCGCCGTACCAGGAGTAGCTAAAAGGATTTCGCGGTTGCCAGGCAACGGGGACCCACAACTTCAGCGCGTACCCCGCGGTGAATTCGGGCTGGTTCTGTGCTTGCTTGACAACCGAGGCGGCATGGCTGATGTCTGACAGGGTGACTGTGATCCACTTGCCGCTTCCCATACGCATGGACTCCACTCCCGGAAGGCCGCGGAAAGCTGCGCGGAGCCCGGCAGCTTCCGGGGCCAGTGCTGCGCCGGCTACGCTGCCCTGCCGTACGTGGACTGTGAGCCCGCCGCCGGCGGCCGTGGCCGCCTGCTGGATCGCGGCCTGGGCTGTGCTCGGTTCCACAGCGATGGTGAGAACACGGTTCTCGAACGTCCATTCCGCGATTTCTTCGCGAGCGGAAACCGCGTGCAGGGCTGATTCCAGCCCGGCCGGGACGTCCTGCAGGATGGCGTTGACCGTTCCCCGTGGCTCGTTCAACTCGCCCTCCAGTTCCGCGTTCAGTTGTATTTCCGGGCCTTCGGACCACGTGGGCAGGCTGTTGAGCAGCTTCCGGTCGGCGAGGAACGTCTCTGTACTGCCGCGGTAGATGTTGTCGCCCGGGGCGCCTGACTTGCACGTCCAGGTCCCGGCCAGACTCTTCCCTGTGGCCTGGAGCTGTGTACGGAGCTTGGTCTTGGCTGGCGCAGCTGGGTCGCCCCTGCAGACCCCAACGCCGTTGGCTGCCAGGCCTTGGAGCTCAAGCCTGGAGCCAAAAGGCGGATCGTAATCCTTGATCCGCTTTTGGAAGTCTGCAAAAACGTCCTCGGGAGTATCCGCCCGCAACATCACCAGGATTTCGGAGGAGCCAAAGAACGACGCGGAGCCCGGACGGATATCCAAACGGTCGATCCACTGAGCGTTGCTCTTCTCGATATAGGCGCGGAAAGAATCTCCAGATCCGTGGTCCTCCGCGCAGGATGCGGTGCCAAGTCCCAGCACCGTGGCGATGACCAGGAAGAGTGCCGTGCGCTTCATGTCTACCCCCGTATCCCGCCGAAGCGGACCAGCTGCGTCGATTCGCGGCCAGCCTAGCCACCCGCGTGCCCAACGTCACACGGCGTTATGGGAATCTGTGGAAAACGCTTGAAGTTGCAACCATGGAAAGCAACAGCGCCCGGCCACCCCAATCGCCACGGGCCCAGCGAAAGGTACGCGAATGACAATCGCCCACGAAGAAGCAGTGATTGACGCCGCCGCAGTCGACGCCATTTTTGCCGAAGCCCGCACCGCCAACTCCTTTGCCGGTGAAGTCACCGAGGAGCAGGCCCAGGCCATCTACGAACTGACCAAGTTCGGCCCCACCGCCTTCAACTCCCAGCCGCTGCGCGTCACCTACGTCCGCTCCGACGAGGCCCGCGCCAAGCTCGTGGACTCCCTCATGCAGGGCAACAAGGCCAAGACCGCTTCCGCCCCGCTGGTCGCCATCCTCAGCTACGACACCGCCTGGCACGAGCAATGGGACAACTTCCTCCCCGGCTACAACGCCCCGAAGGCCATGTACGACGCCGACGCCGAGGTCACCGCGGCCACCGGCAACAACAACGCCCACCTGCAGGCCGGCTACTTCATCCTGGCCGTCCGCTCCCTCGGTTTCGCCGCAGGCCCCATGACCGGCGCCGACTTCGCCGCGATCGACCGCGACTTCTTCCCGGCCGGCGACCAGAAGAGCTTCCTGGTGGTCAACATCGGCCAGCCCGGCCCGGACGCCTTCGGCGCCGCCAAGCCGAAGTTCTCCTACGACGACGTCGTCCGCACCGTCTAACGGCGACACAGCCAAAGGCCCGGGTGCCGCGCTCGCAGCGCGGCACCCGGGCCTGCTTGTTTAACAGCGTTGTTTGCCGGCGCGGTGGGAAACTGTCCCTATGCGGAACCTCGTCATGGTGGTCTTCGTCGAGGAAGTGGCCGAGGGGCTCGTCTTTCCCCGCGATGACTGGCCGCTGCACATCACCCTCCTGAGGTTCGACGTCGATTCCTCCCCAGGCAGCCGGCCCGACGTCGTCCCCCACCTCGCGCAGCTCCTTGCGGCTCCCGTGGCGGGAGCGCTGGGCGCGGAGCTCACCGTCGGAGCTGAGGAGCGCTTCGGACGCCAGGGCTCCATCCCGGTCAGCCTGGTGGACCACCACCCGCTGCTGCAGGGCCTCCATGAGGAACTTTTCGACGCCGTCGCGGGTTTGGGCGGGAATGTCGCCACCCCGCACCACACGCTGGAGGGCTACCGCCCCCACATCTCGCACCACAACGGAAAACGACCGCACGAGGGCGACGCCGTCCTGCTGGACCGCGTCGCCCTCGTGGACATGGCGCCCGGCGGGAAACACACCATCCGCAAGATCCTGAAGCTCTGGCGCCTGCCTGCTGGATGACCTCGAAGAACCGAAAGGCTAGGCGATGACTCCGTCCACCAGCTTCTTGGCCTCGTCCTGGACCTGCTTGAGGTGCTCGGCACCCTTGAAGGATTCTGCGTAGATCTTGTAGACGTCCTCGGTGCCGGAGGGGCGGGCTGCGAACCAGGCGTTCTCGGTGACTACCTTGAGGCCGCCGATGGAAGCGCCGTTGCCCGGTGCCTCGGTGAGCTTGGCCGTGATGTCCTCGCCGGCCAGCGTGGTGGCGGTGACGTCCGCGGCGGAGAGCTTGCCCAGCTTGGCCTTCTGCTCGCGCGTGGCGGCGGCGTCGATGCGGGCGTAGACGGGAGCGCCGAACTGGTCCGTGAGGCCCTTGTACAGCTGTGACGGCGACTTGCCCGTCACCGCCGTGATCTCCGAGGCGAGCAGGGCCAGCAGGATGCCGTCCTTGTCCGTGGTCCACACGCTGCCGTCCAACTTGTTGAAGGAAGCGCCCGCGGACTCCTCGCCGCCGAACGCGCCTTCGCCGGAGAGCAGGCCGGGGACGAACCACTTGAAGCCCACCGGAACCTCCACGAGCTTGCGGCCGAGGCCCTGCGCCACGCGGTCGATGATCGAGGAGGACACCAGGGTCTTGCCAACCACGGACGCCGGGTTCCAGCCGCTGCGGTTGCGGTACAGGTAGTCGATCGCGACGGCGAGGTAATGGTTTGGGTTCATCAGCCCGCCGTCGGGGGTGACGATGCCGTGGCGGTCGGCGTCGGCGTCGTTACCGGTGGCGACGTCGTATCGGGCGTCTCCGGACGCGACCTTCTGGATCAGCGAAGCCATGGCCGCCGGCGAGGAGCAGTCCATGCGGATCTTCTCGTCCCAGTCGAGGGTCATGAACGCCCACTGCGGGTCCACCGTAGGGTTCACCACGGTGAGGTCCAGCTGGTGGCGTTCGCCGATCTCGCCCCAGTAATCCACGGAGGCACCGCCCATGGGGTCGGCGCCGATGCGTACGCCTGCTCGGCGGATGGCGTCCAGGTCCAGCACCGAGGGAAGGTCATCCACGTAGCTGCTGAGGAAGTCGAACTTGCCCGTGGTTTCGGCCTTGAGCGCGTCGTTGAGCGGGATGCGCTTGACCCCGCGGAGCCCATCCTCCAGCAGCTCATTGGCGCGATTGGCAATCCAGCCGGTGGCGTCGGTGTCGGCCGGGCCGCCGTGCGGCGGGTTGTACTTGAAGCCGCCGTCGGCCGGCGGGTTGTGGCTGGGCGTGACGACGATGCCGTCGGCCTGCGGCGTGCCGGGGGCAGCCTCGCGGTTGTGCTTGAGGATGGCGTGGCTCAGGGCCGGGGTGGGTGTGTAGCCGTGACGGGCGTCGACCAGAACGGTGACGCCGTTCGCGGCGAGCACCTCAAGGGCGGAGTTCTGGGCGGGTTCGCTCAGGCCGTGTGTGTCCTTGGCGAGGAACAGCGGGCCGGTGATTCCCTGTCCGGCGCGGTATTCGACGATTGCCTGCGTGATGGCGAGGATGTGGCCCTCATTGAAAGACGCCTTCAGGCTGGAGCCGCGGTGGCCGGAGGTGCCGAACGCCACCCGTTGTGAAGGATCGCCCAGATCCGGCTTGACGTCGTAGTACGCGTCAAGGAGGGCGGTGAGGTCTACAAGGTCCTGGGGAAGGGCAACTGTGCCCGCACGGCTAGCCATTGCCCCAGCATGCCAGACCGTTTCACACCGCTGAAGAGATGTGACCGCGAATCGGCCCCTATGACGGCAGGAGTCGCCGCCAACGCCACAAGATTCATCGTCCGTTTACCGACTGCGCGGCGGTAGGCTGGGCAAAACAGCACTTTCAGAGGGGGATCTCATGAGTGAACAGCCAGCCAAGCCGGACGAGACGCCGAAGAACGACACCCCGCAGGGGTCCGAACCGCCGTCGTTCATGCCCCCGGGCCAGCCGGGGCCCGAACAGTACGCGCAGCCGGCCCCGCCCGGGGCCTACGGCCAGGACGCACCTTACGGCCAGCAGCCCTACGCCGCGCCGGCAGCCTACGGTCAGCAGAGCCAGCCCTACGGTCAGCAGAGCCAGCCCTACGGACAGCAGAGCCAGCCCTACGGACAGCCCGCGAGCCCATACGGACAGGTGCCGGGCCAGCAGCCCTACGGCCAGCCAGCCGGCCCGTATGGCCAGCCCGCCTACTACGGTGTGCCCGCGGAGCCCAAGGGCCTGAGCATCGCCAGCATGTGCTGCGGAATTGCCGTCTACCTCGGCTTCGGTTTCATCCTGCTTCCCCAGATCGCGGCCGTCGTGCTCGGCCACATGGCACTGAAGAAGGAGCCGTCAGGTAGGGGAATGGCGATTGCCGGCCTGGTCATGGGCTACCTTGGCATCCTGCTCACCGTGGTGCTCGGCATCTTCTTCATCATCGCCGTCACCGCTGCGTCGCAGTACCGCTACAACTACTGACAGACGACGACGGCGGCAGGCGCTTCGGCGGGAATCCCGCCAAGGTGCCTGCCGCCGTCGCGGTTAGTCGCGGTTTAAAGGGAGGTTGTCAGCGCACGCCCGCCATCAGTTTCTTGATGGCCGGGGTGCCCGCGGCAAGCGCCGCCGCGAGGACCACTGCGGCACCGCCCACGCCCACGAAGTACGGCAGCTCGTCTTTCGGGTTGTACAAGCCTGCGAGGATGCCCGCGAGGGTGGTGCCCAGGGAAACGGACAGGAAGAACAGCGCCACCATCTGGGTGTGGAAGGCCTGCGGGGCGAGCTTGGTGCTCACGGACAGGCCGATGGGGGAGAGGAACAGTTCCGCCAGGGTGAACAGGAACAGGATTCCCACCAGCGCCAGCAGCGGGGTCTTGCCCTCCCCGGCCAATGGGATGAAGGCCAGGAACGCCAGTCCCATCACCAGCAGGCCGGCGGCGAATTTCATGGGCGAGCTCGGCTGCTTATGGCCCAACTTGGTCCAGAGTGCGGCCATGACGCCGGCGAAAATGATGATGAAGA
The DNA here is from genome assembly GCF_056279005.1 of Arthrobacter sp. TE26545. The sequence continues at coordinate 4,187,802 of NZ_JBWBQM010000001.1, forward strand.
CCGGGTTGATGGACTGCACCCACGCGGCCGGCATTTCCCAGCCGAACAGGCTGCGGTCCAGCTTCTCTTCGGAGTACACGGCGATGAACGTGAACTGCTGCTGGAACAGGGCCCAGAACGCGGCGGAGGCGATGTAGAGCGGAATGAAGGCGAGCACCCGGCTGCGTTCCACCGTGGAGACCTTGGGGCTGCGGAAGATCAGCACGAAATAGATCACCGAGGCGCCGATCGCGGCGTAGGCCATGGAACGGGCCAGGTTTCCGGCGTTGACGATTCCCGTGGCCAACAGCGCGGCGATGACGGCGGCGATGGCCAGGAAGATGAGTCCAAAGCGTCCGCGCTGGGCCGCGGGCAGCGGATTCGGCACATGGTGCGCTTCCTGCGGCAGCTTGCTGCGGTTGATCGCATAGATGCCCAGGCCGATCGCCATGCCAATCGCGGCGGCGCCGAAGCCCCAGTGGAAGCCGTTGCTTTCCTGCAGCCAGCCGGTCACCAGCGGGCCCACGAGTCCGCCGATATTGACGCCCATGTAGAAGATCGAGAAGCCGGCGTCGCGGCGGTCGTCCTTTTCCTCGTACAGCGTGCCCACCAGCGCGGTGGCGTTGGCCTTCAGGCCGCCGGAGCCGACTGCCACCAGCACCAGGCCGGCGATCAGGCCGGGGATGCCCGGCAGCAGGGCCAGGGCCACGTGCCCGGCCATGATCACGAGGGCGGAACCGAAGAGGATGCGCTCGGAGCCGAAGATCCGGTCAGCCAGCCAGGCGCCCAGGATCGTGGATAGGTACACGCCGCCGCCGTAGGCGCCCACCAGGCCGGCGGCCAGGGTCTGGTCGATGGCCAGGCCGCCCTGTTCGGCGGTGAAGTACATGTAGTAGAGGAGGATTCCCTGCATTCCGTAGAAGGAGAACCGCTCCCACATCTCTACGGAAAACAGGCTGGCCAGCATTTTTGGGTGGCCGAAAAAAGAGGTGTCCGCCGGGGTTTTGGCCGGGGACACCGTCGTTTGCGATGTGCTCATTTACACCATGCTGGCACTGAATGGTAGTCAATGTCACATTCTGGACGCCTGGGGTAAGGCAGGCAGAGGGCCCAAAGACTCCGTTCAGACGGGCAGGACGGGCGTTCCCCGCTGCTCCTCCACCTGCGCCGCGAGCTGCAGGAGCAGCAGCTCCGAGCCTGCCTTCCCGATCAGCTGGATGCCTGTCGGCAGCCCGCCCTCAAGGCCTGTGGGGATGCTGACCGCGGGCAGTCCGCACACATTCACCATGGAGGACCAAGGCGCGAATTCGCACTGCCGGCGGTAGTCGTCGTCGGGATCGCCATCCCATTCGCCACCCGTGCCGCTGAACCAGCCCACTGGCCGCGCCGTCTGCGCGAGAGCGGGCGTCAGGATGACGTCCCATTGCCCGTATTGCGCGACGGTGTCTTCGCTGAAGCGGCGCAGGAAACTCACCGCCTCGGCCACCTTCCGGGCGCTGCGCTGCTGCGCCCGCTTCCGGAACGTCCGGGTGAGGGGCGTCAGGAGGGCCTCGCGCTGCGGCAGGATCCGTGCGCTTCCGACGCCGGAGGTCCAGGCCGCGGTGAACGCGTCCGGGTAGCGGTTGTCGTAGCGGACTGCCGCTTCGAAGACGGCGTGCCCGGCGGCTTCGAGGAGGGCGATGCCGCGGTTCAGCCCGGCGAGGGCCTCCGGGCCGGCTTCGAACGGGAAGATGCCGCTCCACGGGCTGTCCAGGCTGGCGCCGATCCGCAGCCGCGGCGGTTCCCGCCGGACTCCGGCGAGGTAACCGCCGTCGGGCCGGGACTCCCAGGGGACCAGCGCGTCCAGCATCAGGGCCGCGTCCGCCGCGTTCCGGGCCAGCGGCCCGGCCACCACCAGACGCGCAGCATCTCCGGGGCTTTCACCCGCCGGCACCAGCCCGCGCCCCGGTTTCAGGCCGACGATTCCGCAGGCCGCGGCGGGAATGCGGATGGAGCCGCCGCCGTCGCTGCCCGGGGCGAACGGCAGAAATCCCGCCGCCACGGCCGCGGCGCTGCCGCCCGAGGAGCCGCCGGAACTGCGGCTCAAGGCATGCGGATTGCGCGACGGCGGCGCGATCCGGTTCTCGCTGTAGGCCGTCAGTCCGAATTCGGGAACCTGGGTCTTGCCCAGCGAAATGGCTCCGGCGCCCTTGAGGGCCGCGGCCAGGGCGCCGTCCGCGGGCGCGGGCTTGTGGTCCAGGGCGGCGCTGCCGTGCGTGGTCACGACGCCGGCCACATCCGTCAGGTCCTTGAAAGCCAGGGGCACCCCGTGAAGCGGCGGCAATTCGGCGGGAAGGCGGCCCTCCTGCCGGAGCCGCGCGTGCAGCGTGTCGGCATTACCGGCGTCGAGCAGGGCCTGCTCCGCGGTGACGGTGACGAAGGCGCCCAAGAGGGGGTTGCGGGCGGCGATCCGCGACAGGAAATGCGTGGCTACGTGGCGGGCGGAAAAGTCTCCTGCGGCGAGGCCGTCCCGCAGCGCGACGGCGCCGAGATCGTGCAACTCAGCCAAGGAAGCGCGGCTCCAGACGTTCTTCAGCCACGGCCCCAGCCGAGGCGGTGACCCGGTACGCGGCACGCCCCCGGGCCTCGGAGACCACCTCCGCAAGTTCCGTTCGGCGGTACACCAACCCGACGCCGTCGTCCGTGCAGTGCGTTTCGCCCAGCACGCCCTCGGAGACGAGGCGGTGGACCATAGGACGACGGCCGGCCTCCGAATCGAAGTGCACGCCGTTAGCATAGGGGAGCAGGGCGAGGCCGTTGGTGACTGGCTGCAGCCCGGGGCCGAAGGAATCGGTGGTGCCGCCCTGGAACCAGCAGATGGACCCGGCCGAGACGCCGGCAAGGACCACCCCGGCCTCCCATACCCGGCGGATCACCGCGTCCAGGCCGTGCGCCCGCCATACCGCCAGCAGGTTCACCACCGAACCGCCGTGCACCCACACCACGTCCTGTTCCAGCAGGTACGCCTCCGGGTCATCCTGGTTGGGCATCGTGAAGAGGTTCAGGTGGCTCAGGTCGAAGCCGGCGGTCCGGGCAGCCTGGTCCATCTCCGCGGCGAACCAGCGCTGGTCCCCGGACGCCGTGCCGAGGTGCGCAATCCGCGGCGTCCGTCCGGACACCCCGGAAAGCTCGACGGCGTAATGCACCAGGCGGTCGAACTCCAGCCGGGTGCGCTGCCCTGGCTTGTAGCCGCCGGAGGTGGCCAGGATGGTGGGTGCTCTGGCGGGCATGGCAGGTCTCCTAGGCGTGTTCCGTTACCTTTCCCGCCCACCCTAGCGCCGGGGAACCGGAGCCGGAAGCGGGCCGGGGTCCCGGGCCGTAAGCTGGAAGGAGTCGAAGAGGAGTGTTAGGACCGATGAGCGATTTCGAAACAATCCCGGCAAGCGAAGTCCCGGAAGGCGCAAGCATCCTGGACGTGCGGGAGGAGTACGAGTGGGCGGCAGGCCATGTGGCCGGCGCGCTGCACATCCCGCTTGACCAGTTGCCGGAGCGCCTGGACGAGCTGGACGCCGACGAGGATCTCTTCATCATCTGCCGCACCGGCGGCCGTTCCATGCGAGCCGCCCAGTGGCTGGTAGGCCAGGGCTACTGCGCCACCAATGTCGCCGGCGGCATGGACATGTGGTTCGAAGCGGGCCGGCCGATGGTTTCGGACAACGGCCTGAAGCCCGTGGTCCTCTGACGCCCGTCAGCCAGCACATAACTACTAAGGAATATTCGATGTCGGCATCCGAGCTGCGCTACACCTTCCTGGGCCCGGAGGGCACTTTCACCGAGGCGGCCCTGCTGCAGGTTCCCGGCGCGGCCGAAGCCAGCAGGGTGCCGTGTTCCAGTGTGAACACCGCCCTGGAGCGGGTGCGCCAGGGCGAAGCTGACGCCGCGATGGTGCCGATCGAGAACTCGGTCGAAGGCGGCGTCACGGCAACGCTCGATGCCATCGCCACCGGCCCCGAGCTGCGGATCGTGCGGGAAGCAGTGGTTCCCATCACCTTCGTGCTGGTGGCCCGCCCCGGCGTGCGGATCGAGGACATCCGGCGGATCTCCACGCACGGCCACGCCTGGGCCCAGTGCCGCCTCTGGATCGAGGAAAACATCCCGAACGCGGAATATGTTCCGGGTTCATCGACGGCCGCTGCCGCCGTCGGACTCCTCGAAGACGAACGGCACTACGACGCCGCCATCTGCGCGCCGCTCGTGGCAGCCGAACGCCCCGGCCTGAACATCCTGGCCGAGAACATCGGCGACAACCCCGGTGCGGTGACCCGTTTCGTCCTCGTGAGCCGCCCGGGTCCGCTCACGCCCCGCACCGGCGCGGACAAGACCACCGTGGTGGTCCCGCTGCCCGAGGACCGGCCCGGTGCCCTCATGGAGATTCTGGACCAGTTCGCCTCGAGGGGAGTGAACCTCAGCCGCATCGAATCCCGCCCCACCGGCCAGTACCTGGGGCACTACTTCTTCAGCATCGACGCCGACGGCCACGCTGAGGACGCCCGCGTGGCTGACGCCCTGGCCGGCCTGCACCGGATCAGCCCCGCCACCCGTTTCCTCGGCTCCTATGCCCGTGCCGACCAGGAGAAGACCCCGGTTGTTCCGCACACTTCGGACGCCGCGTTTGCCGCTGCCCACGCCTGGGTAAACGGCATCCTGGCCGGTGCCCCCGGCGTGGTTCCGGGCCCCGAGGCTGCGCCGGTTATTTGACCGGGCGGCCCCCTACCGCCGGGTAAGAACAGTGCGTATGCTTGCCTGATCCACAACGGATGGACCATGCCCCAAACGGAGGGAGCGGGCCATGACAGACAAGAACAGCGACGCCGGCGGCCAGGGAATGATTGTCAACCCGAAGCCGACAGTGGAAAACCAAGACTGGGACGGGGACGACGCCGACCGCGCCGATCGCCTGCGCTTTGAAGAAGAGCAGGCCATGATCCGCGAGCAATCGGAGGCCCGGGCTGCGGCAAAGGCCGCGGCCGAGGCCAAGGCCCAGAAGGACGCAAGCTAAGCGCCGTCACGGTCCAAGCGTCGTCCCGAGGGACCCGACGCGAGCTTGCGAGTGTTGGGAAGGGACCTACGCGGCGCTAGCGGACGCGAACCAGCAGCGACCGCGCATCCACCTCGACGGTGACCTCGGTCGCCACGCCGGCGGGATCGCCGTCAAGCTGTGTAGCCATCGGCTCGGAACTGCGGATCACCACCTTGCCTGAACGGTAGAAATTCATCACCGGCAGGTTCCTGTTGTGCTTGAACAGCACCTTGGCGTACATCGCCAGCCAGCCGATGGCGCTGCGCGGGCTCATGACCACCACGTCCAGCATGCCGTCGTCGATCATCGCCTCGGGAATGAAATCGATGCCGCCAGGGATCAGCCCGCAATTGGCGAACAGCACGCTGCGGATTTTCCGGGATTGTTCGGGTTCGCCATCCAGGGAGATGCTGACGCGCTTCCGCCGCCCGGGCAGGTGCCGCACCCCGGCCTCGGTATATGCAAGCCAGCCCACGGCCTTCTTGAGACCCGCGTTCGTGTCGCCCACCACCTCGGCGTCCAAGCCCATGCCCGCGATGACCAGGAAGACGTGTTCGGAGGATTCGCCGGTGAGGCTGTTGGTGATGCCCATCCGGGCGGTGTCGATGTAGCGCTGGTGGCCGAACAAGGCCGTGTGGATGCTGCCGCGGAGGTCGCCGACGTCCAGGTCGATGTTGCGGGCCAGCAGGTTCCCGGTCCCCAGCGGAACCAGTCCCATCGCGGTGGTGGTCCCGGCGAGGGCCTCGGCCACCACCCGCACGGTGCCGTCGCCGCCTCCCACCAGGACGACGTCGGCCCCATAGTCCAGCGCCGCGCGGGCCTGGGCATGGCCGGGGTCGTCGGCAGTGGTTTCGAGGAAGAGGGGCTCGTCCCAACCTGCCAGCTGGCAGGCGTCCAGGATCTCCCGGCGGGCCTCCTGCGAACGGCTCTTCACCGGGTTCAGGACCACGGCCACCCGCTGTGCGCCGGGCATGGCCTTGTGTGATTCGCCGCGGACGGCGCTCCTGCTGTGCCTGGCCTTGAGTCGGCGCGCACCCCACCAGCTGGAGACAAGGAAAACCAGCATGCCCCCAGCGAGAACCGCGTAAAGGATCCAGTCGCCCATGATGCTCCAAGACTATCCCGGCGCGCCGCCCTTCCGGACCGCTCGACGGCGGGCCGGCCGCCGCCGTCGTGCAACCTGGCAGGTAGAGGGGGCGGCACAGCGCAATGACCACGGAGGGTGCCCGCTATTCGATACCCTTGTCAGGTGATCGACGTAAAAGACCTCAGCGAAAACCCGGACAAGTTCCGCGCCAGCCAGCGCGCACGCGGAGCGGACGAGTCCCTGGTGGATGCGATCGTCTCCGCCGATGCGGAACGCCGCGCCGCGCTGATCCACTTCGAGACCCTGCGCGCCGAGCAGAACGCCTTCGGCAAGAAGGTCGCCCAGGCCAAGGGCGAGGAGAAGCGGGCCCTGCTGGCCGAGGTCAAGGAACTCGCCAACGCTGTGAAGGCTGCCTCGGCTGATGCCGACGCCGCCCAGGCCAAGCACGACGAACTCCTGCGCATCATTCCCAACCTCATCGTCGACGGCGTGCCCGCAGGCGGCGAGGACGACTTCGTGGTGGTCAAGACGGTCGGCACCCCGCGCGAATTCCCGGACTTCGAGCCGAAGGACCACCTGGAAATCGGCGAGCTCATCGGCGCGATCGACATGGAACGCGGCGCCAAGGTTTCCGGCGCACGCTTCTACTTCCTTCGCGGCGTGGGTGCCCGCCTCGAAATGGCGCTCCTGCAGATGGCCATGGACCAGGCGATCGAGGCAGGCTTCGTCCCGATGATCACCCCCACCCTGGTGCGTCCGGAGACCATGCAGGGCACTGGTTTCGATGTGAAGCACGACGCCGAGATCTACCGTCTCGCCGAGGACGACCTTTATCTTGTGGGCACCTCCGAGGTGGCCCTGGCCGGCTACCATGCGGACGAGATCCTGGACCTCTCCGGCGGCCCCATCCGCTACGCCGGCCAGAGCTCCTGCTACCGCCGCGAGGCCGGTTCGCACGGCAAGGACACCCGCGGCATCATCCGCGTCCACCAGTTCAACAAGGTGGAGATGTTCATCTACACCACGGTGGAAGAGGCCGAGGCCGAGCACGAACGCCTCCTCGCCTGGGAAGAGGAAATGCTGGCCAAGTGCGAGCTGCCCTACCGCGTGATCGACACTGCCGCCGGCGACCTCGGCATGTCCGCGGCCCGCAAGTTCGACTGCGAAGCCTGGGTTCCCACGCAGCAGGCCTACCGCGAGCTCACCTCCACTTCCAACTGCACCACCTTCCAGGCGCGCCGCCTGAACGTGCGCGAACGGGCTTTCACCGAGGACGGCACGCCCAAGGGCACCCGCTCGGTCGCCACCCTGAACGGCACCCTGGCGACCACCCGCTGGATCGTGGCCATCCTGGAGCACCACCAGAACCCGGACGGTTCGGTCAACGTGCCCAAGGCGCTGCAGAAGTACTTGGGCGGCCTCGAGGTTCTCCCGGTCCTGTAGCTTCCGGCGTCCTGACCCGGCGCCGCCAAGTCTTCACGGCGAATTCACCCTCTGCTGTGGTGACGGTCCTAGTGGCTGTCAGGGGGCTCTGCGACACTAAGGACCATGACTATTTTGACTGACTCCCCAGTCGCTGGCATCGATGACCAGCGGAACCCAAACCACAAGCTCATGATCGCCCTGGATGTTGACGGCACCTTGGTGGACCACGACGGCCACATGTCGCCCGGCGTCCGCGAGGCCGCACGGGGCGTGGTCGCGGACGGCCACGACGTCCTCATCGCCACCGGCCGTTCGCTGAACGCCACCCTGCCGGTGATCGAACAGATCGGGCTGGAACGCGGCTACGCGGTGTGCTGCAACGGCGGCGTGACCCTGCGCCTGGACCCGGCCTTGGACGCCGGATACGAGATCATCCACAAGGCCACCTTCGATCCCGCTCCGGCCCTCAAGGCCCTCCGCGAACGGCTTCCTTCCGCGAAGTACGCGCTGGAGGACGAAGAAGGCAACTTCCTCTCGACCGAACGATTCCAGGACGCCAGTTTCGGCGTCGAGGCCGTCGGCGTCGATTTCCAGACCATGCTGGATGCGACCGCCGTCCGCGTCGTCGTCTTCAGCAGCGAGAACACGCCGGAGGAGTTTTCCTCCGCCATCCGGCACATCGGGCTTGCCGGGGTCACCTACTCCGTGGGCTGGACCGCCTGGCTGGACATCGCCGCCGCCGGTGTCACCAAGGCCAGCGCCCTGGAGCAGCTCCGCCGCCGGCTCGGCACCCACCGCAGCCACACGCTGGCCGTCGGCGACGGCCGCAACGACATCGAGATGCTCGAATGGGCGGGCCGCGGCGTGGCCATGGGCCAGGCGCCGGAGGAAGTGATCGCCGCCGCGGACGAGGTCACCGCGTCCGTGTACGACGACGGCGCCGCCAAGGTACTGCGCAGCCTCCTTCGCTGACGGCCGGTTCGCCGGACCCCGCCGAAGCTGCCCGGAGCGAGGCTACGTGAAATGGGTTGCGACGGGGCCGCCGCCGGCCGAGTCGACTATGGCCTGGGCTACGTCGCGCAGCTTGACGTTCCGGTTGCTTGAAGCCTTCTTGAGGATCTCCATGGCTTCAGCCTGGCTGCACCGGTTCTGGGCGATGATGATGCCGGTTGCGACGTCGATGACGGTCCGGGATGTCATCGCGGCCCGAAGGTTTGCCGCGGTTTGGCTTTGCTGCGCAATGAGGACGGCCAGGCGGAGTCCTTTTGACGCTTGTTGCACGTAGTCGCTTGCCCGTTGTACCGCTGCCTGGTCAAAGCCGTTTACGGTTTCGGAGTAAAGGTTCAGGCCGGCCTTGGCGGTATCGTCGGGGAGGTCGAACGGCAGGGCCAACACAGAGCGGATGCCGTTCCTGGCGGCCACCTCGGTGTACTCGGGCCAGGTGCTGTCCCTCTCAAGATCGGGGATGTGGACCTGGACTCCCTTCGAGGCGGCGGTGAGGCAGGGCCCTTCTGCGAACTGATATTGCAATTCATCGAGCATCAGGGCACGCTCGTCACTGCTGGCCACGGTCGCGGCAGAACGATGGCGAAGCACAGTGACCCCGCAGAAGACCCTGGCGCCGGGGGAACTGAGCATGGCTGCCGAGTGGCGCGCCAGCTCGGTAAGGAACGCTTCGACGTCGGGTGTATCGAGAAGGAGATCCTGGATGTCGGCGGCGACTAGCTGCGCATCGGGGGCTTGCTGGTCTTGCATGTGGATCTCCGATCCAGACTGAAGCTACCCTTCGAGCCTAGACCCAACAACCCCTTGAAAGCCATTGATAAGTATGCTTATCTTTTAGGGAGTCTTGCCACCGGCTCACCCTTCTTACGCGTAAAGCCAAGGGTGCAGCCAGATGCAACAAGCCCGGCCATTGCCGTCCCCCGAAAGTACCATAAGGCAGAGCTTCCGGGATGGTTTGGTGTTGGATCACCTGAATCTTGCGAAGTCGATCGCCTCCCGGTATTCGGCCCACGCCCACGACCTCGAAGATGTCCGCCAAGTCGCATACATGGGGTTGATCAAGGCGGCGCGTGGCTACGACGAGTCCAAGGGCGTCAGCTTTCCGGCCTACGCCGCTCCGACGATCGCCGGCGAGGTGAAGAGATACCTCCGGGACCACACCTGGGTGGTGCGGCCGCCACGCCCTGTCCAGGACATGCGGCGCCAAGTGCTGGCCCGAACCGAGGAAATGACCCAGGCTTTGCGGCGCACCCCGTCACCGGAGGAAGTCGCGGCAGACTTGCGCATGGATTCCTGCCAAGTGCGCGAAGCCCTGCTGGCCGGCACCAGCAAGCGGCCCGATTCGCTGGACGTCCCCGCGGCCGACGAGCGGGATTGCCTCCACGGTATTGTGTCCGCGGAAAGTCCCGGCGACCGCCTCGAGGACATTCTTGCCCTGCGGAACGCGATCCGAAGCCTCTCCGCCGGTGACCGCCGTTTGTTGTACCGGCGCTACTACTTGGAAGAGACGCAGTCCGCCATCGCCGAGGCGCTGGGGATGTCCCAGATGCAGGTCTCCCGGAAGCTCTCCAAGATACTGGTTGCGCTCCAGGCCCAACTGCTCGACGACGGGGAAGCCCGCCTCCGCGACGGCGCTGTCCTCTAGCTTCGAGGTGCTCAGGCGCCAAGCCCCTCCACCGCGCGCAGGACATCCCGCACGCTGACGGCCAGGAGCGCGGGATCCGGATCGGATGTGAAAACGTCGCCGCGCCGGAGCCCGGCGTCCGTCAGTACCACGTGCGGCCCCGGCGGCGGACCCCATTCTTCCGCGGACGCGGGCCCGAAGAGGACCACCGACGGCCGCGCATACGCGGAGGCCAGGTGCGCGGCACCGGTATCGGCCGACACCACCAGCCGGGCCTCGGCGATGGTGGCCGCAAACCCGGCCAGCCCCAGCCGCCCGGCCAGGACGCCGCCGTCGAGGTCTGCTCCCTTGAGCTTGGCCAGAGCGGCAGCCTCCTCGGCGCGTCCACGCTCGGAAACGCCGCCGGTGAATACCACTTCGTGCCCGGCCCTCGTCAGCTCAGCGGCCACTTCGGCGAACCGTTCGACGGGCCAGAACCTGCTGCCGGAGGACGCGCCGACGTGGATGACCGTGGCGCCCGGCCGCGGAGAGGGGGCGGCAGGCGGGTCCAGGCGGTAGTCCAAGGGGTCGGCATCGATCCCGTGCCACGCGAGGAGCCGCGTCCACCGCTCGCGTTCCGGGATTCCGGTGGTCCACTCGGGGCCGTCAATGCCGGGACCGCGGTGCGCGAGGATCCGCCTGGCGTCCAGCTCCGCGAGGCGTTGCCGGCTTCCGGGTCCGTTCCCGTGCAGGTTCACTGCCACATCGACCACACCCGGAGGGATGGCCAAGGGGGCGTCGAGGCCCGGCGTCGGCAGGAGGTGGAGGCCGCCGACGAGCTCCACCGCCTCGGCCACCCAGGCAGGCGCGGCGTAGAGGATGCGGTGCCCGGGAAAGGCACGCTTCAGGCCGCGCAGCGCGGGAACGGCAACCAGAAGGTCGCCGAGTTTCAGCGCGCGAAGCACCAGCAGAACCGGTTGTCCGTGGTCTTCGACAGTTTCCAAGGGGGCCTCCCGGTAGGAGTCTAGCCCCACGGAATTTTCTCGCCGCCGCTGTGTTTAGCGCGCTGCGAAGTGGGGAACGTTGCGGGTATGGGAGGAACCGGAACGTTGAAAGCGGTGCTGTTCGACCGCGATGGGACGCTCGTCATTAACGTGCCGTATAACGGCGACCCGCGACTGGTGCGGCCCATGGGCAGTGCCCTCCCGGCTGTGGCGCGGGCACGCCGGGCCGGGCTGGCCACAGGTGTGGTCAGCAACCAGTCGGGCGTTGCCCGGGGCCTGTTGACGCTCGACCAAGTGCATGCCGTCAACCGGCGCGTGGATGAGATCTTGGGCCCGTTCGATGTGTGGCAGGTGTGCCCGCACGCCATGGAGGACCGCTGCGCGTGCCGCAAGCCTGCACCCGGGATGATCCTGGGCGCCTGCCGGGCTTTGGGCATCGAACCCTCGGAAGCGGCGGTGATCGGCGACATCGGGGCGGACCTTGGCGCCGCCAAGGCGGCCGGTGCCCGTGCCGTCATGGTCCCCACCGCGCTGACGCGCCAGGAGGAAATCGAGGCCGCGGACGTGGTGGCCAAGGATCTTTGGCACGCCGTAGGGCTGCTGCTGGGCGGCCTCGCATGAGCCGCGTCCTGGTGGCCCGGCTGGACAGCATGGGCGACGTGCTCGTTTCGGGGCCGGCCGTGCGCGCCGTCGCCAACGGAAGCAGGCCGGACGGCAGTCGTCCCAACGACGTCGTGCTGCTCTGCGGGCCGGAAGGAACAGCCGCCGCGGAGATGCTCCCCGGCGTCAAGGAAGTCCACACGTGGTCCTGCCCCTGGATCGTGAACCCGCCGCCGGAGGTCACCGCCGGGGTGGCGAACAGCCTGGTTGATTTCGTCCGCAGTTCCCGGATTGAGGAAGCCGTGATCCTCACCTCCTTCCACCAGTCGCCGCTCCCGCTGGCGATGCTCCTGCGCCTGGCCGATGTCCAACGGATCACGGGGGCCTCCACGGATTTCGCGGGGTCCTTGTTGGATGTCCGGCTCACGCCCGGCGAAGATTTTCCCGAAGATCAAGCCGAAACGGCCCGCGCCCTGGCCATCGCGCAGGCTGCCGGTTTCGAGCTTCCGGACCGCGACGACGGCAGGCTCCGCGTCACGCCGACGTCCGACGATCTTGCCAGGGAGCTGTCCGACGACGGCCCCTACGTCGTGGTCCACCCCGGCGCGGCCGCCCCGGCGAGGACCTGGCCGGCGTTCCATCACGCAGCCGCAGTGGAACTCCTCGAAGCCCACGGCCACCGCGTAGTCGTCACTGGAAGTCCGGCCGAAGCCTCCCTCACGGCGACAGTGGCAGGACCTTCCGCCCGCAACCTGGGCGGCAGAACCAGCCTGCGCACGCTCGCAGCGGTACTGGACGGGGCCGCCGTCGTGGTCACCGGCAATACGGGGCCCGCGCATCTCGCCGCAGCCGTCGGGACGCCCGTGGTGTGCCTCTTCGCACCGGTGGTCCCGGCCATCCGGTGGGCGCCATACGGGGTGCCGCTGGAATTGCTGGGTGACCAGGAAGCAGGCTGCAAGGACACCCGGGCACGGAAGTGTCCCGTCCCCGGGCACCCTTGCCTGAGTTCAGTGACTCCCGAACAGGTCCTGGAGGCCGTGACGCGCCTGCTGGGCGGCGTCTCCTCCCTGGCCACCCGACGGAAGGTGCGGAATCCATGAGAATCCTGGTGTGGCATGTCCATGGGGGATGGATGGAAGCATTCGTCAGGGGACAGCATGAATACCTGCTCCCGGTGGAGCCCGACGGCGGCCCCTGGGGTTTGGGGCGGGGCGGCCGTGAGTGGCCGGCCACCGCGCAGGAGATAGACCTCGCAACCATCGATCCGGACAGCGTGGACGTTGTGGTCCTGCAGCGGCCCGGGGAGATCACGGCCGTGGCCCGGGCCCTCGGGCGCCGGCCCGGACTCGACCTGCCGGCCGTCTACCTGGAGCACAACACCCCCAAGGTCGGCGTCCCGTGCACGCGGCACCCGATGGCGGAGCAGCACACCATTCCCGTGGTCCACGTGACCCATTTCAACCGGCTCCTCTGGGACACCGGCTCGGCCCGGACCAAGGTGATAGAGCACGGCATCCCCGACCCCGGACGGCTCTACACCGGCGAACGCGAAGAGATGGGCGTGGTGGTGAACGAGCCCCTGAGGCGCGGCCGGGTGACGGGCACGGACCTGCTGCCCGGTTTTGCCGGCGCGGGGCCGCTGCGCCTGTTCGGTATCGGGACGGAGGCTTTGCCCGCGGCCTTGGACCTCAGGGGCCACGCGCCCGGCGAGGATCGACTCCGCGTCGTAGGGGACGTTCCGGGCCCGCAGCTCCACCGTGAACTTGCCCGCTGCCGGCTCTACCTGCACCCCTTCCGCTGGACATCCTTGGGGCTTGCCCTCCTGGAGGCGATGCACCTGGGCATGCCCGTCGTGGCGCTTGGCACCACGGAGGCGCACCGTGCGGTGCCACGGGGCGCCGGACTGGTTTCCAACGACGTCGACGAACTGCAGGCTTTCGCGCGCCGGCTCCTCGCCGACCCGGACGATGCCTACGCCATGGGGCTGGTGGCCCGGGAGGCGGCGCTGGACCGCTATGGCCTGGGGAGGTTCCTCAACGCCTGGGACGAACTCCTGGCCGAGCTCGGCACGGGCCGCAGGCAACACCGCCAGCCTTCAGAGAGGACACACCGATGAAGATCTCCATGGTTTCCGAACATGCCAGCCCCTTGGCTGCGCTGGGCGGCGTGGACGCGGGCGGCCAGAACGTCCATGTCGCAGCACTCTCTTCGAGCCTCGCCAACCGCGGCCACCACGTCACCGTATACACGCGTCGCGACGATCCGGACCTTCCTGCAAAGGTGCACGTGGCTCCAGGACTCACGGTTGTCCACGTGGACGCCGGCCCCGCACGCCACATCCCCAAGGACAGCCTGCTGCCCTTCATGGGTGCGCTCGCGGAAGGCATCGGCGCGGACTGGGCGGGCAATGTTCCGGACCTTGTCCACGCGCACTTCTGGATGTCCGGCCTCGCTGCCATCCAGGCCGCCCGGAGGGTCCGTGCGGCGGACCCGGTTCCGGTGGTCCAAACCTTCCACGCCCTGGGGTCCGTCAAGCGCAAGCACCAAGGCGCGGCCGACACCAGCCCGGCGGCGAGGGCCTGGCTGGAACCCTGGGTCGGTCGCACGGCAGATTGGGTCATCGCCACCTGCCCTGACGAGGTCTTCGAACTCAAGGCGCTGGGAATCGGCAAGTCCAAGGTGTCAATCGCCCCGTGCGGCGTGGACCTGGCACTCTTTGCCGCCGCGGCCGACGCCGAGGCCAAACCCCGGCGCCACCGCATCCTGAGCGTCGGGCGCCTGGTGCCGCGCAAGGGCGTGGACCTGGTGATCCAAGCGCTCCCGCTGCTCGCACAGGCCGGTTTCCACGACGTCGAACTCCTGATCGTCGGCGGTTCAGGCGACGCGCTGTCCCTCGAGGACGACCCGGAAGCCCGGCGGCTCCGCTTGCTGGCCAAGGAGCTCGGCGTGGAAGACCAGGTGACCATGCGCGGCCAGGTTCCCCGTGATGCCATGCCAGGCATCTTCCGCAGCGCCGACGCCGTGGTTTGTGCCCCCTGGTATGAACCGTTCGGCATCGTCCCCCTGGAGGCCATGGCCTGCGGCGTGCCGGTGGTGGCGGCCGCCGTCGGAGGGCTGCGGGAGACCGTCGTCGACCAGAAGACGGGCCTGCATGTCCCGCCCCGCGATCCGCAAGCGATCGCCGACGCCGTGGCGCGGCTCCTCGCCGATCCTGCGCTCCGCGCCGACATGGGGCGCGCCGGAACCCGGCGCGCCCGCTCCCGCTACTCATGGGACCGCGTCGCGGCCGACACCGAGAAGGCGTACTGGTCCGTCCTCGCCGCCGGACTGCCGCGGCAGGCGGCCGAACGCCTCGAACCCCTGGAAGGAACGGCAAGATGACCATCATCAAGGCCCCCGCCACCCCCGCCGCGCCCGGCGCCGTCCCGGATGCCGAGGTGTCCACCCACTTGGACAACGTCATCCCGGCCCTCGAATCCCTGCGTTCGCAGGCTGGCCGTTTGTCGGGGTGGGGAACCGAACTCGCGGTCCGGCTCCTGGCCGGGCAACGGCTGCTGGCCGCCGGCAACGGCGGCTCGGCGGCAGAAGCCCAGCACCTGACGGCCGAACTCGTCGGCCGGTTCGACGCCGAGAGGGCGCCCTTTTCGGCCATTTCACTCCACGCCGAGACCTCCGCGCTGACCGCAGTCTCCAATGATTACGGATACGAGGAAGTGTTCGCGCGCCAGGTCAGGGCGCACGGCCGGGCCGGGGACGTCCTCATCCTGCTGTCCACGAGCGGGCGGAGCCCCAACCTCCTTAAAGCCGTCCGCGCTGCCAATGAAGGCGGCATCGCCACGTGGGCACTCACCGGCCCGGGACCCAACCCGCTGTCCGAGGCCTGCGAGGAGGCCGTGACGATCGACGCTATCGCCGCCAATGCCCAGGAAGGGCACCTGATCGCCGTCCATGCGGTGTGCCGCGCCTTTGATGCGGAGGTCGCCCGGCGGTCCGGCGCGCTACCCGGCACAGCCCGGTGGGTCCGGCCATGAAAGTGACGGTGGTAGGTGACCTTCTCCTGGACGTCGACATCAACGGCACCGCCACCCGGCTCAGCCCGGACGCGCCGGTTCCGGTGGTCGACGTCGCCGGGATCCGGCGTCGGGCCGGCGGCGCGGGGCTCGTCGCCACGCTCCTGATGCGGGATGGCCACGACGTCGCCCTGGTCACCGCGCTGTCGGACGACGACGGCGCGCGCCACCTGAGGCGGGCGCTGGCCGGTGTGGAGCTGCTCGCCGGACCCCCGCTCGCCCCCACGCCCACCAAGACCAGGGTCCGGATCGGGTCCCACCCGATGGTCCGCTTCGATGAAGGGTGCGCGCCCGCCCCCGCACCGGCTGCCACCGCCCAAATGCTTGCCGCTGTTGATTCGGCGGAAGCCATTGTGGTGGCCGACTACGGGCGGGGCATGACCTTCAACGCGGACATCCGGGCGGCGCTGGGTGGCGCGGCCCGCCGGGTCCCGGTGGTGTGGGACCCCCACCCGGCCGGTTCGGAGCCGGTGCCGGGGACCGCCGTCGCGACGCCCAACCTCGCCGAGGCGATCGGCTTGGTGAAAACGGCCGGAGCGGATCCTGCCGGGGCCGATGCAGCGAAGGCCGGGAAGCGGCTGCTGGAACGCTGGGGGTGCGACGCCGTCCTGGTCACCCGGGGCGAAGCGGGGGCAGTGCTCGTCGATGGGAAACGGGATGCCGTCAGCATCCCTGCGCCGGCGACTCCGGTAAGCGATCCCTGCGGGGCCGGTGACCGCTTGGCGGGCAGCCTGGCCGTGTACCTGGGGCTCGGAATGGACCTTCCGGACGCGGCCGCCCGGGCCGTGGGGGACGCCTCCCTGTTCCTGGCTGAGGGGGGAGCGGCGTCCCTCGTGATGGAGGCAGGCGGGGCGGGTACCGGGCCGGAGGGCGCTGCTCCCGACCGCGTCGCTGCCGACGGCGCCGCTGCCGACGGCGTCCGGCTCGCCAGGGCGGTTCGCGCCGCCGGCGGAACGGTCGTCGCGACCGGCGGCTGCTTCGACCTCCTGCACGCCGGTCACGCCCGCACCCTGGCCATCGCCCGGAGCATGGGCGATTGCCTCATCGTTTGCCTGAATTCCGACCGATCCGTTCGCCGGCTCAAGGGGCCGCACCGGCCGATCGTGAGCATGGAGGACCGCGCCGAACTGCTGCTTGCGTTGTCCTGCGTGGACGCCGTCGTCGTCTTCGACGAGGACACCCCGGAGGCCTGCCTGGAAAAGCTCCGGCCCCACATCTGGGTCAAGGGCGGCGACTACGGACCCGAAGAACTGCCGGAGACCCGCCTTTTGGCCGGCTGGGGAGGACGATGCCTCACCGTGCCGTTCCACCCCGCGCGATCCACCAGTGGCTTGGCTGAAGCACTCGCCAAAGTCGGCTGAATCCACCCTTTCGGAATGAAGGACCAAGCAAGGAGAAGGACCAAGCAAGGAGAAGGACCAAGCAAGGAAAGGAACGGCATGAAAAAGCAAGCACCCGGCCGCGTCATCGTGACCGGAGGTGGCTCCGGCCTGGGCGCCGCGATCGTCGAAGTCATCCTCGACGCCGGAGGGACGCCCTTCGTCTTCGACCGCGACATTAGCAACGTGGGCGGCGCGAAGGCATTGCAGGTGGACGTTTCCGACCGGGACGCCGTGGAAGGAGCAGTCAAGGAGGCAGCCGAAATCCTCGGAGGCCTCGATGGCGTGGTGACGGCAGCCGGCATCGACCGCTGCGGCAAACTGGGCGACGTTCCCGCGGAGGACTGGGAAAAAGTCATCTCAGTAAATCTGCTGGGCACCGTCTCCGTAGTGCGCGCCGCGCTGCCGTACCTCAAGGAATCCCGCGGCCGTGCCATCACCATCGCGTCCACGCTCGGCCTCCGTGCATTTCCGGATGCCACGGCGTACTGCGCCTCGAAGTTCGGCGTGATCGGGTTCAGCCGGGCGCTGGCTGCGGAAAGCGGGGGACTCATCGGCGTCACCACCATCATCCCGGGAGGCATGAAGACGCACTTCTTCGACGAACGCGATGACCAGTACAAGCCGCAGGACGACTCCAAGCTCAACGATCCCGTCAATGTGGCACACGCGGTGGTGTTCGCGCTGTCCCAGCCCATAGGCAGCGAGGTCCGCGAACTGCTGATCTGCCCGGCGGAAGAAGGATCGTGGCCATAAAGTCCCCGAAGTGCGGTTGAAGCCACGACGAAGGGGTACAAACCCATTGATAGTAATCATGCTTACTATCCCGGCTGCTGTCCGCAGCCTGCCAACTGTGGAAAGAGAGCGACAATGACTGAGAGCCAATCGCCGCAGGACGGAAGCTTCGCGGCGCCACAGACAGGTGTCCCCGCTGGGACCGGACCTTACTCCGGAAGCTACGTGGACACGCCAATTGAAATGGAGACGGACTCTGCCGCCCCCGGTTACCAAGCCGGAGCAGACTCCGGTGCCCGCCCTGTGGAAACCGCCAAACAGGAAGCTGCCGGCGTCGCGGAGGCGGCCAAGGATGCCGCCGGCGGCGTGGTTGACGTTGCGAAGACCGAGGCCTCGCATGTGGCCCAGGATGTCAGGATGAATGCCCGGCAGCTGCTCACGCAGACCAAAGGCGAACTGGCGGAACAAGCTGCAATCCAGCAGCAGCGCGTGGCCGAAGGCCTGTGGTCCATCTCCGACGAGCTGTCCACCATGGCCAACGCCTCCCAGGACGGCGGCGTGGCCACGGACCTGGTCCGGCAGGCAGCCCAGCGTTCTTCCTCCGTGGCCGCATGGCTGGAAAACCGGGATCCGGGATCACTCCTGGACGAGGTGAAGAGCTTTGCACGCCGCAGGCCCGGCGCGTTCCTCCTGCTGGCTGCAGGCGCGGGCGTGCTCGCAGGACGGCTCGGCCGTGGCATGGCGGAGAACGCATCGGCTGATTCCGTGGACACCATGGCTGCCAACCCGGATGCCGGCTATTACCCAAGCGCAGGCGGCGCCGTGCCGCCGCCCCCTGTGGATCTGCCGGGGCCCGAAACCACCACTGCCGGGTACGGAACTCCGTACGGCACAGCGGACGCCGGCAGGGTCAAGGCCCATGGTGACCCGCTCGCGGGATCCCTTGACCCGGACAGCCCGGAATACGGAGGTCCCCGATGAGCAGTCCCGCGGACCTGCCTCCCACCGAAGCCCACATCAAGGCGGAAACCATGCCGCTTGGAGAGCTGCTGAGTGACCTGACGCGTGACGTCTCCGTGCTGATGCGCCAGGAAGTGGAGCTGGCCAAGGCGGAGCTCAAGGAATCAGCCACCAAGGCCGGAAGGGGCGCCGGGATGCTTGCGGGGGCCGCCTGGGCCGGGCACCTCGCCGTGCTGTTCCTTTCGCTCGCCGTGTGGTGGGCCCTTGGCCAGCTCATCCCGCCGGGCTGGTCCGCCGTCGTGGTGGCAGTCGTTTGGGGCATCGTTGCGGCCGTGCTCGCCAGCATGGGCCGCAGGGAACTGAAGACCATCAACGGCATGCCGCGCACCGCGGAGACAGTCAAGGAAATACCTCCAACCTTCAAACCGAATACCGAGGAGACACGATGACCCAGAACCCGGACGCCCTGCGCGCCGACATCGAAGAAACTCGCAGGCGGCTCAGTACGAACGTCGATGCCGTGGCGGACAAGGTCACGCCGTCGCACATCGTCAACAGGCGCGTGGACAGGATCAGGACCGCCGTCTTCGGTGCCCGCGACGACGTCCAGCATGCAGCGGCCGACGCCGCCCATCACGCCCAAGACGCCGTTTCCGGGGTCGTCTCCGAAATCGGCGACGCGCCCCGGATGATTACGCGGAAGGCTCAGGGCAGCCCCGTTGCCGCGGGCCTGATCGCTTTCGGCGCCGGCCTGCTGGTGTCAGCCCTGATCCCGCCGTCGGAGAAGGAACGCGAGGCAGCCCAAGCGGTAAAGGAAGCGGCACAACCGCTGACCGAAGAGCTGGGCCGTGCCGCACAGGACGTCGCCGAGCACCTCAAGGAACCGGCACAGGACGCTGTGCAGAACGTCAAGGACAGTGCCATGGAGGCTGCCGCCAACGTCAAGGACGAGGGCCAGGCCGCAGCTGCCGATGTCCAGGACCGCGCTTCCGCCGCCAAGGACAACCTCGGCGATCAATGAGACCCTGCCCCTGAGTCGCAGCCGCCGTTAGCCCTCCCGATGGCAAGGCTGCGACTCAGCCGCGGGAGCGTGCGGGAGCATAGCGCGGGGCGCCTCAGCGCACCTCGAGGATGAGCGAGAGCAACCTCGCCGCGGCCGGGCGGGCAGCGTGTTCCTCGATCCATTGGGCCCGGGCCAGGGCCTTGCTGACGGCCTGCGTGGTGATGCCAAGTTCCTCGGCCACGGCTTTCTGCTGGCCCCGGACTCCAGGCGTCAGGAGATCCAGTACCCGCCATTCGGCGGCGGTGCGGTGCTGCACTACGTGTCCCAGCAGGCGCAGCACGGCCTCGGATTCGGCCGCCAGCGCGGCCACTGGCCCCTCGACCGCCACGGTCACCCGGTCCTTGCCGCTGCGCAGCCGGTCAACGGCGCGCCGCGCGTAGACCAGCCCGTGCCCGGAGGCGTCCTTGATCTGGTTGGGTAGCGGCTCGTTCACCGGTCCGACGCCGATCCCCACGTACCAGTGTCCGCCGCGGAGGGCGATCAACGCGACCTCCACCGCCTGGTGCGGGCAGTCCACGATTCCCTGGACCTCGTCCTCTACGGAGCGATCGAAGTCCAGCCGCGCCGGAATGTGCCGCAGCTCCTTCAGTAGCTGCGGCACGAGGTCGCCGTCGTTGCGACTGTCGCGTTGATTGATGGTCAGCGTGAACATGTGGATCACAGCCTACCGGCAGGTAGTTGCGCGGCAAACGCGGGGAAACACAGCGTCACCGGGCTGGATCGGGCGAGTGTCAGTCCAGGCTCGTGCGGGTACTCACGACGGCCGGGCGGCAGCGCCCGGGACGCGACGCGGGCGGCGTCGGGCACGCCGGCGTCCAGCATCGCCCGCTGCATTGCCAGCACGAGAGGGGCGGTTTCGCCCTTGCTTTCAAAGAGCCAGAACCCGCCGGAAGCGCGGAAGACCAGGGCGTTCCTTCCGGAAACGCCGAGAGACGCTTTCCTGCCCGCTGCGAGCATCCGGGAAGGGGTGGTGCCTTCCGCAGTGGTCACGGCCTTAATGGTGGCGGCGTCGATGTCCGCCCAGCGGAAGACCACGGTGGTGTGTTTCTGCGCAAAACGCGCCGCGAGGCCGCCCTCGAAAACGAGCAGCTTGCGGAAACTCATCAGCAGCGTCAGTGACCACAGCACCAGGCCCGTGAGCGCGCTGACCAGCACATACATCGGAAGATCGGTGAAGAGGCCCGGCTCGCGGCTGGACCGGGGAGTCACGAACTCGCCGACGGTGCCGTAGGCAAATCCGACGGCCAAGCAGGGTAGCAGCGCCTTCCAGTACACCTTGCTGGAAATGGCCACAAAGCGCAGCGGGCCGAGCTCGGGGCCAAGCCTGCGCTCGGCGCGCCGGACCAGCCAGCTACGGCCGTGCATCGGGCTGCCGGCCGTAAAGCTTGGGCAGGCCCTGCCGTTCGGCCTCGGCCGCGCCGGCTGCCTCGGACTCGGCGGAGGCTTCCGCTGCGGCCTTCGGATCCGGGACAGGGGACTGGCCGCCGGCCAGTCCGGAGCGCAGGTCGATGGCCGTGAACTTGGCTTCGAAGCTGTCGCCGCCGCTGCCGCTGAACGCCGCGGCGATCGTCAGGACGACGTAGAGCGGGGCGAAGGACCAGCAAACAGCCCGCCAGCCGCCCAGCCAGGCACCGGAAGTGGTGCCGTCGGTGATGCGGACACCCCGCATGCCGGAGGCAGCATCGCCCAGCCCGCCGAAGGCTCCGCAGACCATGCCGTAACCGAAGAGCACCAGGAACCAGATCGCCGCTACCACCCCGTAGAACGCGCCCGTGCTGGAGGCGAGCGTGTAGGAGAGCGAGCCCAGGGCGTAGTTCTGTACCAGGCTGTTGAAGACAACTATCAGGAGTCCGGCCACGGCGAGGACCACCAAGGCATCGAGGACCCTTCCCCAAAAGTGGGGCCAGCCCGCCTTGCGCACGTAGTAGCTGCCGGTCTCGGTGTGGCGCCGCACGGGCAGGCCGTTGGAAGCGTCGACAAGGCCGGTGGACTGCGGGTGTTTCTTGGTGCTCATGAGGGACTTTCGGGACGTCGGAAACGGGCGGGTGGCTAGGACAGGCCTGCGAGGCCGCCGAGGATCCCGGCCAGTGTCTGCCGTGAGGCTTCCCGCAGTTCCAAGGAGACAGAGTCGCCATGGGTGGTGGGTGTCAGCAGGTGGACGGAGTCCGGGCCCGTGTAGACGGTGACGGTGGGGAAGTCCTCGGTGTCGGAGCTGAAGGCAACCACGTTGCTCGCGGCGCGCGTGTCGGCCAGGGCCGTCGGCGCGCTGGCCTCGAATTCTGCCTCGCTGTAGGAGACGGCTTCGGTGTCGCGGGCAGCGGATCCCTCGGGATCGACGAACTCCGCCAGACGGTCCGCCAGCGACCGGCGGGCGACTACGGTGAAACCGTGGAGGCCGCCGTCGTCCACTTCCTCCACCAGGACGCCCTCGGCGTGAACGTAGGCGTAAAGCCAGCGCCGGCCGGTGGAGACGGTGCGTTCAATGGAGACGACGGTGCTCCCGCTGCGGCGCAAGCTGAGCGCCCCGGTGATGTCCTCGGTGGCGTGCAGCCGTGTGGGCTCGGTTTCGCCTTCAAAGATCACAGGGTAGACAAGCTCCTTGGCCAGGAGTCCACGCAGCGCCACCGCGCACATGACATCCTTGCTGGCCTCCTGGGCGGTTAGCCACGGCAGGGCGACGATCTGCTCGCGCTGGACGCCGTCCAGGGCCACGACTTCCTCGTCCGTCAGCGTGGGCAGGGCAAAGCCGTCGTCGGACGCCTTGCCCAGGACAGCAGCCGCGCAGCGGACGTCGCGCTCGGTCCAATTGATCGTGTTTGTAGTCATCCGAAAATCCCTCCGACGAACTTACCGACTGATTTGGCCGCGTTACTGACCCCGTCTGCAACCTTAGTGCCAACGTCTTTGGCGAACCCCGCCACCTCCCGGGCCCCGTCGGCGATATAGCTGCCGGGGTTCCTGGCGAAGTTGCTGATGGAATCCCAGTTGTCCGCCACGAGGTTGCCGAGTGCCCAGGCGCCGGCAACGAGTCCCGCCCCGACCACGATCGGGGCGCCGATCGGTCCCAGCATTGCCGCGCCGCCGGCGGTCATGAGCATGATGCTGCCGACGCCACCCACCACGGAGAGGCCGCCGGCAACCCGGTCTCCGGTGCCGCGCCAGCCGTCATGCTCGGGGCTGATCATGTCGCTGATGCCGCCCACGATGTTCAGGGGCGCCGCGAACGCTCCGGCCATGCGCAGGCCCTTGGAGAACTTGGACGCGTCCTGGAAGGCCTGGCTATAGGGGATGTTCGCTTTGAGGTCGGAGATGACGTCCGTGATTTTGCCGCCGCTGCGCAGCGAATCGAGGGCCTCGCGCAGCACGGTGCCGCCGGCGCGCCAATCGGTGAGGATTTCCTTCGTCTTGGCGAACTCCTGCCACCCCAGTTTCCCCAGCTTGTACGCCTGCCACAGCTGGGCGCCGACCTCCTTGGCGCCGGAGGCGGTGTCATACACGTCCATGAGGACTCCCACGGAGCTTTCGCCGCTCTTGTGGCTGGCGAACTCCTGCTGGTTGGCGTTCTTTTTCAGTTCGCTCGCGCCCGAGCGCAGCATTGACGCGGCCTTGATGAGGCTTTGGCGGTGCCTGCCGTTCCAGTCGCTCTTGAAGTGGGCGGCGTCCTGGCCTTTCCAGGCCGTGCTGGAGTTGATGAGCTGGGTCAGCTGCGAGCCCTGCAAGGCAATTGTGTCTGCAGCCTTGCCCATGATTCCGGCCAGCGACCGCAGCTGCGCGACGTCGGCTCCATAGAATCCCGCCATCCGGATTCCCCCGTTCTCCGTGGTTTTTGGTCAGTTCCAACCCAGCCTATGGACCGTCCCTTCGCCGCGTCGATGGGGATCCCTCCCCATATGGACAGCGCTTAAACAGCGACGGCGGCAGCCCAGGTCCCATGGAACCCGGCCTGCCGCCGTCGTGCAAGTCAAAGCGGCGGGAGGGAGGCGTCAGTGGCCTTCGGCCTCGAAGCGCTTGATGGACGCTTCCAGCTCGGCTTCGGCTGCTGCGCGGTCGGCCCAGCCTTCGGCCTTGACCCATTTGCCGGGCTCGAGGTCCTTGTAGCGGGTGAAGAAGTGCTCGATTTCCTTGATGAGGAATTCGCTGACGTCCGAGACTTCCTGGATGTGGTCGAAGCGCGGGTCCGCGGGAACGCAGAGGACCTTGGCGTCTCCGCCGCCGTCGTCGGTCATGTTGAAGACGCCGATCGGGCGGGCCTCGACGATCACGCCGGGGTGCAGGTCGAAGTCCTGCAGGAGCACCAGGGCGTCCAGCGGGTCGCCGTCCTCGCCCAGGGTGTTCTCGAAGAAACCGTAGTGGGTGGGGTACTGCATGGACGTGAACAGGATGCGGTCCAGGCGGACGCGGCCGGTCTCGTGGTCAACTTCGTACTTGACGCGCGATCCCTTCGGGATCTCGATGGTGACGTCATGCTTCATGGAATGCTCCTTGACGGTATTGGCGTGGGCGCGGCAAAAGAACGGCCGGCGCCGCCGACTACTATTGAGGATATAGCGAGAGGTCCACGTTTCTTGAACCGGGGGACATCCAGGACGTTAAGGACCACAGCGACATGAAGGCCCAAATGCAGGCTGCCGTGCCGGAACCCGAAGGAAATGACCAGGGGAAGCCGGCCGCCCCGGCCCCGGACAAACCGCGCAAGCCCCGCCCCTTCATCCGCCGCCTGATCCGCGCGGTGCAATGGCTGGCCCTTGCTGCGGCGATTGCCGCGCTCGCCGTCCCGATGGGCGTCAACGTAGCGCCCGGGTTCTTCGCGCCACAGGAGACACCCGCTGCCCCGCTTCCCCCGTGGCAGCGCGCGCCGGAGCAGCTTTCGGCCACCCGCGGCGTCGAACCGCTGGATCCTGCCGCGCCCCTTCCCTTGCCCGGCAAGCTTGCCGCGCAGCTGGACGCTGCCCTGAAGCCGGACGGCGGCGGCAACTTCACCGCGGTGGTCCAGGACGCGCTGAGCGGCGACGTCCTTTACGAGCGCGACGGCGGCAAGAACCGGGTGCCCGCGTCCAACATGAAGCTGCTCACCGCCGTCGCCGCCCTACGGTCCATCGGCCCCGAGACCCGCTTCAGCACCCAGGTGCTGGCGGGCGCGAAGCCCTCCATCGTTGTGCTGCGCGGCGGCGGGGACGTGCTGCTGGCCGCCGGCCGGTCAGCCCCGGAAGAGGTGATGGGCCGGGCCGGGCTGGCGACCCTCGCCGCGGACACGATTGCGGCACTGGCGAAGCAGGGGGTCAAGGGTCCGCTGTCCGTGCAACTGGACGACTCCTTGTTCACGGGACCGGCGCTCAACCCGGCCTGGAGCCTTGAGGACGTCGACGCCGGGGAAACCGCCCCGCTGTTCCCGCTGGCGATGAACGGCGGCCGCGATGTCCCCGGAACGGTGAGCGGGCCGCGGCCGAAGGACGCCGCGCTCGACGCGGCGCAGGCGTTCACGGCCAGGCTGAAAGCCGCAGGTGCAGCTGCGGGCATTACCGTCAGGACCGCCGTCGTGCGGGCCAAGGCGCACGCCGACGCCGAGGTGCTGGCCGCCGTCGAGTCCGCCACCGTCCGCCAGCAGGTGGACCTCATGCTCGAGACGTCCGATAACTACCTCGCCGAGTTGCTGGGCCGCATGGCGTCGCTCGCGTCCGGTGGCGCCGGGTCCAACGACGGCGCCACTGCGGCCGTGCGGACGCAGCTTGGCCAGCTGGGAATCGACACCGTCTCGATGCGGCTCTCCGACGTGTCCGGGCTGTCGCTGGCGAACCGGGTGACCACTCGGCAGTTCGCCGAGGTGGTCCGGGCGATCACCTCGGGTCCGGATACCCGGCTCCGGGCCGCGCTCGCGGGATTCCCGGTGGCCGGCCTGACTGGAACCCTGGACGACCGCTACGTCGACGCCAGCACGGCAAGCGGGGCCGGACTTGTGCGAGCCAAGACGGGCACCCTGAACTCCGTCATCGCGCTGAGCGGCTATGTGGTGGACGCGGACGGCAGGCTCCTGGTGTTCTCCTTCATCGGCAACGGACTCACCCCGGGCGCGGCGGGGAACAAGGTGGCCCTGGACCGCGCGGCGTCCGCGCTGGCATCCTGCGGCTGCCGCTGATGCCCTGCGGCTGCTCCGGGGCCCGGGCCAAACCTCCGCGTGCAGCGAACTTAAGGGACTGTTGTCAGGGGACTGTGTTCGAATGGGAAACATGGAGTCCCAGCAGCACGCCAATCCATCAAGCCCTGGTTCATCAAGCAAGGCGCAGTCACTGATCAACTGGGAGCTCGCCGCGTCCACGGCGGCCCGGCTCGCTCCGCCGGGCCCGGCCATGAGCCCGTCGGAGATCGGGCGCGCGGTGAACAGCCTGCGCCGCAGCGCTGACGTTTCCGTGCCGTATGTCCATGAGATCACCGGGCTGGAAGCCGCCCGGGACCTCCGCGACTCCCATGTCCTTGTGGTGGACCGTGCCTCCTGGTCCAAGGCAAACACGCAGAGCTTCGCCGTGATGTTGCAGCCCGCGCTGCAGCAGATGCTCGACTCCCGCCACGGCGTCACCCTGACTCCCGCGGCCGCGGCAACCAGCGGGGCGATCACCGGAAGCCAGCTCGGCGCCGTCCTCGCCTTCCTGTCCAGCAAGGTCCTGGGCCAGTACGATCCGTTCGCCGCGCTGGCCCCGGAGTCCAAGGCACCGCCCGGCGGCCGCCTGCTGCTGGTGGCGCCGAACATCATCTCCGTGGAACGCGAGCTCAACGTCGACCCCGACGATTTCCGCTTGTGGGTCTGCCTGCACGAACAGACGCACCGCGTGCAGTTCGCGGCCGCGCCGTGGCTTCGCGGCCACATGCTCGAGGAAATCGAGAAACTGAGCACCAACCTGCTGGGCAACGTCGATTCGCTCATGGAGCGTGCAAGCGCGGCGGCCCGGTCCCTGCGGGACCGCTCCGGCCCCGGGGACATCCCGCGCCGTGGAGCCATCCTGGACCTGCTGCAGAACCCCGAGGAGAAGGCCTCCCTTTCCCACCTCACGGCCGTCATGAGCCTGCTGGAGGGCCACGCCAATGTGGTGATGGACGCTGTCGACTCCTCCCTGATTCCTTCCGTGAAGACCATCCGGCAGCGCTTCAACGACCGCGGCAAGGACCGTGGCGTGATCGAGAAGTTCATCCGGAGCCTGCTGGGCCTGGACGCCAAGATGCGCCAGTACAGCGACGGCGCCAAGTTCGTCCGCGCGGTCGTGGCCGTCGTGGGGATGGAGGGCCTCAACCGGGTCTGGGAATCCGCCGAACACCTGCCCACCGAAGAGGAAATCCACGACGCCAAGCTGTGGCTTGAGCGGATGGGGCTGTGAACAGCGGGCCCGAGAATAACTGGCCCGTGAGCCCGGAAGGCCGGACACAAAGCGGTCGACGGCGGCCCGGCCGTCTCGCGCCGCTCGTCGGCAAGGCGCGCAAGCACCTGCGGGACGCACTGGCGGCAGCGGGCTACCCGGAGCGGGTCCTCGTCGCCTGCAGCGGCGGCCCTGATTCCCTCGCGCTGGCCTCGGTGGCGGCGTACTTTGCCCGCCGCGGCAACGTGGACGGGCACCCGGTGTCCGTGGCCGCCGTCGTGGTGGACCATCAGCTCCAGGCAGGGTCCGCCGAGGTCGCCGCGGAAACCGTCGCTGCCCTGGAGGAATTGGGCCTCTCGCCGGTCCAACTGCGCAGTGTCGAGGTGGCTGCCACCGGTTTCGGACCCGAAGCCGCGGCACGCGATGCCCGGCATGCCGCCCTTGAGGCCGCGGCCGAAGACCTGGGCTGCGGTGCGATCCTGCTCGGCCACACCCTGGACGACCAGGCGGAACAGGTGCTCCTCGGCCTGGCCCGCGGTTCCGGAACCCGCTCCCTGGCCGGGATGCGCCCCGTGCGCGGCAGGCTGCTGCGCCCCTTCCTGGGCCTGCGCCGCGAAGAAACCCTTGAAATCTGTGCCATCGAACAGCTGGTTCCCTGGCACGATCCGCACAACACGGACCCTGCCTTCGCGCGCTCGCGGACCCGGGTGGAAGTGATGCCGGTGCTGGAGGAAAAGCTCGGGCCCGGAGTCGCCGAATCCCTCGCCCGCACCGCGGCCATCCTGCAGCAGGATGCCGATTTCCTCGAGGAGCTCGCCGCCGAACGCTACGCCGGGCTCGTGCACCGCACTGACGACGGCGTCTGGCTCCCGGAAGCCGCGCTAAGGGAGCTGCCGCCGGCGCTCAGGTTCCGGGTAATCGCCAAGGCGGCGGCCGACGTCGGGGGCCAGCAACCCGGGTACGGCCGCCTCCAGGCCGCCGAGGCTCTGCTGCGGAGGCAAGGCTCGGCAGGCCCGGTCCAGCTCCCGGGAAACGTCAGCGTGTACCGGCTCTCCCTTGCCGGGCAGGCGCAGGAGAAACTGGCCCGGGAGAAGCGGCCCGGGCAGCCTGACGTTCCCCGCGAAGGGGATGGCTGTGGGAAGCTAGTATTCCGGCATCACGAAACACCCCAACACTAGCCGCAGACCCGCATCAACACAGGAGCCATTGGTGGATTCAACCGACGTCCAGGCAGACCTCAAACACGTTCTCTACACCAAAGAGCAGATCCAGCAGCGGATCACAGAACTCGCAGCGCAGATTGACAAGGACTACGAGGGCCGTGAGCTCCTGATCGTGGGCGTCCTGAAGGGTGCCGTCATGGTCATGGCAGACCTCGCCCGTGCCCTGCACAGCCACGTCAGCATGGACTGGATGGCCGTGTCCTCCTACGGCTCCGGCACCCAGTCTTCAGGCGTGGTGCGCATCCTCAAGGACCTCGACACCGACCTCATGGGCAAGGACGTGCTCATCGTCGAGGACATCATCGATTCGGGCCTGACGCTCTCCTGGCTCAAGACCAACCTGGAGTCCCGCGGCACCTCTTCCGTGGAAATCTGCACCGCGTTCCGCAAGCCGGACGCCGCGAAGGTCGAACTGGACGTCAAGTACGTCGGCTACGACCTTCCCAATGAATTCGTGGTGGGCTACGGCCTCGACTACGCCGAGAAGTACCGCAACCTGGAGTTCGTGGGCACCCTGGCCCCGCACGTCTACGAGTAGAGACCACGCCACCGGGCATCCGGAAGGCATGAAGGCGGCTTCCCTTTCGGGGCGCCGCCTTCATTTATTTGCCCCCTTGTGCAACCCTGAAGCCCTGTTGTGCCCCGCGTGTGAGCGTGCAAGCACTTCGTGGGGGGATGCTCGCAAGCCAAAGGGGAGGCAAAATGAAAGACGAAACAACACGAGCCCAGGGCCGCGGCAAAGTCCGCGCCCTCCTGGCCGGAGGACTGGTCCTCGGTGTAGGTGCCACAGTGGTCCTCGCGGCCTGGAACGATTCCGAATTCGGCACGGGAACCTTTACCGCTGGCGCCTTCAACATGCAGGGCAGCACGGACGGCTCGGCGTTCTCGGACCATGCTTCGGCACCCGGCGCAACCCTGCCGTTCAGCGTCAACCCGGGCAACCTTGCCCCGGGGGACACGGTCTACGCGCCGTTTGCAGTGCGCCTTGCGGCGAACACCTCCACGGGTGCGACGGTAACCGTCAACGGCGCCACGGCCGGCGGCAGCAGCATAGCCAACCTGAGCTACCAGCTCCTCCAGACCACCACCTTCGGCTGCGATGCATCCACCACCGGAACGGACCTGGTCACCGCCGGAACCGCCCTCGGCGGCACGCTTAGCGGCGTGACCTTCGATCTCGACGCCGGTTCGCCGGCCACGGACCCCGGGGACCCGGTCTTCCTGTGCTTCAAGGTGACAGCTGGTGCCGGTCTCGTCCAGGGCCAGAGCGGCACCGCCACATGGGAGTTGTCGGCCGCTTCAACGTCCTGACCCGGGCGACTGGAAAAGACGATGACCGGACAGGCACCGGCCGGACACTTTCGGATGCGCCCACGCAGGACACCGCGCGCGATCCTGCTGCGTCTGCGCGCCCTGCTGGCAGGCGGCCTGGTGCTCGGCGTTGGCGCAACCATGACCCTTGCCGCGTGGAACGATTCCGAATTCTCCACCGGAACGTTCTCGGCGAGCTCCTTCGCGCTGCAGTCCTCCACGGATTCCGGCGGGGCGTGGCAGGAACACGGAACGTCGGCGACGGCGGCCACCATGTCCTTCGACGCCACCGGAATGTCACCCGGTTCGCTGAACTACGCCTCCATCTGGGTACGGACAACCTCGGGATCGCTGTCCGGGACGTTGGCGTTGCAGGGCGGCCAGCTGGTCCAAGGCGGCAACGCCGGACTGTTCGCCGCCTTCGATTACCGCGTGGTGCGGTACACCTCGGGCAGCTGTGACGCCAGCCAGTTCGGCGAGGGGGCCAGCTACATCGTGGGAACGTCGTCGTCGAAAGTTGCCCTGGGCACCGCCGGGAGCAGCACAGCGGTGGCGGCAAGTGCGGGAACCCCGGTGCGGTTCTGTTTCGAAATCACCATGAAGACCACCGCGGACAACTCCCTGCAGGGGACGAACAGCGGCGCCGTCTGGGAAATCAAGGGGACATCGGACTCATGACCCGCGAGGCGGCAGCACGGCACCTCCGCCGTGAAGAGGGCCGGCAGAACGGCCGACGGCGGCTCCGGCCCCGCCGGGCCCGTCCCCGGAGAGCTGCCGGCGTCGTACGGGAAGTCCTGCTGAACGTCGCCGCAGGCGGTGGGGCGCTGTGCATCCTGCTTACCCTCGCCGCTGTGCTCTTCCAGTTCTCCCTCATCATGTTCAAGACCGGGTCGATGGCGCCTGCCATTCCGGCCGGCTCGCTGGCGCTCGTGCGTGCGGTGCCCGTCGCGGAAGTCCGGGTGGGCGATATCGTCACCGTGGAACGCCAAGGGAAGCTGCCCGTCACGCACCGGGTCACCTCGGTCAGCCTCAACGATGACGGACACAGCGGAGTGCTGACCCTGAAGGGCGACGCCAACCCGGTGGAGGATCCTGCCCCGTACACCGCGTCCACGGTGCGCACGGTGCTTTGGTCCGCGCCGGGACTGGCCCAGTGGGTGGCCAAAGCCTCCAACCCGTTTGTGCTGGGGGGAGTCACGCTCGCCGTCGCGGGGCTGGTCACCTGGGTGCTGTGGCCCAGGGAAGAAGGGTCAAAGGAAGAAGCGCCCGGGGAAGCACAGCACCGTGAGGGGACGGCCGATGCTTAGGGGCGCATGGAAGGCCATCAGGCGCGCAGCGGGGGGACTTTGCCTGGCCCTACTGCTTCCCTGTGCCGTTTCGGCCGTTGCGCTCGCCGAACCCGATCTTCTCCTGGAGAGCCGCGGCCGGGCGCCCGCCGTCCTGGTCCCGGGGTCCACCAGCAGTTGGGTCCTCGGAATCACCACCGAGGCGGTCAGGCCCAGTGATCTCTCGCTGCACCTCAGTGCCGCCGGCTCCCTGGTGGAAGCTGCTTCCAACGGGCCGGGGAACCTTCTCACCGTCGAGGTGAACGCGTGCCCCGTGAGCTGGTCCGCGGGCCACTGCCCGGAAGGTGCCAGGAAGGTGATCCCGCGGATGCCGATTGCTTCCCTTGACGGGACCGTCCACAGCCTTGCGGCCCCCGACGGCGGCATTCCGGCCGGCGTCGAGCTGTTGGCCAGGGTGACGCTGTCCCCGGCGGCGGGCAATGCCGTGCAAGGCCTCTCCGTCCGGCTGACCGCACGGGTCGACGCCGCAGGGGAGCCCCTTGCGGCGCCTCCGGACATGCAGGCCCCCGACGGCGGCCGTTCCCAAGGCGGCGTGCTGGCGGACACCGGTTTCCGGCTTGGTGGGCTTGCCCTGCTGGGCGCCGCCGCGGTGGCGGCCGGCGTAGTCACCGCCGCCTGGGCCCGCAGGTCAACGGCTCGCAGGTCAACGGCCCGGGCGGCAGGGAAGGCCGGGGCATGAGGACGCGTGCGGGCGTGCTCGCCGCCGTCGGGCTCGTGGTGGCGGCAGCGCTGGGACCTGCGGCATCAGGTTATGCAGAAGCCGTTTGGCAGGACGCGGACTTCGCGGGCGCAACCCTTTCCGCCACAACCCTCCCGGTACCGGTGGTTGACAGCTGTACCCTGACCACCGGCGGGGTCCAGAGCACGATGGTCGTGAACTGGCATTTCCCGAGCGGCACCTCCATGCAGGTCCCTGCGAACCTGGACGTCGAGGTCTCCGGCGGCGGGTTGCTTGATCCGGTGCTGGGCCCGCTGGTTCCAAACAGCCTCAACACCACCGGTTCAGGGCCCTCGTACACCACCACGGCGACAGTGGCGAGCCTGGGCCTTGGGAGCGTTGCCTATGAGGTTTCGCTGCGCTCGAAGCAGGGCGTCAACTGGGTCTCCGCCTGGGCTGTTGCGCGCGGCACCAAGCCGGCCCTCGGCTCTGCAAGCTGCGCGCCAAGCTGATCCGCGGGCACGTCCATGGTGTACGCCGAGAGGGAACTTTTGCCGCCAGCTATGCGTGAATTACTCGGAACGGTGTAAACCTAGAACTGTCGCAGCACCGCACGCGAATAGAACGCTGCGCCCTACAGCACTACCAGGAGGGACGGGGCCTGGCCCCGGAATAGATGAAAGCTAAGAATTTCTTCAAAGGCCCAGGCATCTGGATTGTTGTCGTGGTCGCCTTGCTCCTGGTGGCCTTCGCAACCTTGGCACCCGGCGGATCCACCCGGATCGACACCGACCGGGGCCTGGAACTCCTGGCCCAAAGTGGCAAGGTGGAGCAGGCCAAGATCTTTGACGCCGAAAACCGCGTGGACCTGGTGCTTAAGGACAACCTGGTCATCGACGGCCAGGACAAGGGCAAGAACGTTCAGTTCTTCTACGTGAACCCGCGCGGTGCGGACGTCGTCAAGGCCGTGACCACCGCCAAGCCCAGCAAGGGCTTCACCGACCAGCCCGTCGAGAACAACTGGTTCTCCGGGCTGTTCTCCCTGCTGGTCCCCGTTTTGCTGCTCGGCGTGCTGTTCTGGTTCCTGCTCTCCCGCATGCAGGGAGGCGGCTCGAAGGTCATGCAGTTCGGCAAGTCCCGGGCCAAGATGATCAGCAAGGATATGCCGCAGGTGACCTTCGCCGATGTGGCCGGTGCCGACGAAGCCGTGGAGGAACTGCAGGAAATCAAGGAATTCCTTGCGGAACCGGCCAAGTTCCAGGCAGTGGGTGCCAAGATTCCCAAGGGCGTGCTGCTGTTCGGTCCTCCCGGTACCGGCAAGACCCTCCTGGCCCGTGCCGTCGCCGGCGAGGCCGGGGTGCCGTTCTTCTCCATCTCGGGTTCGGACTTCGTGGAAATGTTCGTCGGCGTGGGCGCCTCCCGCGTCCGCGACCTCTTCGAGCAGGCCAAGGCCAACAGCCCCGCCATCATCTTCGTTGACGAGATCGACGCCGTCGGCCGCCACCGCGGTGCCGGCATCGGCGGCGGCAACGACGAACGCGAACAGACCCTGAACCAGATGCTCGTTGAAATGGACGGCTTCGACGCCAAGACCAACGTCATCATGATCGCGGCCACGAACCGCCCGGACATCCTGGACCCGGCTCTCCTCCGTCCGGGCCGCTTCGACCGGCAGATCTCCGTCGACGCCCCGGACCGCCTAGGCCGCGAACACATCCTGCGGGTCCACTCCAAGGGCAAGCCGCTGGCTCCCGGGGTTGACCTGAACGCCGTCGCCAAGAAAACCCCGGGCTACACCGGTGCGGACCTTGCCAATGTGCTGAACGAGGCCGCCCTGCTGACCGCGCGCTCCAACGCGCAGCTCATTGACGACCGCGCCCTCGATGAAGGCATTGACCGCGTCATGGGCGGCCCGCAGAAGCGCAGCCGCGTCCAGAAGGAACACGACCGCAAGCTCACCGCTTACCACGAAGGCGGCCACGCCTTGGTGGCGGCGGCCCTGCACAACGCCCCGCCGGTCACGAAGGTGACCATCCTGCCCCGCGGCCGCGCCGGCGGCTACACCATGGTGGTGCCGGACGAGGACCCGCAGGGTTACACCCGCAACGAGTTGCTGGACCGCATGGCCTGGGCCATGGGGGGCCGTGTTGCCGAGGAAATCGTCTTCCACGACCCCACCACGGGTGCGTCCAACGACATCGAACAGGCCACCAGCACCGCGCGCCGGATGGTCACCGACCTCGGCATGAGCGAGAAGGTAGGCACCATCAAGGTCAGCGGCGGCGATTCCGATCCACTGACCGGCCGCGGCGGCTCCGGCTCCGCACCGATCATCTCGAACCAGCTGGCCGCACTCGTCGACGACGAAGTCCGCAGGCTCCTCGATGAAGCGCACGACGAGGCCTACCAGATCCTCACCGAAAACCGCGACATCCTGGACCAGATCGCCCTCGAACTGCTGGAACGCGAAACCATCAACCAGTACGACGTCGAACGCCTGACAGCTGGTGTCCGCAAGCCGGTCGTCCGTCCCATCTGGCTCTCGAAGGAGACCCGTCCGGTCCAGCACATCGCCCCGGTCCTGTCCTCCCGGGAACGCGCCCAGCTCGCTGCCGAGGCCGCCGCACGGGCAGCTGCCGGCGACGACGGCGAAGGCGAACTGCTGCCACCGGCACTGGCCCATCCAGCCGCGGAACGACCGTATGACAGCGGGGTTCCCGGTCACGAGTCCCAGCGTCCCGCCGGTCACACAGAGCCCGAGGCGGGCACCGACGTCGTACATCACGGCTAAGCTTTCTGCTGTGACTCACATCGACGACGACGACTTCAGTGGTGCCTTCGGCGTGGTGTCCGCCGGTGAATCCGGCGGCTCCCACGGCCACGGCAAGCACTCCCACAAGGTGGACCGGCCCCGGATCGAGGCCGCTGTACGCGAGATCCTCCTCGCCATAGGGGAGGACCCGGACCGCGGCGGGCTCGCGGATACGCCCAAGCGCGTCGCCAAGGCGTACGCAGAAGTCTTTGCCGGGCTCCACCAGGATCCAGTGGACGTCCTGTCCACCACCTTCGACCTTGACCACGAGGAACTCGTCCTGGTCAAGGACATCCCCTTCTACTCCACCTGCGAGCACCACCTGGTGCCGTTCCACGGGGTGGCCCACGTCGGTTACATTCCGTCCCATGACGGCAGGGTGACCGGGCTGAGCAAACTTGCCCGCCTGGTGGACATCTTTGCCCGCCGCCCGCAGGTGCAGGAACGGCTGACCACCCAGATTGTCGAGGCCCTCGTAGAGCACCTCAGCCCCCGCGGCGCGATCGTCGTCATCGAATGCGAACACATGTGCATGTCCATGCGCGGCATCCGGAAACCCGGCGCGAAGACCGTCACCAGTGCGGTGCGCGGCCAGCTTCATGACCCGGCCACCCGCGCCGAAGCCATGAGCCTCATACTCGGAAGGTAATAGACCATGGATTCCCTCGCAGCAGCACCCGGAACCGGACCAGCAACCAACCCCCTGCCGATCCTCCGCAAACCACGTGCGGCGGCCCGCTTCGAGGACCTGCCGGCCGACCGCACCGTGGTCATGGGGATCCTGAACGTCACCCCGGATTCATTCAGCGACGGCGGCAAGCACCCGACGCCGGACACCGCCATCGCGCACGGCCTGCGGATGTTCTACGCCGGGGCGGACATCATCGACGTCGGCGGCGAATCCACCCGTCCGGGCGCCGAGACCGTCAGCCCCGAGGAGGAGCAGCGCCGGATCCTGCCGGTCATCCAGGCCCTGGTCAAGGCCGGCGCCCTGGTCAGCGTCGACACCACGCACACCTCCACCGCCGCAGCGGCCATCGACGCCGGAGCGAAGATCATCAACGACGTCTCCGGCCTCACCATAGAACCCGGCATGGCCGAACTCATCGCCGCCAGCAAGGTGATGTACGTCCTCACCCACCGCCGCGGCGACGCCGAAACCATGGACAGCCTGGCCGAATACGGCAGCGTGGTGGACGAGGTGGTCGAGGAACTGGAGGGGGTCCGCGGCAAGCTGTACGCCGCCGGAGTCGCGCCGGAGCAGATCATCGTGGACCCGGGCCTGGGCTTCTCCAAGAACGAGGCCCAGAACTGGGAACTCCTCAAGCACATCGGCAAGCTGGACTCGCTGGGCCACCCGATCCTCGTCGGAGCCTCCCGCAAGCGCTTCCTGGGCAGCCTGCTGACCGTCGCGGGAAAGGCAGCCGCCCCCGAAGAGCGGGACCATGCCACGGCAGCCATCACCGCGATCAGTGCCGCGCGGGGCATCTGGGGCGTACGCGTGCACGACGTCGGCCCCAGCCTTGATGCGGTGAAGGTCGCCGCGCGCGTCAGGCACTGAGCAGCGCATCCGGACTGCAGGTATCCGAACTGAACTAGGGGAAGCGTTTGGACAAGATCACGCTGACGGGAGTCACCGCCGTCGGACACCACGGGGTGTTCGACTTCGAACGCCGTGAAGGCCAGCCCTTCGTGGTGGACGCAGTGCTGTACACGGATTTTTCCAGGGCGGCCGAAACGGACGACATCGAACACACCGCGCACTACGGCGAGGTGGCGGGATACATCGCGTCCGAGATCAGCGGTGAGCCGCTGAACCTGATCGAGGGGCTCGCGGTCCGCATCGCCGAAGGGATCCTGGCCGGCTATCCCGTGGCCGCCGTCGACGTCACCGTCCACAAGCCGAAGGCGCCCATCGAGGTGCCGTTCGGCGACGTGACGGTGAGTGTTCACCGGGAGCGCACATGATCGAGGGCGCCAGCAAAGCCATCCTGGCGCTCGGCAGCAACCTGGGGGAGCGGAACGACACCCTGTCCACCGCGGTCGCGGACCTCGTGGACCGTCCCGAGGTGCGCCTGCTCGGCGTTTCCCCCGTGGTCCAGACCAAGGCAGTCGGCGGGCCCGAGGGCCAGCCCGACTTCCTGAACATGGTGATCGCCGTCGAGACCACCCTGGGCCCGCACGAGTTGCTGCAGCATTGCCACGACGTCGAGCAAAAGCACCACCGGGTCCGTGAGGTCCGTTGGGGCCCCAGGACCCTGGACGTGGACATCATCGTCTATGGCGAACTCCGCACCGACGACCCCGAACTCACCCTGCCGCACCCGCGCGCCGCTGAGCGTGCCTTCGTGCTCTACCCGTGGGCCCAGCTGGACCCGGCTGCGCGCCTGAACGGCGAAAGCGTGGCCGAGCTCGCGGCGAAGGCGCCGGATTTCCCGGGGCTGCGGCCCTTCGACGGTTTCGACGGCGACGGCGGGGCCGGACGCACCGCGGACGCCGGCGTGGCCGGCAGCGTCCCCAGGGCGGAGCCGGCATGAAAGCGATGCGCCCGTTCGTCCTGGTGGTCATCGCCGTCGTCCTTGCGGGCGCGGGGTGGCTGACCGTCGTGGCCACCAACCGCTACGGCCTGGCGACGCCGGTCCTTCCGGCCTCGGCACTTGTCACGATGGGCGTCATTGCCGCGATCACCCTGGTCATGGGCATCCGCGTACTGCGCTGGCGCAATGGCAAGAAGAAGTCGCTGCTGAACCCGATCCTGGCTGCACGCACCTTGATCCTGGCCCAGGCCTGCGCCTATGTGGGAGCGATGCTGCTGGGCTGGCATGCCGGGATCGTGGTGGAGCAGCTGCGGATCTGGAGCTTCCGCAGTGAGCAGCCGATCCTTTGGCTCGCCCTCATCATGGGCGGCGGCGGACTGGTCATGCTGGTGGTGGGCCTGGTGGTCGAGCGTTTCTGCCGGATCCCCCCGGAGGACCTGGAAGGCGGCGCCGGAAATACGGGACCCCGTCGCGGGGACGCCAAGGGTGAAGGTGAATATGCATTCCGCCGCGATTGATCCGCCCGGCATCGGATGGCAACGGGTTTCCCCGAAGTATGTGACCGTGCGCCTGGTCGAATGGGCCGTCGGCAACCTGCTTTTCGTGGCTGTGCTCAGCCTGCCGCTGGTGTTCGTCCTGCTGGGCGGGTGGCTCTGGCCGCCCCTGTGGCTTGCCGTGACCGTGCCGGCCGCCATGTTCGTGCTCGCGCTGTGGCGCCTGGTGCTGATCCCGCGCCAGGTCAGGGCCATCGGATACGCCGAGCGCAACGACGATCTCCTCATCCGCCGCGGCATTTTCTTCCAGCGCACCATGGTGGTCCCCTACGGACGCATGCAGTACGTGGACGTCGCCGTAGGTCCCGTGGAACGCGCGCTCGGCCTGTGCACCCTGAAGCTGCACACGGCGTCCCCCGGCACGAACGCCCTGCTGCCCGGACTCCCGGCCGCCGAAGGTGCCCGGCTCCGCGAACAGCTCACCGCCCGCGGTGAAGCACGGCTGGCAGGTCTGTGAGCGCGTGTCCGTGGACGTGAACCGGGAACGGCCAGCGGTCGACGCCGGCTGGCACCGCGTGCACCCGGCGTCGCCGTTCGTGCGCGGGTGGGTGGCGCTGGCCGCCGTCGTCGTCTTCTTCGGACGCGACATCTTCGAGCGCGCGCTGCAGGGCCGCGAACTGCTCGAGGAGGGCCTCAACGGGCGGATCCTGTGGCTGCTGGCCGGCGGCGCAGCGCTGCTGCTGGTCACCGTGGCGGGCTTCGTCCTGAGCTGGTACTTCACCCGCTACCAGCTCAGCGAAGGCTACGTCCGCGTCAACACAGGTTTCCTCTTCAAGCAGCAGCGCCAGGCGCGCCTGGATCGGGTGCAGGCCATCGACATCGTGCAACCGCTGCTAGCCCGGATCTTCGGGCTCGCCGAGCTGAAGTTCGAGGTGGCCGACGCCGGCGAGTCGGCCGTGCGACTGGCGTACCTGCCGATCGGGCAGGCGAAGCAACTGCGCGCCACCATCCTGGGGCGGGCAGCGGGGGTGGTGGCCGACGGCGGCGAAACCGCACCCGTTCCGGAGGCGCCCGAGCAGGTGGTCCTCAGCGTCCCGCACGGCCGGCTGGTCGGCTCCCTGCTGCTGAGCGAACAGAGCTTCTTCGTGGTGCTCGGCGCGATCGCCTCGGTAGTGTTCTCGGTGCTCACCGAATCCGGCGCGGTGATCCTCTACCTGATCCCGGCGATCCTCGGCCTGGGCGCGGCGTACTGGAAGTCGTTCAACAAGGGCTTCAACTTCACAGCGGCGATCTCGCCGGACGGTATCCGACTCCGCTACGGCCTCCTGGACACCCAGGCGCAGACCGTTCCGCCCGGCCGGATCCAGGCGCTGAAGATCACCCAGCCTCCGCTGTGGCGGATCCTCGGCTGGTACCGCATCCAGGTCAACGTCGCCGGCTACGGCGGTGCGCCCGGGAACGAGAACGCCGCCCGCACAACGCTGCTTCCCGTGGGCGGGCTGGGGGAGGTCATGCAGACCCTCGCACTGGTGTTGCCCGATCCCGGCACCCCGGAACCGCACCGGGTGTTCACTGCGGCCTTGAACGGCCTGGACTCCGACGCCGGATTCACCACCACCCCCCGCCGTGCCCGGCTGATTGCCCCGCTGGGCTGGCGGCGCAACGCCTTCCTGTCAACCGGTACCGCCCTGCTGCTGCGCTCCGGCCGGTGGTGGCGGCAGGTGGTGCTCGTGCCGCACCAGCGCACCCAGTCCATGGCGCTCACTCAAGGACCGGTGGCGCGCCGCTTCGGAGTGGCGGACCTGGTGCTGCACACCACCGCCGGTCCCGTGGTTCCGCGGCTGATCCAGGCCGACGTCGGAGAAGCGGTTGCGTTGTTCGACCAGCAGGCCGCCCGCGCCAGGGAAGCCCGCAAACGCCAGACCAGCGAGCAGTGGCTCGCAGAACTCTCACGGGCCGGCTCCCTGCCGGTGCGGCTGCAACCGCCCGCGCCGCTGCAGGCGCCCGCTGACCCGACCCCAACAACTCCCCAGGAGGAACCCCGCCATGGCTAGGCCCGGACGACTCGGCGTCGGAATCATCGGCGCCGGCAAGGTGGGCGCAGTGCTAGGTGCCGCACTGCGCGCGGCCGAGCACGCCGTCGTCGGGGTTTCCGCCGTTTCGGAGGACAGCCGGGAACGCGCCGAAATCCTGCTGCCCGGCGTCCCCGTCCTGGACATCCAGGACATCGTGGAACGCGCCGAACTGGTGCTGCTCGCCGTGCCGGACGACGTACTCGGCGAGCTCGTCGACGGACTGGCCAAGCTCGGAGCCTGGCAGCCGGGTCAGCTGGTGGCACACACCTCGGGCCGCTTCGGCGTCGGTATCCTGCAGCCTGTCCGCGCGGCCGGGGCGATCCCGCTGGCACTGCACCCGGCCATGACCTTCACAGGCATGAGCCTGGACCTGGCCCGGCTCCAAGACTGCACTTTCGGAGTCACGGCGGATGCCGCCATGCTGCCGATCGGCCAGGCGCTGGTGATGGAGATGGGCGCCGAACCCGTCGTCATCGCCGAAGCGGACCGCACCATCTACCACGCAGCCCTTGCCCATAGCTCGAATCACATGGCCACCCTCGTGGCGCAGGGCTCGCAGCTGCTGCGGGAGATCGGCGTCGAGAATCCCGAAACCATGCTCGGTCCGCTGCTGCGCGCAACCCTCGAAAACGCCCTCGCCTCCGGCGAATCGGCATTGACCGGACCGGTGGCGCGCGGCGACGCCGGCACCGTTGCCGGGCATGTGCGGGCCCTGCGCGAACACGACGCCGGCGGCGATATCCTGTCCGCGTACCTCGCGATGGCGCGCGCAACAGCACTGCGCGCCGCGAAACGCGGGCTGCTCAACGGCCCGCAGTTCAGCGGGATCGAAGCCGCCCTCGACGGCCAGGACTCAGACGGCCAGGACACAACGGACACCCCGGAAGGCAACTGACATGGGAATCAAGCTCGTCACCACCGCGGCGGAACTGCGCGCCGAGGGCGCCCGGCTCCTCAAGGGAAAGGGCGGCAGCTCGCTTGGTTTCGTCCCCACCATGGGCGCCCTGCACTCCGGCCACGCCACCCTGGCGCGCACCGCCGTCGCCGTGAACGACGTCACCGCGGTCTCGATCTTCGTGAACCCGCTGCAGTTCGGCGACGCCGTGGACCT
This sequence comes from Arthrobacter sp. TE26545, assembly GCF_056279005.1. The sequence goes on from NZ_JBWBQM010000001.1 coordinate 4,228,681, forward strand.
GGACCGCTACCCGCGCACCCTCGAGGCGGACATGGAACTCCTCGACGCCGAAGGCGTGGACCTGGTGTTCGCCCCCTCCGTCGAGGAGGTCTACCCGGACGGCCAGCCGCTGGTCCGCGTGACCTCCGGCCCGCTGGGCGAAAAGTGGGAGGGCGCCTCCCGCCCCGGCCATTTCGACGGCGCGCTCACTGTGGTCGCCAAGCTGCTGCACTACGGGCTTCCGGCCGGTCCGGCGGCCGACGGCGGTGCTGCCGCCTACCGGGCCTATTTCGGCCAGAAGGACGCGCAGCAGCTGGCGCTCGTCCGCCGCATGGTGGCCGACCTGAACTTTCCCGTTGAGATCGTCGCCGTACCCACGGTGCGTGCCGAGGACGGGCTGGCACTATCCAGCCGCAACCGCTTCCTCAGCCCGGAGGAACGCGAAGCCGCGCTGGTCCTTTCCCGTGCCCTGCGCCTGCTGGAGCAGCGCGCCAACGCGCACGAACCGCTGGACCTGTCCTCCGCCGTCGCGCTTGTCCGCTCCCAGCCGTTCGTGGAGCTGGACTATTTCGACGTCGTGGACCCGCGCACGCTGGAGCCGCTCGCGGAGAACTGCCAGGACACCCCCTTCCGCGGGGAAGGCCTGGCAATCATCGCCGCGAACGTGGGCCCGGTCCGGTTGATCGACAACATTCCGCTGGATTCCTGAAATTCGTCCATCTGCCGGAGGAATTTTGCTGTTTCCTGCTGACGGGAATGCGTCAGCGTCCTAGACTGTTGCAGTTTTCACCGGTTGATCTCCGGCCGACTCCACACTCGATGCACCCATTTGGGGGGTCCCTCTTGTCTACCGACATCACGTCCGATGCCCACGGCAATCCCGTGCAGAATACTTCAACTCCCGTCGACAAGATGCCGCGCGAATCCGTCACGGTCATTGTCACGCTCCTCGTCGCCACTTTCGTGGTGATCCTCAACGAAACCATCATGAACGTCGCCCTGCAGCGGCTCATGACCGACCTCGCGATCGACGCACCCACGGTCCAGTGGTTGTCCACTGGCTTCATGCTGACCATGGCCGTTGTCATTCCGACCACCGGCTTCATCCTGCAGCGCCTCACTACCCGTGCGGCCTTCCTCCTGGCCATGGGCCTGTTCAGCGGCGGCACCCTGCTGGCCGCCCTGGCACCGGGGTTCCTGGTGCTCCTGCTGGCGCGGATCGTGCAGGCCAGCGGCACGGCCATCATGCTGCCGCTGCTGATGACCACCATCCTGACCCTGGTTCCGCTGTCTCGCCGCGGCGCCGTCATGGGCAACGTGACCATCGCGATCTCGGTAGCCCCGGCCCTTGGCCCGACCGTGTCCGGGATCATCCTGGACCACTTCTCCTGGCGGTTCATGTTCATCTTCGTGCTGCCTGTGGCCCTGGCCGCCCTGGGCATCGGCGCGCGCTACCTGAGCAACATCGGCGAGCAGGGTTCCATCAAGCTCGATTTCCTGTCCGTGCTGCTCACGGTGCCGGCCTTCGGCGGAGTGGTTTACGGCCTGAGCCAGATCGGCGGCAACGGCGGAGCCACGGCCGTGCCCCTCGCCGCGCTCGCCGTCGGCGTGGTCTGCCTGGCCGTGTTCGTGTTCCGCCAGCTGAAGCTGCAGAAGGAAGATTCGCCGCTGCTGGACCTGCGCGCCTTCAACTTCCGCATGTTCACGGTGTCCACCCTGCTCATGGTGGTCGCCATGATGGCGCTCTTCGGCGGAGTCATCCTGCTGCCGCTGTACCTGCAGAACGTGCTGCACCTGCTGCCGATGGAAACCGGCCTCGCATTGCTCCCCGGCGGCCTCGCCATGGGCATGCTGGGACCGGTCATCGGCCGGATCTTCGACAAGGTAGGGCCCCTGCCGCTCACCGTCACGGGCTCGGTCCTGATGGTGCTCACCTTGTGGCAGTTCAGCGCCCTGAACCAGTCCAGCCAGGTCTGGTGGGTGGTTGTCCTGCACGTCCTGCTGAGCTTCGGCCTGGCGCTGCTGTTCACTCCGGCGTTCACCACCGGACTGAACCCGCTGCCGCCGCACCTGTACTCGCACGGTTCGGCCATCATGAGCACCCTGCAGCAGGTGGCCGGTGCAGCGGGCACCGCACTGCTGATTTCCATCTTCGCGGTCGTGTCCGCGGCGTCCGGAATCGTGGCCGGCATGCAGGCGGCGTTCCTGACAGCCGCAGTCATTGCCGTCATCGCCGTGGTGCTCTCCGCGATGATGCGCAAGACCGAAGGGGCAGCGGGACACTAAGCGCCCAGCCCCACCCTCCAAGCAGTGCCCGACGGCGCCGCATCACCAACCCGTGGCGCGGCGCCGTTTGCGTGTTGGCCGAGTGCCCGTTGAGCGGGTATCCGTTGATGTGGGTGCCCGCGGATGTGAGCGGCCTCATACGAGCGTCTTTCGGCCGGGACCGGGTCCTAGAGGGGTGGTTTTTCCCGGGTTTCCGCGGGATTACGGGGTGCGGAGCGGGTGGAAACCTGATTTGCCCGGGTGCCGTCGGGGCGTGTAATGTTTTCTGAGTCGCCGCCGCTGAAGCGGAAAAATTGCGACAGACTCCCTTTCAAACGGAAGCCAATTACTGGTTCGCTTTACCGCGTCCGGGTGCGGCTCCGGGAGTTCCCTGACTGGTTTGTCCCGTATGGTTTCCGAATCCGGAAGTTGCGGCGGGAGTGCCGGTCTGGTAAGTTTGAAAAGTTGCTCCGGAGCGATCCTGAATGTTTGGTTTGGGTGGTGCCGGGTGTGTCTGTTGTTTGAGAACTCAATAGTGTGCCAAGTTTGTTGATACCGATTTTTTATGAATTGGTTATTTGCCGGGCTGTCCGCCCCTGTGGATGGTCTGGTTTTTAGCTGGTTTCAAATTTTGTGCAGCGTGTCCGGGTCTTTTTCCGGCCTGGGTGTGTTGTGTCTGTTTTTGTTTTACTTCAACGGAGAGTTTGATCCTGGCTCAGGATGAACGCTGGCGGCGTGCTTAACACATGCAAGTCGAACGATGATCCGGTGCTTGCACCGGGGATTAGTGGCGAACGGGTGAGTAACACGTGAGTAACCTGCCCTTGACTCTGGGATAAGCCTGGGAAACTGGGTCTAATACCGGATATGACCTTTCACCGCATGGTGGGGGGTGGAAAGCTTTTTGTGGTTTTGGATGGACTCGCGGCCTATCAGCTTGTTGGTGGGGTAATGGCCTACCAAGGCGATGACGGGTAGCCGGCCTGAGAGGGTGACCGGCCACACTGGGACTGAGACACGGCCCAGACTCCTACGGGAGGCAGCAGTGGGGAATATTGCACAATGGGCGCAAGCCTGATGCAGCGACGCCGCGTGAGGGATGACGGCCTTCGGGTTGTAAACCTCTTTCAGTAGGGAAGAAGCGAAAGTGACGGTACCTGCAGAAGAAGCGCCGGCTAACTACGTGCCAGCAGCCGCGGTAATACGTAGGGCGCAAGCGTTATCCGGAATTATTGGGCGTAAAGAGCTCGTAGGCGGTTTGTCGCGTCTGCTGTGAAAGACCGGGGCTCAACTCCGGTTCTGCAGTGGGTACGGGCAGACTAGAGTGATGTAGGGGAGACTGGAATTCCTGGTGTAGCGGTGAAATGCGCAGATATCAGGAGGAACACCGATGGCGAAGGCAGGTCTCTGGGCATTAACTGACGCTGAGGAGCGAAAGCATGGGGAGCGAACAGGATTAGATACCCTGGTAGTCCATGCCGTAAACGTTGGGCACTAGGTGTGGGGGACATTCCACGTTTTCCGCGCCGTAGCTAACGCATTAAGTGCCCCGCCTGGGGAGTACGGCCGCAAGGCTAAAACTCAAAGGAATTGACGGGGGCCCGCACAAGCGGCGGAGCATGCGGATTAATTCGATGCAACGCGAAGAACCTTACCAAGGCTTGACATGGACCGGACCGCCCTGGAAACAGGGCTTCCCTTCGGGGCTGGTTCACAGGTGGTGCATGGTTGTCGTCAGCTCGTGTCGTGAGATGTTGGGTTAAGTCCCGCAACGAGCGCAACCCTCGTTCCATGTTGCCAGCGGGTTATGCCGGGGACTCATGGGAGACTGCCGGGGTCAACTCGGAGGAAGGTGGGGACGACGTCAAATCATCATGCCCCTTATGTCTTGGGCTTCACGCATGCTACAATGGCCGGTACAATGGGTTGCGATACTGTGAGGTGGAGCTAATCCCAAAAAGCCGGTCTCAGTTCGGATTGGGGTCTGCAACTCGACCCCATGAAGTCGGAGTCGCTAGTAATCGCAGATCAGCAACGCTGCGGTGAATACGTTCCCGGGCCTTGTACACACCGCCCGTCAAGTCACGAAAGTTGGTAACACCCGAAGCCGGTGGCCTAACCCCTTGTGGGAGGGAGCCGTCGAAGGTGGGACCGGCGATTGGGACTAAGTCGTAACAAGGTAGCCGTACCGGAAGGTGCGGCTGGATCACCTCCTTTCTAAGGAGCAACTGCCCTTTTGTGGTGGTGGCTGCATGGTCGCCGTCCGGGGGTCAGGAGTACAGCCCATTGCGCAGGCGTCTGTTCTGCGGTGGGTGCTCATGGGTGGAATATCAACGAATCAAACTGGTTTTGGCATGGCCTTGGTGGTTGTGTCCTGTGGTTAGTACGGTGTCTGTGCCCTTTTGGGGTGTGGGTGTTGGGAACGCTGCGGGGTGCGGACTGTCGTGGGTTGTGTTTGGTGCACTGTTGGGTCCTGAGGCAACAGGACCTGCAACGATGAGTTGCCGGGCCCGTCAGGGGCGCCCCTTTTGTGGGGTGTTCTGGGGTTTCTGGTTTTCCTGTCCTTGCCGATCATGCGCATGGTTTGTGTGTGTGGGGTGTGGGGGTTGGGGTTGTTGTTTGAGAACTACATAGTGGACGCGAGCATCTTGTAAGCAATTTTGTTTAGAAGTTTTTTGATCTGTGTGGTCAAGTTTTTAAGGGCACACGGTGGATGCCTTGGCATCAGGAGCCGATGAAGGACGTAGGAATCTGCGATAAGCCTGGGGGAGTTGATAACCGAGCGGTGATCCCAGGATGTCCGAATGGGGAAACCCCGCACAACGCCGTTTTCGGTGATTGTGTGACCCGTACCTGAATATATAGGGTGCGTGGGGGGAACGCGGGGAAGTGAAACATCTCAGTACCCGCAGGAAGAGAAAACAACAGTGATTCCGTTAGTAGTGGCGAGCGAACGCGGATCAGGCTAAACCGACCCATGTGTGATAGCCGGCGGGCGTTGCGTGGGCGGGGTTGTGGGGCAGTTGCGTGCTGGTTCTGCCGGACCGGCGGGGTGTGTGTGCGTGCATAGGCGAACGGTTTTGAAAGGCCGGCCGGAGAGGGTGTGAGTCCCGTAGCCGTAATGTGTTGTGCCGCCCTGGTGAGTGTTCCCAAGTAGCACGGGGCCCGAGAAATCCCGTGTGAATCTGTCAGGACCACCTGATAAGCCTAAATACTTCCTGATGACCGATAGCGGACCAGTACCGTGAGGGAAAGGTGAAAAGTACCCCGGGAGGGGAGTGAAACAGTACCTGAAACCGTGTGCTTACAATCCGTCAGAGCAGCCTTGTTGTTGTGATGGCGTGCCTTTTGAAGAATGAGCCTGCGAGTTAGTGTTACGTCGCGAGGTTAACCCGTGTGGGGTAGCCGTAGCGAAAGCGAGTCTGAACAGGGCGAGTGTAGTGGCGTGATCTAGACCCGAAGCGGAGTGATCTACCCATGGCCAGGTTGAAGCGACGGTAAGACGTCGTGGAGGACCGAACCCACTTCAGTTGAAAATGGAGGGGATGAGCTGTGGGTAGGGGTGAAAGGCCAATCAAACTCCGTGATAGCTGGTTCTCCCCGAAATGCATTTAGGTGCAGCGTTGCGTGTTTCTTGCCGGAGGTAGAGCTACTGGATGGCCGATGGGCCCTACAAGGTTACTGACGTCAGCCAAACTCCGAATGCCGGTAAGTGAGAGCGCAGCAGTGAGACTGTGGGGGATAAGCTTCATAGTCGAGAGGGAAACAGCCCAGACCACCAACTAAGGCCCCTAAGCGTGTGCTAAGTGGGAAAGGATGTGGAGTTGCTTAGACAACCAGGAGGTTGGCTTAGAAGCAGCCACCCTTGAAAGAGTGCGTAATAGCTCACTGGTCAAGTGATTCCGCGCCGACAATGTAGCGGGGCTCAAGTACACCGCCGAAGTTGTGGCATTCACACATGTTCCTAGCCTTCGTGGTTCAGGGGTGTGGATGGGTAGGGGAGCGTCGTGTGGGCGGTGAAGCTGCGGTGTGAACCAGTGGTGGAGCCTACACGAGTGAGAATGCAGGCATGAGTAGCGAAAGACGGGTGAGAAACCCGTCCGCCGAATGATCAAGGGTTCCAGGGTCAAGCTAATCTGCCCTGGGTAAGTCGGGACCTAAGGCGAGGCCGACAGGCGTAGTCGATGGACAACGGGTTGATATTCCCGTACCGGCGAAGAACCGCCCATACCAAGCGGGGGATACTAACCGCCCGAAACCTGCCCTATCACCCTTTGGGTGTGTGGGTTTTGGTGGAGCGCGGGACCTGATCCCGGGAGGTAAGCGTATTAACAGGTGTGACGCAGGAAGGTAGCCGGGCCGGGCGATGGTTGCCCCGGTCTAAGGACGTAGGCCGTTCCATAGGCAAATCCGTGGAACATGCAGGCTGAGATCTGATGGGACCCCCGCATGGGGGGATCCGGTGATCCTATGCTGCCTAGAAAAGCATCGGCGCGAGGTTCCAGCTGCCCGTACCCCAAACCGACACAGGTGATCAGGTAGAGAATACCAAGGCGATCGAGAGAATTATGGTTAAGGAACTCGGCAAAATGCCCCCGTAACTTCGGGAGAAGGGGGGCCCGGACCGTGAGACCCACTTGCTGGGTGGAGCGGGCAAGGGCCGCAGAGACCAGGGGGAAGCGACTGTTTACTAAAAACACAGGTCCGTGCGAAGTCGCAAGACGATGTATACGGACTGACTCCTGCCCGGTGCTGGAAGGTTAAGAGGACCGGTTAGCTCTTCGGAGCGAAGCTGAGAATTCAAGCCCCAGTAAACGGCGGTGGTAACTATAACCATCCTAAGGTAGCGAAATTCCTTGTCGGGTAAGTTCCGACCTGCACGAATGGAGTAACGACTTCCCCGCTGTCTCAACCATAAACTCGGCGAAATTGCAGTACGAGTAAAGATGCTCGTTACGCGCAGCAGGACGGAAAGACCCCGAGACCTTTACTATAGTTTGGTATTGGTGTTCGGAGTGGCTTGTGTAGGATAGGTGGGAGACTGTGAAGCCCGGACGCCAGTTCGGGTGGAGTCATCGTTGAAATACCACTCTGGTCACTTTGGACATCTAACTTCGGCCCGTGATCCGGGTCAGGGACAGTGCCTGATGGGTAGTTTAACTGGGGCGGTTGCCTCCTAAAAAGTAACGGAGGCGCCCAAAGGTTCCCTCAGCCTGGTTGGCAATCAGGTGTCGAGTGTAAGTGCACAAGGGAGCTTGACTGTGAGAGAGACATCTCAAGCAGGGACGAAAGTCGGGACTAGTGATCCGGCGGTACATTGTGGAATGGCCGTCGCTCAACGGATAAAAGGTACCTCGGGGATAACAGGCTGATCTTGCCCAAGAGTCCATATCGACGGCATGGTTTGGCACCTCGATGTCGGCTCGTCGCATCCTGGGGCTGGAGTAGGTCCCAAGGGTTGGGCTGTTCGCCCATTAAAGCGGTACGCGAGCTGGGTTTAGAACGTCGTGAGACAGTTCGGTCCCTATCCGCTGCGCGCGCAGGAAATTTGAGAAGGGCTGTCCTTAGTACGAGAGGACCGGGACGGACGAACCTCTGGTGTGTCAGTTGTACTGCCAAGTGCACCGCTGATTAGCTACGTTCGGATGGGATAACCGCTGAAAGCATCTAAGCGGGAAGCTCGCTTCAAGATGAGATTTCCATGCACCTCGTGTGTGAGAGGCCCCCAGCCAGACCACTGGGTTGATAGGCCGGACGTGGAAGACAGGACCAACGACTGTCGAAGCCGACCGGTACTAATAGGCCGACAACTTACACCACACAAAAACATCAAAAGCTACGCGTCCACTATGTGGTTCCCGGACAACAACCCAGGAACCAAACCGGCACACCACCGGACAACCGAATACAACCAGCAACACCTGGTAACCAACAGTCTTCCCACCCCGCACACACGCGGGGACGGGTAACAAGGTTACGGCGGTCATAGCGTGGGGGAAACGCCCGGTCCCATTCCGAACCCGGAAGCTAAGACCCACAGCGCCGATGGTACTGCACCCGGGAGGGTGTGGGAGAGTAGGACACCGCCGGACAACCATTACAGGTCGAGGCCCCCGAAGAACACCTTCGGGGGCCTCCCGCATTTAACCCACAAACAGGGACCGTCTGCTGGACGGCAGCCCGGTCGCGTTCCGACCTTGACCACCTGTCGGGGTCCGGAGCCATAATCTTCGAATGACTAAGTATCTGATCTCGTTCCCCGCTGAGGCCATGGTGGTCCCGGAGGAGGACTTTGCGTCGGTAGTCGAAGCTTCGCATGCCGTCATCGAGGAGGCCAAGGCGGCTGGTGTTTACGTCTTTGGCGGCGGGATCGATGAGACAGTACCCCCAGTGCTCGTGGCCGGTGACGGCACCGTTGCCGAGGGAACCTACCCGGACCACAAGGTGCCCAACGGGGGCTACACCGTTCTCGAGTTGCCCTCGCGGGAGGCGGCACTCGAGTGGGCTGCGAAGATCGCTGCAGCCTGCCGTTGCCGGCAGGAGGTTCGGCAGTTCCACTACGACCCGGCCAGCTGACGGGGCCAGCCAGGACTATCTCAGGCGCTCATTGCAGCCTCCTGATTTTGGCTTCAAGGGCTGCGCGCTCGGCGCCGTTCCCGCACATCCTGATGGCATCTTGGAGTGCTGCACGCGCCTCCTCCCGGCGCCCCAGCCTGGCGAGCAGCTCACCCCGGACCGCAGGAAGCAGGTGGGAAGCGGCAAGCTTGCCACCGGCAGCTATCGAGTCCACCAGTTCCAGCCCCGCGGCAGGCCCCGAGGCCATGGCGACGGCAACGGCGTGATTGAGTTCGATGATGGGCGACGGCGCCAACCGCCCGAGCGCCTCGTAGAGGACAACGATCCGCGGCCAGTCGGTGGCGGCCACGGAGTCTGCTACAGCATGGCACTCGGCGATGGCTGCCTGCAGGCCGTAGGCGCCGAAGCCGCGTCCGGCGGCCGCTGCGCGTTCGAGTGCAGCCCGCCCCCGTCGGATCGCCGAACTGTCCCAGCGCCGACGGTCCTGGTCCTCGAGCAGCACGGGCCGCCCGGCGTCATCGGTCCTTGCAGGGAAGCGGGCGGCGGTAAGCTCCAGCAGCGCGAGAAGGCCGAATACTTCCGGCTCGGGCTTCAGCTTGACCATCATGCGGGCCAGGCGGCGGGACTCGTCCGTGAGGCCGCTGCGGATCCAGTCCTCACCGCCGGATGCGTAAGATCCCTCGGTAAAGGTCAGGTAGATGACCTGCAGGACCGAACCGAGCCGCTCGTCCAGCTCGTGGGCCTCGGGCACCGCGAACGGGACCCCGGCGGCGGCCAGTGTCTTCTTGGCCCGGGTGATCCGCGCCTGGATAGTGGCAACAGGCACAAGGAACGCCTTCGCAATCTCTTCGCTCCCCAACCCGCCGACCACACGCAGCGTCAAGGCGATCCGTGCTTCCTTGGACAGCACCGGATGGCAGGCAGTGAACATCAGGGCGAGGACGTCGTCGTCGATAGCCTCATAGTTGAACAGCTCATCGGCTCCGGGTTCTTCGGAAAGCTCCCGGGCAAGGACTGCATAGCGCTCATCGAGCGCCGACCTGCGCCGGAACGTGTCGATGGCGCGGCGCCGTCCTGTGGTGAGCAGCCAGGCCGCAGGCTGCTCCGGAACCCCGTTGACCGACCAGGACACCAGCGCCTCGGCAAGTGCTTCCTGGGCAAGGTCTTCCGCCAGGGGAAAGTCTCCCGTGTAGCGGGCCAGGGCGCCGACGATCCGGGCGGACTCCATCCGCCAGACGGCCTCGACGGCGCCCCGCGCCCCGCTGTTTTTCACGAGCGGATCAGAGCTGCCCGGTCTGCTCGCGCCAGGCGCGCTCCTTCTGGATCCACTTGTTGTCCTGCGGGAATTCGTCGATGGTGGTCACCCGACGGATCTCTGTCTTGCTGCCTGCTGTCATGGGCGCCCGTTTGGCCCACTCGACGGCTTCCTGCTTCGAGGCGACGTCGAGGATGTAGTAGCCGGCGAACAGCTCCTTGGTTTCACCGTACGGGCCGTCCGTCACCACTGGGGTGTCTCCGGTGAAGTCCACCACCACGCCTTCGTTGGCGTCGTCCAGTCCCTCCGCCGCGAGCAGTACGCCGGCGCGAATCAGTTCGTCGTTGAACTTGCCCATGGCATCCATGATTTCGGCGAAGTCCGTGTTCGCGAACGCCGCGAAAGACTCGTCCGTTGGACGCATGATCAGCATGTACTTGGCCATGATGTTCTCCTTGGTTCCGGAAGGTCGCCTTCCGACCTTCTCACCCATAGGTCGAACGGCACCAGAGCAGATCGACACCCGCCCAGGATTTTTCCGCACGCTCGACGGCGGGTGCCCGACGGCGTGGGGCGGCTTGCGGGGCGGGTTTGCGGACGCCTTCGGGTGGGCATTTTGGGGTGGGAGTTCTGATTTGCCTCTCCTCCTGGAACCGTGTAATGTTTTCTGAGTCGCCGCGAGAGGGACGGAAGAGCTGAAAGGCTTGGAGGTTCCGGAAGGCGGCAGAATCCCTTTCTTAGACGGCCACTTTTGGTGACGCACTTTGGTGCGTCGTGTGGCCTGCGGTTTGCGGAA